>DITU01000027.1 GCA_002422905.1 Verrucomicrobia bacterium UBA6176
ACATGAAACTGGTGGAGCCGGAACCAATGGAGCCTGTCCCCAATCAATCCGTCGTCACGACCGAGGGGGGGTATCGGCCGGGCCGGGGTCGGGTGGAGCCTGTCCCCATCGGTTTCGAGTGCGAGTACGAGTACGGGTGCCGTCCTGGGAGCCTGTCCCTGGGGAACACTCTGTGTCCTCTGTGAACTCTGTGGTGGAGACCCGCCGGTTCGGGATGGGGATCGAGATGCGGGATCATCCCGTTCCCGGGGGGATCAGGGCTCAACCGAGACGGGCATGCCGACCCAGACCATCTGGCGGAGGTATTCGGCGTTCCAGTTGGCGAGGCGGAAGCAGCCGTGGCTTTCGGTCCGTCCAACCTGTTCCGGTGCAGGAGTGCCATGGATGCCGAATCCGGGGCGATCCAGGCCGATCCAGGCGAGTCCAACGGGGTTGTTGGGTCCGGGCGGGAGGACGAGGCGGCGTCCGAGGGATCGTGCCTCGGCGGATTCCGGGAAGGTCTTGGGATCGAAGGTGTAGTTGGGTTCCTTGACGGCCACGACGACATGGAGATCACCGACGGGCCGTTTGGAGGCGATCTTTCCGATGCTGCAAGGGAAGTGGCAGAGTAGTCGGCCGCGATCGTCGAAGGCCCTGAGGTAACGTCCGGCGAGACTGACGCGCATGCGGGCGGCCCGACGTGCCGGAGGCCAGCGTGGCGATGGAACGGCGACTGACTGGCCGGGTGAGATGCGATCCCAATCGACGCCCGGATTGAGTTTCCGGACGAGGTTCGGGTGGGATCGACACTGTTCAGCGACCATTTCAAGGGCGGATTCATAGCCCAGTTCCGTGGCCTGGGATTTTCCGAGCCAGGTCCTGGGGACGCGACCGATCCGGGCGAGATCCGAGCCATGGACGGTGATGCGGCTCATGGGATCGGATCGGAGGATCAACGCCCGTTGGGTGTCGCGATCGAGGATTCCGGTGCCTTCGAGGCCCTGCTGCAACTGGAAGGCGCGCAGGGCGGCGGCGGTCTGGGATCCGGCGACGCCATCGATGGGTCCGGCGTTGATGCCATGGGAGGCGAGGGCGACCTGGGCTTCGAGAACGGTGGTGGCCTCACGCGGGGACCAGGGAATCGCGGGGTCATCGCCAGCCGAAACCGTATTGGTTGGAACGGTCTCCGGGATTGCGGGTGGGGTGACGGGCGGAATCCACTTCAAGGCCTGGGTGGAGACCTGAACCGGAGGGGTGACCGGGGTGTCGGTCGTGGGATCGACGGACGGCGGCGTCAATGGGGGTAGCGTGCGGAGGGATCGTTGGGCGGATTGGATACGGTTGGGAGTGGGAGTGGGAGTCGGCTTGCTGCTCTGCCGGTTCCACCAACCCCAACCCAGCCACCCCACCATCACGCAGACCGCCAGCACCAACAGCCATCCCATCCACGCCAGGTCCTGTTTCCCTCGCCCCCGGCCCGGCAATCGATACTTGTTGCGACGTCGCGCGCCCACGGCACGAGGCTACAGATTTCCCGGGATCAACCCGACAAATTCCTGTGCGGGGCGTGGAACGGAAACCGGTGCATCCGACGACCTCCCTTTCATTTGATCTCCGACCAATCGCCAATCCCGATGAGGGGCAGTGCGAAGCGGAAGCGGGCTTCCTCCAGATCCGTTCCGGCGGCCTGGAACACCTCCCAGGAAGGCTTTTTCGAATCCGGCTGGGAAATCGACCCCGCCTTGCGTCGCCACAGACCGAGGTTGAGGCCGCCTTCCTGACCGTGATCCACATGACGGTGCAGGATGAAGGCATCGACGCCTTGCAGGGCGGCCACCTTTTTCCAGGCATAGGCGTAACCCGCAGCCTGCAACGCCTCGCCTGCAACGGTGCCGTCCGAGTGGAATCCCTGTTCGGACAACAACACCCGCCGGGCCCCGCCTTTCCACACCAGTTCCGGTCGATTCAGATAATCCATCAACACCTCCAGGTTCCTGAAGGTGATCCGCAACGTTTCAGGGCTCCGGGTCGCGGTCTGATCGTCCCAGGTACGCGGATTGAACAGGTTTTCCGGATACGGATGGTAAGCCAGGTGCCAACCGTAATTGCCGCCCAATGACGCTTCGCGTGCGAATCCATCGAGCAGACGGCGTCCGGCAATCGACCGCAGCGGTGCATCCCCGTACACCACGTTCCAGTGGTGATCGAACGACAGGTAAACGCGGATGGCGTCGGTCACCCCACCCACGGCGGCATGAGCCACCCGGACCATCCGTTCGTAGTCGCGGATGAAGACCTCCCGGGGTACCTCGCCCATGTTGGCCCAGTGCCAGTGGGCGGTGACTTCGTTGCCCACGATGAAATGGCTGGCGCGGCCGTGTCGGGCATCCGGCTGGGAGAAGCGGTGTGCGAGGAACTCCAGGGCGGCCCGATACCAACCGGCTCCCTCCTCGGACTTGAGATTGAAGGCGCCCAACCGGTTCGGCGCCCGCCGATCATACCCCGGATGCAGCCAGATCCGGTCCCGTTCGGCCTGGCCGGAGGCGTAGGCCAACAGGATCAGCGACACCACCACGCCGCGATCCGACAGTTCCTTCACCGGGATGGCATCGACGGTCGGCCGGTGGAACCGATAGGTCCGACCGTCCATCCGCCATTCGTAGGCCTCTCCGCCGTCGCCCGGCTGCATCAACGCCGGCAGGTTCACGTTCAACGCCGCGTGATGGATCCCCAACTCCAGTGCATCGTCGACCATCTGCACCTGCAACCCCTTCTTGCCCTGCGCCACCACTGGCGGGGTCGACAACCGTGCCACCCCGGAAAACTCCTCGACCCACCGGATCGGTCCCCGTGGTCGTAAGCCGTCGGCGCCGTTGGATTCCATGACCACGAATCCGTGGGCCAACCGATCGACCTCCATTCCATCCCGCAACACCCGCCGTGGCAGGACCCATTCGCCCTGGGTCCTGTTCGTCCACCGATGGACGACGGGCGCCGTGGCCGCCTCTGACAACTCCTGATGGGGTCGCAACTCCACCAGGGCGCCATCCGCCGGCACCTTCCCGCGGATCGTCAGGGTATCCCGCTGGGCCTCGACCCGGATCCCGGCGGAGGGTGTCCAATCCCGCACCCGGATCCACGCGACCTCATGTTCGCCTGTCGTGCCCGGTGGATCATATCGAAGACGCCAGCCGTCTCCACGGGCGGGGATGACGAGGCAGACATCGGACCAGGCATTTGTCCGGAGGGTGAACCAGGTCGAAGCCTCCTCGCTGGCGCCGTCCTGATACCAGAAGAGCTGACCGAATCCGCCGGCGGCCGACCACACCCGCATCTCGACCAGCGCGGCATCCACCGTTCCCAGGGCGAGGACCGGGCTGGTGATGAAGGGATCGGCTCCGGTGATGGGAAGGGTCAACCCACGATCCCCAGTCTTCAGCGCCCCCACGTCATGGGTGGGCATCCATCCGGCCACCCCGGTTCCGGCGGGCATCCGGGCGAAATCGAAATCCGCACTTTCCCCCTGGCCCACTCCTGTCCCGATCCAAAGGCCCAGCATCCAGCCCATGAAGTTCCATCTGATCCGCGTCATGAACCGACGGTCCACCCAACGCCTCCCTGACGGCAAGCCGGCGGCTCAGCGGGTCGGAGCCAGCGTGCATTGGACGGTCGGAGGGGCCCAGTTTGGGCTTGGATTCCATTTCTGGGTGGTCGCTGATCACTGAGGAACCACCGACACCCATGAAACCTTCCAGCAGCAGTCGCAAGATAGGTCTCTTCCTGATCCTCCTCCTCATCGGCGCAACCGTCGGTTCGCGGATGGCGTTTCCGCCGGATGAATCTGGCCCTGTTGGAATCCCCCGGTCTGAAGCGTCGCTCAATGCGACGTCGGCCCCGCCGGTTTCACCCGCGGCCACCGGTATTGTCGGAGGCGCAACTTCAGGTGCCATCACCGCGGTGGCCGGGGCATCGGGTTTGGCGGTGACGCCCGGTCCGACGGCGGGAACGGCAACCGCGGGGACGGTGTTGGGTCCCCGGAAGGTCCCGCCCTCGGACCCGGTGGATTACCGGACCCATTACGTGATGGTGAACGGGCACAAGGCGCATCCCACGCGGATCCTGGCGCGGTTCAGTCCGGAGGCGGGACCGACGGAACGTCGGGAGGCGTTGGAGCGGAATGAGCTGGGAGTGCTGGACGAGTTTGCGTTGGTCCAGGACAGCGTGGTGCTGGATGTGACGGGTGAACGACCGGGAGCGGTGGCGGACCGGGAGGAAGCGGAGCGCCGGGGTGAGGTGATGCTGGACCGGATCAAGGCGTTGCAGAAGACGGGGCGATTCGTCTACGTCGAGCCGGATTACGTGGTGCAGGCGACGGTTCTTCCGACGGACACGGGGTTCACGGACGGAACCCTGTGGGGTTTGCGGAATACGGGACAGAACGCCGGGGTGGCCGGTGCGGACGTCGACGCGGTGCGTGCGTGGGACATCACGACCGGTTCCACCAATGTCGTGGTGGCGGTGATCGATTCGGGGATCCGCTACACCCACAACGACCTGTCGGCGCAGATGTGGCGCAATCCCGGGGAGATCCCGGGCAATGGCATCGACGACGACGGCGACGGCTACGTCGACAACGTCTTTGGCATCAATGCGGTCAGCAACAATGGCGATCCGAACGATGACAACGACCACGGCACCCACTGTGCCGGAACGATTGGTGCGTCGGCCAATTCCGGTGGGCGCCATGTCGGGGTGGCGTGGAATGTCCGGCTCATGGGGTGCAAGTTCCTCAACGCCCAGGGTTCGGGCGCGCTCTCCGATTCGGTGAAGTGCATCAACTTCGCGGTCCAGAACGGAGCCCAGATCATCAACGCCAGCTTTGGTGGAGGCGGCTTCAGCCAATCGGTCTTCGATGCCATCACCGCCGCCCGGAATGCTTCCGTCCTCTTTGTTGCTGCCGCCGGCAATGAATCCAACAACAACGATACCAACCCCGCCTATCCCGCCAGTTACAACATCGACAACATCCTCTCCGTCGCCGCCATCGATCGTCAGGACAAGGTTGCGACCTTCTCCAACTTTGGCGCGACCCGCGTCCATCTTGGGGCTCCCGGCGTTGCGATCTTCTCCACCACCCGCGGGTCCAACACCGAATACAAGACCATCGACGGCACCAGCATGGCCGCCCCCCATGTCTGCGGCGTCGCCGCCCTGGTCCTCGCCCAGCATCCCAACAGTTCCCTTGCCTCGCTCCGTCAACGTCTCCTGAGTTCGGTCGTCCGCACCGATGCCCTTCGCGGCAAGACCACCACCGGCGGCCGCGTCAACGCCCGCGCTGCGCTCACCCTCAGCCCGGATGACCGCCTGGAACTCGAGATCAGTCCTGCCGAAGGAGCGCGGCTTGCCGGTGGCACTTCCACTTCGTTCTTCGTCCGGGTCACCGATCTGGATCCCATCGTCAACGCCACGGTCACCACCCGGTTGCCATCGGGCACTGCCGTCACCTTCCGCAATGACGGCGTCAGTCCTGACCTCACCGCCAATGACGGATTCTACTCCGCCAACCTGGCGGTCCCCGGCGACACCAATCGGCTCGCCCTGACCGTGATTGCCACCGCCCCGGGCAAGATTGCCGTCACCAACGAGTTTTCCTGGGTGGTGATCGGACTCATTCCCAATGACGCCTTTGCCAACCGCTCGCCCATCACCGGTCTGAACGCGAGCATCCAGAGCCACAACATCGAGGCCACTTCCCAGGTCGGTGAACCCCGGCACGCCGGCACCATCGGCGGCCGGTCCATCTGGTGGACCTGGACCGCCCCTGCCTCCGGCACCGTCAACCTCACCACCGCGGGCAGCGACTTCGACACCCTCCTCGCCGTCTACACCGGTTCGGCATTGAGCTCCCTTCAAGCTGTTGCTTCGGATGACGACAGCGGCCCGGGCACCACCAGTCAGGTCACCTTCCAGGCCTCAGCCGGTGTCGCCTACCAGATTGCCGTCGATGGCTACTCGGGAGCACAGGGATCGATCCAGCTTACCCTCACCACGTCCGGCATCGCCCAGGCTCCGGCCAATGACGCCTTCTCCGCCCGCACCGCGCTCACCGGGGCCGCGGTCAATGTGAACGGGTCGAATGTCGCGGCCACGTCCGAGGATTTTGAACCCGCCCACGCCGGCAATCCCGGTGGCCGGTCCGTCTGGTGGTCGTGGACCGCGCCGCTCTCCGGCGTCGCCACCATCCACACCGACCCCTCCAGTTTCAACACCCTCCTCGCCATCTACACCGGCAGTGCCATCAACGCCCTCACCCAGGTCGCAGCCGACGACGACGGCGGTGAAGGCGACCGCAGCCGGGTCGTGTTCCCGGTTGTCTCCGGCGTCGTTTACCAGATCGCCGTTGACGGCTTCAACGGCGCCCAGGGAAGCATCGGGTTGAACATCCTGGCCACGGTTCCTCCGCCACCGCCCCAGAACGATTTCTTCAACCAACGCGTGGTCTTGACCGGAACGGAAGCGACGGGTCTGGGAGATACCCGGACCGCCACCCGTGAAGCGGGTGAACCCGATCACGCCGGCAATTCCGGCGGCGGATCCGTCTGGTGGTCGTGGACCGCGCCCCGGGCGGGTCGTCTCAACCTGAGCACGGCGGGGAGCAGCTTCGACACCCTGCTCGGCGTCTATACCGGCACCAGTGTGGCCAGCCTCAGCCCCATTGCTTCCAACGATGACGATCCCAATGGCGGCTCCACCAGCCGCGTCTCCTTCGATGTGGTGGCAGGGGTCACGTACCACTTCGCTGTCGATGGCAGGAACACCGGTTTGTCCTGGGACACCGGAAACGTGGTCCTCAACCTGTCCCTCGGCGCAGTCTCCACCGGGCCGGGCAATGACAGCTTCGCCAATGCCACCCCGATCCCGGGTGGCTCGGCCAGTCTTGCCGGCAACAATGTCGGGGCCACCGCGGAACCCGGAGAACCCAACCATGTCGGCGCTTTTGGCGGTCGTTCCGTCTGGTGGACCTGGACCGCACCCGTCAACGGCATCACCACCATCGATACCAGCGGCAGTACCTTCGACACCGTCCTTGCCGTCTACGTCGGCTCCTCCGTCAGCGCCCTCACCATCATTGCGGCTGATGACGACAGCGGCAGCGGCACCACCAGCCGCGCCGTCTTCAGGGCCCAGGCTGGCACTGCCTATCGGATCGCGGTCGACGGCTTTCTCGGGGCCGAAGGCGCCATCGCACTCGCCCTGAGTCAGGTCGTTGCGCCGCCCGGTCCCGCCAATGACAACTTCGCCGGTGCCGCCCCCCTGCCCGCGTCCGGCGGCGTGATCGAGAGTTCCAACATCAATGCCTCGCGTGAACCCGGTGAACCCAGTCACGCCGGTCAACCCGGCGGCAGTTCCGTCTGGTGGAGCTGGACCGCGTCGTCCACCTCCTTCGCTTCCATCAACACCACCGGCTCCAACTTCGACACCCTCCTCGCCGTCTACACGGGAAGTTCCCTCGACAACCTCTCGCTCGTGGCCGCCTCCGATGACGCCTTGTCCATGACCAGCGCCGTCGATTTCCGAACCACCGCCGGCACCACCTATCACATCGCTGTCGATGGCTACGGCGGGGAGGTCGGAGATATCAAACTCGAAGTCCTTCCGGATGTCCCGATTGTCTCGCCCCTCAACGATGACTTCGCCAACCGGAGCCGGTTGCCGGCCGACGGTGCGTTGATTGACACCTCCAACGCCGGCACCACTCCGGAGCCTTCCGAGCCAGCCCATGCCGGGTTCCCTGCCAACCGTTCCCTCTGGTGGACCTGGACCGCGCCCACCAACGGTTCGGTCACCCTCTCCACCGGCGACAGCAGCATCGATTCCCTCCTCGCCGTCTATACCGGTTCCAACCTCGGTTCGCTCTCCGAGATCGCCTCCAACGACGACAGCCCCACGGATTTCACCAGCAAGCTCACCTTCAACGCTGTCCGCGGCACCGAATACCAGATCGCCGTCGATGGGTTCAGCGGCGAAACCGGGCCCATCCGACTGTCCCTGCTGTTCACCCCGACGCGTACGTTCCCCCCGGATGCCCATGAACCCGACGACACCTCCGCCCAGGCCGGTGTCGCGATCAATGGACAAACCCAGTTGAGATCCCTCCATCGGGTCGGTGATGTGGACTGGGTCCGCTTCACCATCACCACCGCTCCGACCGATGTTCAGATCGAGACGGCCGGCAACTCGGGCGATACCGAGATCCGGGTCTTCCATTCCAGCGATCTGGGGAATGTGCTCGGTTACGATGACGACAGCGGGCCGGGCGGGTTTGCGCGACTGCAATTGCTCGGGCTCGATCCTGGCACCTACTACGCCCGCATCTCCGACTTCGGCAATGACAGCCCGATCGGATCCTATTCCCTGCGCGTTTCCTGGCGGCCCGGTGTCGTCCCCGGCACTGCCGACCGTTACGAACCCGACAACCTCTTCAGCACCGCCCAACCGATCGGCAATGGTGATATCCAGGGCCGGTCCGTCCACGTGGTCGGGAATCAGGACTGGGCCCGGTTCACCCTCGCCGCCCCGGCTTCCAATGTCCGGATCGAAACCGACGGTCCCAGCGGCGATACCGAAGTCTGGCTCTATGGACCCGATACAACGGCCACCACCATCGGCTACGACGACGACGGCGGCTTCGACCTCTTCTCCCGGATCCTCGTGCCCAGTCTGCCCGCGGGCACCTACTACATCCGCATCCGCGCCTTCGGCAACAGCGTCATCCCGTTCTATGTGTTGATCGCTTCCTGGACGGAATCCCTGCCCCCGGCCCCGCCCGATCTCTCGGTCTCGCCATCTCCCGACGGTTCCGGGGTGGTCCTCCGCCTCTCCGGCACGCCCGGGCGCACCTATCGGATCGAAGTCCAGAACAACCTCAATCCCGCCCAATGGGATTCCCTGACCACCGTGACCCTCACCGAATCCAGTCAGTTGTGGACGGATCCAGTCGTGCCCGGAAGCACCCAACAATTCTATCGCGCCGTGCTGGCACCGTGATGAAGGGAGCGGCGACGTTCGGTCGCCGGAAATGGGTGGATGGGAAGGTATCAAGCTGCCCCCATCCGGACCCATCCGTGAATCCGTGGTTCCCCATCGGGAATTCACGGGCCCGTGCGTGAGAAATTCGCATGGGTATCCAGCAGGTAGCGCACGGTCAATCAGTGGTGCATCCCGAAGTTGTTGGTGATCCACGGCAGCGACGCTGCGAAGGCAGGCGGATCGGCTGAAGGATCCGCAACCTTCGGCTGCACCGCGTCAGGGATGGTTCAGGCCGGCCCCGCCGGCCCCCGTTGGGGACAGCGCATCGGAGGCGGTCGACAATTCACCGGGATCACGATTGGAGCCGGGTGAAGATGCCGAGTCGCCAACAACTTCGGAACGCACCGGGTCATGTCAGAAGGCGATCTTCCATCCATCGTGGGTCAACGTTGCCGGGCCGTGGCGTCGGTTGTGTGCCGGCGTAGGCACTCAATTCCCTGGTGAATTCCTGCGACGCAAAGGGGGCAAAGCAATTGCCCCGGTTGGGCCAGTTGGCGTAAGAACCTCAGCGCAATGAGATTGGTGGGCAAAGCCCTGCTTTACCTGCTGCTGATGGTGGCGGCGGTGATTTGTTTCGGACGGTTCCGTGAGGATTTCTCCCGGTCGGACGGCGGGGAGCGGCGTCTCAGGATTCCCGAGGCACAACGGGAGGTGGCAACGGGTTCGGAGATCAATCCGGGCCTGGATCCGGAGGAAGGGGTGACCGCCACCAATGCTCCCGCCACCAATCTGGCAGAAGTGGCGGTCGAGCCATTGGGGACCAACCCGGTGGTGGAAACGGTCGGGACCACTTCCGGGGTGCCATCATCGGTCGTTTCCACCGCGGGCACTCCTCCAAAAAAGCCGGGTCGGACCAGTCGTTCGGGGCTTTATCTGGGGGGATTCATCGCCTCGATGCTGGGTCTGGCGCTCCTGCTGGGGTGGGAGATCAGTCGATGGGTGGCGGGCAAGGCGGTGCATGGATTGGGGGCGGATCTGGCGCCGGTGGAGGGGGATCCGGATTACGACGCGGCCGAGGCCGAATGGGCCAAGGGCAATCATCTGGATGCGATCAAGATGATGCGGGAATTCCTGGGCAAGAATCCGTCGCAGCAGCATGCAGCCATCCGGATTGCCGAAATTTACGAGAAGGACCTGGGGAACTACCTGGCGGCGGTCCTGGAGTTGGAGGAGGTGTTGGGCAAGCGGTTGCCCCGGGAAAAGTGGGGATGGACGGCCATCCATCTGGCGAACCTGTATTCCGGGCGGTTGAACCAGTCGGACAAGGCGCTGGCCACGCTTCAACGGATTGTTGCGGATTACCCGGAGACAGCGGCGGCGCGGAAGGCGCGTCAGCGGTTGGGATTGCCCGAACCTTCGGAGCCGGCGGCGGGCGAGATGGCGGCGGAAGAATTGCCTCCGGTCGAGGAGGAGAATCCCGCGTTGCCGAAGGGTTTTCGTTCGCGGAAGAAGTGATTACGGCGATCCACCGATTGCGTCGATTCCACCGATGGGATCGGGAAAAGCAGGGTGGTTTGGTCGCAGATGGCGCAGATGGCGCAGATGGGGTGAGAGGGAGGACCTTCCGGATCTGCGAAATCTGCGAAATCTGCGGCTGCATCGAGCGGCATTGCGAAATCTGCGGAGGTCTTCTTCCTTCCGGGTTCCATCTGCGGGAATGCATGCTCCATCGCATTGCGCCCGGGAGCCTTCGGGGGGTAGTTTGAAGGCATGAGTGAGGGCGCGGTACCAATGGCAACAAAGGGCAATGCCTTGCCCGGTTACCATTCGATACCGGGAGTGCATGACGAGTTGTTCGGGGAGACGGATGGCTTCCGGCCAGTGTGGCGCGAGTTGATGGGACAACTGGCCGCCTACAGTCCGTCGGATCTGGCCCGGCATCAGGAAGTGGCGCGTCGGATGCTCCGGGAACATGGCGTCACCTACAACGTCTATGGTTCGGACGAGAGCATGGAACGTCCCTGGAGCCTGGACCTGGTTCCTTTCTGCATGGATCCGGTCGAGTGGGCGCGACTGGAACAGGGACTGATCCAGCGGATGCGGTTGATGGACCGGTTGCTGGGGGATCTGTACGGACCGCAACGATTGGTCCGGAGCGGGCATCTGCCGGCGGGTCTGCTTCACGGGAGCGGTGCCTACCTCCGGCCCTGTCACGACCTCCAACCGCCGGGTGGACGCCATCTCTATCTTCATGCCGTCGATCTGGCCCGGCGTCCGGACGGCTCGTGGTGCGTGCTCGCGGATCGGACCCAGGCTCCGTCGGGGGCCGGTTACGCCCTCGAAAACCGGATCATCCTGTCGCGGGTGTTGCCGGATGAATTCCGCGAGTGCGGGGTGTCGCGACTGGCGGGTTTCTTTGCGGGATTGCGGGATGGATTGCGGAATGCGGCGGTGCGGCCGGCGGGCAATCCGTTGGTGGTGTTGCTGACGCCGGGACCATTCAACGAGACGTACTTCGAGCATGCCTACCTGGCCCGTTACCTCGGGTTTCCCCTGGTGGAAGGCGGCGACCTGACAGTGCGGGACCGGCGGGTCTATCTGAAGACGTTGGAAGGGTTGTTGCCGGTGGACGTGATCCTGCGCCGGGTCGACGACACCTATTGTGATCCGCTGGAATTGCGGGGGGATTCGTTCCTGGGTGTGGCTGGCTTGGTGGATGCGGCGAGGGCGGGGAATGTGGTGGTGGCCAATGCGCTGGGGGCGGGTCTGGTGGAATCGCCAGCGTTGCTTCCCTTCCTGCCCCAGTTGTCCCGCGAATTGCTGGGGGAAGAACTGTTGTTGCCGGCGGCGGCCAGTTGGTGGGCGGGCCAGGAGCGGGCCCGTCGCGCCGCGTTTGCCGCCCCGGGCCGGATCGTGTGGAAGCGTTCGTTCGGCGGTGCCGCGGATCCGGTCTTCAGCGAGGAACTCGGCGGGGAGGAATGGCAGGAATTCCTGCGGAACCTGGAGGCGAGTCCGTCGGATTTCGTCGCGCAGGAGAGGATCGAGCTTTCAACGACACCGGTGTGGACGGGGGAGGCGTGGGAGCCGCGCCCGATGGTGTTGCGGATGTTCGTGGCGATGGAAGGGCCGGACACGTATCGGGTGATGCCGGGTGGATTGACGCGGTTTTCGGCTTCACCGGTGTCGCCGGTGGTTTCGGCGCAGCGGGGTGGGGGATCGAAGGACACCTGGGTGATGGCGGGCGGGCCGGTGGATACGATTTCATTGTTGCGGCCGGGTGGGCAGGTGATCCGGTTGGATCGGGCCCCGGCGGATGTGCCGAGCCGGATAGCGGACAATCTTTATTGGTTGGGGCGGTATATCGAGCGCCTGGAGCATCAGGTGCGGTTGAAGCGGGCGACGTTCCATCGGTTGGGAGGGGAGACCACCCATGACGGACAGGCGGAGTTGATGGCACTGGTGCAGATGCTGGTGGTGTTGGGTCAGTTGCCGGACCGGTTCGGGCGGGACATGGATTGGGAGGAACTGGGCCTGGCGCTGCTGGCCCAGGTGCAGCAGCCGCATCGGCCGGGAAGCATCCGCGAGATCCTCAACCGTCTGCGTTTCATCACGGCCGCCGTACGGGACCGGTTGTCGAATGATACCTGGCGGATCTTCCAGCGGTTGCAGGGGGACGGTCAGTTCACGGGGGGACAGGCGACGTTGGAGGAGGTGCCGGGTTTGTTGAACACGCTGGTGGTGGATCTGGCGGCGTTCAGTGGGATGGAGTTGGAAAACATGACCCGGGGCCATGCCTGGCGCTTCCTCGACATCGGCCGCCGGCTCGAACGTGCCCTCAACCTGGTCGGGCTCATGCGGGCCGCCCTCCGGACCGGTCCGACGGATCCCGCGGTGCTCAATCCGTTGCTCGAAGTGGCCGACTCGGTGATGACCTATCGCCGCCGCTATTTCGAACATGTCCACCTGGCCACCACCTTCGATCTCCTGCTGGCGGATGAGTCGAATCCAAGAGCCCTCGCGTTCCAATGCGAGACGTTGCAGGAACATGTCGAATACCTTCCCCGCGACCGCTGGGCGCGGGGGGAACATCCCGAGGAACGGACCCTCATGCAGGTGTCTGAACTGATCCATTCCAGCGATCTGACCGCAATGGCGGCACGGGCCGGGAACGGCGACATCGAAGACCTGGATCAATTGCTCGAACGTATTGCCGACGGGTTCCAGTCCATCTCCGACCAGTTGACGCAGCGCTATTTCAGCCATGCGGTCGTCCGTTCGAGCTAGCGCCTTTGCCCGTTCGCCCGCCCATGCTTTATCGCATCACCCACGTCACCCGGTACGCCTATCAGACCGAGGTCTCCGTGGCGCATCACCTCCTGCATCTGCGTCCGCGGGAGATGTCATGGCAACGGGTGGAATCCTTCGACCTCATCGTCCAGCCGGAACCGGCCGTCATTTCGCGCCGGATCGATTACTTCGGGAACCATACCCATGTCCTGACCATCGAAGGTGGACACCGACAGTTGGAAGTGGTGGCGGGAAGCCGTATCCGGATCCAACCCCCGCCGCGGGTGGAGGCGGGTGCGACCCCGCCGTGGGAATCGGTGGTGGAAGGCTGTCGCCAGGATGGCTGGAGTGCGGCGGTCGAAGCCGCGGAATTCCGGTTTGATTCACCATTCGTCCGGCGGAATCGGGAGGTGGCCGACTATGCCCGCACGAGTTTTGTCGCCGGCAGACCGCTGGTGGTGGCGGTGAGGGAGTTGAACGCCCGCATTTTTGAGGATTTCCAGTTTGATGCGCGGGCGACGTCGGTGGCGACGCCGTTGGAAGAGGTCTTTGAGGAGCGCCGGGGCGTCTGCCAGGACTTCGCCCACCTGATGATTGCGTGCCTCCGCAGCCTGGGTCTGCCGGCCAGATACGTCTCCGGGTATCTGGAAACCGTGCCGCCAAAGGGTCAGGCACGATTGGTGGGAGCGGACGCCTCCCATGCCTGGGTGTCGGTCTGGTGCCCGGGCGTGGGTTGGCTGGACTTTGATCCCACCAACAATCTCGAACCCGCCGAACGCCATATCACGGTGGCCTGGGGTCGGGATTTTGGAGATGTCAGCCCCATCCGCGGGGTGTTGGTGGGCAGCGGCGATCACGCATTGACTGTCTCGGTGGATGTCGAACCGCTCGCCCATTCCGAACCCGACGCCAGCGCGAAATCCGTGTCCACCCAGTCCCAAAGCCAGGCGTCGTGGTGATCAGTGAGCCGGTCTTGGGATAGCCACCGAACTCATCGATCCAGACTGGAGCCCGGAAGTGGGTTGGCCGCAGATTCTTTATCCCCGCCGTTTTCGTGTCGTTCGTGTGTTTCGTGGTTCGAATCCTCCGTCAGGACAGGAACCACGAAACACACGAAAAGCACGAAAGGAACTCCGTGATCCAAGGCAAACCTCAGAGCCAATCCGGGTGGCTCGGTGGTCATCCACAAGATCGGTGGATTTCCCTTTTTGGTTTTCCCGGCATCAGTGGCCCGTGGTCTCGCGTCGCAAACGGTCCATGTTGGCACGGATGAGTTCGATGTAGGGATTGAGGCCGTCCTCATCGCAGCTGGAAAGGTACCGGTAGAGGCCTTCAAAATCGGTTTCGATCTTGGGCAGCACATAACGTTCCCAGAACCCCGGCGTCTTGCGCCTCAGATCGTCGACACTGGTGAATCCCACGGCACCTTCATTCCCCAGAAACCGGCCGGCCTCGACAAATTCGTCATAGAGGATGGGCAGCTTGTCCACGTAATCAGGAGCCGCCATCTGCCCAAGGAGATCGGCCGTGCCAAGCGCGAATCCACACACCCGTTCGGCCGCTGATCCAAACGGGATTGCCGTCACATTCGCACCCATGCCGGTGCAGCGGATCATGTTCTTGACCGACTGGATCTGTTCGGGTCGGAACCCCTTCAGGGACAGCAGTCGCTCCGCGAATTCGCAGCTCCGGTTCACGTGGGTCTGGGTGTACTTGGCCCCGGTGCCATTGGTATCCCCACGGTGTTTCAAATACCCCGTGTCGTGCAGCAGGATGGCCAGAAGGCACAGTTCGAAGGTTTCCCGGTCCACCACCGGCGTCGCCGAAACCTCAGCCCGGCATCGCAAAAGGGTCGAAAGGCACAGCGTCCCCTGCAACGTGTGCTCCAGGTCATGGTACCGGGCATCAATCGGCAGGAACCCCGGGTTGCGCCCGGTAAAACAGTCGATCGCCCAGGAAAAGATCCGGGGAATCAGGTGACGATCCGACCCCGGATAGAGCCGGAGATAGTCTTCCCTGACCTGGGCCGCCACGGCGAGCGGGTCATGAGTATCCGCTCTCAGGCGCATGATGGGGGATTCCGGGATGGTTTCGCAGGCATGCACGGCACAATGGGATGCAAGTACCGGGCCGCTCACTCCTGCGACGCTTCCCCCTTCACATCGGCCCGCCCTACTCTCCTCAGGACCTCCTTTGCCAGAGGTTGTTCCGGTCGTGCATCCCCCAAACGGGTGAGGATGTGGCGGGCTGCTGCCGGATCCGACCCGGCCAGCGAGAGGGCGCGGCCGATCCAGTGGCTGTAGGCGGTGGGAAAATCCGGGCTGCGGGCGAGGCTGGACCAGAGTAGTTGATCCGCCTGGGACCTGTCCCCCGAGACTTCAGCGAGCAGTGCGGAGAGGTATTCATCCCGGGCACTGCGAAAGGCCAGCCAGCGTTGGAGTTCGGCCGGGGACCAGCCGCTGGGTTGATGCCGTTGGCATTTTCCAAGCCATTGCAGCAGGTCCTCACGGAACTGGAGGCGGGCCCGTTCAACCCCTCGGGCCGCCATCCAGGCCACCCTGGGATGGTCATCGGTGTTCGGTTCCGGTCGGTCGCCCTCGGGAAGGAGTGAACGGGCCGGTCCAACCCAACCGCCCCACAGTTGCCAGCCATCGGTCAGGGCGCTGCGCTTCAGGGATTCGCGTAATTGGGAATCGGCGAGGCGCGATTGAAGGTCGTCGGGATGTCCGCGGGGCGGTCCGTCGAGGCCGGAGATGAGTCCAACGACGGGGGTGTCGAGGGTGGTCCAGCGGAGGAGCCAGGCGTCGGAGTCGGGGAAGTTTTCAAGCCAGGCCTGCACGATGGATTGGCGGGTGCGGTCGTCGAGTTGGAACCAGGGGAGCCATTGGCAGGCAACGCCGCCGGGGGCCAGTCGGTCGCGCAGGGCGCGGAAATGTTCCCGGGTGTAGAGCCACGCGGCACCGTCGCGTTCCGGATGGAACAGGTCCGCAACGATGACGTCGTGGACGGGGCCGTCCGCCCGGAGGAACCGGCGGGCATCGGCAGTGATCACGCGGAGGTTGGGCGACAGGCTGTTGAACGGGGAAAATTGGGGCAGGGCTTCCACCACTTCCGGGACCAGTTCAATGCCGTCGGCCCGGAGCCCCGGATGAACTCCGGCAGCCGCGAAGCTGATGCCGGTGCCGAGTCCGAGGAACAGGGCGGTGCGAGGTGCGGGATGCAGCAGGAGGGGCAGGTGGGCGTGACGCGCGGCGGCGGGAGCGGAGGCGGTCCCGCCCATGGTGAAGCGGTTGTTGACCGCGAGGGACCGGGAACCGTCAGGCCATTCCCAGACCGCGACGGAGTCGGATGGGCCGCACCAGGATTGGACGAGACGGGCACCGGGAGGAGGTTGGAGGAGTCGGAGATCGCACGCGGCGAGGGCGGCAAGGGCGCCGACGGAGACGGCAAAGGTGATCCGGCGGGCCCGTGTGCCCATGAGGAGGGCGGCGAGGGCGGCCAGGCTGGCGAGGGTGATCCAGGTGGGCGTCTCTCCGATCCGGGGCAGGAGAAGGCCGATCCAGACGACCGGTGCGCACGCGGCGGCGAGGGTGTTGATGGCGAGGGCGGTGCCGATGGCGACGCCTTGGCGGGAAGCGGCCCGCAGCCATTGGTTGAACCAGGCCCCCCCGGGAATGCTGACCGGCAACACCACGGCGAGCACCACCAGGAATTCAAACCCAAGGGTCACACCAAACCCGGTTCCCCATTTCCGCCCCAGTTCCAGCCAAGGCAGTGCCATCCATCCGAGGAATGCCGCGCTCAGTGCCATCCCCATCACGGTGGCCAATGCGGCGGCGGAGTCGGGAAGCCGGCAGGTCCATCGGTGACCGGCCCAGGTACCAAGCGCGGTGCCGGCCAACCAGGTGGCGAGGACCAGTCCGTGGGTGTAGAGGGTGCCGCCCAGCACCGGCGCGAGCAGGCGGATGAGGACGACTTCCGAGCCGATCCCCAGGAAACCGCCCAGGGCGAGCCAACCGACGGCCGGAAGCGCTCCGGATTGGAGCAGGACGCGGGTTGGCGAGGGGACGGGAGGAGGGGAAGGGGTTGGTGATTGGGGAACGCGGATCAGCAGGAGTGCGGCAAGAAGGTGGAATAGTCCGGCGATAACGGTGGCGCCACGCAGGCCGAAGGCGGGTTGGAACAGGGAGAGGGACAGCGCCACGCCAAGCGCTGCGCCGAGGGTGTTGGTTCCGTAGATCCACGGGATTGGGTCGCGGGCACCGGCATTTGCAGCGGTCCTTTCAAGCGCGGCAAAGGTCGCACCCATTGCTGCCGTGGCGGGAAGCAGGGCGAGCAGGGTGGCGATTCCGGCAACGGTGCCAAATCGGATGGGGGAAGGGGTCGGTCCCAGCAGGTCGGGCAGGTGACCGGCGAGGAGATCCATCCACGGGATCGAGACCCAGGCCCAGCTCGCAATGGCCAGTTCGAGCCACAGGGCGGGAGAACGGGGGAGGCGGGTGGGTTGGAGGAATCTAGCTCCCAACGCCATGCCGACGAAAAACACCGAGATCACCGCCAGGGCAGCCGGCATTTCGTGCCCCAACGACACGGCGAGCCGACGTGTCCAGGCCAGTTGCAGCCCGAGGGCACCGGCACCGGACAGCAGGCTGGCGACAAGAACCCGGCCAAGCGGAGCGGTCACAGGACGTAGCCTGCCGGGGATTGCCGTGGGAATGGAGCCGGGAGATTTCGAAACCGGGCGGCAGGAAAGGAAATGCTTCCGTGGAGCCTGTCCCCAGGAATTCACCCCGTGGAGACCCTGAGACGAGGATTGAACGGGGGTGAGGTGTGCTTCCGTGGAGCCTGTCCCCAGGAATTCACCCCGTGGAGACCCTGAGACGAGGATTGAACGGGGGTGAGGTGGGAACCGCGTGGGCCCTCGGGAGCCTGTCCCCACGAGCCTGTCCCCATGAGCCTGTCCC
>DITU01000103.1:0-66030 GCA_002422905.1 Verrucomicrobia bacterium UBA6176
CCCAGGTGGCCATCCTCAACGCCAATTACATCGCCCATCGCCTGCGCGACCACTTCGCCACCCTGTACCGCGGGGCCAAGGGATTCGTCGCCCATGAATGCATCCTCGACCTGCGCCCGTTCAAGTCGGTGACGGCCGAGGACGTCGCCAAGCGGCTCATGGATTTCGGTTTCCATGCGCCCACCCTGAGCTGGCCGGTGGCGGGAACCCTGATGGTCGAGCCGACCGAATCGGAGTCGCTGGCGGAACTGGACCGGTTTGTGGAAGCCATGGTGGCGATCCGCGACGAGATCCGGGAGATCGAGGAAGGGCGGATGGATGCGAAGAACAATCCGTTGAAGAATGCGCCCCATACGGCGGACGTGGTGACGGCCGATGTCTGGGATCGGCCCTACAGCCGGCATCAGGCGGCGTATCCGGTGCCGGGCCTGCACGACTTCAAGTTCTGGCCGGCATCCGCCCGGGTGGACAATGTGTTCGGCGACCGGAACCTGGTGTGTTCCTGCGTCGGCATGGAAGCCTACACCGCTTGAATCCGGGCGCAGCCGGGCGCGGGTTCCCACCTCCCCAAACCGGAGCGGCGACGTCCGGTCGCCGGCGCGGAGGAAAGGGAGAAGGTGCTTTGGGACCGCGACAGACCGTTGACGATCCTCCCTCGCATTGCCAGGCGTTGGGCAGAGCCACGATGCGCCGTCATTCGAACGGCGCCCGGATTGACTGGAGACTTCATGCGCGGGTAGTGTCCCCATGGTCCTGATGGGTTCCTTCGGAGTTCCCGGGCCAATTCCATGCACGAAGGATACTGCGTCAAATGCAAGGCCCGGCAGCCGATCACCGACGCCGCGGAAGAGGTGATGAAGAACGGTCGCAAGGCCGTGAAAGGGAAGTGCCCGGCCTGCGGCGCGGTCATGTTCAAGATCCTCGGAGGCAAGGCAGGCGCATCGCCGGAGCCGGGCAACGACACCGGGGCTGAGTCGGTGGGCTGAGCGGGCGGCGTGAGGACGGGGAACAGCATTCGCTGTTTCGTATCGGAATGGAGCGGCGACGTTCGGTCGCCATTGGCAATGAGGATGGCTCCCTACACCATTCCCTCCCCCGACACCTCGTAGCGTATTGGCCCTCTCCCCTGAGGTCACGGACTCACAAACGGCGGGGGCGAATCGTCTGTTCCCCGCCTTGATCCCTATGGAGCGGGGATCCGCGCGATTGACCCGGGCACGGCTTTCTCCAACCTGACGGGCATGACCTATCTGTATGAGACGATTCCGGCGGGTGAAGGTGAAGTGGTGAAGCAATACGAGATCCGGCAGGGCATGAAGGAAGAGCCGTTGACCCGGCATCCGGAGACGGGGGAACCGATCCGGCGGGTGATCCTCGGGGGGTGGGGCCTGGTGAAGGGGGCAACCCGCGGTGAGATGGCCGGTGGAGGCGGAGGATCGTGTGGGTGCGGAACCTCGGGTTGTTGTTGAACTCCCGTCCCATCGGTCCCACCGGTCCTACAGGTCCCACCAAGACCGAGCCACCTCCACTCACCCTCCGAAGATCCCGGCGAAGCAGGCCGTGATGTAGCAGGTCAGGAGACCGCCGATCATGGATTTGAGGCCGAGTCGGGCGAGGTCGGATCGGCGGCTGGGGGCGAGGGCGCCGATGCCCCCGATCTGGATGGCGATGGAGGGGAGGTTGGCGAAGCCGCACAGGGCGTAGGTGGCGATCCGTTTGGATCGGGGATCGATGGTGTCGCCGAGTTCGGCGAGGCGGATGTAGCCGATGAACTCGCTGAGGACGATGCGTTCGCCGAGGACGGTGCCGATGGCCTGGCAATCCTTCCAGGGCACGCCCATGAGGAAGGCGAAGGGGGCGTTGATCCAGCCGAGCACGGTCTGGAGGGGGGCGTTGGACTGGATGTTGGCGAGGGCGAGGCCGGCGGAGAGCATCCAGTTGACGGCGGCGATGACGGCGGTGAAGGCGATGAGCATCGCGATGACATTGAGGGCGAGCTTCATGCCATCGGATGCACCGTGGCACAGGGCATCGAGACCGTTGATGGTTTCGCGTTCGATGCGGGGATGGGCGCCGCCGGCGGTTTCGGAGATCTCGGTTTCGGGGACAAGAATCTTGGCGATGAGAAGGCCTGCCGGGGCGGAGAGGACGGAAGCGGTGAGGAGATGTCCGGCCTCGATTCCGAAGGAGACGTAGGCGCCGAGGACGGTGCCGGCGATGGTGGCCATGCCGCCGGTCATGAGGGCCATGAGTTCGGAGCGGGTCATGCGGGGGAGGTAAGGCTTGATGAGGAGAGGCGCCTCGGTCTGGCCCATGAAGACATTGGCGGCGGCGGCGAGGGTTTCGGAGCCGCTGGTGCGGAGCACGCGGCGCATGAGCCAGGCCATGCCGCGGACGATCCACTGGAGGATTCCGTAGTGGTAGAGGAGGGAGGAGAAGGCCGAGATGAAGATGATGATGCCGGTGATGGTGAGGGCGAGGATGAAGGCGTTGCCGGGACCGAGCTTGTCGGTGAGGAGGGGCTGATTGGCGAGGGGACCGAACACGAGGGCATTGCCTTCACTGGCGAAGCTCGTGAAGCGGACGACGGCCTCCTGGAAGCCATCGAAGAGGGCGCGTCCGATGCGGGTCCGCAGGATGAGGAGGGCGAACGTGGCCTGAAGGGCAAGGCCCCAGAGGACGATGCGCCAGGGGAAGAGGCGACGGTGCTCGGAGAGGGTCCACGCGATTGCCAGCATGATGAAGATGCCGGCCACACTGGTCCACAGGTTGGTCACGGACAGCGACCCTACGGATGGGGCGGAGCGGGGGACAGCGGGGAATCGGTTGGCGAACCCGACAGGGGCGAAATGCGGGGCAGGGACGGATTGGGACGGCGTTCGTGCAGCAATTCGAGGAAGTGGGGGAGGGCGTCGCGGATGGGGGAAGTGCTCAGGTACCGGGCAGCTTCAGCGAGACGACCCCGGGCGCGAAGGCTGGCGTAGACGTGGAGTTCGAAATGGAGTTGGAGGCGCTGGGCGGGGGCGGGGAGATCGAGGACGGTAAACAGGCCGATCAAGGCTTCGACGGTGGAGAGATGGCCTTCGCCCTGTTGTTCACGGAGCCAATAACGGCTGGGGCCGGTGAGGGGCAAACCGACGGGGCGTCCCCACGATTCAAATTCCCGGAGCATCTGCCCGGCTTCATTCCAACTGCCGTCGAGCAACAGCACCTGGATCCTGCTTGGATCAGGTTGCAGCGCGGGGTCGGACGGGAGCGGTTCGCCGCGCGGATGCAGGATCCAGAGTTCGCGGGCCGGGTCGACCACCTCGGTCGATTCGAGGGGACGGTTGCGGTCGAAGACGTGGGACCCGCTCCCGGCCAAGGCGCGGCCGATGAGTTTGCCGGTGCTGGTGGGTCGCCATTGCTCGCGTCGATGGAGGAGGACATCGATGCGGAGCGGGGTGACGACGGGATTCAAGGCGGCGCAGATGCACCAGCGCGGTGGGATCTGACAGCCGGGACATCGTTCGGTGCCGGCGAGGACGACGCTGCGCGCCATGGCGGGGGCGTTGGACGGGCGTCAGCGGATGCCGAAGCGGTACTCGGTGGTGGAACGGAATTCCTCACCGGGCCGCAGGACGGTGGAGGGGAAATGGGGATGGTTGGGCGAATCGGGGAAGTGCTGGGTTTCGAGGCAGAATCCGCCGTGACGGAGGAAGCGGATGTTGTCGGCGCAGACGATGCCTTCGGGGGGTGCGAAGTTGAAGGTGTAGAGCTGGACGCCGGGTTCGGTGGTGCGGCATTCGAGGGTGCGCCGGCTTGTGGGATCGAAGACGAAGGCGGCGCGGACGAGGTCCGGGGAGGAGCGGTCGATGACGAAGTTGTGGTCGTAGCCGGGAACGGCGAGGCCGGCTTCCATGTTGCGGGCACCGATGGCGGCGGGTTGGGTGAAGTCGAGGGGGGTGCCGGTGACGGGCGCGAGTTCGCCGGTGGGGATCAGGCCGGGTCCGACGGGGGTGTAACGGGAAGCGTTGAGGGTGAGTTCGTGGGCGAGGATGTCGCCGTGGCCGGACAGGTTGAAGAAGCTGTGGTTGGTGACATTGAGGACGGTGGGGCGATCGGTGGTGGCGCGGTAATCGATGCGGAAGGTGTGATCGCTGGAGAAGGAGTAACGGACGGTGAGGTCGAGGGTGCCGGGATAGGATTGGTCACCGTGGGGCGAGCGGAGGAAGAATTCGGCCCAGGCGACGTGGGCATCGGCATGGGACAGGCCGGGGATCCAGAGTTGTTTGTCGAAGCCCTTGAGCCCCCCGTGGAGATGGTTGGGACCGTTGTTGATGTCGAGTTGATGGGACTGGCCATCGAGGGTGAAGCGGCCGAGGGCGATGCGGTTGGCGTAACGGCCGGCGATGGCGCCGAAGAAGGGATGGCCCTGGAGGTATCGGGCGAGGTTGTCGAAGCCGAGGACGACATTGCCGGGGGTGCCGGAGGCGTCGGGAACCTCGAGGCGGGTGACGATGAGACCGTAGTTGGTGAAGCAGAGCCGGGCACCGGAAGGGGCGGTGAGGGTGAAAAGCCGGACATCGCGGCCATCGGGGAGTGAACCGAACGGGATATCTTCGAGGGTCATGGGTTTGGGGAAGAGGTGGGTTGCGGGACGGGGACGCGCGGGTGTCGTTGGAGGGCGTTTTCGATCCAGAGTTTCCAGACCATCCAGAGGGCTTCGCGGACGATGCCCCCGGACATCTTGGAGGAGCCGAGGAAACGGTCGGTGAAGATGATGGGGACTTCGGCGATGCGCCCGCCGCGCCGCCAGACGCGGTGGGTGAGTTCGATCTGGAAGCTGTAGCCGTTGGAGCGGACGGAGGGGAGATCGATGGCGGCGAGGGCGCGGCGCCGGAAGCATTTGAAGCCGCCGGTGGGATCGGAGACGGGCATGCCGGTGATGAGGCGGACGTATTGGGCGGCGGCGAGGCTGAGGAGGAGGCGGTTGAGGGGCCAGTTGATGACGCGGATGCCGTTGAGGTAACGGGTGCCCACGACGAGATCGGTGTCTTCCTGGAGGGCGGCTTCGAGGAAGCGGGGGATGTCGGCGGGGTTGTGGGAGAAATCGGCATCCATCTCGAAGATGAATTCGTATTGGCGGGCCAGGGCCCATTCAAATCCGGCGATGTAGGCGCGGCCGAGTCCGTTCTTTTCCTGACGATGCAGGACGTGGACGTGGGGGTTTGAGGCGGCGAGTTCATCGGCGACCTGGCCGGTGCCATCGGGTGAATTGTCATCGACGACGAGGATGTCGAGGGTGACGGGCTGGGCCATGAGTCGTTTGACGAGTTGGGGAAGGTTTTCCCGCTCGTTGAAGGTGGGGACGATGATGAGGGTATCGGCGGCCATGCCGGTGTGGGTGGGGAGGATGGGATCCGGAACAGGGGGGGCTGAGGTTCGGGAGCGAAAATGCGAAGTGGGATCCGGGAGGGACTGGGATGGATTGGCTGGCCGACATGGATTCGAACCATGACTAAGGGCTCCAAAGACCCCTGTGCTACCTTTACACCATCGGCCAGCAGCGCCGGGGAAATTAGGGTGGGGGGCGGCAGCGGCAATCCCTAAATTCGGTTTTGGGCAATTCGTTGGCCTCGCCGGGATTGCAGTGGGGGAGGCGGTCTGGCAACAACTGCGCTCTGAAACGATGAAAAACCTCGTGGTGATGGCGGTTGCGGTGCTTTTGGGGGCTGGGTGCGATTCCGGGACGGCGACGTCCACGACGCCGGCGGTGTTGGCGCGCTGGCGTTCCGCCGGTGCGGCGATTGCCATGGCGCAGACCAACGCGCCGGTCTTGAAGCAGGCGTTGACCCTGCCGGAATCGGCCGGGTTGGGAGACCGTTTCGCGACGAATCTGGCGCGGATGATCTCGCAGCGGTCGGGTGGTGGGTTGAGCGAAGGAGCGCTGTTCCCGGTGGTACGGGCTGCCGTTGAGCATGAATCGGCCGGGGAAATCACCACGGACGGTTGGATGGTGGCGATCCGTGCGATGGGTCTGGACACGGCGCCCTGGACGGCGGCGGTGAGTGGATGGGGGAAGGCGGGGGGGACGGCGCCGGTGACGGTGGTGACCAACGGATGGTGGATGGCGGCGTCGCGGGCGGCAGGGTTGGCGCGTGCTGCATCGATGCCGGCGGCGACGCCGGGTGGATTGTTCACGGGCGAACTGGATCTGGCGGGATTGCCGGGGGGAGATCCGCGATGGCCGCGGGTGTCGATGACGTTGGGGATGAGCAACGCCCTGGTGCGGACGGATGCCATCCTGGATTTTGCGACGGCGCCATTGGGTGAGTTGGAGGCGTGGAAGATTCCGGACGGACTCATCCATGATCCGGTGATCCGTTTCAGTGCGGCGCGGGGGATCGGTCCGGTGGTGGAACAGATGCCGTGGCTGAAGATGTTGTGCGGTGGCAAGGCACCGGGCCAAGTGACGGCGTGGGCGCAGCCGGAGGTGACCTTCAGGAACTGGTTTGCGGTGCCGGTGGATGACGGGAAGGCGCGGATCACGGAGATCCACAGATCCCTGCAATCGTATTTCGGCACGAGCAACGCGCCGGGGCAGTACATCGGGCGGTTGATCCTGAATTCAAACCGCACGGCGATGGCGGTGTTCGATCTGAAGGCGTGTACGCCGACGATGTCGACGGTGGAGAAGGGCGGGCAGAGCTTTCTGGTGAATGGTTTCTTCGCGCCGATGCGGACGACGAACCCAATCCCGGCGGAGTTGCGGGCGCGGGTGGAGCGGCCGGAGATCGCGTGGTACGAATGGGAGATCACGGGAGAGAGTGCTCGAAACTGGAATGTGTTGGCGCAGTTCAACCGGTTGGCGCAGCGGGAGGCACCGAACCCGACCCATGCCGACGGATTGAAATGGATGATGGCGACGACGCCGAAGCTGGGGAATGCGGTGACGGAACTGAGCCGGATCACCCCGACGCGTTACGAGTTGCATCGGAAGTCGGACATCGGGTTGAACGGACTGGAGTTGGTGATGTTGTCCCGCTGGTTGGATGGCGAGGCGAAGGTCGCGCTGCCGGTCCCTGGATTGCCGTCGAAGAACCCCTGACCACATGCTGCTTCTTGGAGTCAACATCGACCATGTGGCCACCCTGCGGGAGGCGCGATACCGTGGCATGCCCGAGGGCGAACCCGACCCGGTGGAGGCGGCATTGCTGGCCGAGGCGGCGGGGGCGCACGGCATCACGGCGCATCTGCGGGAGGATCGCCGGCATCTGCAGGATCGCGACGTCTACCGGTTGCGCGAGGCGATCGGCACCCGGTTGAACTTCGAGATGGCGGTGGTGCCTGAGATCATCGCGATCGCGTTGCAGGTCCGGCCGGACATCGTGTGTCTGGTGCCGGAGAAACGCACGGAGGTGACGACGGAAGGCGGACTGGATGTGGTGGGAGGCGCCGTGGGGATCCGTGAGACGACGTCACGGATGCGGGATGCGGGGATTGAGGTGAGCCTGTTCATCGATCCGGATCCGGCGCAGATCGAGGCGGCGGCCCGGACGGGGGCTGGGTTCATCGAATTGCATACCGGGGCGTATGCGGCGGCATTTGATTCGAAGCGGGAACGGAATGTGGAACTGGAGCGGTTGGTGGCGGCGGCGAAGCAGGCGCACGGACTGGGGTTGAAGGTGAATGCGGGGCATGGATTGAACCTGAAGAACCTGCCGCTGTTGCACGTGGTCCCACACCTGGTGGAACTGAACATCGGGCATCACCTGATGAGCCGTGCGATCGCGGTGGGATTGCCGACGGCGATCCGGGAGATGCTGGGGGCGATGGCGGGGTACCCGGGTTGAGGCGGGTGGAAATCAGCCGGTGTGGAATGACGCCGACGGACATCGGGGGTTTGAGTTCAGGATATCGGGCCTTGGATGGGCCGAAATTGCATCAACTTCGTGTTGCAGGTGCAACACGAAGTTGATGTGAAGGGGATCGCGAACCGCTGACCAAGAGTTCGAGTCTGGGCGCAGGCGCGGTGCGTGGATGGGGGGGTGTTCCCGGGGACGTGGAGGCCGTGACTACTTGGACTGGCCTCGGGCGGTGAGGCTGCGGGGGATGTATCCGATGGAGGTCTGGATGGCGTGGGTGCAGGAGCAACCGGCGCTGGTCTCGGGGGCGAGGAGGAATCCGCCGGCGGGAATCAGGCTGAGCCAGCAGCCGGAACGGATGCCGAGGAACTGCTGGCGTTTGTCGGATTCGAGATCCCACATGCCGTGGAAATGGTGCCGGAAGAAGATGGCGCCCTTGGCGGCGGACATGACGCCGCATCCGCGACGTTCGGGTAGGTCCTTACTGAGGAGTTCACCGGTGACCATGTTGAAGGAGCGTTGGTCGGAATAGAAGGTGTCGCCGATGACGACGGGATGCTGGAGGTGACCGCTGTGGTGGCCCTTGTCTTCCTTGTGGGTTTCGGACCAGAGGAGACGCCCGCCGATGGCGCTGGCGATGTCGTCGCCGCCTGATTTCGGAGCCTTGGAGGAGGGGGCGTTGAAGGCAAACGTGTGGAAATGTTTGCGGCGGTCGGTACCGGTGACGACGACGGAATTGTTGCCGTAGACGAGGTAGCTCATGAATTCGAGCGAGCTGAAGTCGTGATCCTTCTCCCAGAGTTTACGACCGGTCTTGCGGTCGAGCGCGACCAGGAACTGTTCGGTCAGGACGGCGGGATCGAGTCGGGCATTGGGGGCATTGATGGCGGCAGGATTCCGGCTTTCGAGGAAGAACACCATGTCATCGCCCTGGGTGATGGTGGAGTTGAGGATGGCGCCGCCGCGGTATTCCCAGAGGACCTTTCCGGTGGCTGGATCCTGGGCGAAGAGGAGGTCGCTGGTGACCCGGCTGACCTGGTCCGAGGCGTATTCCTCGTACCATTCGCCGTCATCGCCGAGATAGGCTGAATCCCGTTTCACACGGCTGCCTACGATGAAATCGGATCCGGCGGCGATGTAGCCCCAATCGCGTTCCAGTTGGTTGTCCGAGGTGGGGACGGCGAGTCGGATGCGGCGTTCACCGGTCTGGCCGTCGATGCCGAGACAGAAGCGACCATGGACGATGAAGAGGAGGTCGCCGGCGGCGGACATGTTGGAGCAGTCGCGGGTGACATTGGCGCGCCGGATTTCGGGGACGGAGTAATTCCAGAGGATGGCGCCGTTGTAGGAGTCGAGACCGAACAGCACGCGGTCGCCCTGGACGAAGAGGCGGCCATTGACGCTCAGGGGAGCGGGATTGCGGTTGCCGCGATCGGGCATGGGGCGTGGGCCGGGATCACCCCACCAGGCGACGTCGAGTTCGCCCTTCACGAGTTCGTCCTGGCTGCACGCCGAGTTGTCGGCGCCGCCGTATTGATGGGACCAGTCGCCGGATCCGGCGAGGCGTGGGCGGAGGAAGGCGAGACGGGTTGCGCCGGGCTTGCCGGTGGTCAGCGCGGCAAGGGGGGAATCCCCGAGCCAACGGGTCCAGGCGGCGGAATCGGGTTGGGCGGCATCGACCAGAAACGCCCCGCCGGAAGGCCGGATCAACCGATGCACCTCGGCGGCGCTGATGAACGGCGGGCGGCCGTCCTCGACCAGGACCAGGTTGATGGAGAGATCGCCGTAGGGGAGCTCGGGAGAGGCGGCGTGATGCACGGCGGCGCGGATGCCCTGGATCCCGGCGGCATCGAGATCGCGTCGGAGGGCGGGGATGCGGGAGGCATCGGGTTCGACGAGGATGAGATCGAATTCGCTGTGCCGGACGATTTCGATGGCGAGTGCGGCGGAGGGAGAGCCGAGGAGGAGGGCGTAGCCCTTGGAGACACCGGCGGCGGCGAGGATTTCGCGGGCGCGAGCGGCGGGACCGGTGGGAGCGGCGGGGCTGGGAGCGGGAGCGGGAGCGGGCCGGTAATAGAACGAGGTGTCGAACTGATAACGACGGGAGACGACCTTGCGGGGTCCTTCGGGCGGGGCGACGAGGCGGTAATGGTATTCGAGGTCGGGTTCGAGTTCGGTGAGCGTGATGGAATGGCGGGTCCTGGATTGGCCATCGCCGAGGCGTTGGGTGCCGATGCCGGGACGTTCGAGCTCCAGGAGGGTGGGTTGGGGGACGGCGGATTCCCAGGTGACGACGGCCGAGTTGCGATCCTGCCAGTCGACGAAGGGACCGTATTCGGGTTTGAAGAAGCGGGGTTCGGGAGCGGGTTCGGGGAAGAGGTCCTTGCGGGCCTGGTACCGGGCGAGGAGTTCGGCGGGGGCGAGGGCGCGACGGAGCAGACGGACTTCGTGGATGGCGCCGGAGAGGCGGTAATGTTCATCTTCATCCTGGTAGGCGCCGATGACGAACGGGGCGGAGGGAGGGTAGAGGATGGGCCCGGACTGTTCGCGACTGGACCCGGCGAGGGTGCCATTGACGAAGACGCGCATCTCGGAGCCGTCATAGGTACCGGCGACGTGATACCAACGATTGGTTTCGAAGGTGGAGGTGGCGGCGAGGTAGGTGAGTCGTTGGGTGCCTTCGGAAGCGATGGCGAGGGAGAAGTGGTTGTCGACGAAGCCGAGGAGCCAGCCGCGTTCGAAATCCCCATTGTCCTGGAGGGCGCCGATGATGCCGCCCCATTTCGAGGTGCGGTCGACGCGTACCCAGGCTTCCGCGGTCATTTCGCGGTTGGGTTGCTGGGATTTGTCGAGGGTGGACGAGATGACGATGCGTTCGTCGCGTCCGGGGAGTTCGATGCGGGCCGGGGGCGGATCGCGGAGGACGCTGGGGGCGGCGAAGAAGGACACACCGGGACCGGAGACGGCGCGCATGCCGGAGTTCTGGGTCCGTTCCGGGGTAAATTCCCAGTGACCGATCAGACCGGTTTCCTGGGCGTGAAGGGACAGGCCGAGGGCGAGTGCGAGGGTTGAGAATGACGAAGGGGAGGGGAGGAGGTTCATCGGGAGATCTCCGTGGAGGCGGTGGTGGGGGTTGAAAGGGAGGCCTGGGTGGTGCCGGTGCGGAGGCAGTGGATGGTGCCCTGGTCGGTACTGATGAAGAGGGCGCCGTCGGAGGCGGCGATGCCGTAGGCGCGACCGCGTACGGGATGACGCCAGGCGAGGGAACCATCGGTGGCATTGAGGGCGGCGACTTCGTCGGTGCCGCCGGCGACGAGGGTAGTGCCGGCGAGGACGAGGCAATGTTGCCAGGAGGAGGGGGAACGCCAGAGCTGGCATTGGTCCATGCCCTGGGTGGCGGCATCGAGGCGTTTGCCGAGGTCGGCGAGCTGGGACTTGAGGGAGTCGCGTTCGGATTCCGTGGCGGCCTTGTTGCCGAGGGCCTTGAGTTTCTTGTTGAGGGCGGCCTGTTCGGTGCCGAGCTGTTTGCGTTCGCGGGCGAGGGCGAGGTAACGGGCGCGGTCGAGGGCGGTGAGTTCGGTGTCGGAATGGAGGAAGGACCGTTCCGGGGTGACGATCATGTGGTTGCCCTGGAAGCTGGCGAGTTGGTCGGAACGGCCTTCCTCGACGGCACCGAGTTGACCGGTCTTGCCGGGGCCGAAGACGAGCATGTCATCGGTGAGCAGGGCGTAGGTGCCACCGGCGCCCTCGACGACGCGGATGCGTTTGCCGGACTCGATGTCACACACGGCGGGGTTGTCGCGTCCGGCGGGGATATAGAGGCGGGAACGGGAGGCGAGGAGATAGCCCTGGGCGGGGAGATCGTTCTGGATCTGGCGCCATTTCTCGGAGCCGTCGCGGGCATCGAGGGCGACCAGGTGGACGCCCTCGACGGGGAACATGCCGGCGGTGGTGTAGAGGAGACCGTCCTGGACAACGATGGAAGTGCGGACGGGCCAGGCGGAGATCATGCGGCCATTGCCGGGGATGCGGCGATCCCTGGGGGTGGCGCGGACCTTCCAGGCCAGCTTGCCGGAATCGGCCTCCACGCAATACACGCAGCCATCGTCGGAACCGAAGTAGGCGCGTCCGTTCTGGACGGTGGGGGCGAGACGGACGGGGCCTTCGGTGTGGAAGGTCCAGAGGAGCTTGCCGGAACGGGCGTCAAGACAGCGCACCTGGTCGTCGGCGGAGGAACCAAAGAACACCTTGCCGCCGGCGACGGCGACGTGGAAGGCGCGGTCGAAGGTCTGGCGCGGCTTCATGTTGAAGACCTTGTTCCAGCCGTCCCATTTGGCTTCGCCCTGCCAGGCGGGCTGGGGCGGGTGGATGGATTGCCAGGACCAGGCCTCGGCGAGGCGGGGCGGGAGGGGATCGGTCGAGACGCCGCTGCGGGAATAATCGCCGCGATAGGTGGGCCAATCGGTGGCCTGAATCGAGGCGAGGGTGCCGAGGAGGCAGAGGAGGGAGGAGAACGGTTTCACGAGGCGATCAGGGGTTTTGGGGTGGAGGAAAGGGAGGAGACGATGCGGCCGGCTTCGAGTTGGACGATGCGGGTGGCGAAGGGATGGGCTTCGTGACCGTGGGTTACCACGACGACGGTGCCGCCGGCGTGGCGGAAGGCGTTGAGTTGGTTGAAGACAATGGCGCTGTTGGCGGGATCGAGGCTGCCGGTGGGTTCGTCGGCGAGGATGATCGGGGGTTGCTTGGCGAGGGCGCGGGCGAGGGCGACGCGTTGGCGTTCGCCGGCGCTGAGGGTGGTGGGGAAGGCGTCCTGACGGTCGCTCAGGCCGAGGTCACGGATCCAGGTTTCGACGCGGGCGACGGCCTCGGGGGATGCGGAGGGAAGACCGGCGAGGATGTTGTGGCGGACGTCGAGGTAGGGGACGAGGTGGAAGAGTTGGAAGACGAACCCGATGGAACGGGCGCGGAATTGGGAACGTTCGGCGGCGGACAGGGAGTAGGGATTGACTCCATCGACGGTGATGGTGCCGGAGTTGGGCCGGAGCATGCCGGCGAGGGAGAGGAGCAGGGTGGATTTGCCGCAGCCACTGGGGCCCTGGACGACGACGAATTCGCCGCGGTCGATGTCGAGGGAGACATCGACGAGTCCGGCCACGGCATTGGAGCGGGTGGCGAACTGGCGGGTGAGGTGGGAGCAGGAGATCACGGTCAATCGGCGCGTAGGGTTTCGGCGGGGTCCTGGGTGACGGCGATCATGGCCGGAAGGAACGAGGCGAGGGCGGCGAAGCCGGGGGCGAGGAGAAGGGCCCAGGGCAGGAGCAGATGTTCGGGTTGGATACCGGCAGCGGTGACGGGGAACAGGCGTGGGCCGAAGCTGAGGGCGATGCCGGTGCCGGCGAGGTAACCGAGGAGGGCGGCGACGAGGCCGAGGAGGATGGCCTTGCCGAGGAAGAGGGAGGCGATGCGGGTGGAGCTGGTACCGAGGGCGCGCCAGAGACCGAGTTCCTGGCGGCGATTGCGGACGTTGAGGATGGCGAGGGTGCAGGTCCAGGCGGCGGCGACGAGCAGGGTGAGGGGAACGGCGAAGGCGGCGACGCGTTCGGCGGCCTGACGTTGCCGGGCGCGGGCATCGGCCATGGTGCGCATCTGGATGACGCGGGATTCGGGCAGGAGTTTCTCGAGTGCCTGCCGCAACTGGGTGAGGGGATCCTGATCGGCGGTGAGGCAGAGGCAATCGATGGCCTTGATCTCACTGATGCGGTCGGGAAGCCCGAGAATGGCCTGGGCATCGCCGAGGGAAGTGAAGAGCCGGATGTCGTCGTCGGTGCCGGCCTCGACCAGGACCCGTTCCACGGTGAGGGCGCGTCCCTGGACATTCAGGGCGAGGCCGGGCTTGGCCTGGAGACGTTGGGCGAGCACATGACCGACGTAGGCCTTGCCATCGGGGATGTTGAAGCCCATGGGCTGTTTGCCTTCGCCGGGACCGACCACGGCGCGGCCGAGTCCAGTGAGCAGGGCTTCACGGCCTTCGAGCTGGATGCGGCGTTCGAGGGAGGGAGTGAGGTGATTGAAGCTGAGGAAGGCGCCGGCGCCGGCGGCGAGGCGTTGGACGGAGTCGGCGGGGAGGGTTCCGGAGGAGTAACCCGTGAGGAAGAACTGCTCGGGATCGGTGTCGCGCGGAATGATGCGGAGATTGAAACCGAGATCGCGGACCACGCGCCGGGTCTCGCGTTCGGCGGCGGTGGTGAGGAGGCGGACGACAACCAGCAGGGCGACCGCGGCGGTGAGGGCGAACAGGGCAAGGCCGGCATTGAACCGGTGATGCCGCAGCTCGCGAAGGATGAGGGAGACCGGGGAGATCATCGGGAGGAAGACCGGAAAAAGAGCCAGGTGCCAGCGGCGAGGGCGGCGGTGATGGCACCGGCGAGGACGATCCAGGCGCGTCGGGCGCCGGAGGTTTCCGCCGCAGCAGATCCAGCCGGGGGAACTCCGATGGTAGCCGGCGGGGCAGGAGTTGTGACGACCTCGGAAGTGTCGGTGGGGTCGGAGAGATCGGTGGGAGGGGTGGAATCGGAGGGGTCGACGACGGGTTCCTCGATGGATTCCTCGGAGTAGCCGAGGGCCTGGGAGGTCGCGGGGGTGCGCTTTCGTTGATTGGCCTGGGGACCGCGTTCGATGATCCGGCTGACCTCGGCGCGGACGACGGGGTTTTCGGGGTCGAAACCGAGGGTGCGGGCGGCGGTTTGCTGGAGGGTTCGATCCCAACGTCCGGGGAGGAGAGGACCGCTGAGCCAGGCGCGATCGAGTTCGCATTCGCAATCCTGGCCGATGAGGACGAGGCGTTCGCGGAGGGCGGTCTGGGTGATGAGCGGGCCTTCGAGGGTGGAACCGAGACGACGACCGCGACCGAAGACCAGGGCCATGCGGGGTGAATCGGTGGGGGCGGGGTCGAAGCCGAGACCCCAGAGCAGGACGGATTCGGCGGCTTGTTCAGCGGGCGAAAGGCTGAGGAGGACGGGTGGGACATCCATGGGCTTGGCCATGGTGGGAAGGAGCCGGGTGATGGCCTCGATGGCGGCCTGGGCGGCGGCGCGTGCGTTCTGGTTCGCGGTGGAATCGGAACCTTCGATCAACAGGACGACGGCGTAGGCGCGGAGGGTTTCGCGGAAGAGCCGGTCGCGGGCTGGGGAGGAGGCGACGGATTCGAGGAGGCGAAGGGCGTCGGCTGGGGCGGACGGGTCGAGACGGGCGATGTCGAGGGTGCGCCGGTCGGAATCGACGAGACGCAGGCCGGGACCCTGACCGGGAGCCGGGGCGGGTCCGTTGGGATCGAAGGCGATGTTGGAATCGAGGAGGAGGGCGGCGGCGGCCTGTTGAAAGGTCTGGCGCAGGGTATTGGGAAAGGCGGGATCAGCGACGAGTTCGAGCCGGTAGGCGGAGGTGCCGAGGTCGATGAAGCCGGTGTCGCGCACCGAATAACGGCAGGCAACGGCGATGGAATGCGGACTGATCGCGAGGAAGAGTCCCAGCAGGAGGATGAAGTGGCGCCCCGACATTTCGACCTGAGAGACTACAAGCCGGCGCAGTCCGGACAATCCACAATCCGGTGGAGTCGCAGCATTTTCACACGATAGGAACGCAGATCCCACGTGAGGAGGCGGGATTCGAGGGTGGGAGTGATCCCGGTGACGAGTTTGATGGTTTCGAGGGCGGCGAGGGAGCCGGCGACACCGGGTACGGCGCCGAGGACGGGGAAGCGACGGGTCCAGGTGGTACTGGGCTGGGGATAGAGACAGCGGAGACAGCCGGATCGGCCCGGGATGAAGGAAGTCAGGTGCAGATCGAAATCATGGACGGCGGCCTCGACCATGGGTTTCCGGGAGGCCATGGCGTGGTGATTGAGGAGATACCGTTCGGAGAAGAGGGGGGCGCAATCGACGACGACATCGGCCTGGGCGACGAGGCGGGCGACGTTGTCGGGTTGGATGTTGTGGGGTTCGGCGACGATTTCGAGGCGTGGGTTGAGGGCCTTGAGACGGGCGACGGCGCTGTCGATGCGGGGTTTCCCGATGTGATCATGGGTCATCAGGAGCTGGCGATTGAGGTCGGAGGGCCGGAGCAGGCCGCCATGGGCGAGGATGAGACGTCCGACACCGGCGGCGGCGAGTTCGAAGGCGACCATCCCGCCGAGGCCGCCGACGCGGGAGACGAGGACAGAGGCGCCCTTCAGGCGGCGTTGGGCGGATTCGCTGAAGCCGGAGACATCGGACTGCCATTCGTAGGTGGCGATTTCCTCCGGGGAGAGCTCGGGCAGATCGGGATCAGGTGCGGAGGGAACGGGATTCGATGTGGCCATCGGTGAGGACGAGGATGCGGTCGGCGAGACGTTCGGCCTCGGACCGGTTGTGGGTGATGTGGAGCAGGGTGATGCCGGTGCGGGCGCGGATATCGGCGAGGACCTGGCAGATATCGGACCGGGTTTCGTCGTCGAGGGCGGAGAGGGGTTCGTCGAGGCAGAGGACGGACGGTTGGAAGGAGAGGGCGCGACCGAGGGCGACGCGTTGGGATTCGCCGCCGCTGAGGCCGTGGGGACGGCGGTCGAGGATGGTATCGAGCTGGAGCCAGAGGCTGAGTTCGGCGACGCGTTGGCAGATGCGGTCAAGGGGCCAGCGCCGGAGTTCGAGGGCGAAGGACAGGTGTTGTCGGACGGTGAGATGTTCGAAGAGGGCGCCGTCCTGGGGGACGAAGCCGAGACCGCGTTGGCCTGGAGGGGCGAGGGTGACATCGGAGCCATCGACGAAGATGCGGCCGGCGGAGACGGGACGGAGTCCGCAGATGGCTTCGAGGAGGGTGGTCTTGCCGGAGCCGGTACGGCCCATGAGGGCGGTGTGGCTGCCGGTGGGGATCTCGAAGGAGACCCTGGCGAGGGAAAAGGTGCCGGCATGAACGGTGACCTGGTCGAGGGCGATCATGTCAGCTCGGGGGGTGGGAGTGGGTGGCGGGGAGGCCGAGGGTGCGGATGAGGACGAGGACGGCGACGGCGGCGAAGATCATGAGGAGGGAGACGGCGACGGCGGCCTCGATGTTGCCGATGGAGAGTTCGAGGAAGACGGTGGTGGGAAGGACCTCGGTCTTCATGCGGGTGGCACCGGAGAAGATGAGGATGGGGCCGAATTCACCGAGGGCGCGGGCCCAGGCGAGGGTGGCGGCGGTGAGGATCCCGCGGCGTGCGGAAGGGAGGACGACGCGCCAGAAGGCCTGGGAACGGGAGCAACCGAGGGTCAGGGCGACCTGTTCGTGTCGGGGACTGAGTTGTTCGAAGGTGGCGCGCATGGTGCGGACGGCGAAGGCGCAGGCGACCATGAACTGGGCGAGGATGATGGAGGGAATGGCGTAGGTGATGGGGAAGATCCGTTCGAGGGCGCGGAGTGGTGGGGCCTGGAACAGGATGAGGAGGCTGAGCCCGATGACGAGGGGAGGCAGGACGATGGGGATGTCGAGGATGGCATCGAGGAGGGCGCGCCCGGGGAAGCGGAAGCGGGCGAGGAGATAACCGACGGGAACGGCGACCCAGAGGGAGAGGATGGTGGTGAGGGTGCAACTCAGGAGGCTCAGGCGGATGGAGTACTGGATCTCGGGACTCTTGAGGGCGCGCCACAGGTGGCCGGGGGTGGTGTAGAAGAGGTCGGCTGCGACGGTGGCGAGGAGGAGCAGGACGTAGGTGCCGGCGAGGATCCCGAGACACAGGTAGAACACCCTGTCCGAACCGCCCCGTGGGAGCGGAGTTTGTGGAGCGGGCTTGGAAGTGGACGGGGACGGATCACCGGGCATCGGGAACCTTCCATCGGAAACCGGCATTGAGGAAACGGTCGCGGGACGCCTGGGCGCGAAGCTTTTCGTAGAGGCGCGACATCAGTTGGGCGTGATCGGATTCGAGGCCGACGGCATAGGGTTGGATGGCGATGGCACCGGGGCTGGAGACGGCGATGACGTCGAGGTGATCGAGGACCTGGGAAGCATTGACGGCGTAGACGAGGGCGACATCGAGGCCGCCGGAGCGGAGTTGGTTGACGAGGAGATCGCCGGTGGGGGATTGGACGGAGACATTGCCGGAGACGGATTCGTGGAGGCCGACATTGCGGAGGAGACGGGCGGTGAGGGCGCCGAGAGCGCTCTGTTGTTCGTGACAGAGGCCTACCTTGAGGCCGGGTCGGGCGAGATCGGCGAGGCTGGAGATTTTGGCCGGGTTGCCTTTCTGGACGAGGAGGACGAGGTCGGTTTCGGCGAGGGCGACGGCGGGTTGGAAGCCGGACTGGACGGTTTCCATGAAGGAGACATCGCAGGCGAAGTAGGCGTCGGGCCGTTGCCCGGCGCGGATCTGGGCGGTGAGGATGCCGCAACCATTGTAGACGCGGGTGACCTGGACCCCTTCGCGCAGTTCGAATTCGCGGAGGGATTCCTCGATGGCGACGCGGTTGACGGTCCCGCTGTAGAGGAGGACGGAAGGGTTGGGTTGCCAGACGTCACCGGTCACCGGGGTGAAACCGGCCGTGGCGAAGTGGGGCAGGCCTCGGTCGCGTGCGGCGAGGTAGCGGGCGAAGCGAAGGGCGTCGGTGGGTTGATCGCAGGAACGGAGGACGCAGACCGAGACGTGGGACGGGTGGGGGACGAGTTCGGCGGCGGGGACGGCTTCGAGTTCCGGGTATTGGCGGACGGTGGCATCCCAGAGGATCCCGGCGTCGACGGAGCCGATCTTGATGTCATTGGCGACGTCGGTGACGGTGGGTTTGAAGACGAGGGCGCGGGTGGAAAGGGCGTCCCAGGTGCCGGCCTGGGAAAGGGCGGAGCGGGTGAGGGAACCGCTGGCGGTGGCGTCGGGATTGGGGAGGGCGACCCGGACACCGGGTTGGAGGAGGCTGGAGATGCCGGAGACCTGGCGGGGATTGCCTTTGGGAACGCCGATGACCGCGGTCATGCGGGCTAGTGGGAGGACTTCGTCGATGAGGTTGTTGGAACGGGCGAGGTCGACGAAGGAAGAATCGGCGGCGATGAAGAGGTCGCCGCGTTGGGCGACGCGGAGGTTGTTGAGGAGGGTGCCGGAGCCTCCGAACTGGAGTTGGATGGGGGTGCCGTATTCGCGTTCGTATTCGCGGGCGGCGGCTTCGACGGGGGCGCGGATGCCGGCGGCGCAAAAGACGACGAGGGGACGGGAGACGGTGGTGCGGGAGGTGTTGGAGGGACTGGATTGATTCCAGACCATCAGGGCGATAAGGAGCCCGATGGCTCCGAGGGAACCGAGGATGACGCCGCGTGCGGAAAACATGAGCCGGAAACAGGGTGTGGTGGTGTCCCATGGAGATCCTGCCACCGCTCCGGCGAGCCTTTCATGGGGCGTTCAGCGTGGCCAGCGTACGTGTTCGAAATCCGGTGTCGGTCGGGTGAAGATTCCTTCGGGGACCGCATTGGAATCGATGGAAAGGAACTCGATGCGGTAGGTGACCCCGGCGCGGAGGAGGAAGGTCTGGGGGAGGATGGGCGTCTGGTCGGTGACGGGGTTCCCGGGACCGGGTTGGGCGCCACCGAAACCGGCCACGACGGGGGTCTGCTTGGACCTTGGAGTGCCTGGGGCGAGGGGATCGGGTTGACGCAGGACGGCGGTGACGGCGAGTACGGCGAGGCCGGCGGCGATGAGGGCATTTGCGCCGGCGAAGGCGGGTCGGGTGCGGAGGGAGTCGAGGAAGCGTGTGAAGGGGGACGCGTTGCGACGGGCCTGGGTCTCGGCCTCGATCTGGCGCCGTACCTGGCGTTGGAAGTCCCGGAAGAAGCCTGGCGGCGGTGTTTCGTGGCGTTTGAGGGCGAGGAGGCGACCGACGGCCTCCAATTGGGCTTCGGATGTTTCCGGATTGGGTTCCGGGTGGGTGGCCGGGGATGTTTCCGGATCTCTTTCTGGGGTGCTTTCCATGGCTCAACGCAAATAGTCCGAAAGCAGCGCCTGCAATTGCTGGCGTGCGTAGAACAGTCGTGAACGGACGGTCCCGGGATTGCATTCGAGGATCTGGGCGATCTCGTCGTGGGGCATTCCCTGGATGTCGTGCAGCGTCACCACCGTTCTGTGTTCCTCCGACAGCCTCATCATGGCCTCGTTCAAATGCTGGCCGAGTTCGCGGAGGTTGACGTCCCGACGGGGTGTCTTGTCGGAGATGAGCTGGACCAGGCCGGGATCGTTTTCCGCGTTGAAATCGAGATCGTTGAGGGAGAGGTGCTGGGTGCGTTGCCGACGGGATTTGAGGTGATTGAGGGTGTGATTGACGGCGATGCGGTAGACCCAGGTGTAGAAGCTGGAATCGCCCTTGAAATTGCGGAGGGCCTTCCATGCCTTGACGAACGCCTCCTGGGCGAGGTCGGTGGCGTCCTCGTGATTGGAGGTCATGTGGTATACCAGTGCGTAGATCCTTTCCTGGTAGCGCACGATGAGTTCGTCGAAGGCGTCGAGGTCACCGGACTGGGCGCGCCGCACCAGTTGCCGGTCCCCTGAATCCTCGGAGGGAGGAGAGGAAATCCCCGACAAGGGGACGGGGGCGGGGATGTGCGCGGGGATATCCATGAGCGGTGCGACTCCGGTCATGGGCGGTCAGACACCAAGGGCCGCGGTTTGTTGCGTAAGAAATCCGGGCAGGGCATCCAGCGCGCGGGATTCGGCGGAATCAGGCAGGATGGTGAGGGATTCGCGGGCCTGGACGAGGAGGGAATCGATGGTGCGCCTGGATTCGCCGAGGGCATCGACCTGGTCGAGGAGCGAGCGGACGCCGACGAAGTAGCAAGGGTCCCATGCTTCGAGCCATTGGATCATCTGCTGCTGATCGGTGGGGGAAGCGCGCTCGAAGAAGACGAGGAGGGGCAGGGTGACCTTGCCCTTGGCGAGGTCGGTGCCGAGGGATTTCCCGGCATCATCCTCGGCTCCGTACAGGTCGAGGATGTCGTCGTAGATCTGGTAGGCGGTGCCGAGGAGGACGCCGTAGCGACGGAGGGCGTTTTGCTGGGGGGTGCTGGCGCCGGAGAGGCGACCGCCGAGGTCGCAGGCGAGGGCGAACAGTTCGGCCGTCTTCATTTCGAGCACCTTGAAGTAGTCGGTGCGGTCGAGGTTCCAGCGGCGGCGCCGATGGGACTGGAGGATTTCGCCGGCACAGACCACATGGGTGGAGAGGGCGACGGCGCGGCAGATGTCGACGGTGGCGAACCCGGCGGCGAGCTTGAGGGCGTGGGCGAAGAGGCAATCCCCGACGAGGACGGCGATGTCATTGCCCCAGCGGGTGGCGAGGGTGGAGCGTCCGCGGCGGAGGGAGGCGCCATCCATGATGTCGTCGTGGACCAGGGTGGCCAGGTGGATCATCTCGATGATGGCGGCGAGGGAGATGTGATCATCGGTCAACCGCCCGCAGGAGCCGCCGGCGAGGGCGACGAGAGCGGGTCGGAGTTGTTTACCCTGATTGTCGAGGGCGTAACGGGCGTACTCGGCGATCTCGGGTTCGAAATCGCGCACCTGATCGACGAGGCGGACCGAGACATCGCCAAGGAAGGATTTGACCGGCGACACGACTTCCTCCCAAGCGGCGCGAACGCGGCCATTGGGATCGGTGAGGATGCCTGAGGTAAGGAATTGGGGCGCGGGAACCGCCATTGTGTGGGCACCCTATGGTGGGTCGGGTGGGGGGTCAACCCGGCTGGCGTCCGGTTGGTGTCCGGGGCTTGGCGGAACGGATGGGGATGGGCAGGGTGCGGGTGTGTCGGTGAATTCAGACGGACCAGCAGGGGAAGGACTGGTGTTTGCCACCACGCGATGGAGCGTGGTGCTGCGTGCCGGCGACCTGGCGACGACGGATTCGGCGCGGGCGTTGGAGGCACTTTGCACGACCTATTGGATGCCGTTGTACGCCTATGTGCGGAAGCAGGGTTTTGGTCCGACGGACGCCGAAGACCTGACGCAGGCGTTCTTCGAGCGGGTGTTGGAGCGCAATGACGTGGGAAAGGCGGACCGGATGAAGGGCCGGTTCAGGTCCTTCCTCTTGACGGCGCTGCGGCATTTCATCGCAGACGAGATGGATCGGGTGCAGGCGTGGAAGCGTGGGGGTCGGGTGCAGTGGGTGCATCTGGACACGCGGGAAGCGGAGCATTGGCTGGATCGGATGCCGGACGGGGCGGGTGGGGCGGACCTGTGGATGGACCGGGCGTGGGCGCAGGTCCTGATGCGGCGGGTGGGTGAACGGTTGGAGAGCGAAGCACGGGCTGCGGGGCGCGGAGACCTTTTCGAGGCGTTGGGGGTGACGGGAAGCGAGGGAGCCCGGGAATCGCTGGAACAGATCGGGCGCCGGTTTCAGATGAGCGAAGGTGCGGTGAAACTGGCTTCCTACCGGTTGCGCCAGCGATATCGCGAACTCATCCGGGAAGAGGTGGCGGAGACGGTGGCGGATGCCTCCGAACTGGAGGATGAACTGCGTCATCTCTACGCCGTGCTGTTGTCTGAAGGTGTGGGAGACGTGGTGCAACCGGGTTGAACCTGGATCATGAGCACGCCGATTGATCCGGTGGAACGGGCGCGCTGCCCGGATTGCGGTCAGCCTCTGGGGAAGGGCGTGCGACCGGAGTTCTGTCCCATCTGCCTGCTGGGTGAGGCGGCGGAGATGGAGGATGTCGAACCGTACCTGCCGGAGGAGATGCGGGTGATCGGGGATTACGAACTGATGGAGGAGGTGGCCCGGGGCGGGATGGGGGTGGTGTTCCGGGCGCGTCAACGGAGCCTGGGCCGGATTGTGGCGGTGAAGCTGATGTTGGGCGGGGACTTTGCGACGCCTGAAGCCCGGACACGGTTCCGGGGTGAGGCGGCTGCCGCGGCCCGGATCCAGCATCCGAACATCGTCGCCATCCACGAGATTGGAGAGCACGAGGGTCAACCCTACTTCTCGATGGATTTCATCGAAGGGCAGACCCTGGCCGAACGGGTTCTTGCCGGCCCATTGCCGGCCCTGGTCGCGGCCCGATACATCGCCCGGGTGGCGGCTGCGGTCGACCATGCGCATCGGCAGGGGGTGCTGCATCGCGATCTGAAGCCATCCAACGTGATGGTCGATGGGCAGGATGAACCGCGGGTGACGGATTTCGGTCTGGCCAAGGAATTGCACGGTTCTTCCGCGTTGACGATGACGGGGGCGATGCTGGGGTCGCCGTCGTATGCGGCGCCGGAGCAGGTGCGGGGCGAAGGTTCGGCGGTCGGCGTGGGGGCCGACATCTATGCGTTGGGGGCGTTGCTTTATCATCTGTTGACCGGACGTCCCCCGTTCCAGGGCGGGACCGTCCAGGCGGTGTTGCATCAGGTGCTGGAGACCGATCCGATCTCGCCGCGCACCTTGAATCCTTCGGTACCGGCCGACCTGGAGACGGTGTGTCTGAAGTGTCTCGAAAAGGAGGCGGTACGGAGGTATCCGAGCGCGCTTGAGGTGGGTGAGGAACTCGGTCGATTCCTGGCGGGCGAACCGGTCCATGCCCGCCCCCTGGGCTGGGCCGGTCGACTCAACCGATGGGCGCATCGACGTCCGGCGGTGGCGGGGTTGGCGGTGGCGCTGGTGTTGGCCCTGCTGGGGTTGGGTGTGGTGGGGGCGGTGGCGGCGGTGCGGATTGTCCGGGCCGAGCAGGTGGCCATCCGCAATCTCCGGGATTCGTTGCTGGTCCAGGCGCGGTCATTGCGGTTGGCGGGTGGGCCGGGCCAGCAGACGGCGAGCCTTGCGGCCATTGAACAGGCGCTGGCCCGTGAACCGGACGATCCGGTCCGGGAACGTGCCGCCCGCGAAGTGATCGCCGCGCTGGCGCAATCCGACGTCGAGTTCATGCCCGGGGCGGAGCTGCCCTGGGATCCGCATCGGCTGATGTCGATCGCCGGCGGTGACCGGTGGCGAAGCATGGGGACGGATGGGATCGTGGGCGACTTCCGCGGCAACGACGTGGTTGCCGGGCGCAACTGGCAATTGCCGGAATCCATGTCACGGGCGCGTTTGGGGATGGCGTCGGTGGAGGGTGACGTACAGGTGTTTGAAGATGGGGACCGGTTGTGGGTGCTGGAACTGGGGGAAGGGGAACTCCGGAGTCTGGCGACGCTGAAACCGAAGCCGCGGCATCATGCGTTGTCCCCCGACGGACGCTGGTTGGTGACGGCGGATGAAGGATCGGCGCTGGTGTGGGAAGATCTCCGGGGCGGCGCGCGGCATCGGATCGAGACCGGGTTGGCGGGTTGGCGACACCTGGGGTTCACCCCGGATGGAAAGCGGTTGGCAGCAGCACCGTTGCTGACCAATTCGGTGGACCTGTACCTGACGGAGTCGCGGGGCCTGGAAGCACGCCTGATCCAGCCGGGACCGGCCTCGATGGTGGCGTGGTCGCCGGACAGCCAACGGTTCGTGGTGGCGACCCAGGATGGCCGGTTGTTCTACCACGACCTGATGGCCCGTGGCCGGATCCTGTCGTTCACCTTCGCCCCGGCGCAACCGCGGGGAATGGTGATGGATCCGACGGGACGATTGCTGGCGACGGCGTGGGATGATCGGACGGTGCGGTTATGGGATCTGCATGGGGGACGATTGCTGGTGGAGGCGCATGGAGACGCGGCCCGGATGGGATTCCGTTCCAACACGGCGGCGTTCGGTCCCGTGCAGCAGCGGGGTCGGGTGGGATGGTATCGGATGATTCCTGCGAAGGGGTTTGAGGAGACCCTGGCGGGGTACCTGGGCAGTTCGGAGTTGGACGTGCGTTTCAGTGCGGATTCCAGATGGATGGCGGGCCGGTATCAGTTGGGGGTGCGGGTGTTTGAGACCGGGGCACCGGATGGCGGATGGATTCTGGGAACGGAGTTTCCCAAGGCGATGGCCTTCAGCCGGGGCGGGACCTCTCTGGCGGTGGTGGATCGGGCCGGGGTGGGAATGTGGACGCTCGAATCCGGCCAGGGAGTTGCCCGGGGGCGATGGGGAATGCGATCAGCACCGGGATTGGTGGCGGTGGCCGCGTGCTATCAGGATGTCGGCTGGTGGGTGGGCGGCTTGGATGGGTCCATTGAAAAAATTGACCAGATGACCGGGATGCCAATGCGGCAATTGGGAATCCATCCCGGCCTGGATTCCATGGTGACGGATCCCCAGGGCATCTGGTTGGTTTCGCTCAATTCGGCATCGGGCGAGACGCGGATCTGGGATATCGAGGCCGGGACGGAGGTGCATCGGATCCGATCGGGAGCGGGGGCGGGAGCGGGAGCGCAGTTCAGTCCGGACGGCGCACGACTGGCGATCTGGGGGGATGGCCTGGTGATGTTGGAGACGGAAGGGTGGAAGCCGGTGCGCCTTCCATTGGAAGCGGGTGGACCGGTGCTGGGCGCGGCGGCGTTTTCACCGGATGGAACGCGGTTGGCGGTGGTGTCGGACGTTTACGGCATCCTGTTGATGGACCTGGCGGGGAATCGGATCACCATGTGGATAGATCCGCCGAGCCCGTTGCGGATCCATGCCCTGGCGTGGAGCCCGGACGGCACGCGATTGGCGGCGGCCACGGCGCAGGGAAAGATCCGGGTCTGGGATCTGCCGGTATTGGCCGGGGAACTGGTGAAACGGGGACTGGACCCGGGAGTGATCGATCCGGTGGACCGTCGGCAGCGCTGAGCTGCAAGCCCGCTCATCGACCTCGTGCCCAACGGCGACCGGACGTCGCCGCTCCGAACCGCGGGGTTAGAACAGGGTCTGGACGGCGGTGCCGAGGACGTTGAGGGGGCCGGTGTCTTCGAGGCCTTCCGTGGCCTTGTCGACCTTCTGGAGGGTCATCTTGATGTTGCGGAGGAAGGTCTCGTCATTGACGAGCTTGCCGACGCTTCCCTGGCCGCTGTTGATCTTGACCAGGATCTCGCGGAGGGCGGTGGACGCGGAGGTGAGTTCGCGCGCCAGGGTGTCGTCACGGAGCAACTTGCCGACACTTCCCTCACCGCGATCCACGGCGCCCACCACCTTCCGGGTGTCGTCCACCAGCGCCCGCGTATCCGTCATCATCGCCTTCGCATCGGCGGTGAGGTCATTGAGGTTGGTGGTCATCCCGAGGGCATTGCGGTGCAGGGTGTCGTCGAAGATGAGGCGGCCGACGGTGCCTCGACCTTCGGCGACCTGGACGGCGACGGACTGGACATTGGAGAGGATGGAGGTGATGCGGGGTTGATTGTCCTTGAGGAGCTCGGTGACGGGGCCGAGGAGCTTGGAAAAGTCTTCGCCAGAAAACGATTTGGTCATGTTCTGGACGCCGTCGGCGACGCCCTGGAGCCGGTCCATGAGCGAGGCGAGATCGGGTTGTTCGCGGGAGGCGAGGAGGGCATCGGCTTCGGCGAGCGGGGCGCCCGGGGTGCCGAAGTCGAGGGCGACGAAGTTCTGTCCCATGAGCCCGGTGAACCGGATGGTGGCGGAGCTGTCGGTCCGGACCTGGGCATCGGGATCGATGCGCAGGGTGACTTCGACCTTGTCTTCGGCGAGGGCGATGCGGGAGACGCGGCCGACGGGAACGCCACCGAGTTTGACGGGGTCGCCGGGTTTCAGGTCCTGGACGGAACTGAAGCGGGCGCGGACGGAGCGGCCGCCCTTGAACCAGTTGAGGCCGCCGCCGACTTCGAGGAGGAGGAAGGCACCGACAACGATCAGGGCGGCGAAGATGCCGAGCCGGGTTTCAAGCGAGTTGCGCATGGTGACAGACGTAGGGAGGAAAAAGGGTTCCCGCGGGGGAGTACATCACTGCGGGGTGAAATCTGCGGCAAGGAATTGTTGGAGGAGGGGAAGGGGATGGGCCCGGATCACGTCGGGGGTGCCGACGGCGAGGATGCGACCCTCGACGAGGAAGCCGATGCGATGGGCGATGCCGAAGGCGAGGTCGCGGTCATGGGTGACGACGAGGGTGGTGGCGTGGGTCCGGCGGTTGAGGGCGACGATTTCGCGTCCGATGGCGAGGGCGACGAGGGGATCGAGTTCGGCGGTGGGTTCGTCGAACAAGATCAACTGGGGGTCGATGGTGAGGGCGCGGGCGATGGCGACGCGCCGGCGCATGCCGCCGGAGAGTTCGGTGGGGTATTTGTTGGCGGTACCGTCGGGCAACTGGACCAAGGCGAGTTTTTCGGCGACGACGGCATCGATTTCGGCGGGGGAACGGAGCCGGTGTTCGGAGAGGTAGAGTCCAACGTTCTGGGCGACGGTCAGGGAGTTGAGCAGGCCACCGCTCTGGAAGACCATGGCCATGCGGAAACGGTCCCGGAAATCGTCGGCGAGCAACTCACCCTCGATGCGCACCTCGCCGCTGTCGGGCGATTCGAGTCCGATGAGATGGCGGAGGAAGACGGACTTGCCGGAGCCGCTGGGGCCCATGAGGACGAATATTTCGGCGGGGGCGATCTCGAGGTCGACGCCGCGGAGGACTTCCTGGGTGTGGTAGCGCTTGCGCAGGTCACGGACAGCGACCCGGAGGCCGGGATGGGCTGGGGCGACGGATGGGGCCGGGCTGGGTGCGGGCGTCATGCGTCGAAGGGTTGGAGGAGGCGGGTGAGGACGTAGTCGAGGAGCAGGACGAGGACGATGGAATTGGTGACGGCCTTGGTGACGGAACGGCCGACTCCACGGGGACCGCCGCGGGTCTGGAGGCCCTGATGACAGCAGACGGTGCCGACGGCCATGGCGAAGACGAAGGCCTTGATCAGGCCGTGGGCGATGTCCCAGGTGTCGACGACTTCGCGGAGGTTGGAGAAGAAGGTGGCGGTGGGAATGCCGATGTCGGAATTGAAGCTGGCGACAGCGGCGCCACCGAGCCATCCGACGAGGTTTGAAAAGACGACGAGGGCGGGGAGGGCGATGGTGATGGCGACGATGCGGGGCAGGACGAGGTAATCGATGGGTTCGATGTTGAGGGTGCGGAGGGCATCGACTTCCTGGTAGACCTGCATGGAACCCAGTTCGGCGGCCATGGCGGATCCGACGCGGCCGGCGATGAGGATGGCCATCATGACGGGGGCGAGTTCCTTGCAGAGGGAGATGCCGACCAGGCCGCCGAGCTGGGAGCCGAGACCGCGTTCGACAAGGACGGAGCCGGCCTGGAGGACGAGGACGCCGCCGATGAAGAACGAGAGCATGCAGGCCATGAGCAGGCTGGCATTGCCGATCTCGAAGATCTGTTCGCCGATGGAACGGCGGCGACGGAGGAATCCCGGGAGAGCCCGAAGGGTGGCGCCGAAGAGGACGAGCATCTGGCCGAGTTCGCGAAACATGTCAGTGACCGTTGAAGACAAGCAGATGTCGGGGCATTTGCCCATTCCGGGATGATGTCGCGGCGGGCGGAACCGTGTCGGAAGGTTTTGCCGGGGCGGGTGGGACGGGGCGCGGACCGAGGCCGAACACGCGCCAGGTGCGGCGTTGATCGGTGGCTTTTGAAGTCTGGACCGCCCCGAAGAACAGGCTGGTTCGGGAATGCCCGGCACGCTGTTCACGTCGCCAGAGGTTCCAAAGGAAGGATTGGGAACGGGACTCGGTGGCGGGCTGGGTTTCCTGACGCCAGATCGACCAGAGGGGGCTGTAGAGTCGTTCGATGCTCTTGTTGTGGGGAAGGATTCCCTCAAGGGGAGCGAGCACCTGCAGGCGTTCGCTTCCGTCCTTCTCATGGCGCCAGGTGAACAGGGGCCAGAGATCGCGTCGACGGAAGGCGCGACCGGTCTCCATGTCTTCCTCGCGGAGGTTGCTGTAGGCGAAGTAGAGGAAACGGTGGCGTTCGCGTTCGAGCGGGGGTGAATCCAGCTTCTTATGGACGTAGAACGGCCAGGCGATGAAGTCGCTGGTCAGGGTACCGGAGGTGGCGTGACCCCAGAGGGGCCAGAACCGCAGCGCCCGTTTGCCGGGGCCCCGCGCCTTCCCAATGAACGGCCAGGGAGCAGCCCATTCCTCGTATCGGGCGACGCGATTGGTGCGATGACTGAAAAAGAGGCGCCAATCGTAGTCCATGGCCGGCGACCGGGTACGCAGGTAGAACGGGAAGGCGTAGAGATTGGTCGCCGGGTTGGCACTGCCGATCCCGGTGGTCTCATTGAAGAACAACGGCCATGCGAAGAAATGTCGGCGATGGCCCGGGACCGGTTCGAGTTCATCCAGGACATTGGTCCGGAGGGTGATGACCTTGGTCTCCGTTCCCAGCACGGGCCAGAACTGCCAGCCCTTCACCCCGCCGCCGTGCCGGACGTGGAAGAACGGGAGAAGATAATTGTCGGTGGTGACGCCCCGTTTCCGGGTCTGGGCCCAGAGCGGCACCAGCAGGAATCTGACTTCATCCCGGAACAACCGGTTGCGCAGGTGCCCGTAGATGGGGAGGACCGCGAGGTAATCATTGGTTCCGGAGGAGGTCTGCTGGCGGAAATAGATCGGGAACAGGGTCTGCCGACGTTTGACCTCGCCATCCAGGGATTCGGATCCGGCGAAGTTGAGCATCTGGAAGATCTGAAGCCGCCATTCCGTCCCGAACCGGTCGTAGGTGGCCAATGGATAGAGGATCTCCCATTCGGTCCGTTCGAGATCCGGTTCCTGCACTCCCGAGATCAACGGTGAGATGCGCCAGAGCGACAGTTCATCGGTCGTCTCGCTGCCCCAGATCGGGCCCAATGCTTCCTGGCCCCGGCCCGGGTTCACCGTGAGTTCGAACTCGCTGAACAACGGACCCCACCAACGATCCGCTTCCGAAGCGGCTACGTGGGGCTGGTCGACCGCCAACAACAAGGCAGTGGCCCAGCCCAGACTGGATGGAATGAAACGCAAGGCGCCGACGCTCGCGGAGGTCGCCTGAGGAATCAAGCCGCGCCGACGGATGGGAATCGGGACGGCGAATGGCTGGAGCGGCGACGTTGGGTGGCCTTGCCGGCATCCCACGGCGCGGTCTTCCCTCGCTGCCACCGTTCTGGTCCCCTGCGGGTGGATGTTGCGATTCGCACTGTTGCTGGGTCTGGGTCTGCTCTGGGGTGGTTGCGCCACCGGCATTGGGCCGAGCCTCATCCGCAGCGAGAACCTCGATTACAACCAGCAGATCGTCCGTTCGCTGGACGAACAACTCCTGCTCAATCTCGTCCGGACCCGTTATGTCGACACCCCCCTCTTCCTCGAGATGGGAAATGTCGTCGTCCAGTATTCCCTCGAAGGACGCGGCAACATCGGGGCCGATCCCATCATCAGCGGACCCCGTTCCACCCAACGCCTGCCGGTCGGCGCCGGCTTCACCTATGCCGAGCGCCCGACCATCACCTACACCCCGCTTCAAGGTGAACAGTTCGCGCGCCGTCTCCTCTCCCCGATCCCGGCCGAGACCATCGTGCTCCTTTCCCAGTCGGGTTGGCCCATCGATCTCCTGCTGATGGTCTGTGTCCAGCGGATCAATGGCGTGGAGAATGCCGTCGAATCCGCCGGACTCGCCCCTTCGGATCATCCCCGATTCGAGGTGTTCGAGAATGTCGCCCGGAAACTCCGGACCTTCCAGCGCATGGGTGAACTCAGTCTGAGCCTGGAAATGGCCACCAATGGGGGTGGTCATCGGATCCGGTTGTTTCCCCGGGCAATCACCAACAACGCCGTCATACCGGATGCCTTCTACATCCGGGACGCGCTGAAGATGGACATGGAGCGGAAGGATTTCCTGCTGCGGAACGGCGGGCATGCGCAGGGACCGGACGAGATCGCCATCGATGCCCGGTCATTGGCGGCGGTGATGGGTTTCATGGCGAAGGGGATCGAGGTTCCGCCCGCCCACGCCGCCGCGGGGTTCGTTCCGATGTTGCGGGGGATCGACGGTCAGGCGGTCCCGTTTCTGGAGCCCGCCCTGCGCTACTTCCACATCCGGCAATCCGCTTCCCGCCCAAGCCAGGCCGCCGTGAAGATCTTTCATCGGGACCACTGGTTCTACCTGGAGGAGAATGATGTCCAATCGCGGGTCGCGTTTGCGCTGTTGCACACGTTGTTCTCGCTCCAGACGGCCACCGGCAACGGGCGTCAACCCTTGCTGACGATCCCGACCGGGCCGTGACGGGTTGCGGCTGGATGAGTCACCTGAGGTTGACTGCCACGGTGCAGATGGGGTTGGTGGTGCATGGTTCCGGTTGAAATCCTTCATGGCGGGTATCGGGACGTCGCTTTGACAAAAAGGGTCACCCCTGCAAGCTATCGCCCTTGGCGCCCGGCCCTCCGGCTGGACTCTTTCAAAAATGGATATCCGACTGTCCCCCCGTCGTGCCGCCGGATCGGCTGGCGTTACCGTCCTCATCCTGCTCGCCCTCGGACTGTGCGCGTTATGCGCCTATCAGTGGGTGCGCGAAACGCGATTGCGCATCCGGGTGGACGGGCTCCAGGCCGAACGGCAGAAACTGAATGACGAGAAGGCGTCGGTGGAGGCGCAGGGCCGCCGGTTCCAGGAAGAGATCCAGCGGGTGGAGCGGGAGCGGGCCGAACTCTTCAAGAGTGTCCAGACCAACAACGAGGCGTTGGTGAAGATCCGGTCGGAGTCGTTGAAGGCCCAGATGGAGGCGGATCGGAATCAGCGCCAGGCCGAGGCGTACAAGGAGGTCCTGGACAAGGCCAATGACAGCATCCGGCAGCAGAACGAGGTCGTGATGAAGCTCAACACCGACTACAAGAAGCTCGCTGAAGAGCGCAATTCCATGGTCGCCAAATACAACGATCTGGTGAAGGAAATGGATGGGACGCTCAAGCAGTACAATGAGCTGGTGGAAAAGTGGAATGCCCAGCAGGAGACGTTGAAGGCGCAGGCTGAGGCGGCGAAGAAGTAGGGGCGGGCACTGCCTGACCTGCCCGCCCCTGATGAACCCGATGGACGGACGGCAACGGTCTGTTGCCGTCCCACGACTTGCCTTCGCATCGACCCGTTGCCGGTGACCCTTGGTCACCGTTGCGCCCTGCGGTTTCCAGATGCGCCCGGGTCGGGATCAGCGGCCGGCGTTGCCCTTACCGGCGTACTCGATGCGGACGATCTTGGTGTCCTTGTTGTTGCCCCAGTCCTTGCCGAACTCGATCAGGTAAAGGCAGCCATCAGCGCCCAGTTCCATGTCCATGGGACGGCGGAACTTGGTGGACGGCATGAAACGCTTCATGAGGGGTTTGCCGTCGGCGGACTTCGCGATCTGATGATCGGCGTCGAGCTTCACGGCAATGATCCAGTCCCGGCTCCACTCATAGATGAAGAGGGTGCGATCGAACTCCTTGGGAAGCTTGGTGGGGGAGGGGTTGGCGGGATCGAAGTAATAGACCGGACCCGCCATGGCGGTGCGACCTCCGGAACCGACTTCCGGGAAACGGGTGGAGGCGCTGGCGGGATAATAGATGAACGCGGGTTGTGCCGGGGGCAGTTCCTGGATCCCGGTATTGTGCGGGGAACGGTTCATGGGATGGGCGGCGTCCCAGAAATCACCCGAGGGTTCCCAACCCGCGGGCTTGGCAGGCAACTCGGGGAGGTTGGCGGTCTCGCCCTTCTTTTCCATCTCCTCACGCTGCTTGCGGACCTTGTCATAGGCGGCCTGCTCTTCCTGATGCTTCTGGCGCTCGGTGAAATCGATGCGGCGGTAGGGCCGGTTGTCACCGACGAACAGGGGCCATCCAAAGAAACCAGCCTTCCGTGCCTGGTTCACCTCGTCGAAGCCCGCGGGTCCACGTTTCGGATTGGGACCTCCGGCATCGGGTCCAACCTCACCCCAGTAGAGGTAACCGGTACGGGGATCGATGGAGATGCGGAAGGGATTGCGATTGCCCATCACGAAGATCTCGGGCCGGGTCCTGGCGGTGCCGGGAGGGAACAGGTTGCCTTCGGGAATGGTATAACCTCCGTCGGCCTTGGGCTTGATGCGGAGGATCTTTCCGACCAGGGAATTGGGGTTGGCGGCGGTACCCTGGGCATCCCACGGATACCGGCCCTTGCGTTCGTCACTGGGGCTGAATCCGTCGGAGTCGAAGGGGTTGGTGTTGTCGCCAATGGAGATATAAAGGTTGCCCTGTTTGTCGAACGTGAGGGAACCGCCGACGTGACAGCATTGCTCGCGTTGGACTTCGATCTCGATGATGACCTTTTCGGAGGCGATATCGAGTTGTTCGCCCTTGAGGGTGAAGCGGGCGATGCGGATCTTGCCGGCCTTGCCCCGGCCATCGTTATAGGTTTCGGGCAGGGACCGGTTCAGATAGATCCAACCGTTCTGGTCGAAGGCGGGGTCGAGGGTGATGCCGAGCATGCCCTCTTCGAGACCGGTGAAGGTGGGCAGGGTACCGATGACAACGGTCTTTTTGGACTCGGGATTCCACATCTTGACCACCCCGGCGCGTTCGGCCCAGAAGACGCGGCCCTTGTGGGACACGGCGAGTTCCATGGGATCAATGATGGTGTCGGTGGCCTCGCCGTTGACCACGGTATCCTCGTCGAGGATCACCTTCCTGAAATCCGACTCGGGAGGGAACCAGGCATCGCCGGTGGCGGCTCCGGCCGATCCGGTCGTGGGTGTCTGGGCCTGTTGGGCGTGGGCGACGGACCACAGGAGCACGGCGGCGCCTGTGACAAGGTGGGAGAACTTCATGAGCGCGAGTGGACGATGAAAGCCCGGGCATAATCAAACGCGTTTCTTGAAGAGTCCCGGAATGAAAGCGGGCCGGGAACGACACCGCGGGCTGGCGGTCTGCCTCGGCTCCGGGCGAGGCTCGGCCGTGGATGGAGCGCGCATGGAAACCGTGGAAGCTGTGGATGCCGGTGGGGATCTGGGCCGGGCTTATCTTTCTGGGATCAACCGACCTGCTGTCGGCATCCCGGACATCGGGATTCCTGAGCGGCCTGTTGAACTGGCTGGTGCCCGGGATTGAATCGGAGACGGTGGCACTGATCCGCACGTTGATCCGCAAGTGCGGGCATCTGACCGAGTACGCGGTGTTGGCGATGCTGTTGGGGCGTGCGCTGCGGGTGAGACGTCCACCGGGGGAGGAACGGGGAGATGGCGCGGTGCTGGGCTGGGGTTGGTTGTGGGCCACGTGTTATGCGGTGAGCGATGAGTTCCATCAGTCGTTCCATCCGAGCCGGCAGGGATCGGTGTTGGACGTGATGATTGATGGGGCTGGGGCGATGCTGGGGTTGTTGTTGCTGATCGGGTATCGGCGTTGGCGGGCGGGTAGGAGGTTGAAGGAGGGAGGGGTGCAAATGGTGACATCGCCCCCGCCAAGGAACCCGCTGGACGGGCGGTAACGGTGGATGGACATCCACGCGCCACCGGCGACCGAACGTCGCCGCTCCAATGAACTTCCGGATTGCCGGCGACGGACTCCTTCCCATGCTCGCCCGCATGTTGGACATCCGTTTGATGAGGGAGAAACCGGAGTGGGTGCGCGAACGCCTCGCGTCCCGCCATGGCGGGGACGAATTGAAGGTGGCGGAGGTGTTGGAGTGGGATGAGAAACGCCGGGCGGCATTGGCCGAGGTGGAGTTGCTCAAGGCCCGACGCAATGCGGCGTCGAAGGAGATCGGGGCGTTGATGGGGCGCAAGGAATTCGCCGAGGCGGAAAGCCGGAAGGCCGAAGTCCGGACCATCGGTGAGCGCATCACCGAATTGGATCGGGCAGTCGCGGAGGCGGAGACGAAGCGGGATGAGCTGATGTTGACCCTGCCGAACCTGCCGCATGCGAGTGTGGCCCTGGGCAAGACGGCGGAGGAAAACCCGGAGATCCGGCGATGGGGAACGCCGCGTGGATTCGACTTCAAGCCGTTGAACCATGTGGAGCTGTGCGAGCGCCTCAAGCTGGTGGACTTCGCGCGTGGCACGAAGCTGAGCGGTTCCGGATTCCTTCTTTATACCGGGTGGGGTGCGCGGTTGGAGCGGGCGTTGATCAATTTCCTCCTCGACCTGCATCAACGGGAACATGGGTACCGGGAAGTGGCGCCGCCCTACATCGTGGGGGAGCACTGCATGGTGGGCGTGGGTCAGTTCCCGAAGTTCCGTGACCAGGCCTATGCCGTGCAGGAAGGGTTGGATACGTCGTCGCTGGGCCGGTTGTACCTGTTGCCCACGGCAGAGGCGCCGGTCGCGAACATCCATCGGGAGGAAATCCTGCCCGAACAACAGTTGCCGGTGAAGTACGTGGCCTATTCCCCGTGTTTCCGTGCGGAAGCCGGTGCGGCCGGCCTGGGCACGCGGGGCATGATCCGGGTTCACCAGTTCGACAAGGTGGAGTTGATCAAGCTGGTCACGCCGGAGAACGGTTATGCCGAACTGGAAGCCATGGTGGGCAATGCCGAGACCGTGCTTCAACGGCTCGGGCTCCATTACCGCGTCATCAACCTGTGCACCGGTGACATGGGATTTGCCTCGGCCAAGACCTATGACATCGAGGTGTGGGCGCCCGGTCAGGACCAGTTCCTGGAGGTGTCCAGTTGTTCCAACTGCGAGGATTTCCAGGCGCGCCGCATGAATCTCCGGTACCGGACCGAGGGAGGAGAGAACCGGATGCCGCACATCCTCAACGGCAGCGGCACGGCACTGGCGCGGTTGTTCGTGGCGTTGGTGGAAACCCATCAACAGGCCGATGGCTCGGTGCTGATTCCCGAACCGCTGCGTCCGTACCTGGGCACCGACCGGATCCCGCTGGACCAGACGACGGCTTGAAGCGCGATGCGCCGTCGACGAATGGCTCGGGACGGCGCGTCGGTTTACACCGGATCACGGCAGGGGCAGGGTACGACATGGCACGCGCGGCGCGGATTCCGGTTCCGGCATTGGTGGAGACCCATCAGGTGGGAGAGGACTCGCGTGAATGGATCGTTCGCGCGTCCGAATGTCCTGCGCTGGGGCCGCATCATCTGGCGCATGTCGGTATCGTGGATGCCGCGGTGCCGTACACCATGGTCCGCACCGATCTGACCGGGAGCCATTTCCTGGCGTGTTTTGCCGGGGAAGGCCGGATCCTGCTGGATGGGCGTTGGCAGAAGTGCGGGGCGGGGCAGGCATGTCTGGCGCCGCCCCATGCCTTGCACGCCTTCCACGCCGTGCCAGGCAAACGCTGGAGCTTTGCCTGGGCCCGCTACGATTCCGAAGCCGGCAAGGGCCCGTTGGGGACGTCCATAGCGCCGGTGTTGGCCCGGTTCAATTCCGAGGCTTTCGCCGCCGCGGTACGCGGTCTTTACCACGAGCAACAGTCGGATCCCCGGCCCGCCGCCCTGCATCATTGGATCGAACTGGTCCACGGTTATGTGGTGCGCTTCGCCCAACCGTGGCATGTCGAGGATCGGTTGACCCAACTCTGGGAAGCGGTCGCCAAGAAGCCCGGTGAACCCTGGCACCTGGGCGAACTCGCGCGGCGCGCCCATTGCAGTGGCGAACACCTGCGTCGCCTCTGTCGCAGTCAACTCGGCCGGTCCCCCATGCAACACGTGACCTATCTCCGGATCCGTCATGCCGCCGGGCTCCTGACCGAGACCAGCCTCAAGCTGGAGGCGATTGCCGATGAAGTGGGCTATGCCAATCCCTTTGTCTTTTCGAACACGTTCAAGAAATGGACCGGTTGGCGTCCCAGCGAATACCGGTCGCGGCCCCAGGGAACTTCCATCGGTAAACCCGGTTCGCCCGCCACCCGTGAACGGCGTCGGATCGGTCCCGGATGACGATTGCCCGTCGTCCGCGGTCGGGGGAGGATGAAGGGGTTCAACCACCGCATTTTCCCCGATCCCATGAAGGATTCACGGACCCGTCCGTTGTTGGTCACCCTCGCCATCCTGCTCGGAATCCTGGCCGTGTCCGGCATCCGACCGTACGACCGGCTCACGTGGTTTCTGGAAGTGTTGCCGGTGTTGATTGCCATCCCGATCCTCTGGGGCACTTACCGTCGGTTTCCCCTCACGACATTGCTCTACGGGCTGATCTTCTTCCATTCCCTCGTCCTGATCCTGGGTGCCGTCTATACGTACGCCCGCGTGCCGCTCGGCTTCCTCATCGCCGACTGGTTGAACCTCGAGCGGAATCCCTATGACCGGATCGGGCATCTGGTCCAGGGATTCGTCCCGGCGATCGTGGCGCGTGAAATCCTGATCCGGGGCGATCATGTCCGCGGCCCAAAGATGCGCGTGTACATCATCGTGAGCATCGTCCTGGCCATCAGCGCGGCCTATGAGTTCATCGAGTGGTGGGTGGCCCTGGCGGCGGGGCAGGGGGCCGACCAATTCCTCGGCACCCAGGGGGATCAGTGGGACACGCAATGGGACATGTTCTGCGCGGTGATCGGAGCGGTGACCGCCTTGCTGACGTTGTCGGGGATCCACGACCGGCAGATGCGGACGTTGCCCGGGGCGAAGGTGTCGGGGGCGTGAGCCGCAGATTCAACCGGGGAACCGGAAGGGGAGAGCCGCAGATTTCGCAGATTTCGCAGATGGAGAGGGGCTGGAACTTCGACTGAGGAGGCGCGCGCAGCCCACCAGCAAAGGGTCCGATGATCCCTCGGAACGCCTGGATCCCTTTCGTGTGTTTCGTGGTTCAACAACCGATGGGGAAGGCGGACCACGAAATACACGAAAGGACACGAAAAGGGAGGGATCGGAGCGGCGAGGGTTGCTCGCCGTCTGGTCGGGGGAAGATCTGGGATCCACGGCAATGGGAGCAGCGGTGGTCCCACCTGAATCGGGTCGGATGTTGGGTCGGGAATGCCGGGCTCCCTTTCGTGTGTTTCGTGTGTTTCGTGGTTCAACCACCGATGGGGAAGGCGGACCACGAAATACACGAAAGGACACGAAAAGGGAGGGATCGGAGCGGCGAGGGTTGCTCGCCGTCTGGATGGGACGGCGACCGGAGATCGTCGCTCCGCGGGTTTCGCGCGGAGGCGTCGGGAACGGGGAGAACGCAAAAGAGTGTCGGGTTGGGTCGCATTTTCGCGGGTGAACCCACCAGGTTCTGGGCCCGGAACAGACCTGGCGGTTCACCGGGTCGTCAAAGGGCGGATCACTTCATTTGGCGGGGGCGGAGGTTTCGGGAAGACAACCGAGGCAGCGTGGGAGGTTGGCCATGTGTTTCTGCCAGATCGTCACCGGGAGCTTCTGCTTTTCCACCGCGGTGCGCATGCGATCGACGCGTTGGTAGACGTCCCGGCGGATGGCCGGGAAGTCGTGATGGACGAAACTGCCGTCGCGGTAGACGCAGTTTCCGCCGACATAAACGGCGGTGAGATTGCGTGAGCTGCAACACATGACAACGGAAGCGATGACGTCGAAGAGCGGGCCGATATCGGGTTCGAGGGGGTCCAGGAGAAGGAAGTCGGCGAACTTGCCCTTGGTCAGGCTGCCCACGCGATCGGCGACCTTCATGACTTCGGCGCTGCGGATGGTGTGTTGGGCGAGGATGTCGTGGGTGGACATGGCTCCTGCGGACTGATGCTTCATGCGGGTGGCGTACAGACCCATGCGCATGTTCTCGAAGGGATCCGACAGGTCGGAACTGGCCTGGCCATCGAGTCCCATGCCCACGGGAATGCCGAGCTTGCGATAGCCGGGGATGTCGGCGAGGCCCGAGGCGAGGCGTCCGTTGGAGAGGGGATTCCACACCATGCGGGCGCCGGCGGCGGCGGTATCCCTGAGGATGCGTTCATCGGGATGGATGAAATGCGCGAACATCATGTTGGTGCCGACCAGGCCGGCTTCCTTGAGGATGTTCCACTGGGCGCGTTGCTGGACCTGGATGGAGGGATCCTCGAGGTAGTGCGATTGGGCATCGAGGCCGAACTCCTTGAGCCAGCGTCCTTCCCACTGTGGAAACGGTTCGGGACCGCGCAGCAATCCCAGCGCGCTGAGGGAGACATCGAGCAGGCTGCCCTGACCCACGAGCGGACGGGCATAGGCAAGGAATTCGGACAGGTTGCGGTGGTTGGTGGCTTCGTCGAGACGGGCGTCGAGGGCCCAGCCGAAGACGAACCGCTGTTCCAGTCCGCGTTGGGCTTCGAACTGTTCGAGGAAGTAGGCCTGGGGAAAGCCGTCGTTCCACACCCAGTTGTAGCAGGTGGTGATGCCGTGCGAGAGGAAGTCGAGGGCTCCGTAGCGGGTGTAGGCTGCGAAGTCGCCCTTCTGGTAATGCTCACTGAAGGGGGCATGTGCCGCGGCGAGCCATCCGAGGAGATTCTGGTCGGCGGCAATTCCCCGGAACGGTGCCGACCACAGATGGCTGTGGGCGGAGACCATTCCCGGGATGACAATCTTCCCGGTGGCATCGAGTCGGTTGGTGGCGCGCAGGGATTCGGGAGGGTGTCCTGCCCCGATCCCGGCGATGCGCCCGGATCCATCGACGCTGAACCATCCGAGGAATGGTTCGGGCGATGAATCGTCCATGGTGACGAGAATGGCGTTTTCGACGATCAACGCGACCTGTGCAGCGGCTCTTTGGGACAACAATCCGATGATCAACAGGAGGTGGAGCCATGATCCGATTGGATGGCAGGGGCGACGATTCCTCATGGCGGGCTGCGGGCAGAATCGGTGCCAAGGGACCCGGGCAAAGGTGTGGGGATGGAAGCGCTCCGGTTGTCTGGTGCGTGGCGCACTTCTTCACTCACGGTGCGTGTTATGGCGCAGTGGGATTGGCGAAAGCTGTGCGGTGTCCGCGGATGGCACCGGGATGGGTGAGCCGCAGATTTCGCAGATTCCGCAGATGGGGAGGGACCTGAACTTCCCCGGTGCGTGCCGGGCTTCCTTTCGTGTGTTTCGTGTGGTTCGTGGTTCAACCACCGATGGGGGAGGGGGACCGTGAAAGGACACGAAAAGGGACTTGTTCTGAGGGAAGGGTCGTTGTCTTCGTTAATGCCCGAAGCTACGGGGCTCCTAACTGAAGGGAGGGGTCATGGGTTGGAGTCGGCGGCCTGCTGCCGCCTGTCCTCATCGGCTTTGGCTATGCCATCCTCGACGAGTTGCTGATCGGTGCTGCGGCCGTCTTCATCCTCGTCTTCACTGGGGTTGATGGGTGTCGGGTGACCGCTGGATCCGGGCAGCGGATTCCAGCGCTCGGACTCGGGCCGCGTTTCAAGGGTGTCTTGCATCGGATCCGGGCCGCGATCTTCGGGTGCCACGGGCGAGGCAAGGTTCGGATCCGGTTGGGGGGATTTTTGGGGCTGTGAGGCTTTGATCATGGGCATGTTTCGGGTGGGAAAAGTTTCTGTTGTGCCCTTTGAAGCTAATCGGCGCGACCGCTCCATCGCCATGGGGTTTGCACCGGGCAAAGATTGGGAATGAGGTCGCTGGGGATGATGTCCGACGGCGACCGAACGTCGCCGCTCCGTGGGAGGGTGTTTCACGCGAAGAGGAGAAATGGGGGTGAGAGTCTGTCCCTTCGAACGTCTTGCAGGCGTTGCGCCGTTGCGCCGTTGCGTGAGGAAAAGGGAGGAGGGACGGGGCAGGTTTCGCGCAGAGACGCTGAGAACGCGGAGGTGGGAAAAGCGGGGGGTAGAGGAGCGGTGAGGGTTGCTTGCTGTATCGTCGCGGCACCAACCGCGATGGGGTTGAAATTCGTCAGGAAGGGGTCTGCAGCAGAACCTCCATTTGACAGGTCAAGGGTGGATTGGATGGAGTCGGTGGAAGGATGTCATTCTTGGCTGGTGGTTGATCCGTTCGCTGCAACTTTCGAGTCAGCGCGATTGGTGGGCCGCGGGTCGTGCCTGGGAAATCAAATGAGTTCACAGCGATTTATCCGGATATCGATATTGGCCACAGGCCTGTGGGTGGCGGTACTTGCTCTGGGTGCTGGTCGTACGAACTCGGTGATCATCAGTCCCATATCGACCCCTGGATTCGGGTCGTCACTCGCTGGTGGCGATTTCAATGGTGACGGACGGGGTGACCTTATGATCGCCGAAACCGATCCAGAGGCATCGGGGGTCCAGCCGGGAACCTTGCGGCTGCATTTTGGGACATTTGAGGGGATTGAATCGGAGCCGGCCGTCACCCTTTCCGGACTGGTCTTCGACAGGATTCATCAACTTAAAGCCGAGCCCGGCAGCACGGATTTCGACGGGGACGGCTGTGCCGACCTTGCGTTGACGAGTCGGCGATGGGTGTTGCCGGACGGAACGGTCACGACCCACCCAACGGCCGTCATACTTTCCGGACGCGCCCTGGCGGACGGACGGGTTGAGACGCTGTGGGTGGGTGAAGAGGTGGATTGGGCCGACTCGGGTCTTCCGTTTGCCCTGGGCGATCTCAACCACGACGGCTTGGCCGAGTTCGCTTTTGCGTATATCTCGGGAACGGATCGGTCCGAGGTGGTGATTGTTTGGGGCATTGAAGCCGGGTCGGGTGCGCCTCGCGTAATCCGGCTTGCGGGCGAATCGGGGCCCAGTTTTGGAAATGTTGTTGCCCCTTGGCCGGATCGGGATGGTGACGGGGTCAGGGATCTGGTCATTGGGGCTCCGAACACACGGACCCGGGTTCCTGGCGGGGGCGCAGTCGAGTTCTGGGCCTTGGATGCCGATCTTTCGGCACGACGCCTGCCTGAAACCCTGGAGACGCCGATGCCTCCTCTCCGACCACCGTCCGATCATCGGGAACAGTTGTTCGGAACGAGCATCGCCGTGTTGGAAGCGCACCGGGGAGCCCGGACTGCGACACTCCTTGCCGCATCCCCCTGGGCCGAGGATGGCGACGTGGATGAAGGCGTTGTCCGGGGCTTTCGTGCGGATGCACCGGGGCGTCTTCTCAGGGAGCGGTTTCTTCTGGAGGGTGACCGCGCCTACGGACTCTTCGGTTTGCAATTGGATGTGGTGGGCGACATCAACGGCGACGGCCTGCCGGATGCGTTGATTGCGGCACCGGAGATGGAACATGGCCAGATTCAGGAGGGGCTTGTGTTCCTTTTCGCGGGCAAAGTGGACGGAATCCGGACCAAACCGGTCTGGGCCTTCCAGGGCGAGTCCACCCGCGCCCGATTCGGAACAAGCCTGGCTGCGTTGGGCGACGTCAATGGCGACAGCTATGCGGACTTCGCGGTGAGTGCTCCGGGTTATCGGGCCCCCGGGGGGCGCCTGGGTCAGGTTCAGGTGTTCTACGGTTCGCCCGAATGGCCGGTCAGCTTCGAGCCGATCCGCTGGGGCAAACCCAGGTCGCGTCGTCTCGCCGACTGGTGGTTGACCCGATGGTGGTGGGAGCAGGCCGGACTGGCCTTTGTCGCGTTCGCCTTTGCAGTGGCATCGGGCGTGGTGGCGCAGCGTCAGTGGCAGAAACGAACCGTGGTGCTCGTGGAACGTCGGGACAGTCAGGCCAGAATCGAGGAACGCGAACGCCTCGCCCGGAATCTGCACGACGATGTCGGTCCCCACCTCAGCCGCATCCATGTCATCGCTGAACACTTGAACCGCGCGGGTGGCCCCAACGGTCCGGTCACCCGGGTTCAATCGGATCAGCTCTCCGCTACCGCCCGCGACCTTCGGGGTGCGCTTGAAGAGCTCGTCACCTCGCTTCGCAAGGGACCTGATTCGATGGAAGCCCTCATGGAAATCCTCAGCCGCCAGGCCGACGAATTCTTCTCGGGAACAGGTGTCCGTTGTCTCCAACGGATTCCCATCGGGCTCCCGACCTGTTCCGTGCCCGAATCCATCCGATCCGAACTCGTCCCCTGTGTGCGTGAAGCCTTGAACAACGTGCTGCGCCATTCGAAAGCCCGCGAAGTCTGGGTTCGGATCACCTGGGACGCACCTCGGCTCTCGGTCTGCATCGAGGACGATGGCGTTGGATTCCGGGAATCGAAGATCCGACCCGGGAACGGTCTCGCCAATCTCCGCGCCCGGATGCACGCCGTGAATGGGGTGTGCGCCATTGAAACCGCGCCAGGCAGGGGATGCCGTGTCCAGTTCCAGGTGGAACTGCCCGTCGAAGCTGGCCCAGTCCCCGAAGCTGGGATAGAGCGTCCGTCAATCCCCGTATCCGACACCCAGGTTCCCTCATGAAATCGCCCCAGTCCGAGCCAGTCTCCGTCCTGTTGGTCGAAGACGACCCAGCCGATGCCGCACGCATCGAGCAGGAGATCAATCGGAGTCCTTCCTTCCGTTGCATTGCACGGGCTGCCGATGTCGAAGAAGCGATGCGCCTGACCCGACAGCATCGTCCGGGCATTGTTCTCCATGATCTTCATCTCCAGGGCCGGTTTCGTCCCGACGGCATTGCCGCGATCCGGGAATTGCTTCCCGAGATCGTGGTGTTGGTGCTGTCCCATTATGAGGACACGGAACTGATCTTTGAATCGCTGCGTCACGGGGCGGACGGCTACGTGCTGAAGAGCGATGCAAGACACCCGGTTGTCGAAGCCCTCGCGGAAGCCATCTCGGGCGACGCTCCCTTGAGCCGCAGTGTGGCCCGACGCATCCTCACCCATTTCCGTAAGCCATCGGTTCGGTCCGTCGGATCAACCCCGGCATTGTCACCCCGACAACGGGAGGTCGTGGACTTCATCTGCGAAGGCTGGACCAACAAGGAGATCGCCGGCCGGATGAACATCAGCAGCGATGCCGTGAAACAGCACATTGCGGCGGTGAAACGGAAGCTGCGGGTCCGAAGCCGAACGCAGATCTCAGGTTGGTTTGGCCGGGGAGGATCTTGAACCGCCCGTGGGGGTGAACGCTGCCGGTCACCCCGATCCCGCCGAACCGTGTGGGTTGGGAAGGGGAAATACCTGAATCACCGGGCCATCCTCCTGGCGTCTGATCCCGATGCATGGATTCGGACAAAATTCCCAAAGAACTTCAGTAAGGACATCGCCCGGCAGGCGTGTGATCCCGTGAATGCACTTCACGGTGCCACTTCGTGTCAGTCGACCCGATCCCGGGGAAACCCGCCGGAAAGCAGCAATGTCAGGCAATCAAACACAAACTCAAGGTCCGCAGCCGCACCCAGATCCCGGGCCGGCATGGGAGGGAAGGGGAATGATGAGGGTGTCAGGGCAATTGGATCGACCGTGAAGTGGACCGGATGACGGATACATCCCCTTCTGGGGAGGTGGACGGATCCAAAGAAGCTCTGTGATGATGAGCGAGAAGTACTCGTCCCCCCCTCCTTGCAACGAGCCCAAAGTCTACTAAACACTCCGAAAGGGCGCGCTCCAGAAAACCAGGCCAAAATCCGCAAAGAAATAATGCAATCATCTTTGTGTAGCCAAAGCACCAACCCGGTTACCATGCCCTCACCATCACCATTCCAACTCCACAAATTCCTCGTTATGATTGTCGATGGTGACATCGCCGCGTCTCAACGCCTCGCCGACGAGATCCGTAATGACGCCAGGTTCATTCTTCTGCCACCACAAACTAATGCCAAAAAGGCCTTGATGCTTGGTCGGCGAGAGCGGCCTGCCGTGATCATCCAAGATTTGTACCCAGATGGCAGCATTTCGATGGATACCATGGCCAAGTTCAGGCAACTCCTTCCTCACGCGAAAATACTTATCCGCACCGACTGCCAACAGATAGAACCACTACTCATGGCATTGCGCCTTGGATGTGATGGAATTCTCCTCAAGCAGGATCAATCGACGAGAATGACTGATGCTCTGGCGTGTCTCTTGGATGGCCAGATACAGCTCAGTGTGGAGGTCATCCGATTGATTCATCGCCATATCCGCAATTCTTTCATACTTGTGGGCAACGACCGTATGACAGAGCGGCAGCGCCTTGTGTTGCAAATGGTAGCAGACGGAAAAATGGACAAGGAGATAGCGAACGTCTTGCGACTCAGCGTTGACCGAATAAAAAAGCACATTGCTGAGCTGAAGACCATTCTCGGCGCAACAACTCGAACAGATCTTGCGCGCAGGACAATCCCACAAACGCACACCGATCAATGTCAGCTGAACCAAAATTTACACCAAAGTGCAATCGATTCCAATGTCCACTCCTGATTGAATTCAAGTATGCGCAAAACCTTACTTACCCTAACAATGCTGGTGGGACTACAGTTCGTATCCCGTGCTGACCTTGTTATTGCCTACTCAGCGGCACGAATTGCTGTATGGCCTGCAACTGCGGATGGGGCTCAGTGGACAAGAATGGAAGCGAATGCTCTCCGAAAGATCAAAATGAGGCGACAAGACGTCTCCGCGGGCCGGGCGGGTATATATCGCGTGAAAACAAACAGTCGAATGGTGAAGAAATGGATCGGAGTAGCGCTACTTGAAAAGCCGGGTGGTGGGGGCGTTCAACTCCGCATCGCCGGAAGAGAATACCCCAACTTCGGAATCGGTATTCCCCACCTTACTCGGACAAATGCCCGACAGGCTGTAAACCGGAAGGTTAGTGGCATGGCATACCGCCGCATCATACGAATTGATGGCTTTGTTGACTATGGATATAGGGCACGATGACTGGCTGGATTGCGGAACGTTCCAGCGTCGCCAGTCTACTAATAGTTATTATGCAGCCTCTTGATTACTATATAACCAAGCTACTGGTAAGGCTGATTATCACCGCGTTGATGGTATCCAATGTCATCAAGGCTGATGTGTCGATAACTCGCCTGCCCAGCAACCTCATTCGCTTGACATTGACGGCTTCACCTCAAACACCGGTCACCCTGCTGGAGACATCTGATTTGGTGAATTGGACAACCAACAGTCTGACTTCAGTGCCAACCTCCGGAATGCTCAGCATTGAGTTGCCAACTTCTGGCCAATTGAAGTTCTTCCGGGTCGATGGTGGAAATACTGGACCTATTGGCGTTGTGGTGGCAAAGGCGTCGGGATTCGGGGCGGCGGACATTGTATGGACTCGCGATGCCCTCGGATGGGCTGGAATCAGCATCTACAGAATGGACCTATCCAAGCCAGAGAACGTCCCTGAGCTGATTGGAGATAGCGATTCCGAAGCGCTTGAATTTACGGATGAGAACGTTCCACTTGGAACATTCAAGTATCTCGTCAGTGCCTTTAGCGTCATAGGGAATGAGGAGTTGAATTCGGCAAGCATTCCGTCGAACCCGATTCAAGTGGACGGTCTTCCCACGCTAGGAGTTGCAAATTCGGTTTCTGCCACCAACTCGGCGTTTGGGGAAGTCCGGGTGATATGGAACTATGAGGGGCCCAGTGTTGATGGCTTCAAGATATACAGGGGTCAGGTCGATCCAACGGTGTCAGAACCAGACGACGCCCTGACAGTCTTCGACGAGATTGGCATCACCGATTCCATTGACCGGGTCTTCATCGATGAGGATTTGGTGGCGGGAAGGTACTTCTACGCCGTCGCAACCTTCCGGGGTGAAGATGATGCTGAAGAGGAAGGAGAATATGCAATTTCGTCATGGCTGACGGTTAACGGAATGTCTCCTATCTTCCCACCGTGGGAGGTTCGTGCCCAGGCAGTGGGGTTTGGTACAGTGGAAATCAAGTGGGAAGACACCAATTCTGGTAGAACCGCTTATAATGTGTATCGGCTAAGGGTTTTGAGGGTCGAGGAACCTTTGCTGGAGGAAGGCGATGATGAGGAAAGCGAAGACATTTCTTCACTCTGGGACGAAGTTGTGAATGTTGGCGAGACGGATAGAGGCAAGAAGGAGTTCATTGACCGAATGGTGCCTCGTGGCAACTACCAGTATCTGGTGGCTCCAGTTCTTACAGAGGGAGACGAGTCAGTGGAAGGAGAGCACGAGTTTTCCAATGCTGTCATGGTTAATGGTCGACCAGTCCTGACACCTCCCAACGGTGTAATTGCAACAAATTTCGGGTTTGGGAGGGTTAGGATAACTTGGGAAGATAGTGCTGAGGACGAAGAAGGCTTCAGGGTGTATCGCGTGTCGTTAGACTTCTCTAGTAATGACTACATAGAAGATGAAGATGAGGATGAGGATGTTGCCTTAGAGCTGTTTGAAGCAGGCGTTGTAGGTTCCAATCAAACGGTATTCGAGGACGCCAACGTTCCAGAGGGCAGCTATCGCTACCTGGTAACGGCATTCAGGTCTGTTGAGGATGAGGAGGAAGAAAGTGATTTTGGTGAGTCCGAGGATTTGGCGGTAATGGGTTTGCCACGACCCGCCAGGCCTGTGGTGCTTCTGTCGGGCTTAGGAACAGATGATCTTATGCCACTCCATCGATGGCAGTCGTTGCCTGGGGCGGATCGCATTGAGTTAGAGGTGGCGGTGCTCCGTGAGGATGGTTATGCAACCATTGAAGAGCGCAGGATCGTTCTGGCGGGTAATGCTACGTCCTACAAGACGTCTCGTGCCTATACACGCCCCCCAAGAACTCTTCGGTGGAGAATTCGAGGTCACAATCGAGCCGGGGCGGGGCAATGGTCTGAATGGGCTGATCTTTTCTTGGTTGTCGCACCGACAACGAGGGATTGTGGAATTAGTTCTCCGAATCTGTCTCCAACTCATCGCTGGGACCCAATACCGGACGCCAGACTGATTGAATTTGAGGTTCAGGTCCTGCGGAATGGAGTCTGGGACACTGTGGAATCTCGCAGGCGGGTAGATATTCCCGGATCGAGTACCGAGTACAGAGAGCCGCCTTACACAAATCCGCCCCGGAGCCTGCGTTGGCGTGTCCGTGGTGTCTATGTGCATGGGTCTAGTCCTTGGAGTGATTGGTGTGGTTACGACCTTCTGATTGATGTGCCAGCCAAGCCGATCTTGCTCGGGTGTGGGCAGACGACTGATGATCTGACACCGCTTCACCGATGGGAGCCGGTGGCAAGGGCTGAGAGCATCGAGTTTGAGGTGGCAGTGCTTAGACATGAAGGCTGGGTTTCCATTGAGGAACGTCGGACTAATTTGCTAGGGAGCGCGGTCTCGTTCCAGACAAGCAGGGCGTACACATCTCCGCCGAGGGTGCTGCGGTGGAGGATCAGAGGTCTCAATACCACGGGTCGTGGTGATTGGTCGGATTGGTGCGATCTCAACCTGGTTCTGCAGCCGCCGGTCACCTTGGACTGTGGGCGAACCTCAACAAGCATGACGCCGACCTATCGATGGCAACAGATAAAGGATGCAAACCTTGTGGAGTTTGAGGTCCAGGTGCTCAGTCAAGGAGTATGGTTGACGATTGATTCAAGGAGCAGGGCAGATATCTCTGGAGCGGCTACGTCGTACACAGAGTCTGTCGCCTACACCAGACCTCCACGGAGCCTCCGGTGGAGAGTACGTGGAAGGTTCTCTTGGGGGAATGGTCCGTGGTCAAATTGGTGTGGTCTGGAGTTGGCTTTGCAACCGCCAGTTACTTCGGATTGTGGGAAGACATCGTCTGATGCAACCCCTACCCATCGCTGGCAGAGGATTCCCGAAGCAAGCTTCGTGGAGTTTGAAGTTCAAGTGTTGAGTCAGGGGGTATGGTCAACAATCGAGTCTAGAAGCAGAACGGACATTTCAGGGTCGGCAACGTCCTACACAGAGTCGGTTGCTTACACTAGGCCTCCACGGAGTCTTAGGTGGAGGGTGCGCGGAAGATTCTCCTGGGGTTCGGGTCCTTGGTCGGATTGGTGCGAATATAATCTGATTCAGTAGAAGACTCTTTTGGAATTGCATAAGGGAGGGTGTTGCCCTAGAAAGTTCAGATTGGTTTGTAATATAATGTGTGAGGTATGCCATCAGATAGAGTTTGAAGGAGATGAAAAGACCAAATCCGACCCAAACTCCGGGTGATGCAGGAAGGTGCCGGTCGGCGTTGTATCAAGGGGAGGTTAGAAGATATAGCGCGACATCCTTTGTGTTCTGTGGGCCTCGATTTCTCTTGGAGGCTTCAGTACTTGTCGTATTCTTGTAGCGAATGTTGAAGTTGGGAGGGCGCAACGGAATCCTTTGCAGGTGGAATCTGACAAGAGTGGAGGTGTGCGAATCCGAATCAACCCGTTGAGGATCTTTGAACGCAATACGTCAGAGGGAGACGATGTGCGTAGCAACTCAATCGGTAAGGTGGGAGTTTGGTCTCGGCGTGGAGATGGCGCTTTGAACATGCGCTTTGAGAGTGAGGGTCCATGGACCCAGGGAAGGGTTGGTGATCCACTTTTAGCTGCGGCAATGAAGATCATGAACCCTGGTATAAACACTACTGCCAATCCCACTGGGTTTCGGGACCTCTTGGCGTACGCGTTGAATATCGACGTGGTCAATGATGGGTCAATGGAGCGCTTGGTCATTCGTACGCCAGAGTATATTGATTGCAGGGGGGCAATGGGGCAGTCCCATATGTTTGACAATTTACCGCCGACGCTCACCCATCGCCCGATGGCACGACCGCTTCGCATCCACGCTGTCGATGGTTGGTATCCTGTGATGAGCCGTGGGAACGGGGGGACGACGATCGCCAGGCGTTCCTCGGGTTGGCTTCGGAACTTCCGGAGCGTTATGGGACCGAAGTTCACGCCGTTGTCCTGACGGAGCACCGTGCGACTTGCTGGGGCAGTCCGGGTGAATCGACCTCAGCGAGACGTTGCGGTGGCTGCAGACGAGATGCTCCGTGCGGTTCGATCAGGGGCACCGGCGACGGAGGCCCCGCTTCCAAAGGGGGAGCAAGCAGGTGCTGATTCGGGATGATTCCCGGTTGGTGAACGTGGCGGAGCCTGGGCGCGCGAGTACAGAACGGGATTGCTCGTTGAATCCGGTCCACTTGGTCGGGGCTCCGAACGCGGATTGCAACCAGGTCGGGCTGGGCAGGGGATGCTAACAGTGGAACCGCCCGGATCCACCCTATGGCCCGTCGCCTCGCTTCCACCCTGCCAGCAGACGTTGATCGACTTTGTGAGCTTCCAAGGAGTCTCCGAAGCCGCGTGTGCGGCCAGTCCGATGCCATCAATCGGCTTTTGGGCGGCCGTCCAGCGGCGGGAACTGGGGGCGGTTCCGTCTCTCGGACGAGAGCGTTGCCTGATCTTTGCCAGGCCGACGGGTGTCGGGAAGACGGAGACGGCCCGGGCGTTGGCGGAGTTGATCCTCGGCGAAGGGCATCTGCACCGATTCGACTGTGGGGAGTTCCGGACGGCTGAAGCGGGGGCGTCGCTGTTGGGGGATCGGGCAGGGGATCGGGGGCGATTCGGGCAGGCCTTTGACGCGGTGCCGAAGGCTTGGGTTGATAACCCTCGATCCGTCCCGAGGTCGCAAAGGTACTTGGCGACTTCCACGAAACCGGGAACTAGTCCAACACCCCACGTTCGCAGTCTTCCCAGCAAATGGGCTCGTCGGGTTCGGGGGCGGGGCCGGGATTTTCCGGGGGGTTGGTCGGGAAGGCCGGAATCGAAGCGGGGGAGGAGTTCGCCTGGGTCCTCGAGGGAGTCTCCATACTGGCCCACATATCCCTCCCACATTCCGGCAGGGAGTTCGGTAATGAGGCGACGGAGCTGGTCGGGATTCCGGCGGAGGCGGACCAGACGGCGTCGGCGGAAGGAATAGTGCCGGGCGAGCTCCAGAAGAACAGTGGCGGTTCGGACGACTTTCGGGGCGGGGTGTTGGGTGAGGGATAGGAGTCGGCTCTGGTTCTTTGCCGAGATGTGGGACTGGTGGAGCATCCGTTCGAGTTCGCTGAGGATTTCGAACTCCCTCCGCGTCTCGCGCGGGAGCCGGGCGCAGTCCTTGCAGACATGGTCTCGGTGTCCCCTGCTGCTGAAACGCTCGTTGGCGCGGAGCCGTTGGCAGATGTAGCAGAAGCGACCCATCGATCAGGCGCGAGAATGCGGCGGGTGACGTTCGGGTTCGAGGTGGTAGTTGGGGGCGCGGTTTTCTCACGCGGAGCCGCATGCGAAGGCCAGTGGGGTCAAACCGAGAAAGCCGCGGTAGTCTAGCCCAACCGAATGAGCGCCAGTCCGGCCGCTTCAGCCAGCGCGATCTGCTCGTCATCGAATGAAAGAGAAGCGTCGTCGGCGGTCTCGATGGCGATGGCAACGTGGAACAGGTCCATCTCGCGCATAACCATCTTCAGGGAATGCTCGGCGGCCAGCTCACACGCCGTGCGGACGGCATCGGTCCAGTCGAACTCCAGATGCGGCCAGTAACCGAGGCGCACCTCCTGTTCGAGCAGGCGCAGGAGTGAGCGTGAGTCACCGGGCGCGACCAGTCCGGCGCGCTCGGCCTGGCGAAAAGTGTTGAGCACTTCGACGCGCTGCCACGGCGTCCACACTACCTGCGCGTGCGGCTCGCGGTCGAACAGGTTGACGGCGCGGGGATGATGCACGTCGCGGCGGCATTGGTAAGCGAGCCACCACGAGGTGTCCGCATAAACCCTCATTTCTTGAGGGTGCGAAGGAAGGCCACACCATCAAACTTGGGCGCTTTGGGATCGCCCACGGCGCGCTTTTCGGCGAGTTGCCGGATCATTCGTAAACTGCCGGTTTTCGCCTGGGCTTTCGAGCGTCCGTTGGCTGAAGTTGTTGCGATTTTCATGGAAAAAGTAGCCCCGGCTGGAGGCGGGAGCGAGGGATTTATGGGCCTCTGGCGTAGGAGCGGAGTGCCCCTGCCTCTTTCCGCGAGCTCTGTGTCCTCTGGAAAGCGCGGTGGTCCGATGAGGACCGTCGACCCGAACCGGGACACGATAACCGTGGGAGGGGCTGGAGCGAGGAGTCGGATGGGTTCGTAGTAGCGTTGAGCTGCCGATCAAGTCGGCAGGGAGCGAAGGAGCCCTGGTCGGGACCAAGCCGAGTGAGAGACAACTGGAGCTGATTGGAATGGAAATTCCTACGACAGCCCAAGCGGTGAGGCGGTTGTACATCCCGAAGGCGAACGGGAAGTTGCGGCCGTTGGGAATCCCGACGGTGAGGGACCGAGTGGTTGCAGGCGGCGGTGAAGCTGATCCTGGAGCCGATCTTCGAGGCAGACTTCGAGGATTGCTCCCACGGGTTTCGATCCGGACGATCGGCACACGACGCCCTGCGAATCATCCACCAGCACCTGAAGGCAGGACGCAACGACCGGGGCACTCCGCAAGGAGGGGTCCTGAGTCCGCTGCTGGCGAATATGTATCTGCACTGGTTCGACCACCTGTTTGAACGGGCGGACGGACCCTCCCGATGGGCTGGAGCGAAGCTGGTGCGCTATGCGGACGACTTCGTGGTGATGGCGCGATACATCGGACCCCGACTCAAGGACTGGATCGAAGGGAAGTTGGAGGGGTGGCTGGAACTCACGATCAACCGGGAGAAGACCCGGGTGATCCGAGTGACGGAGACCGGGGAGTCCCTGGATTTCCTTGGCTACCGCTTCCGCTATGACCGGGATCTACTGGGACGGGACCGAAGGTATTGGAATTGGGAACCCTCTCCCAAAGCGCAGGCCCGGGAACGGGAGGCGCTGAGGGAGATGACGAATGCGAAGCAGTGCATGACGCCGGTGGTGGAGTTGATCGAGCGGATCAACCGACATCGTCTGGGTTGGGGACGGTGACCGGATGGCGCCGCTGCGTGGGATTGGGGTCAGGATTTGCCGCGGGGGCCGAGGTAGGCGGAGACTTCGACCCAGGCCTGCATCACTTCGCGCAGGGTTTCCAGGTAGTCGAGGTGGAGTCGGGCCCACTCGCGGCGAAGGGGCAGGATCTCGGTGAGGCTGGTGTCGCCGGCGGAAAGGCGGAGCTCGGCGGATTGGAGGACGGTGTCGGCGTGGGGCAGGATTTCCTCACGGAAGGAGCGGGCGCGGTCGAGGGCGGAGACGAGTGCGGCATGGGATTGCTGCAGGTGCAGGGCAAGCTCCTGGGTGGTCATGCGGGACCGGGCTTCGGCAGCGAGGGCATCGGAACGGGCGGCCTGGATGCGGCCCTGGTTCCGGTTGAAGAGCGGGAGCGGGATGTTGAGGCCGATGTCGAAGGTGTTCTGGCCGGTAACTTCGAGTCGGCGATAGAGGGCTTCGACCTGGATGTCGGGAATGCGCTCGGCCTTGGCGAGATCGATGCGGGCGACGCTCGCCCGGACATCGGCTTCGGCGATCCGGGCGGCGGGTTGGGTCGAGAGTGAGGCGGCGAGGGATTCCAGGGTGGGGACTTCAAAGGCGTCGTCGAGGCGGCCTTCAACAGAGCTGATGGTGAGGCCGGGTTCACCGATGGCGCCGGCGAGGGCGACAAGACCCTGTTCCCGGAGCGATGCAATGCGGCGTGATTCGATCCCGGCCCGGGCCAGTTCCAGTTCGGTGCGGGCGAGGTCGGACGGGATGGCATCGCCGGCGAGGAGTCGGGCGCGGGTGGACTGTTGGTCGAGGGTGAGGGAGGAGAGGATGCGGGCGTGGGTCTGGAGGGCGGATTCGTGATGGAGGGCGGTGGCGAAGGCGGCGTGGACACGGCGATGCAGGGAGCGCAGGGCGGATTCGAGTCCGCGCAGCTGGACTTCGCGTTCGAGCCATTCGGCTTCACGGGCCTTGGCGAGACGATTGCCGAGGGGAATGCGTTGGCCGAACCCGGCGATGTATTGGCGGTCGGGAACGGTCTCGCGCTGCACCGGGATCTGCTGGGCGCCGACGATCAGTTCCGGATTGGGGAAGGTCCCGGCCTGACGGGCGAGACCGGCGGCGGCATCGACACGGGCGCGGGCTTCGGCGAGGGCGGGATGACTGCGTTCGGCACGTTCGAAGGCCTGGTCGAGCGTCAGGACGACGGGTGGGACGGAGGCGGTGGGATCGGAGGCGTGGAGACGGAGTACGGCCCAGACGACGGTGAGGAGGACGAGTGCGCCGGGGCGGCGATGGCGCGGGGAATGGAAGGGATGGGGCGAGGTCATGGGATGGCCGGGGTTGGGGTGGAGGAGGAGCGTCCGAAGCGGAGGTAAAGGGCGGGGACGATGACCATGTTGAGGACCATGGAGGTGAGGAGGCCGAAGAGGATGACGATGGCCATGGGGGTCTGGATTTCGTTGCCGGGTTTGTCGCCACCGAGGGCGAGGGGGATGAGGGCGAGACCTGAGGCGAGCGCGGTCATGAGGATGGGCACGAGACGTTCGAGGGCGCCGCGTCGGACGGCTTCGCGGAGGTCGGGGACGCCCTCGTGTTGTTGGAGGTGCCGGATGTGGGACACGAGCATGATGCCGTTGCGGGTGGCGATGCCGAACACGGTGATGAAGCCGATGATGGAAGCGACGCTGAGGATGCCGCCCCCGGCGAAGACACCGGCGACACCGCCGATGAGGGCGAGGGGAAGGTTGAGCATGATCAGGGCGGCATCGCGCAGGGAACCGAAGGCGAGGTGAAGGAGGAGGCCGATGCCGATGACGACCCCGATGCCGACGAGGGCGAGGGTCCGGGAAGCGGCGGCGGCGCTTTCGAACTGGCCACCGTACTCGACGCGATAGCCGGGGGCCTCATCGATGATCTGGTCGACCTGGCGCCGGATGTCCTGGACGACATCGGTGACACCGCGACCGGCGACGTTGCATTGGACGACGATCTTCCGTTCGACCTGTTCGCGGAGGATCTGGTTGGGGCCGGTACCGGGCTGGATGCGGGCGAGTGAATGGAGTGGGACCCGTGCACCGGAGGGGGTGTCGACCGCGACATTGCCGAGGGTTTCGAGGGATTGTTCGCCGGCGTTGTCGAGGCGGACGACGAGATCGTAGGAGGATTGGCCTTCGAGGATGCGGGAAGCGACGACGCCCTGGAGGGAGGCCTGGAGGGTGCGGGAGACATCGCGCACGGTGAGTCCGTGTCGGGCCATGCCGGCACGGTCGAATCGGACCTGGAGGACGGGCACCTCGGATTGGGTATCGACGGAGAGATCGACGATGCCGGGGACGGCTTCCATGGCCTTGCGGGCGGACTCGGCGAGGGTGCGGAGTTGGTGAAGGTCCGGGCCGAAGATCTTGACGGCGATATTGGCGCGGGTGCCGGAGAGCATGTGATCGATGCGATGGGAGATGGGTTGGCCGATGGTGATGTTCATGCCGGGAACATTGGCGAGGGCGATGCGCAGGGCCTGGAGGAACTCGGCCTGGGAACGGTCACGACGGGTGATGCTGACATCGATCTCGGCGGACTCGACGCCGAGGGCGTGTTCGTCGAGTTCGGCGCGACCGGTGCGGCGGGCGACGGAAACGACTTCCGGGAATTCCATGAGGATGCCTTCGACGGCGCGCCCGAGGGTGTCGGATTCGGCGAGGGACGTGCCGGGAAGGGTGACGACGCTGATGGTGAGGGAGCCTTCGTTGAAGTCGGGGAGGAAGGCGCGATCCATGCGGAGGGTGGTGAGCAGGGCGATGCCGAGGGCGATGACGGCGGGCAGGGTGAACTTCGCGGGATGGGCGAGGGCGACGTCGAGGATGGGTTCGTAACGGGACTTCAGCCAGCGGACGAGGGCGGGTTCGTGTTCGGCGATGACGCCCTTGCTGCCGGGAAGCAGGAGGAGGCAGAGGACGGGCGTGACCGTGACGGCGACGATGAGGGAGGCGCCGAGGGCGACGAGGTAGGCGACGCCGAGGGGTTGGAGCAGGCGCCCTTCGACACCGTCGAGGAAGAAGATGGGGACGAAGACGAGGGCGATGATGAGGGTGGCGAAGACGATGGAACTGCGGATCTCGACACTGGCATCGAAGACGACCTTCAGGAGGGGCGGACGGTTGGCGGCGGGACGCCGATGATGTTCTCGCAGGCGACGGAAGACGTTTTCGACATCGATGACGGCGTCATCGACGAGGGCGCCGATGGCGATGGCCATGCCGCCGAGGGTCATGGTGTTGATGGAGGCATCGAACCATTGGAGGGTGAGGACGGCGGTGAGGAGGGACAGGGGGATGGCGGTGAGGGTGATGAGGGTGGCGCGCAGGTTGGCGAGGAAGAGCAGCATGACGAAGGTCACGAGGATCACGCCTTCCAACAGCGCCTTCTGCACATTGCGAACGGCGACCGAGATGAAGTCGGATTGCCGGAAGATGTCGGTCCGGAGCTTCATGCCGGGCGGCAGGTTGGCCTTGAGGATGTCGAGTTCGGCATCCAGGCGGCGGGTCAGGTCGAGGGTGTTGGCTCCTGGCTGTTTCTGGATGCCGAGGATGACCGCGGGTTGACCCATGGCGGATCCTTCGCCGCGTTTCTGGGCCTGGCCGATGCGGACCTCGCCGAGGTCGCGGATGAGGACGGGGACATCCTTGCGGGCGGCGACGACGGTGGAGCTGATGTCGTTGGTGGAGCGGAGACGGCCCATGCCGGTGACGAGCCATTCGGAACCGCGTTGGTTGAGGATGCCGGCGGAGACATTTTCGTTTCCTTCGGCGAGTGCGCGCACGACGTGGTCGAGGGTGATGTCCTGGGCCTGCAAGGCGGCCGGGTTGATCAACACTTCGAACTGCTTCTGCCCGCCACCGATCGGCGTGACCTGGGAAACTCCGGGTACGGCCAACAGTCGACGTCGCAGGTGGACATCGGCATGGGAACGGAGTTCGGTGGGGGAATGGCGGTCGGAGGTCAGGGCGATGAAAAGGATTTCGCCCATGATGGAGGAAGGCGGGGCGAGGACGGGACGTTCGACCTCGGGCGGGAGGGTGGCGGCAATGGTTCCGATCCGTTCCCCGACGGTCTGGCGGGCGTCGCGCAGGTCGGTGCCCCAGTCGAATTCCACCCAGACCACGGAGATGCCGACGCTGGTGGCGGACCGGACGCGTCGGACACCGGCGGACCCGTTGACGGCGGTCTCGACGGGAATGGTCACCTGGGTCTCGACCTCGGTGGGCGACATGCCATGGGCCTCGGTCAGGATGGTGACGCTGGGGGCGGTGAGGTCCGGGAAGACATCGACCGGCATGTGGGAGACGGATCGGAAGCCGGCCACGGTGAGCACCAGGGCGGCGACCAGCACGAGGGTGCGGTTGGTCAGGGCCCAATGGATGAGTCGGTCCATGAGGTGATCAGTGGTTGTGGCCGTGGGCGGGGATGACGCCGGAGATGGAGGCGAGCCGGATGGCATAGGCGCCCCGGGTGACCACGCGTTCGCCGACCTTGAGGCCGTCGAGGATCTGGACGCGACCGGCGTCGCGGATCCCGGTCCGGACGGTGCGTTTGGCGAAGGTCTCTCCGGACACGTGGACGAAAGCGACCAGTTCATCGCCTTCATCGACCAGGGCGCTCTCGGGAACGGCGACGGCTTCCTCCACGCGGGCGGTGCCGATCTGCAACGTCACGCTCTGGCCGGGACGCAGCAGGCCTTGGCGGTTGTGGACCTCGTAGGTCAGGGGAACGGTGCGGGTGTGGGGATCGACCGTGCCACCGAGGGCGAGCACGCGGCCGATGCCGTCACCGGTCACGGGGATGGAGGAACCGCGTTGGCCGGGGAACTGGAGGATGGCGTGATGATTGGTGCCGAGTTGGTGAAGGCTGGACTCGGGAATACGGGCTTCGATCCAGACCGTCCGCGAATCGAGCACGTGGAACAGGGGTTGGTCGGCGGCGACGACTTCGCCCACGCCGGCGAGATGTGAGTCGAGGATGCCGCCGATGGGGGCGCGCAGTTCGATGAGGAGGGGTGCGCCGGTGGGGCGTTCGCTGTTGGAGGATTGAAACGTGTTCAGCAATCCGAGGGCGGCGGTGTGCCGGGAGCGGGCGGATTCGAGGGTGGCGGCGGATTCCTGGACTTCGCGGAGTGATTTCGCCTGGCTGGCGGCGAGTTGCTGGATGCGGGCATGGGCGGTTTCGGCCTGGTCGAGGGCGGCCTGGGTGGAGGCGACGGCGGCGCGGGCGTCGATCAGGCGGGCGGCGGCCTCGGAGAAATTGGGGCGAAGGAGACCCAGCAATTCGCCGGCTTCAACCGGATCGCCGAGTTGGATCGGGGGGGCGGGGTCGGTGGAGATCAGTTGACCGGAGATCGGGGCGACAACCGTCGCGGAGGAACCGGGTCGGGTGCGGACCTGGGCGGAGACCTCCATTCGTGCGGTGAGGGGGCGTTGGGTGACGGGTTCGGTGCGGACGAGGATCCGCCATTGCTGTTCCTTGAGGAAGGGGACGCCTTCCGGGGGGGCGGGCAGGGTGGAACGTGCGGCGGCGGTGGGATCGGCGTGTACCTGGAGGGAACCCAGTTCGAGGATTGTCGGGGCGTTGGTGCCGGGGATGATCAGGGTGACCTGCCAGATGCCGGGCTTGGGAAACAGGATCGCGGGTCGGTAGATGCCGGGATCGGTGGGGTTGGCCTGTTGGTTGTCGACAACGACTTCGCCCTGGCTGAAGCGGAAGGTGACGGGTCCATCGCGGCGGGGTTCCTGGGTGAGGAGATCGGTGACATGGGTGATGAACGGGGTGGGCTTGCCGGCGACCGGGATCGGATGTTCAGCGAAGACTTCAAAGGCATCGGTCCAGACGGTGATCTGGGCAGTGCGATCCGCGGGTTGGTTGCGCCGGGAATCGTTGACGGCGTCGGATGGACTACAACCGCCGATCAGGACAGCACCGGTCAACAGGAGGAGGCCGGTGGAACGCCACCGGGCCAAGGGGAGACACTTCATTGGGGAACAGGGAAAACCGCATCAGGATTCTCCGCTCGATTCACCCGGAAACCGGGCCGTGACCCGGAGCGGATGCGGGTCGACGTGTCGTGTGTGGGAAACGCTTCGGACGGGGGAAGGTGACCGAAGGCCGTCCAGGAAGGACGGTCAGGAAGCAAAAGAGGGAGACCGGACCGGGAGGGAAACGCGGAGGTCGAAACGCCAGCGGGGAGTGAGATCGGGCGGAGCTGTGCTGGGCGGCGCCAATCCGGAATGGAGTTGGTCCACCGGATGATCCGCTGGTTCGACACCGGTGATGCCAGGAAAAGCGGCTGTCAGCAGGATCGGGGGACAGAAGCCGGAGGTTGGATCGGTCAGGTCAAGGAGACAGGCGCCATCGGCGAGGGTGTGATTGCTGTCGTTGTGCTCGTGTGGCCCGGAGGATTCGTGGGGGCACCCCGAATCAATCCCTGCTGCCGGCTCAGGCACGGCATGTCCGACATGCTGGACATGGATGAGGCCGGCGAACTGGAGGAAGGCGTGCGAGGAACCGGGCACCCAGAAGGTGACCAACAGGAACGTCAGGATGAACCGGGCGCGTCGCAACGTGAGTGTTCTAGTCGGGCGGCAGGGCATTTCAAGAACGCTTCGGTCCTGCGGCCACTTTCGGTCGGAGCGGCGAGGGTTGCTTGCCGTCTGGATGGGACGGCGACCGGAGATCGCCGCTTTTGTGGGACACGAAAGGACACGAAAGGGGAAGGGCGATGCATCCCGAGGGTGTTGGCGGGTGCGAGAACGAGGGGTGGGACCGGCAGGCGCGCAGGAGGCGTCATTTGCTGGCCATTCCGTTGTTTCAATCGGCAGCACCGATCCCTAGCGTCCAAAACATGATGGTCAGGCCCGGTTCCTGACCTTGTCGGAGATGCCGAAGTTACCCCAGCTGAAAGTCATCGAAGGGCCTGCGCTCAGCCTCCATGACCTGACGCGGGGCGAGTTGGTTGCAGGTCGGGGACCCGAGTCAGAGATCCCGCTCGCAGACCGTGGCGTGAGTCGCCGCCATTTCCTGATACGCCTGAGGGAGGGTCGATGGTATGTGGAGGATCTCGGCAGCAGCAATGGGACCTACGTCAACGGCCTTCGGATCCTCCAACCCTGGGTGTTGCGCAACGGTGATCAGATCAAGGCTGGCCCCTTCACGCTCGTGTTCAGCTCCGGCGAGGAAGAGGACGACGTCACCCTGCTCAGCCTGAGGTTGCCGCACTGACGCCGCTTCCGCGCAGGTGCGGTTGACCTCACGTTTCTCCGAGGGTTGGCATCCGGGCGGCTTACGGGGCGGGATTGAAATCGAGCGTTGTCGTGCCGATGTCGGATGTGGTCCGGATGTTGATCGTCGGGACGATGTGGGGATTGCACGGGCCCTTGCTGAAGATGGGGTTTGCGGCGGGGTTGAGTTTTCCACAGGCGGCATTGGGGGAATACGTGGTGGGCGCGACGGCATTCGGGGTGGCGTGCTGGGCGCGGCGGACGGGTTGGCCGCCGGCGACGTTGCGATTCTGGGGGGCGATGCTGGCGTGCGGGGTGGTGGGGAGCGGGGTGGCGTTGTTCCTGTTCTGGTCGTATCAGCTGGGGCCGGTGCCGGTGGGGGCGACGCTGTTGTTCCTATATGTGCCGTTCACGACGGTGTTGCAGGCGATGCTGGCGCGACGGATGCCGCCGGTGAGCCGATGGATCTCGGTGATCCTGGTGACGGCGGGAGCGTTTGTGGCGACGGATTTCATCGGGGTGGCGGGGCGGGACAACCTGGCTGGGGCGCCGCAGGCGATCCTGGCGGCGCTGTGTTTCGCGCTTTTCTTCCTGATGTCAGCGCGGTTGGGAGACCAGGCGACGCCGGAGTGGCGGTCCTTCCTGTTTTCGGTGCTTTCCGGGTTGGTGGTGCTGGGGGTGGCCTGGGGAGTGGGTTGGGGGTTGGAGCCGGCGGGAGGATGGGGACGGGTTCAGGTGGGATGGGTGCTGGTGTTGGGGGGGATCGGGCAGATCGTGCCGGTGTTCCTGTTGGTGAAGGCGGCGCCGAAAGTGGGCGGTGGACTGGGGAGCATCCTGACCTCGGTGGAATTGCCGGTGGCGGTGGGGATGTCGGCGTGGCTGCTGGGAGAGGGGATCCGGGGTGTGCAGGTGTTGGGAGTGCTGCTGATCCTGGGAGGGATAGCGGTACCGGCGATGATGTCGGGTCCGGTTTCTGCTGCGGGGAAACCTGAATGACTGACGAGGTTCCAGTGATTGATTTCGCCCCGTTCTTTGAGGGGTCGGAGGGGCGGCGGCGGGTGGGTGCGGAGGTGTATCGGGCGGCGCATGAGACGGGGTTCATGTATCTGCGGGGGCATGGGATTGGAGAGGACGAAGTGGACCGGGCATTTGCGATGGCCCGGGAATTCTTTGCGTTGCCGGCGGAGATGAAGGCCCGGTGCCTGCGGACTTCGGGGAATTTTGGGTATCAGGCGGTGGCCCAGGAGGCGTTGGATCCGGGACAACCGCCGGACCTGAAGGAAGATTTCACGTTGCGGGATGCGCCGCGTTGGGAGGCGACGGATCCGCGCTGGCCTTCGGAGGAGTTTCGGCAGGGGGCATTGGCGATTTACGGGCGGTGCCGGGAACTGGCGGGGCAGGTGATGCGGGCATTTGGGGTGGCCCTGGAATTGCCGCCGGAATTCTTTGATGAACGGCACACGGGCCTGACGCAGACGTTGCGGCTCCTGCATTATCCACCGAGCCGACAATGGCAGGCGGGACAACTGGGGGCGGGCGCGCACACGGATTACGGGACCCTGACGGTGTTGTTCCAGGACATGGCCGGGGGGTTGGAGGTGGAGAACGCGGCGGGACAATGGATTCCGGCACCGCCGATACCGGGGACGGTGGTGGTGAACACCGGAGACCTGCTGGCGCGCTGGAGCAACGGGGTGTTCCGGTCGACGCCGCACCGGGTCCAGATCCGGCCGGCGGGCGCGGCGGCGGGGAGGCTTTCGATGGCGTTCTTCAGTGACCCGGATCCGGACGTGCTGGTGGAGACGATTCCCTCCTGCGTGACGTCGGAGCGGCCGGTGGGATATCCGCCAATCCGGGCGGGGCAACATATCGAGGAACGGATCCGGATCTCGATGCAACAGGCGGCGGCGCGGCAGGGATGAGGTGGAAGGAGTGAGGAACCAGATGAAGATCGAGGAATTGCCAAGTTACGAATCATTGGGGTTGCCGGTGGAACGGGACGGACTGGAGCAGTTCGACCATCTGCAGGCGTATCGGCGGCTGGGACCCATTTACCGGTTGCAGTTCCGGGGAGAGGAACATGTGGTGATCGGGGGCATGGATGCGAACGAGGCGGCGTGGCGGAATCCGGACCTGTGGTCGTATGAGGATGCGCTGGTGCCGTTCCGGGAGATGATGGGGCCGACGCATGTGACCCAGTTGGATCGCGAGGTGCATCGGCGCAAGCGACGCAACCTGAGGAACGGGTTCGCGATGAGCGCGTTGGTGCGGCACCTGGAGACGTTGGACCGGGTGTTGGCGACGGAGTTTGCGGCGCATGCGGGTCGTCCGATCCGGCTTCATGATTTCCTGATGACGGCATTGACGTTGGCGAACAGCCGGACGGTGTTGCATTGCGAGCTGGATGCGGAGGCATTGCGGCATTTCGTGGTGTTCGAGGAGGAGTTCATCCAGGGCATCTCGATGGGTGAGGCGCGGCATGCGCACTATGGGCGACCGGGATTTGTGGAGCATCGGGAGTATGTGTTTGGATTCCTGCGGCAGTTGGTGGAGCGACGGTTGGGTGGGGAAACCCAGCCGGACAATTTCCAGGAGATGCTGGAGGATCGGCGGGAGCGTGGGGAACCGTTGGATGCCGGTGAGTTGGTGCCGGAAGCGTATCTGCTGTTGATGGCCGGCACGGGCAACACGGCGAAGATGTTGAACTGTGGGTTGCAGAACCTGTGGGAGGATCCGGCCTGGCTGGGGGTGTTGGAGGAGGAACTTGCCGGGTACAGTGCATCGGGATTGATGTCGGGGATGGGTCGATTCCCGCGGTTGAAGGCGACGTTGATGGAGATGGAACGGATGTTTCCGGCGGCACCGGTGATGTCGCGGGTGGTGCATGAGGCGTTTGAGTTTGGGGGATATGAACTGCCGAAGGGCACGCGGGTGCTGCATTTGCAGACGTTGCCGCACTTCCTGGAAGAGGTTTATGAAGAGCCGTACCGGTTCCGACCGGCGCGCTGGCTGGAACGGGAGTATCCGAAGAAGGCCCATGGCACGTTTGGGGGCAGCACGCACATCTGTCTTGGGATGAACCTGGTCCGGTTGCATGGGCCGGTGGTGGTGGGCAATCTGGTGCGGGATTACCGGCTGGAGTTGCGTGGGGAGGGAAAGATCGAGGTGAACCTCAACTATGGCGTACCGCAGGTGGCGGATCTGGAGGCCGTCTGGACGCCGCGTTCGGACAACGGGAATCTTGCGGTGACAACAACCGATGCCCTGTCCGTTGCTGGCCGGTCCGGGCAAAATCCGACAGCATCCCTCCGCCACTGATTTTCCAATGCGCATTCCACATTACATGGCGTCCGGGGAATTCACCCGGTTCGTCCGGGCATTGCCCAAGACTGAAACGCACCTGCACCTGGAAGGCTCGACCCCGATCGAGCTGTTGAAGGAACTGGAGCCGGCGAAGTTTGCCGAGGCGCCGCCGTTCTGGTCGCCGGAATACCGGTACCGGGATTTCGACCAGTTCATGAAGTTGTACGACGAGTATTGCCTGACGTTCTACACGACGGCGCAGCGGTACCATGACGCGGCGAAGATCGTGTTGGCGACGTGTCGGGAGCAGGGCTGCCGCTATGTGGAGACGAGCATTCACCTGCCTGGGTTGGCGTATGTGAAGGACAGCGGTCCCGAGGTTCTGGCAGCCATCCGCGAGGCGGCCCCGGCGGGGATGGAAGTGCGGATCTTCGCCGGCATGTGCCACAACGATTATGCCCAGCACGGCGCCTTGATCGAGTCGGCCCTCGGCTGGGACGACCTGGCCGGGGTGGACCTGCATGGGCCGGAGTATTGGCCGATGGAATCGTGGACGGCGGGGGTATGGGAACGGGCGCGGGCGGCGGGCAAGGCGACCAAGGCGCATGCGGGAGAGTTCATGCCGGCGAGCTATGTGAGCTGGGTGCTCGACAACCTCGGGGTGCGTCGGGTTGAGCACGGGGTGCGGTCGGTGGAAGATCCGGATTTGGTCCAGCGGTTGGTCCGGGACGACATCACGTTGGACGTCTGCCCGATCAGCAATGTGAAATTGGCGGTGCAGGGGGTGCCGGAAATGAAGGCCCACCCGATCCGGCGCCTGTTCGATGCCGGGGTTCGGGTGACCCTCAATTCGGATGACACGTTCTTCTTCGGGAACCGGTTGGAGGAGGAGTACATCGCGCTCAACCAGGAGCTGGGTTTCACCCGATGGGAACTGGCGCGGATGGCCCGCAACGGATTTGAAATTGCGCTGGTGGACGAAGCGGTACGCGCGCGGTTGCTTGCGGAATGGGATGGCTTCGTGGCGGCGCAGGGTTTGAAACCGTAAGCAATCCCCGGGTCATCCGGGAGCGCGGGGATTCATCCGGCGGTCATACTGGCGGATGTTCCGAACGTTCCATCACCACCGGCACCAGCAGCATCAGGCCGGACATCGAGAGGTACCCGAGCACCCATTTCCAGCCCGGGCGCAGGGAGCCGACGATGTCGCCGGGGATGTAATCGAAGGTGTGGATGAAGCCGATGGCGGCGAGGCCGGCGCCGCCGGCGAACCAGAGTGCGGCGTGGCGGAAACGCTGGTCGATGATGGCCACGGTGGCGGCGGCGAGGATCAGGCAGCTGAGGAAGTAGCCCTGGTCGAGGGCGAAGAGGCCTTCGGCATAGAAGTTTCTGGCCTTGAGGATCGATTCGATCAGTTCGGGGTTCCACGGCTTTTCCGGGGTGCCCACGCCGGCCCCGGCGAGGACGTTGCGGGCGACGAGTGCGCAGTACCCGGCAATGGCGGGGAAGAGTCCGACGATGACGGCGGGGATGTGGCGCCTGGGGACGGCTTCAAAGGCCTGGGTGCCCATGGAGATGCCGATCCAGATGAGGATGGCCATGCCGGCCTCCACCGGGATCGACCAGGCGAGCAGGCTGAGCGAGCCGGTCAGGCAGATGAGGGCGACGAACACCGCGTTCAGGGTCGAGTATCCCGCCCGGGACCCGATCGCTTTCCAACCCGGATGTCCGATGTAGAGGGTGGTGGGATACGGCGATCCGAACAGGGCCGAGATGAGGGTTCCGACGCCGTTGATGATCAGCGACGGACGGGTTTCATAGGAATCGCCAGCGGCTTCGGCGGAAGCCAGGACCTGCATGGATCCCACCACGTTCACCACACCCATGGGCAGGATGATGCTGAAGAAAGGCAGCAGGTAAGGAAGGCTGTCCCATACCGCTCCCAGTGCCGGGCGCGGCAGGTGGAATCCGAGGTGGCTCAGGTCGAGCGGATAGGCCGGTGCCGGCGACGGTTGCCCGATCCAATGCAGTCCCCAGGCCCCCAGAGTTCCCATGAGCAACACCACCAACCCTCCAGGAATACCCCATTTGAACCGGTGTCCGCCGTAGTAGACCACCAGCGCAACCGCCAGGGTGCTCATCCCGATCAACGGATATACCCAGGCGCGAAACAGGAAATCCATGGCGATGAAGAACACTCCAATGCCCGCCAGGGCGGCGAGCAACGCCGCCAGAGGGGTGATCCGTCGCAGATGATGCAGGATAAAGGCGCCACCCAGTTCGATCAGGCCGGATCCGATACATGCCGCGATGCCGGCGTACCAAGCGATTTCATCGGCCCGGGCTTTCTCCAATCCCTGGGCGAGGCCGAGTTGCTGCGCCGGATACATCACCAGGAGGGAATAGATGATGACGGTGATGAGGTTGAATCCGTAGGGAAGGGCACAGACATCGGTACGTCCCTCCCGCGCGGCGAGTCGGAGGGCTTGCCGGGCATAAAGAAGGTTGCCAAAGACGAGGCCGACAGCGGAGGCGGGAAGGATGCGGCCGTAGTAGAGTTCGGGTGAAAAGCCCAGCAACCCGAGACAGAACCCGGTCATCAGGAGCAGGTTCACCAGGCTGTCGAGACCCAGCGCGAAGAACCCGTCCAGATCTCCTTTGACGAAAGCTTTCATGGCGGACGACTGCGACGACGCGGGAGCAACTCATGTGCCGGTGGTTTCAGTCCATGGCCACAGGCAGGTGTATGGAAGTGGGCGGGGAGGTCTCGCGCGGAGGCGTGGGGAATGCGGAGGAGGAATAGTCCAGTCGTCTGGATTTTCCCGGTCCGGTCCGATGCCGGCCATCGGCGAGGTGTGAAGGGAGGGTGGACCAGTTGGGTTCTCTCGGCGCTTTCGGCGGTTCGGCGCCAGACGTTTCCGGCGGAGCTTTTTCTTGTCGGTACTTTCGGTGGAAACCCCAGCTGGGCTTTGATGGATCACAGCACGATCAAGGAACAGATCGCGGTGTTCTGTGAGTGACATCATCGCCGGTGCCTGTACTGCCTGGACCTGACCTTTGTCTGCACGGGTCGGCCTGGGGCGAAGCGGTGAGTTTGGGAAATGGTGGAACCTGTCCCTGGTCATCCTTTCTCCTTCGCGGCTTCGCGTGAGACCCTCTTTTTTCTCTCCACCCCAAATACCTGACGGAGCGGCGATGTTCGG
>DITU01000103.1:66166-77738 GCA_002422905.1 Verrucomicrobia bacterium UBA6176
CACGAAATACACGAACCACACGAAAAGGGAGGGGACATGATTACCGTCCCCCTTTCTGTGTTCTTCGCGTTCTTTGCGGCTTTGCGTGAGACTTCTTTCTTCTCTCTTCCCCACTTACATCATGGAGCGGCGACGTTGGGTCGGCGTCATGGATCAATCCGGCGAGTGAACCTCGCCGCTCCAGGACCGCCCTTTTTTCTTCTCCGCGTGCTCAGCGCCTCTGCGGGAAACCTGCCTTCGTCCCTTCCCCGTTTTCCTCACGCAACGGCGCAAAGGCGCAACGTCTTCGAGAGGGTCAAGGGGACAGGCTCACCAGACCGGTGTCTTGAACCACGAAATTCACGAACCACACGAAAGGGAGGGGACATGATCAACCTCCCCCTTTCTGTGTTCTTCGCGTTCTTGGCGCCTTTGCGTGAGACCTCTTCCCATTTCCTCCCCCAATTACCTGACGGAGCGGCGATGTTCGGTCGCCGTCATGGATCAATCCGGCGAGTGAACCTCGCCGCTCCAGGACCCCATTTCCTTGTTTTGTCCTCTCCGCGCTCTCAGCCAGTTCGGCGTCAGTTCGGAATTCCCAAAGGAGCGTGGATCCCGCAGGCTTGGGCCTGAGTGATCAGCAGTACGGGCGAATTGAACGAGTTTGCGTCGCGGCTACGTCAGGCGGCGTGGGTGGGATTGGACACCGAAGCGGACTCGCTCCATGCCTACCCCGAGAAGTTGTGCCTGTTGCAGGTGGCCATCCCGGGTGAGGCGGTTTTGATCGATCCACTGGCGGACATCCATCTGGAACCGCTGTGGTCGGCGCTGGACGACCGGGAGATCATCTTTCACGCGGCGGATTACGATCTGAGGTTGTTGTTCCAGGGGCATCATTTCCGGCCCACGGCGATTTTCGACACCATGTGGGCGGCGCGGTTGTTGGGGGAGCCGAAGTTCGGGTTGAACGACTGTCTGACCCGGTTTCTGGGGGTGACGCTGGAGAAGGGGGCGCAGAAGGCCAATTGGGGGCGGCGCCCGTTGACGGAGCGGATGGTGGAGTACGCGTTGAACGATGTCCGTTACCTGTTCGAGTTGAGCGAGGCGATGCGGGTGCAGTTGGTGGAGAACGGACGGGTGGAGTGGCATCGGCAAAGCTGTGCACGGTTGATCCAGGAATGTTCCAAGGCCCATGACGTGGATCTCGACGGGGTGTGGCGGATCAAGGGTCATGACAAGCTCGATCCCCTCGGCCTGGCCATCCTTCGGGAGCTCTGGCATTGGCGGGAAAAGGATGCGGTGCGGACCAACAAACCGCCGTTTTTCATCCTTCGCCATGAATCGCTCAGCGAGATCGCAGCCGACGCCGCCGAACGGAATTCGGTGCGCGGACTCAAGCTTCCCTACTACCTGACGCCGCGCCGTCGACATGGGGTGATCGAGGCGGTGGAACGGGGATTGTCGGTGCCCTCGACCGATCGACCGGTGCATGTGCGGGTGCGGAGTCGACGGATGATCAAGCGTGAGTTGGATCGGGTGGAGGAGTTGCGGGTGATCCGGGATCGGCGGGCCGGAGAGTTGGGGATCGACCCGACGTTGGCGGCTTCGAAGTCGACGCTGTACGCACTGGCGAGGAACGATCCGGGGGCCTGGGACGAACTGTTGCCGTGGCAACGGGCGGTGTTGGAATCGACCTGAGCGTATCCATGCAGCAGGAACGGTCGTCCCGGCTGGATCCGCTTCTGCAATGCGTCCCGGGGGTGGCGTTGCTCTCCCATTGAATTCCCATGAAAACACAGGCCCAACAACAACCCCGGCCGACCGTGACTTCCCCGGAAGTGGCCGCAGACGGCAAGGTCACGTTCCGCATGGATGCGGCGGATGCGCAGGATGTGCAGTTGGGGAGCAGTGGGGATATTCCGGGTGCCGTATCTGAACAGAAGCGGGCGATGACCCGGGGTGGGAACGGGGTGTGGGAATTGACGGTGGGACCGTTGCCGCCGGGGTCGTATCGGTACGGATTCGCGGTGGACGGTCTGACGGTCATGGATCCGCGGAATCCGAGGACGAGCGAATCCAACGAGAGGGCGTGGAGCCTGGTGAATGTGCCGGGGGCGCAATGGATGGATCTGCGGGACGTGCCGCACGGGGCGGTATCGGAGGTCCACTATTGGTCATCGGCGTTGAACCGGTTCCGGCGACTTCATGTGTACACGCCGCCGGGGTATGAGGGCGGGGGCGGACGTTACCCAATCCTGTACCTGATGCATGGGGCCTTCGATTCGGATGACTCGTGGAGCACGGTGGGACGGGCGGGGTTCATCCTGGACAACCTGATCGCGGACGGGAAAGCGAAGCCGATGGTGGTGGTGATGCCGCATGGGCACACCGCTCCGTTCCAGATGGGCCAGCCGATGTTCGGTGACTTCGAGGAGGATTTTTTGAGGGACATCCAGCCGCAGATGGAAAAGCGGTACCGGGTGCATGCGGATCGTGCGAACCGCGCGATGGCGGGATTGTCGATGGGCGGGGGGCACACGTTGAACATCGGGATCCCGCAGGTGGAACAGTTCGCGTATCTGGGCGTGTTCAGTTCAGGAGTGTTCGGGATCGCGCCCGGTCCGATCGGCGGACCGGGTGCGGGATTTGAAAAGGCGCATGCAGCGATCCTGGACGATGCGAAGCGGCGGGCGGGGCTGAAGCTGTTCTGGTTTGCGACGGGCCGTGAGGATTTCCTGGTCGAGACGACGCGCGCCACGGTGGCGATGTTCCGGAAGCACGGGTTTGACGTGGTGCACAAGGAGACGGAAGGGGCGCATACGTGGGACAAGTGGCGTGAGTACCTGCACGAGTTCGCGCCGCAGTTGTTCCGGTGATGCGAGCGGGAGGGTTATCCGCAGATGGCGCAGATGAGGGGATTGGGAATCGCAGCGAATTGATCGAAGGAGGGAGTTGAAGCCGCAGATTTCGCAGGTTTCGCAGATGACGAGGCAGGGGTGGGAAGGGGGTTGGACGCGGCCCAGCGTTCCCGGAGCGCATGATCAACTTTTCATCTGCGGCATCTGCGGATGAACCCTTACCGGTCCTGGGCGGGTGAATCTTTCTGGATCAATTGCGGGCTGTTGATTCGCCGGTCACGGCGCGGCGCAGGATGCGGTAGACGTCGGTGGCGGCGATGGAAGCGCCCGGCAGAGGGGATGTACTGAGCAACACCGGCCAGTCGTCCTGGGAGCTGGGGCGGCATCCGTGTGAACCGCGGACCAGGGAGGCGTCCAGCGGGATGACATCCATGAGCATGCGGAATCCGAGTTTCTTCTTCAGGAGCCGCCAGGCGATGCGGAGTTTCACGGCGGACAGGTTGGGATCGAGGAAGAGTTCGACGGGGTCGTATCCGGGCTTGCGATGGATATCGACGCAGCGGGCGAAGTCGGGGGCGAGACGGTCCTCGAGCCAGTAGTAGTAGGTGAACCAGGCATCCTCGCGGGAGAAGACGACGAGATCGCCGGCGCGGGGATGGTCGAGGCCGACATCGCGTTTGGAATGGGCGTCGAGGACCTGGGCGACGCCTGGGGTGGCGTTGAGGAGTTGTTGGACGGGTTCGAGGAGACGCGGGTTGCGGACATGGACATGGGCGACCTGATGATCAGCGACGGCGAACACCTGGGATTGGCCGGCGTCGAGGAGTTCGAGTCCGAGTTCCTCCTTGATGGTGAGCCAGCCCTGTTGGCGGAAGAGACGGTTGAGGTGGATGGGAGTGGAGACGGGAGTGATGCCATACTCGCTGAGGATGACGACATCGACACCACGGGGTTGGAAGAAAGCGAGGAGATCGCCGACGAGGTCATCGATCCGACGGAGGTCAGCGGGGATGTCGGGGTGGTTGGGGCCGAGGCGTTGGAAGGAGTAATCGAGGTGGGGCAGGTAAACGAGTTGGAGGGTGGGCTGATGATGTTCCTCGATCCAGCGGGCGGAGTTGGCGATCCAGCGGGAGGCGGCGTCGGGCGCGCCCTGGGGTGATTGGGTGCCGGCGGCGGGCCCCCAGAAGGTGGGGAAGGGGAAGTCGCCGAGATCCTTTTTGAGGGCGGACCGGAGATCGTAGGGCCAGGCGTAGATGTCGAAGAATTTCCGGCCATCGGCCGGGTACATGGGACGCGGGGTGACGGACCAATCGGCGGTGGAATACATGTTGTACCACCAGAACGTCTTGGCGCAGGTGAAGCCGGGGAGGGAGGCTCGGAGATCGTCCCAGAGTTTGGGGCCCTGGACGAGGGCGTTGGACTGTTTCCAGAACTGGACCTCGGCGAGGTCGCGATTGTACCAGCCATTGGCGACGATGCCGTGGGAGGAGGGTGGGAGGCCGGTGACGTAGGTGGACTGGGCGGAGCAGGTGAGGGCGGGGAGGGTGGGATCGATGACGGCGAGGTGGCCCTGTTTGAGGAAGGCGGCGAGGTGCGGGGTATGGGGACCGATGAGGCCCCGGGTGAGCCCGACGACATTCAGTACAACGACACGCTGCATGTGGGGAGAGGTTGCCATGGAAGGAGGGGGCGTGGGAACGGGGCCCTTTTTTGGTGCATCCTTTTTGCTCTTTCCAATGGGGGAGGGGACGGGCACAGGATGGCTTTTTGGAAGGCCCATGGAACAGATCGTCATCCTTGATTTCGGCTCGCAGTACACCCAGGTGATCGCGCGTCGGATCCGCGAGTGCAATGTGTACTCCACCATCGTCCGCTTCGACACGCCGGTGGCGGAGATCGCGGCGATGCAACCCCGGGGCCTGATCCTGTCGGGCGGGCCATCGAGTGTGTACGCGGAGGATGCGCCCCTGCCGGACAAGGGAATCTTCAAGATGGGGATCCCGGTGTTGGGGATCTGTTATGGGGTGCAGGTCCTGGCGCATTTCCTCGGGGGCAAGGTGGAGAAGGGGAGCAAGCGTGAGTACGGCAAGGGGACGTTGACGGTGAACGACGCGCAGTGCGGTTTGTTCAAGGGGTTGCCGAAGCAGTTGCAGGTGTGGAATTCGCACGGGGACAAGCTGACGCGGTTACCGAAGGATTTCGTGGTGGTGGGCACGACGGAGAACTCGGATTACGCGGCGATCGAGCATGGACCGAAGCGGTTTTTCGGGATCCAGTTTCATCCGGAGGTCGTCCACACCCCGCGCGGACGCGAGATCGTGGGGAATTTCGTGCATGGCATCTGCGGCTGTGGCCGTGGGTGGACGATGCGGAACTATGTGGAACAGGCGACGGAAGAGATCCGGCGCCAGGTGGGGAGCGAGAGGGTGATCCTGGGTTTGAGTGGTGGGGTGGATTCGAGTGTGGCGGCGGCGTTGATCCATCGGGCGGTGGGGGATCAGTTGACCTGCATTTTCGTCAACAACGGGCTGTTGCGGGCGCGTGAGGCGGAGGTGGTGCAGGAGGTGTTTGGAAGGAACTTCAAGATCCAGCTCCAGTATGAAGACGCCTCGGAACTCTTCCTGCGCAAGCTGAAGGGGGTGACCGATCCGGAACGGAAACGGAAGGTGATCGGCAAGGTGTTCATCGATGTGTTCCAGGAAGCCACGCGGCGTGCGGGCAAGGCGAAGTTCCTGGCGCAGGGCACGCTTTATCCGGACGTGATCGAGTCGGTGCCGATCGCGGGGAATCCGGCGGCGATGATCAAGAGTCATCACAACGTGGGTGGCCTGCCGAAGAGCATGAAGTTCGAGTTGCTCGAGCCCTTGCGTTGCCTGTTCAAGGATGAGGTCCGGCAGTTGGGGACGGAGCTGGGCTTGCCGAAGGAGATCGTGCAGCGGCAACCGTTCCCGGGTCCGGGACTGGCGGTGCGTTGCCTGGGCGACCTGACACCGGCCAAGCTGGAAAGCCTGCGGCAGGCGGATGCCATCGTGGTGGAGGAGATGAAGGCGGCGGACTGGTATTATCGGACGTGGCAAACCTTCGCGGTGCTGTTGCCGGTGCGGAGCGTGGGGGTGCAGGGAGATGAACGGACGTACGACTTCACCATCGCGTTGCGCGCGGTGGAATCGCAGGACGGGATGACTGCGGACTGGGTGAAGCTGCCGTATGAACTGCTGGAGAAGATCTCGACGCGGATCACCAACGAGGTGCAGGGGATCAACCGCGTGGTGTTGGACATCACGAGCAAACCGCCGGGAACCATCGAGTGGGAGTGAGTGCCATGGCTTCGGAGACGTTCGGTGTTCCGGTGTTGAAGGTGTGCGGCATCCAGACGCCGACCGAAGCGGCGTTGGCGATCCGGTGCGGGGCGCATTCCCTGGGATTTGTGGGATCCAGTTCGGCAGGTGCGAAGGCGTTGGCCGAGGAAGACATCATCATGATGGCGCCGATGGTGCCGGTGGGGACCAGCACCTTCCTGTTGGTTTCGGCGGTGGAGGTGGAGGCGATCATTGAACCGTGGACACGGAGCGGGGCGCGGATCGTGCAGTTGTGTGATGCGGTGCCGGTGCCGGTGTTGAGGGAATTGCGGCGGCGTGTGCCGGAAGGGGGATTGGCCCAGGTGATCCGAGCGTCGGGGCCGGAGGTGATACCGTATGCGCGGGCGGCGTCGCGGGTGGTGGACTGGCTGTTGGTCGATGCGGGGGAAGAACTGCCGCACTGGGATCCGGCGAGGACGTCCCGGGACGAGGCGTGGAAGTTGTGTCGGCGGATCCGGGACGAGGCGTTTTCGCCGGTGTTGTTGGCGGGTGGATTGCATGCGGGAAATGTGGCGGAGGCAATCCGGGTGGTGAGGCCGTACGGGGTCGAGGTGGGGGCGGAGATGCGGACGTGTGGGAAGCTGGACGAGGCCAAACTGCGGGCTGTATTGGCGGCGATGAAGTCAGCGCTGTTGCAGGAGAATTGAGGGGGACTGTGGTGGGGGATGTGGGGATGGAACGGGTGCGGGGCGAGGTATGATTGATTTCTGGACGGTGTTTTCAGCGGTGATGCCGGCGTATTGCCTGGTGGCGGTGGGGTTGGCCTTGCGGAAGGGGCAATGGCTGGCGCCGGAAGCGGACAAGAGCCTGATCCGGTTGGTGGTGAACGTGCTGACGCCCTGCCTGATCCTGGACAATGTGTTGAACAACGCGGCGTTGCGCACGGCGGAGAACCTCCTTCTGCCCCCGTTGTTCGGGTTTGGCGGTGTGGTGTTGGGGACATCGGTATCGTGGTTGATGCGGCGGACGACCGGGACCACCGATGAGCGGGTGGGTCGGACGTTCGCCTGTGCGGCGGGGATCCAGAACTTCGGGTATGCGGCGTTGCCGGTGGTGATGCTGTTGTTTCCGCCGGAGACGGCCGGAGTCCTGTTCCTGCACAACCTGGGCGTGGACACGGCGATGTGGACGGTGAGCCTGGTGGCGTTGGGGCATGCCGGATTGAAGGAATGGCGTCGGCTGATCAATCCGCCGCTGGTGGCGATCCTGGGCGGGTCGATCCTCAATCTGTTCGGGTTCCAGCTTCCGGGGATCCTGCGGGTGAGCAACCAGATGCTGGGCGCCTGTTGTTTCCCCCTGGGTCTGATCCTGATCGGAGCCACCTTTGCCGAGACGACTTCCCAACTGCGCGGTGGCGGCGGTTGGCGCCTGATGTCGATGGCCTGTCTCACCCGCTGTGGGATTACCCCGGTGCTGTTGTTCCTGGCTGCGCGTTACCTGCCCGGATCGATTGAGCTGAAGCGGGTCCTGGTGGTCCAGGCATCCATGCCGGCGGCGGTGTTTCCCATCATTCTTGCCCGCCATTACGGCGGAGATCCGGTGACCGCGGTCCGGGTGCTGGTCTCCACGTCGGTGATCGGGTTTTTCACCATCCCGGCGTGGGTACGTTTTGGATCGGGATTTGTTCTGGGACGATGAACTGGGTTATCCGCAGATGGCGCAGATGCCGCAGATGAAATGGGGAAGGAAAGTTCAGCCGCAGATTACGCAGAGGGATGGGGTTGGTAATCGGGGAAGAGTTCGACCCCGTTTTTCCGGGCTGGTCTATCCGTGTCCATCCGTGAGATCCGTGGCTACGTATCCATGCGGCTGGAAGATGGAAAATGACTCCCGCAGAAAGGCGGAGACGCGGAAAGAATGAGCCATTCAAGCACCGGCATGGAGTCATCCATCGGAGAGTCTCTTCAGGGTGCCTAGACTCCCGCATTCCCATCTCTCTCCGCGCCTCTGCATCTCCCCCGAGACCGCTAGCTGGATAAGGCTAGGAGGCTTCTTGAACCACGGATTTCACAGATGTGCACGGATAGGCTGCCTTATCGGGAAGGGTGGTTCGGCCCAGCTTTACTTCCCCCATCTCCCGTTTTTCGTGTCGTTTCGTGTGTTTCGTGGTCCGAACTCTCCTTCAGGAATCGTCGGGATCGGGTTCGTCGCGTTTCAGCCAGGCGCGGGTGCCGGTGCGGGAACGGCGACGGTTGGCGGCCCAGGTCTGGTTCTGGCGACGGTTGGCGACGTCGTCGATCTCGGTGCGCAGCTTGAGATAGCTGGCGAGGCGTGAGGCTTCGAGGGTGCCGTCGGTGACGCCCTGGCGGACGGCGCAATCGGACTCGGTGCGATGACTGCAATCACGGAACCGGCATTGATGGGCGAGGGCGGCGATGTCGGGAAAGGCGACATCGAGGCCGTCATCGGCGGACCACAGATGGAATTCGCGGAGGCCGGGGGTATCGATGATGAGGCTGCCGTTGGGGAGGAGGATGAGTTCGCGGGCGGTGGTGGAGTGGCGACCTTTGGAGTCCCTTTCACGGACCGGGAGGGTGGGTTGGACGCGTTCGCCGTAGAGGCGGTTGACGAGGCTGGATTTTCCGACGCCGGACGTGCCGAGGATGACGGCGGTGGTGCCGGGGGCGAGGAGTTCCCGGAGGCGGGGGAGGGCGCGGCCGGTGCGGGCGCTGACGACGAGGACGGGATGCCCGCCGGCGATGCGGCGGATTTCGTCGGTGATGGGATCGGGATCGGCGCAGAGATCGGCCTTGTTGAGGACGACGACGGGTTGGGCGCCGCCTTCGTGGACCATCACGAGGAACCGTTCGAGTCGGCGATGATTGACGGGTTCGCCGAGGGCCTGGACCACGAGGGCGAGATCGATGTTGGTGGCCAGGACCTGAACGGCGGCTTCGCGTCCGGCGATCTTGCGGGTGATCTGGGTCCGGCGGGGCAGGACGCATTCGATGGAGACGCGGTCGGTGGCTTCGGGGATGCGGATGCCGACCCAGTCACCGACCTTGGGGAGTTGGCCGGGGTGCAGGCGACGATGATGGAGTTTGCCGGTGATCTGACCGAGATGCGGGCCGGTGTCAGAGACGACGGTGTAATAGTGTTTGTCTTCGGTGACCACCCGGGCCGGGACCAGACCGGCCTGGAGATGGGGCTTGAAGAGTTCGGACCAATCGGGGGTCCAGCCGAGGGCGGAGAGTTCCATTCAGTGGGTACGGCGTCGCGGAGTTCAGCCGGGCAGTGGCGGTGTGCGGGGCGCCGTATAGGGGGAAGACGTCATGGAGGACAGGAATCGGACCCCCGGTCTGTGAGGTATCGGGGAGCGTTCCGTCAAGACCGGGGAAAGGGCACCCTGGTCCCGGCCCGGCACGTTGCGGTGCGGCATTTGACAGTGTGTCAGGAGGGTGGGCAGCATTGGCAATGCCCGTTGAGAAAAAGCCCGGCCGACGTGATGAGGACCGGGAGAAGCGCCGTGGGCAGATCCTGCGGGCGGCTTCGGAACTGATCGCCCGGAAGGGTCTGGAGAACGTGACGTTTGGTGAGATTGCGCGGAAAGCACGGCTGAGCCGACCGCTGGTGTACTTCTACTTCCCGGATCTACGAACACTTTTCCTCGAGGCCGTGTTGCGCGCCCATGCGGATCTCCGGTCCCGATTCGAGGAGGCTGGCATCCGGGGAGGAACCGGGATTGAAAGGATCGAGAACATTGGACGGGCTTATGCGCGGTTTCATCGGGAGTCACCGGCATCCTTCCAATTGTGCGCCTTGTTCGATTCGAATCCGGGCTACGCGGGCGATCCCGGAGCCGCCGCTGCCGGATTGAAGGAGAGCGAGTTGGCGACCCATTGCCTATGTGCCGATGCGATCCGCACCGGATTGGCGGATGGATCCATCCGATCGGACGTCGGGGATCCGGACCAGGTGGCGCTGGTGTTGTGGGCCTGTGTGCATGGACTGGCGCAACTGGGAGCGATGCGGGGGCCGTCGCTGGAAAAGCTTGCGGGTTTGGGGGAGGAACGTTTGGTGGAAGCGGGAATCGGGCTGCTGCGACGGGCTCTGATCGCGGATCCGCCGGCGGGTGGAAGACGGGTTGGGAAAGGGTGAACAGGGAAGGGAGCCTGATGGGCAGCAAGCCAAGCGACCTGCTTCACCGATGGCGGCCACGTCCTTCAGGGCGGAGTCGGTTCCCAGTTCCGCAGTGGTTCGCTCAGAAACGTAACCGCAAAACCGTTTCCAGATGCCATACGGTTCCGTTCATGTGTCGCGGGATACCCTGCACGCGGAGAGCTCCCTTTCTTCGATTGAAAACCGATCGGGGATTTGCTTAATGGCGTGACTCACCTCCATGAAAAATCGCCAACTTATACCACCCATCCTTGCGGGATTGAGCCTACTGGCCAATGCCGCGTATGCGCAGCCTGTAGACTCCGTTGATGCCGGCCTCACCGCCCGCACCCCGACGATCTACGTCAACCAGGATCACAACAACAACACCACCTCCTCCCTCGGCGTAGGCATCACCTCCAACAGCGATGTGGTTGTCGGGTTCGAGGATGACCACAGCCCCGGCACCGTCATCCGTCATTGGGCCGCCGCCTGGACCCTCTATAACCGCGACGGCACCCGGCTCACCCCCCAGGTCACCGTCTCCAGCTCGAATGACCAACTTGCTTCTCAGCCTCCCACTTCCATCGATACCTATTACCGCGCTTTCTTCCGCGCCGATGGCACCCCAACCCCCGCTCGCACCGCCTGGGGCCCCAAGATCAAGGCCAACCCCTTCGGCCCCGGCTTCGGCATGGGCGCCACCGCCTACGCCGTCCGCGATCCCATCAGCGCCACCGGCTTCAACGGCCCAGGCAATGAGATCGCCCACCTCTTCCCCATCAACTACGACCTCAGCGTCAATGCCGAAGGCCTTCGCGTCGGCGGCGCCTTCGCCCCGGTCCAACTCATCAACAACGACGGCACCTCCGCCGCCCTCACCCTCGCTGGCGGTACCGAGGCCGATTACGCCACCGAAGGCGGCACCCGCATCGCCGACTGGCACTACCTCGGCAATGGCAACATCGTCATCGTCAATGAATCCCGTCAGGCCGCCGACCGCACCTTGACCGGCCAGGAGTCCGGAAATGTCGTCACGTACCGCGTGGTCAAGCCCAACGGCGAAGAGGTCAAGGCCTGGGCCGCGGCCTCCTCCGCTCCCGGGGCTTCCGACATGTGGCACGGCGTAGCCGTGACTGCCAACGGCTTCGCCATCCGCTGGGGCTTCAATGGGGGTTCCGGCCAACGCACCACCCTCCGCTTCTTCGACAACAACGGCGTTCCCGTTTCGGAGAACGTCGATCTCGCCGAATCCATCGAGGTTCCCGAGGCGGCCGC
>DITU01000173.1 GCA_002422905.1 Verrucomicrobia bacterium UBA6176
AGGCCAGTTTCGACAAGGCGAACCGGTCTTCGGGAAAGTCGTTTCGCGGACCGGGCCTGGACGAAGGCCTGAGGATCCTGGAACGGGTGGGAAAACGGTTGGGCGTGCCGGTGGTGACGGATGTCCATACCGAATCCCAGTGTGAGGCGGCGGGGCAGGTGTGTGAGGTGTTGCAGATCCCGGCTTTCCTGTGTCGGCAGACCGACCTGATCGAGGCGGCCATGGCGACGGGGCGGATTGTGAACATCAAGAAGGGACAGTTTCTTGCGCCGGGCGACATGGCGAACGTGGTGAGGAAGGCGGAAGAGGGTGGGAACAGGAAGATCCTGTTGACCGAGCGGGGGACGACCTTTGGCTACAACAACCTGGTGGCGGACATGCGGGCGATCCCGATCCTGGGTCGGACGGGTTATCCGGTGGTGTTTGATGCGACGCACTCGGTGCAGTTGCCGGGCGGGCAGGGGGACAGGTCCGGGGGACAACGGGAGTTTGCGCCGGTATTGGCGAAGGCGGCGGTGGCGGCGGGATGCGACGGATTGTTCATCGAGACGCATCCGGATCCGGACCGGTCGAAGAGTGACGGGCCGAACATGGTACCCTTGGCGGAGATGCCGGGCTTGTTGAAGACGCTGGTGCGGATCCGGGAAGTGGTGGGGGGTTGACCCGGGTCAGTGGAGGAAGTCTTCGATCCGACGCCGGTCGCGTTTGGTGGGGCGTCCGGCGCCGCGGGGACGGATTCCTACGGCAGCAGGTTCGGAGGGGTTGTCGGAGCGGGGCGGGGGCGGCGGGGTGAGGTCTTCGGCGTAGATGGGGACGAGCGGGGCGCCGATGCGGGAAGGGGGATGCCCGATGACACGCAGGATGCGGTCGCGGTCGCCGACGCGGGCGACGACCTGGTCACCGGGATGGACATCGCGGGCGGGTTTGGCGGGGTTGCCATTGACGGCGACGTGCCCGCCGCGGATGGCGGCGACCGCGATGGAACGGCTTCGATAGAGGCGAACGGACCAGAGCCACAGGTCGAGGCGCATGGGTCAGTCAGTGGCAGCGGGATGGGCGGCTGGGATGACGGGGGATTGGGCGGGGGCCTGGGATTTCTGGCAACGGGGGCAGAAGCCAAAGAATTCGAGGCGATGGGAGATGTCGGAGAAGCCGTGGCGAAGGGCGAGGATGCCTTCGAGTTCGCGGGTGAAGCATTCCTCGACTTCGATGACGGTGGAGCAGGAGCGGCAGATGAGGTGGTGATGGTGATGATCCGAACCGTCGGTGATGAGTTCGAACCGGGCGGCGCCGTCACCGAAATCGAACCGCTTCACGAGCCCCATTTTTTCGAGGGTGTGCATGTTGCGGTAGATGGTGGCGAGATCGCAGTCGGCCTTGCCGAGGGCGGCATGGATCTCGCGGTTGGTGAGGGGATGGGCGTGGCGACGAAGGACATCGAGGATGGCCTGGCGTGGAACGGTGACCTTGCGACTGCCGGCGCGGAGCTTTTCGGTGAGTTCGGTAAGGGGTTGCTGAACCAGCCGATGCGGATGGGAATGCTGGGAACAGGGCTGTTTCACGTCACGGGTTTAACCGGGGCGACCTCGCGTCGCAAGATCCGGCCGGTGGTGGAGAGGATGAAGAGGGCGGTGAGGGTGAGGGTGATGGTGGGGCCGGTGGGGAGATCGAGGGGATAGGAAAGGATGACTCCGCCGGCGGCGCCGATGAGGCCGACGAGGAGGCTGAGGAGGATGTGTTGCCGGAGGTTGTGGGACAGGTTTCGGGCGATGGCGGGGGGAAGGACGATGAGGGAGGTGACGAGGAGGATACCGAGGACCCGGATGGTGAGGGAGACCGCGACGGTGAGGAGGATGACGAAGGCGTAGTTGAGGTGGCGGACGCGGATGCCGGCGACGTGTGCGAGGTCCTCGTGAGCGGTGAGGAGGGCGAGCGGGTTCAGTTTCCAGAGGAGGCCTGTCATCACCACCACCGAGACTGCGGCCGCCACCCAGACATCGGTCCAGGCGACCGAGAGGATGTCGCCGAGGAGGTACTTATCGAGTTCGGACCAGCGGTTGCGTTGGAGGCTGAGGAGGACGACGCCGCCGGCGACTGAACTGCTGAGGAGGACGGCCATGATGGTGTCGTTGAGCAACTGGGTGCGTTCCCGCAACCAGAGCATGGCCACCGCCACCAATGAACAGTACAGGAGGACGGGGATGGTCGGTTCATCAAACCCGGCCAGGAATCCTGCCGCCACCCCGGTCAGGGCCGCGTGGGAAATGGTGTCGCTGAAGAAGGCCATGCGACGGGCGGTGACGAACACGCCGAGGAAACCGCAGATCGGGCCGAGGGCGATGGCCACCAGGAGCGCCCGTTGCATGAAGGGTTCGGACAGGAATTCCATGGCAACCTCAACGCTTGTGGAAACGGATGGGTTCCTCCCGGACGTCCGTGCCGGAATGGTGATGGTGGTAGGGCGTCACATGGATGCCGTAGGCGGCCTTGAGGGAATCGGCATTGAGGACTTCCTCGGGATGGCCCTGGCAGCAGATCACGCCGTTCAGGGCGAACACCCACGACGCATGGCGGAAGACCATGGCGAGGTCGTGGGAGACCAGGACGACGGTGATGCCGAGGCGTTGGTGGATGGAGGAAATGAGTTCGTAGAAGGAATGTTCGCCGGGGGTATCGACGCCGGCAGTGGGTTCATCCAGCAGCAGGAGATCCGGTTGACCGAGCAGGCTGTGGGCGATGAGTACCCGCTGGAGTTGTCCGCCACTGAGGCTGGCGAGAGGGCGGTCGAGGACTGATTCGACATCGAGATCGGAAAGGGTGCCGTGAAGGCAGGCATCGATGGTCTTTCGACGTTGCCAGAACCAATGGCGGGTGTCCGGCCGCCGGAGGGCGAGGAATTCGCGGACAGAGAGGGTGAAGGCGGGTTCGAGTTGGAGTCGTTGGGGGACATAGCCCACGCGTTTGAGGGATTTGGGATTGACTTCCTCCCCGAGCAGTCGGATCTCGCCGGCATCGAGCCGTTGCAGGCCCAGCAGACAGCGGAGCAGGGTGGTCTTGCCTGAGCCGTTCGGGCCGATCAACGCGACCATCTTCCCGCGGGGTATCCGAAGTGATACCCCTCGAAGCACCTCGGTCTCGCCGAGACGCACCCGGGCATTGCGGATCTCCACCGCCGGTGAATCTGGGATCGGTTCGGCCATGGCTCAACGGAGGGCTGCCTGCAGTCGGGCCAGATTGCTTCGCATGCCGTCCTCATAGAACGACGCCGACGCCTTACCCGTTTCCAACACGTCGAGTTCGGCGAATTGAACCCCCAGATCGCGACTGAGTTGATGAACCAACCGCGGACTGAACTGCGGTTCGGTGAAGATGACCCGCACATTGCGGGCACGGATCACGCGGGAAAGACGGGTCAGATAGCGGGGGGACGGATTCACGTGCGGGATCTCCTCCACCACGCCGGCGAGGGTCAGGTTGTAGCGCCGGCAGAAATACGGGAAAGCGTCGTGGTAGGTGACGATCGCCTTGTTGGGCAGTGGATCGAGGGTGGACTCGAACTCGCGATGCAGGGTGAGCAGGCGCTGGACGTAATCGGCGGCGCGCCCTGCATAGGCGGCGGCATTCGCGGGGTCAGCCTTCTGGAGGGCCACGAGGATGTTCGTCACACCCTGGGCGGCGAGGAGGGGATCGAGCCACACATGGGGATTGGGAATCCCACCCGCCGCCCCGTGATCGTGGCTGTGGGAGTGACCGCTGCGGGCCGCGTCGGGATCCAGACTCAGGGTGGGAACCTCGTAGATGAAGTCGGCCTTCATGCCGGCCGAGGTCAGGACGAGACCTTCGGCCGAGGCGGGAGAATTGGCCTGGATGGCCTTTTGAAGCCAGTCATCGATGCCGAGACCGTTGGCGATGATGAGGTCGGCGCGACGGATCCTCTGGATGTCCTGGGGGCGCAATTGGAAGTCGTGGGGGCCGACATCGCCGGGCAGCAGCAACTCCACGTCGGCGTCGGGGCCTGCGATGTTGAGGGTCCAGGAGTGGATGGGGGCGAAGGTGGCGAGGATCTGCAGGCGCTTGGCCGGGGGTGGGGAGGCGGGTTGGAGATCTGCGGCGAAGAGACGGGTGAAGAGGAGGAAGAAGGGGAGGAAGCCGGCGAAGAGGGACCCGGAGAGGACCGGATGAAAGGGCCGGCGAAGAGAGGCGGCGCGGTGCATGGCAATGAGGCGAGGCTAGGGAGGAAGAGTCCGTTTGCAAAGCGCTTGCACCTGACTGGAAACAAAAAAAACCGCCGGGTTATGCCGGCGGTCTGTGGGGTGGCGGAAGCTGGCTACTTGATGAGCAGCATCTGCCGGGCGCGCTTGATGGCGGTGGTCAGACGGCGCTGGTAGGTGGCAGGCAATCCGGTGTACTTGCGGGGCAGCAACCGTCCATTTTCCGTCACGAACTGCTTGAGCAGGTTGACGTTCTTGAAGTCGATGGTTGCGAGGGTGAAGTCGATCTTGGGCTTGGGTCGCGGAGTACGCGGACCGGCTGCACGACGCTTCTTCTTCTCTTCGAGACTGGTCTTGCGGGGCATGGCTTACTTGATTTCGCGGTGGAGGGTGTGGCGACGAAGGAAGGGGTTGAACTTCTTTTTCTCCACCTTCTCGGTCTGAAGCTTCTTGTTGCGCGAAGTCTGGTAGCGGGAAGGCGGCTTGCCCTCTTTTCGCGCCTCCGTGCACTCAATGGTCACGATCTCACGTGGCATAAACTGTTATTCCTTTTCCTTGGCAGGCTTTTCTTCGATCTCGACATCGTCGTCGTCCATATCCACCCCGGAGCCGGACTCAACCGAGCCCAGAGAGCCGAGGCGGTTGCGGGACCGCAGGGCGCCTTCCTTTTCGAGCTGAGCCTGGGCTTCCACCGTGAAACGGGTCCACGGGATGGCATCCAGACGGGCTCTTGGGATGACGTTGTTGGTCAACTCACACACCCCGTAGGTGTGTTTCTCGATGCGCTTCAGGGCCTCTTCGATCTCGTAAATCGCATCCTGATCGGATGAGAGGAGCGAGAGTGCGAAGTCCCGATCGAAATTGTCTGTCCCTGAGTCACCCATGTGGAGGGAGTAATTCTCCATCTCAGCCTGGGATTCCTTGGCGAGTCCGCTCATCTGGTTGCGGAGGCGTTCGTGGAGTTCGAGAAGGTTCTGATAATACTTCTGCCACTCCGGTTTGACCTTGCTGGCGGGAGTCCATGCGATGGCGGAGGACTTGCCATGCTTGGCCTGGGGTCGACCGAGGATGGCGGCGGCACTGGCAGCGCCGACGGACTTCCCCTTGACCACGGGCTTCTTGGGCGTGCTTTTTTTGCCAGACACAGCGTGACGTGAGCAGAGGTTTTACAGTGACGCCCCGATGCCAACCAGACTTCCACATGAGGTCTGACCACCGGAACGAAGGCCGCGGAAATTACCAAACGACTTCGTATATGCCATTACTTTTTTGTCTTTTCGTCCCCGGTCGGGATTTGCCCCGGGCCCAATCGGGAACGGATCCGTTCCACCCGGGCCCGATTGGCTCCGAGATCGCTGTGGCCGATCCGGGACGCGGAACGGACATGGATCACCCGGGCCCCGGTATCCACCCACCATTCCAGGTCATCGACGAAGCGCAGCCAGGGGGTGACTGCTTCGAATCGGAGATAGCCCGGGGAGGCGTCGACCTGGGTGACGCCGCGTTCGGCGACGGTGGCCCGGTGGATTGCAGCGAGGCTGGCTTCGGGATCGTCGGGGTTGGGCCACGGGAAGGGGTCGATGCGATGGCGGGGTGAATCCGTCTGGCTTGAGACGGCATTGGGTGAATCAGGGCAGGGACTGAGTTGGCCCTGTGAAACGCCGAGTGTGGGTCTAGCGCCGCGAGGCATCCATTTCCAGAGGGAGCCGGCGACCAGAACGAGGAGGAAGAGGGCGATCCAGCGCAAGTGCATGGGATTCATGAGACGAATGGGAGGGAAGCGGGTGTCGGAGGGGAGTCTTGGGGTTGAAAACGAAGGATCTCAACGGGCTACTGGTTGTACGCGTTTGACTTTCGAGGGTGGGCCACCCTTAACTCACCGCGCTCTTCCCCGGTCTTCACGGTGCTTGGCCGGACGAGAACGGAGACGATTGTGGCTGCAAAAGACGATTTCCTCATCGATACGATGGTCGACATGGGTTTGGTGACCCGCGACCAGGTGGATTCTGTCCAGGCGGACGCCGAAGCTGCGGGGGAGGGTTTACTGGACACCCTGGTTCAGCAAGGCCAGTTGGACGTGTCCATGGTGGTGATGGCCAAGGCCACCTATTTCGGGGTGGAATCGATCCAGCTGTCGGACCTCCGGCTTTCTGACGCGGTGATTGCGGCCGTTCCGCGGCATGTGGCGAAGAAGTACAACGTGGTACCGGTGGCGGTGAACGACGGCATGGTGGCGGTGGCGGTGAGTGATCCGTCGGACATCGAGGCGATCGACGGTCTGCAGGTGTCCATCGGCAAGACGATCGAGTTGCGGGTGGCGAGTGCGGCGGAGATCGAGGAGGCACTGGCCAAGTACTACGGAGGGGCCGGGCGCGACGACGGTGGGATCGCGCAGATGATCCAGGACATCACCGAGGGTGAGGTCGAGATCACCCAGATGAAGGGGGACGTCAATTCGGACGGCGACATCGTCGAGACCGACGCGCCGATCATCCGGTTGGTGAACCAGATCATCGTGGACGCCTTCAAGATGCGGGCGTCGGACATCCATCTGGAGCCGATGGCGAAGCGGTTCCGGGTGCGGTACCGGATCGACGGCATGTTGATCGAGCAGAAGGATCCGCCGAAGCGGTTGCAGCCTCCGATCATTGCGCGGTTGAAGATCCAGTCCGGCATGAGCATTGCCGAGAAGCGCATCCCGCAGGACGGCCGGATCCAGACCAACGTCGGGGGCAAGACCATCGATCTTCGTGTCAATGCCATCCCGACCCAGCATGGCGAATCGATCGTCATGCGTATCCTGGACAAGGAGGGATTGCGGTTGGGGTTGGCGGAATTGGGTTTCTACGCGGATGACCAGCAGACCTTTGAACGCCTGATCGCCCTGCCGGACGGGATCCTGCTGGTGACCGGACCGACCGGTTCGGGGAAGACGACGACGCTTTACTCCTGTCTCAACTACATCAACCGGCCGGATCGCAAGATCATCACGGTGGAGGATCCGGTCGAGTACATGTTGGCCGGGATCAACCAGGTGCAGGTGAATGAGATCATCGGGTTCACCTTTGCGTATGCGCTGCGCTCGATGCTTCGTCAGTCGCCGAACGTGATCATGCTGGGTGAGATCCGCGACATGGAGACGGCGACGATCGCGATCAACGCCTCGCTGACGGGTCACCTGGTGTTTTCCACGCTGCACACCAATGACGCACCGGGGGCGGTGACCCGTCTGATCGACATCGGGATCAAGCCGTTCCTTGTGGCATCTGCGACCCGTTGCCTGATGGCCCAGCGTCTGGTGCGCAAGGTGTGCAAGAACTGTGCGGCGCCGACGGTTCTGGACGAGAACGAATGCCGGTCATTGAACATCACGCCGGAGATGCTGGCCGGGGCGAACCCGAAGCGTGGAAAGGGATGTCCGACCTGCAACAAGACGGGGCACAAGGGCCGGTTTGGCATCTTCGAGATCTTCATCATCAATGATCAGGCGCGGAAGATGATCTTCGACAAGGTTCCGGCTAACCTGTTGCGGAACAAGGCCCGGGAGATGGGCATGCGTTCCCTGCGCGAGGATGGCACCCGCAAGGTGCTGGCGGGCCTGACCACGGTGGATGAGGTGGTGCGGGCGACGGTTGTGGAGCATTGAACACCCGGCAAGAGATCTGCTCCCCTGATCCCGATTCCTGACCAGTTCCGAATCACCCCATTTTTCAAATCATGTCCTATCAGATGTCCGACCTGTTGCAGTTGATGGTGTCCGAAGGGGGCGCCGATCTGCATGTGCGTGTGGGGATTCCCCCGGTCATTCGCATCCATGGCGTCCTGCAACGGGTGGACGGTCCGCCGTTGCGACCGGAGGACACGGAAGAGTTGATGCGATCCATCACGTCCGAGGATCACGTCCAGCAGATCCGGGAAAAGGGCGGCGCGGATTTCGGTTTCGCGTTCGGGGAGATGGCGCGGTTCCGGGTTTCGGCGTTCAAGGAGAAGGGGAACTTTGCGATCGTCCTGCGTCAGATCCCGTCGAAGTTGCTGACGATGGAGCAGATTGGCATTCCCCAGTCTGTCCGGGAGTTGCTTTACAAGCCGCGCGGACTGGTCCTGGTGACGGGGCCGACCGGGTCCGGCAAGACGACCACGCTGGCGTCCATGCTCAACATCATCAATGAGGAGAGCAACCACGCCCACATCATCACGATCGAGGATCCGATCGAGTATTATCACAAGCACAAGAAGGCGGTGGTGACCCAGCGAGAGGTCAACGTGGACGTGCCGAACTTTGCCGAAGCGTTGCGTCGGGCATTGCGGCAGGACCCGGATGTGATCCTGGTCGGCGAGTTGCGGGATCTGGAGACGATGGAAGCGGCGATCACGGCGGCTGAAACGGGCCATTTGGTGTTCGGCACCCTGCACACCACCGGCGCGGCCAAGACGATTGACCGGATCGTCAACGCCTTCCCCCAGAACCAGCAGGAACAGATCCGGATCCAGCTTTCCACGGTGTTGCAGGCGGTGATCTCCCAATTGCTGGTGCCGCGGGTGGACAAGCCGGGTCGGGTGGCGGTGTTCGAAGTGATGGTCAACACCCCTTCGGTCGGCGCCCTGATCCGCGACAACAAGACCTTCCGGATCCAGTCGGACATCCAGACGGGTGCCAAGTGGGGCATGGTCACGCTGGATTCATTCCTGATCGACAAGTGGACGCAGGGGTTGATCTCGGAGGAAGACGTGGTGACCAAGGCCCAGGACCCGACCACGATCCATCAGAAGGTGCAGGAATTGAAACAGGCCCGGGCCGAGGCTCAGTCGCGCCGCAAGCCGGGCACCTGAATCGACTTCGAGGTGCGTCTCCAACCAACCCAGCTTTCCCTCCCACCCATCCCACCCACCCGAGCATCATGGCTGAAGTAGCATCCGATCCCCTGTTGGCGCTGATCCGCGACCGCGGCCTGCTGGACGATCTCCAGTTGGAAGAAGTGATCCAGGAGGTGGCGCGCGGTGGGAAATCCGTGTTGCAGGTGGTGCAGGACTACGGGTTGTTGGATCTGGATTCCGCCTTGCAGATCATCGCGGATCATCTGGGGACGATGGTGGTGTCACTGGATGAGGGGCAGATGACACCGGAGGTGATTGCGACGGTGCCGGCGGAGAGTGCGAGGATGTATCAATGCGTCCCGGTGGCGTTGTATGGGGACACGGTGCAGTTGGCTTTGGCGGATCCCTTGAACCCGGCGGTGGTGGATGAGTTGGGGTTCACGGTCAAGTTCCAGATCCAGTTGGTGGTGGCCAGTCCGGACGAGGTGATCAAGGCGCTGGAGAAGTTTTATCCGGCGCAGGCGGCGGGTGGTTATGCGGACCTGATCGCGCAGCTGGGGGGTGACTCGGATATTGCGCACGAGGTCGAGGAGGTGAAGGCGGGACTCCTCAAGATCGACGAGTTGGTCAACGACGCCCCGATCGTCAAGTTCGTGAACCTGGTCCTGATGCAGGCGGTTCAGGACCGGGCGTCGGACATCCATTTCGAGCCGTTTGAAGACGAGTTCAAGATCCGGTATCGCGTGGACGGGGCCTTGTACGAAATGACGCCGCCGCCCAAGCACCTGGCGATGCCGGTGACGTCGCGTCTGAAGGTGATGGCGAACCTGAACATCTCCGAACGGCGCCTGCCCCAGGACGGCCGCATCTCGGTGAACATCGCGGGCAAGCAGATCGACCTGCGTGTATCGACGTTGCCGACGGCGTTTGGAGAGTCGGTGGTGTTGCGCGTATTGGATCGGAGTTCGGTGAGCCTGGATCTGGATGCGCTGGGTTTTCCGCCTGCGGTCAGCGGTTACGTCAACGAGGCGATCAATCAACCGAACGGGATCTTTGTGGTGACGGGCCCGACGGGTTGCGGCAAGACGACGACGCTTTATTCGGCATTGCGCCGGGTGAACGTGATCGACACCAAGTTGCTGACGGTGGAGGACCCGGTGGAGTTCGACATCGAGGGCATCATGCAGGTGCAGGTGAACGAGTCGGTGGGGATGACGTTCATGAAGGCGTTGCGGGCCTTCCTCCGGCAGGACCCGGACATCATCATGCTGGGGGAGGTGCGCGATCTTGAGACGGCGCAGATTGCGATCCAGGCGTCGCTGACGGGCCACCTGGTGTTGTCGACGCTCCACACCAACGATTCATCGGGGGCGGTGACGCGTCTGGTGGACATGGGGGTGGAACCGTTCCTGATTTCCTCGACGTTGCTGGCGGTATTGGCGCAACGGTTGGTCCGGCGGATCTGTTTGAAGTGCAAGACGCCGTTCGAGCCGAGCGAAGGGCAGTTGGAGAACATGGGTCTTTCGGCGCATGACCTTGGGGACAAGGTTTTCTATTACGGTCGCGGTTGCCCGGCGTGCAATGACAACGGGTACAAGGGGCGGAAGGGCATTTATGAATTGCTCGTGATCAACGATGCCATCCGCAATCTAATCAATGAACGCGCCCCCACGGTGGTCATCCGGCAAAAGGCGGTTGAGTTGGGGATGATCACCCTCCGGGAGGATGGATTGAGATCCATCTACCATGGGGAGACGACGGTTGAGGAAGTGTTGAAGTACACGTGAGCGACGGATTGCACGGAAAGTTTTGACGGAATTGGAGGTTGCTATGCCCAAGTTCAAATACGAGGCGATGGATTCCCGCGGCAAGGAGACCAAGGGTGTCCTTGAGGTGGCCAGTCAGGCTGAGGCCATCAACCGTTTGAAGGAGATGGGATTCCTTCCCACCAAGGTGATGGAGGCGGAGAAGCCGAAGGCGGCTCGCAAGGACGGGGGTGGAGCCAAGGGCAAGGGACGTGGGGGCAAGGTCAACCTCAACTTCAGCATTGGAAGCGGGGTCAAGCCCAAGGTCCTGACCACCTTCACCCGTCAGTTGGCGACGCTGGTGGAAGCCGGTCTGCCCCTGTTGCGCGGACTCCGTGTGCTCAGCAAGCAGGAGCGCAACCCCACCCTCAAGCGCATCCTGGGCGAGTTGGCCCTGTCGATCGAGGGCGGGTCCACCTTCTCCGAAGGTCTTGCCCAGCATCCCAAGGTCTTCAACCGCCTGTTCGTCAACATGGTCAAGGCGGGCGAGATTGGCGGCGTACTGGAAGTCGTCCTCAAGCGTCTCGCCGAGTTCATGGAGAAGGCCGAGAAGATCAAGGGCAAGGTCATCGCCGCCATGTTCTATCCGACGGCCGTCATGACCGTCGCTATCGCCATCCTGGCACTGCTGATGATCGTCGTGGTGCCCAAGTTCAAGACGATCTTCGCCGACCTGTTGGGTGATGCTGGCATGCCGGCCTTCACCGAAGTCGTCCTCAAGATTTCCGACACGTTGAAGGACCAGACGATCATCTTCCCGGAATGGGCTGGGGGTTTTCCCCTGCCCGGCCCGGTGGTCTGGGGCATCGTGATCTTCGTGATCCTCTTCAAGATCATGTTGAGGACCAAGAAGGGGCAGTTGGTTTGGGATCGGGTGAAGTTGAAACTCCCCGTCATTGGCAGCGTGATCTCGAAGGTCGCCATCGCCCGCTTCACGCGGACCCTCGGCACCTTGGTGCAATCCGGTGTGCCCATCCTCCAGGCGCTGACCATCGTCAAGGAGACCGCCGGCAATCTGGTGGTCGCCAACGCGGTGGGCGCCGTCTACGAGAGCGTCAAGGAAGGCGAAACCATCACCGCGCCCCTCGAGAAATCCGCCGTCTTCCCGCCCATGGTGATTTCGATGGTCGACGTCGGAGAACAGACCGGTGCGCTGCCGGAGATGTTGTTGAAGATTGCCGACAACTACGACGAGGAGGTCGACAATGCCGTGACCGCCATGACGTCGTTGCTCGAGCCGATCATGATCGTCTTCCTGGCCGTGATCGTCGGGTCCATCGTCATCGCCCTGTTCCTCCCGCTGATCACCCTGATCGACAAGTTGGGAGCCGACGACGGCGGTTGAGCCAGCCGTGTGGATTCTTGCGGGGACGGAGCGGAGTCCGCTTCGTCCCGGTCCGGGCCTGATCTGGAAAGACGCTTTCCAATCGGGCCCGTTTTGGTATCGGTAAGGGCATGTTCGTCCGCGCGATGTTCCTCGGCCTCCTTCTGACCTTGGTCACCCCGGCAGGGAGCGTCGCCCAGGTCATCCCGGGTGACATCCTCAACCCGCCTCCTTTCCCCGCGGCGAGGAGAGCCAGTCCAGTCCGGACCAATATCGTGATCAACCGTCCGGCGCGGGTGGTGACCAATGTGGCTCCCTACAGCCTGCCGGGCAGGCCGGGAGTGGTGACCGGGTCACCTGCGGCCCCGGTTGCGGCGGCGAAGCCCAATCCCCTTGAGTTCGATGCCAAGGAGAAGACGGTGGAAGTGAAGGTGGGAGAGAGCGAGGCGCAGTTCCGGTTCGCGGTGACCAACATTTCGAAGGAAGAAGTGACGGTGTTGATGGTCCACACCTCCTGTGGCTGCACGGCGGCGAAGTTGCCGGCATCGCCTTGGGTGTTGAAACCGGGTGAAGGCGGGGAAGTGGCGGCCACCATGAACCTGGCTGGGAAGTTCGGCACGGTGACCAAGACGGTCACGGTGGTTTCCACGGCCGGTTCGACACCGCTGATCGTCAAGGCGGTGTTGCCCAAGGATGCCTATGAGCAGATGCAGCGGATGGGGGAACGTTCCCGCAACATGCAGGTGGCTGCGGCGGATCGTCAGGCGGTGTTCCGTGGGGACTGTGCGCGATGCCATGTCGAGACCTCCATCGGCAAGACCGGCAAGGATCTCTTCACATCGGCGTGTGCGATCTGCCACGAGTCCGAGCACCGCGCCACCATGGTTCCCGGATTGCGCGGTCGCCCTGGAACCTTCCAACGGGAGTATTGGACCCAATGGATCCGGCAGGGCAAGGAAGGGTCCCTGATGCCGGCGTTTGATCATCGCAAGGGCGGTCCACTCACGGACGAGCAGGTGGAATCCCTGGCGGACTATCTGGCGGGGGAATTCGCCAAGGAAAAGCCCGAGATCCTGCCGGCCGCCGCGGTTCCGGGTGGGGGACGTTGAATCAAGTCAGGCGGGATCCGGCGTCCGTTTCCGTTCCTGTGCCTCATAGATTCCGTTTTTGCCGACGAAGAACGGGGCAATGAAGCACGCAATGGCTGCGTAAGGCAGGATGGTCCATCCGAACAGTTCGACCGCCAGAACCCCGCAGGCGAGGCGGGCGTGACTGGCTCCTGAAAAGACGGCGGCAATTCCCACCGCGGCAAGGAGTGGGGACGGGACCCCCAACCAGGTTGCCATCACATGGCCGGCGCAGGCGCCGATGAAGAACAGTGGGGTGACTTCACCTCCCTTGAACCCGGATCCGAGGGTGATGACCGTGAAAACGATTTTCCAAAGCCAGTCCAGTGTGCCGATGGGACTGGAACCGGCGTGGGCAATGGCGGTGGTGATGGAAGGGTTGCCGGGATCGACGGGGTAGACGCCGAGCCCGAGGTAGGCGCGTGTACCCAGGATCTGGGTCAGGGCGATGACGAGGAGGCCGCCGATGCAGGGACGCAGCCAGGCAAAGGGAATGCAGGCGAATCCGTGGGCGGCGGTCCGACCGGCGAGGATGAACAGGCGCGCGACGAGGCCGGATCCGATGCCGGCCACGGCGCTGGCCAGCAACCAGGAGAGTGGGAAGGGACCCAGGGCGGGCGTGGGGGGATCGGGTAGGGCGAGGGTGAAGACGGTGTGATGGCCGCCGGTGAGAAAACAGACGCCGTGTGCGAGCCATGCGGCGGCGAGGCAGATGGGCAATTGGCGCCAGTCGGGTTTCCAGGGGCGGGCGCATTCGATGGCAAAGAGTGCGGCGGCGCAGGGAGTGCCAAATACGGCGCCGAATCCTGCAGCCATGCCGGCCAGCAGGATGATCCGGCCCTGATGTGGACTGAGTCGGAGCAAGTGGGTGATGCCGGCGGCGATGCCTCCCCCCAGTTGGATTGCGGTACCTTCGCGTCCGGCGGAACCGCCGGCCACATGGGTGAGCAGGGTTGTGCCCAGGATCCACGGGGCGAGTCGGAACGGTACGCGGACTGATCCGTCCCGTGCGGCTTCGATGAGCAGATTGGTTCCGCGTGCGGCGGGTCCGGCGTAACGGGTGGTGATCCAGACGATGCCGATGCCCGCGATGGGGAGGAATCCGAGGAGCCAGGGATGGTCCGCATGCAGTCGGGTGACCCAGGCCAGTGACTGGATGAAGGTGGCGCCGGCGAAGCCGGAGGCGACCGATACCGCGACGAGGGCGACAGCGACCCGGGTGGGGTGGTCCCGGATTGGAGCGGACAAAGTGGAGGGTGATGGATCGTGATCTGGCACTTTGATCGGGAGCGGAGGATGCGGGAGGTGTGGTGGGTGAGGAAGTCCCGGGTGAAGTGCCGGTAAAACTACGTTGGGTTCCGGGTTGCTGCTTGTCGGGAGGGTCGTTGGAGCGTATCGGCGGCGCATGTCGTGGCGGGTTGTTTCTGGATGGATGGGAATGCTTTTGCTGGTGGGGGCCGGTTGCCAGTCGGTGCCCGATGGTTACGAGCCATTGCCGCCCAGTGGAGTGCCGGCGAATGAACCGATCCGGTCGGTGGAAAAGTCGGGTCGACCCTCAGAAACGGGACTGATTCCAGTGCCGCAACCGCCCGTTGTATCCCTGCCTGCCGTGCCGGTGCCGGAGCAGCAGGTACCGCCGCCGGTGAATCCTGGGACGGAGGAGTTGGCGACGTCACCCGGACTGTTGGAATTCCCGGTCGAGGCACCGTCGGTAATGCCGGCGCAGGTGCCGGAGACCGCTCCGGCGGCGGCGGGCCCGGGTGACTGGGTGGATCTTGAGAGTGCGCTGAGGGAGCGGGGTTGGTCCGGACTGACGCCTGCGCCGAGGGGAAAGGAATTGCGGCACGAATCCACCGGTCCGGGTGGGATGTTGGCGGTGGTGGTGGGGCAGAAGAAGATGTGGTGGAACGGAACCCAGGTGTGGCTCGGGTTCGAGCCGCGGTTCGACCGGGGTCGGGTCCGGGTCAATCGACTGGACCTGGAATCGCATCTGCAACCGCTGGTTTCGGGTGGTGCTATGCCGTCGGTAACAGCACGGACGGTGGTGATTGATGCCGGGCATGGGGGCCGCAATCCGGGCAGTCGGAGCATTGCGGGGAACCGGTTCGAGAAGGAGTTGACCCTGGACTGGGCGCTGCGGCTTCAAAGGGTGCTGGAGGCCCGCGGTTGGAAGGTCTGGATGACCCGGACGAATGACGTCGACCTGACCTTGGCCGAACGGGTGGACCTGGCGGAGAGCGCCGGGGCGTCGATCTTCATCAGCCTGCATTTCAATTCCACCTTTCCGAGCCGGGATCCGGCCGGATTGGAGACCTATACCGTCACCCCGCGCGGCATGGCGTCGCATGTGGTCCGGGATTACCCGGATGACCCGAGGAAGAGCTATCCGGCGAATGCGCATGACGCTGCGAGCCTTCGTCTGGCGGTGGCGGTTCAACGCTCGGTATTGGCGGAGACCGGGCAGGTGGATCGGGGGGTGCGCCGGGCGCGGTTCATGGATGTGCTGCGGTGGCAGAACCGACCGTCGATCCTGGTGGAAGGGGGTTACCTGTCGAACCCGCAGGAGGCTGCCCGGATCCAGACGCCGGAGTTCCGGCAGAAGTTGGCGGAGGCGGTGGCGGCGGGGCTGCCCTGAAAGAAAAAAGCCGGTGCACCCCGTGGGGAGCACCGGCCGTTGAAGTGGACGTGCCTAGCGCAGCCGATAGAACTGGCCGTCCTGGGTCGGATTCACCGAGAGCGGCGAAACTGCGCCCGGGACATCGGTATAGGTGCCGGTGAGGGCATTCGCCTGTTGCAGGGTTCCACCGGTCCAGGTGATCGAGACGGAGTCGCCGGAGCGGGCGATGGCGAGGGTTGAGGGAGTGACGGTGGCGCCGGACACGGCGGTGGTGTACTGGGCCTGGATCCGGTCGGCGGACAAGGCCTTGGTGTAGATGGCGACCTCATCGATCGCGCCGTTGAACAGGCCTTCCCAACCATTGCCGGCGGAGCCGATGGCCCAATCGCCCTGGGCATTGGCGAGGGCGGAAGCGGATCCGGGAGCGGCGGCGACCTCGGTGCCGTTGCGGTACAGGCGCCACTGGGTGCCATCGAAGGTGCCGACGAGTTGAACCCATTGATCGTCGGTCAGGTCGCCTGCCGGGATGTTGAATCGGGCGCCCTGATCGTTGACCGGGGAACCGGCGACCTTCTCGACGGAGCCGACGACGTACTGGGCTACGCCCTCGACCTGTTCGATGCGGAGGGAGATCTCGGTGGTATTGGTGACGGTGGCGAAGATCTCCAGACCTTCTTCCACGATCCGTCCGAGGAAGGAGCTGATGGTCAGGGGACCACGGGAGATGATGCGGGCCGGACCGATATCGAGATCCTGGGCGTCGGGCTGGACCCATGCGCTGAGGGTGACGCGATCGCTGAGGGCGAGGGAGGCCGGATTGTTGAGGGCAGCCCAGGATTTCTCCGCGGGAATGAGGGCCAGGGCGTTGTTGTTGGTCTCGAAGCCAGCGAAGGCCGGGGGGCGGGGACCGCTGGCGGAGGTGTGGGCAAGAACGGCGTGGGCCGGGGCCGCGGCGCCGGCCGGGGCGGAATTGGCGAGGGGAAGTCGGCCGGCATCGGCGAACCGCAGATAGGTGGCCGGGCCCTGACGTTCGGGTCCGGTGAAGGAAGAGGTCATCACCAGGGTTTCGTAGGCGGTGGCCGGGTGGGCATTGGTGCCGGCTTCGTAGTGGGCGAGGACCTGTTCCGGGGTGAGGAGGTGATTGTTGTAGATGGCGACCTCATCGATATCGCCCTCGAACGGATTGTCGCCGAGGCCGGATTTGGCGTTGTAGGCGCCGATGCCGAGGTCGGCGGGTTCGCTGAAGTCTTCGGGGACTTCGAGATTGGCGGCGTAGAGGGCGGCGGGGTTCACGTTGACGGGTTGACCGTTGAAGTAGGCGGTGAGGATACCCTGCCACTGGTTGTTGCCATTCTCGCCGGGGTCACCGTTGTCGATCTCGGGTTGCCAGGTGAAGGCGAGGTGTTGCCATTCGCCGATGGTGTAGTCGGTGTCGGTGAGGACGTCGGAGCCGGATCCGCCGGCACCGCGGAACATGCGGAAGACCCAGCCATGACCCTCGGAGGCGGGGTAGGAGAGGTTGGGATTGCGTTGGAACATGACCCAGCCGGTGCGGCCGGAACCGCCGACCCATCGATTGTTGACCGGGGATTGGCCGCCCTGCTGATCGCGCATGGGTTTCACCCACATCTCGAAGGAGAAGGGTTCGCTGGCCGGGGGATTGTTGCGGGTGCTGAAGGGCAGGGTGGTGACGGATCGGCCATTGCGATTGTGATAGGCGACGGATCCGTTGGCGGGTTGGGAGGGCAAGGCGCCGGGGGCGGGATTGCGGACTTCGGCGGTGTGGGTGCCGTGACCGGCGGCGCGGGTTTCGCCGAAGTTCGCCGCCATTTCATCACCGGGCGAAGCTTCGTCGAGAGGCAGGTAAAGCGTCGGGTTGTGGGACTTCACCAGGTCCGAGTAGGAGATTGTCCGGGAGACATTGGTGGCATTCTGGTAATGCGACAGGATCTGGGCCGGAGTCAGCATGGCCTGGTAGAGAGCCACCTCATCGATGCCACCGAAGTAGGGGTTGAGGGAGGTGAGGGCGGTGTTGTTGTAATTGCCGACGGCGAAACCGGCGGGGCCGGCGACGGCGACGGCGGGGTCGTGGTCGTTGGTGTTGGCGACGTAGCCCGGGGTCAAGCCGTCGGCACCGCCGTTCCAGGTGGTCTTGGCGGCCTCGACGCCGTCGATGTACATGGTGACGGAAGCATCGACGACATTGGCGGGGTCATAGACGACGACCACATGGGTCCACTTGGCGATCTGGTAGGGGACGCGGCTGGTGACATCGAGACCGGAGCTGCCACCGCTCCCTCGGAACATGCGGAAGTTCCAGCCGACGGGTTCATTGCCGAAGTAGTCTTCGCTGGGTTTGCGTTGGAAGAACACCCAGCCCTGCCGGTCCACGCCGGAGTAGGCGTAGCGGTTGCCGATGGGGCACTGGCCGTTGGCGGTCTGGTCGCTGAGCGGATAAAACCAGGCCTCGATGGTGAACGGCTTGTCGTTGGCCGGATTCAGCGCTGCATTCCAGGGAATCTCGGTCCGTGAGGTGAAGTCGAAGAACGCGGCGCGACCCGTGTCACCAACAATGGCGCCGGGGATGGTATGGACGCGTCCGAGGTCCTGGATGGCATTGCCGGGGGCACCGAGACTGCCGGCGTTGACGTTGACCGTGGTACGGACCAACTCGTCGCCGAGTCGGAAATAGGCTGCGGGACCGTCCGACAGGACGGCATTGGGATAATCAGCAGCCCCCAGGGAGAATGGGAAATGAGGTGCCGCGCACAACGCCATGAAACAGGCGGACGCGAGCATGGATCTTGTTTTCATTGAGTTACGGTTGTAGTCCGAAGCAAACGTGGAGAAGTTGTGTTAGAGGGTGTGGCAAACCCGTTCAAGCCCAATTCCCCCGGGTGGGTCACGGTCCGGTCACATCCCAGCTACGGACCACATCCGCCGCCATCATGACGGGGTCTTGAATCCGCCGAATCCGGATCCAGTGAAAAATCTGAACTCTCGCCTCGCGAACGGGAACTGCGGCAGTTTGCGCGGATGGATATTCGTCCCGTCTTGGTGACCGGTGGAGCCGGCTTCATCGGATCCCACCTGGTCGAACGTTTGATCGCTGCCGGGGAACGGGTGGTGGTGATCGATGACGCCTCGACCGGCGCGTGGACCAATCTCCAGGGGGTCCGGGGACATCCTGCCCTTGAATGCATCGATTCCCAGGTATCGGCCCTGGGTTCACTGGGAGATCGGGTGGCGGGTGCGAAGGCGGTGTTCCATCTCGCCGCGGTGGTGGGGGTGGAGTTGGTGGTCAATGCACCGCGCCGGACGATCGAAACCAATCTCCGGGAAACCGAGGCGGTGCTGGAAGCTGCCGCGCGGGAAAGGACCCCGGTCCTCTTTACATCCACCTCCGAAGTCTATGGAAAGAGCGACAAGCCCTGGTTCTCGGAAGAGGACGACCTGTTGATCGGTCCGCCCACGTTGTCGCGATGGAGTTATGCGTGCAGCAAGTTGCTGGACGAATTCATGGCCCTTGCCGCCCATCGCGAACAGGGCGTCCCCGTGATCATCGTCCGCCTCTTCAACATCGTCGGAGCCCGCCAATCCGGTCGGCATGGCATGGTCCTTCCCCGGTTCATCGAGGCGGCGCGGGTCGGTGAACCGCTGCGTGTCCATGGCGACGGACGCCAGACCCGATGCCTGTGTCATGTGCAGGATTGTGTCGAGGCGCTCCTCCGGCTCTGGGCCTGTCCTGCTGCGGTCGGGGAGATCGTCAATGTCGGGCATGACGAGGAAGTCACCATCCTGGACCTTGCGGAGGCGGTCCTGGAGGTCGTCGGATCACAGTCGATGATCGAGCGGATTCCCTATGAGTCGGCGTACCGGCCCGGGTTCCAGGACATGCCGCGTCGCCGGCCGGATCTTCGAAAGCTGGAACGACTGACGGGATTTCGACCACGGGCGGGGGTCCGTGAAGTCATCCGGCGGGTGGCGGGCGGGGAGTAGGGGCTGGGTTGGGTTCAATAGGAACCCGGTTCGGCATCGACGCCTTCCAGGATGGCGATGCCGGCGCTGGTGCCGATGCGGGTGGCGCCGGCCTCGATGAAAGAGAGGGCGGTGGCGGTATCCCGGATTCCGCCACTGGCCTTCACGCCGAGCTTGGGTCCCACGCATTCCCGGAGGAGGCGGACATCGTCGAGGGTGGCGCCGCCGGAGGAGAAGCCGGTGGAGGTTTTCACCATCTGGGCGCCGGCCTCGACGATCAGGGAACAGGCGATGCGTTTCTGGGATTCGGTCAGGAGACAGGTTTCGAGGATCACCTTCACCGGCACGCCCTGGGCTGCTTCGACGATGTCGCGCAGTTCGCGGAAGACGAAGCGGTCATCGCCGTCCTTGAGGCGACCGATGTTGAGGACCATGTCGATCTCCTGGGCGCCGAGATCGATGAGGGTTTCCGTCTCATACCGTTTGGCATCGGGATCGGTGGCGCCGAGGGGGAATCCGACCACGGCGGCGACGAGGACGCCGGAGTCTTCCAGGCGGGAGGCGGCGAGGGCGACGCGGGAACCATTGACGCAGACGGAATGGAAGCGGTGTTGGCGGGCTTCGGCGCACAGGCGCTGGATGTCGGCGGCGGTGGCGTCGGGTTTGAGCAGGGTATGATCGATGCAACGGGCGAGTTCGGCGGCATTCAGCGGCATGGGGGGAGAATCCCGGTGCCGGGCCATGGCGCGCAAGCGTTGTGGATGGGAACGCGCTGGCGTCGGGCGAAGGGAACCCGCAGAAAGACGGGGTGCGTGGGGTGTCGAAGATACTGGGGGTTCTGGGAATTGGATTGGGGGTGGGACTGGGTTGGCAATGGAGCCGGGTCCGGCAGGTGGAGCATGGGTATGACCGGTTGATAGGGCAGGTGGCGCGGGAACACGGGTTGCCGCCGGCGCTGGTGAAGGCGGTGGTGTGGAAGGAGAGCCGGTTTCGGGAAGGCGCGCGCGGAGGTGCAGGGGAGTTGGGCCTGATGCAGGTGACGGAGATGGCGGCGCAGGAATGGGCGGATCATCGGCGGGACGGGGCGTTTCACCATGAGCACACGTTGCAAGCCCTGACCAATCTCCATGCCGGATGCCATTACCTGGCGAAGGCGACCCGGCGATATCTGACCACGGATCGTCCGTATGCGTATGCGCTGGCGGATTACAACGCGGGTCGGGGGAATGTCCTGCGTTGGATGGAAGGGGAGGCGCGGACGAACAGTGCGGCGTTCCTGGCGGCGATGACCTTTCCGGGCACGCGGGATTATGTGGAGTCGATCCTGTCGCGGGCGCCGGGGTATGAGCGGGACTTCGGGGGGCGGTGAACGGAGGGGATAGGGGTAATGGCCGGGTGGCTTGACGCTCGGGAGGGGTTGTCCCCAGATTCGGCGGCTGCAACGCAGCGGACGGAGCCGATAGACTTTCTGAAGAACACACGCGCATGAGCACGCCTCACCCTTTTGAGTCCACCCTGAAGACCTTTGACCTCGGCAATGGAGCCACGGGGCAATTCCACTCCATCCCGGCGCTGGGCGAGGTCCTTGGGCTTACGCTGAGCCGGTTGCCGGTGTCGATCCGCGTGGTGCTGGAATCGGTGTTGCGCAATTGCGACGGGCGGAAGGTTCAGGAGGCGAACGTGCGCGAGTTGGCTTCGTGGAAGCCGATCGAGGTTCGGACGGCGGAGATCCCGTTCGTGGTGGCGCGGATCGTCTTGCAGGATTTCACGGGGGTGCCGTTGCTGGTGGATCTGGCGGCGATGCGTTCGGCGGTGGCGCGGGTGGGGAAGAATCCGAAGATCATCGAGCCCTTGGTGCCGGTGGACCTGGTGGTGGATCATTCGGTGCAGGTGGATTTCTTCGGGGCGTCGGATTCGCTGGCGCGGAACCTGGACCTGGAGTTTCGGAGGAACCGTGAGCGGTACCAGTTTTTGAAGTGGGGCATGCAGGCCTTTGACACGTTCAAGGTGGTGCCGCCGGGAATCGGGATCGTGCATCAGGTGAACCTTGAGTATCTGGCGAAAGGGGTGTTGCAGCAGAAGGGGGTTTATTATCCGGACACACTGGTGGGCACGGACTCGCACACCACCATGATCAACGGCCTGGGGATCGTGGGCTGGGGCGTGGGTGGGATCGAGGCCGAGGCGGGGATGCTGGGGCAGCCGGTCTATTTCCTGACGCCGGATGTGGTGGGGGTGTACCTGACGGGAGCGTTGAAGGAAGGGGTCACGGCGACGGATCTGGCGTTGACCCTCACGCAAATGCTCCGCAAGGCGAAGGTGGTGGGCAAATTCGTGGAGTATTACGGACCGGGTGCATCGGCGCTGCCGGTGGTGGATCGGGCGACCATTGCGAACATGGCGCCGGAGTATGGGGCGACGATGGGTTTCTTCCCGATCGATGCCGAGACGGTGAATTACCTGCGGGCAACGGGACGCCCGGACGAGCAGTGCGCGGTGTACGAGAACTACTATCGGGCGCAGGGGTTGTGGGGGATTCCGCAGGAGGGGGAGATCGATTATTCGCAGGTGTTGAAGCTGGATCTGGGGACGGTGCGACCCTCGGTGGCGGGGCCGAAGCGCCCGCAGGACCGGATCGAACTGGGCGACATGCGGCGCGAATTCTTCCAGGCATTCAGCCGGCCGGTGGCGGAAAACGGATTTGGGAAGTCGCGTGGCGAATACCTGACACGCCGTGCCGGGGTGTCGTCGCCGAGCGGCGTGCCGACCTCGTTGGGACATGGGTCGGTGTTGATCGCGGCCATCACCAGTTGCACGAACACCAGCAATCCGAGCGTGATGCTGGCGGCGGGGTTGCTGGCGAAGAAGGCGGTGGAACGGGGCCTGCAGACGCATCCGGCGGTGAAGTCGTCGTTGGCGCCGGGATCGCGGGTGGTGACGGATTACCTGACCAAGACCGGTTTGCAGCCATTCCTCGACCGGTTGGGCTTCCAGACGGTGGGATACGGTTGCACGACGTGCATCGGCAATTCGGGCCCGTTGGATGGTGGCATCGAGGATGCCGTGGTGAAGAACGATCTGGTGGCGGCCTCGGTGTTGTCCGGCAACCGCAATTTCGAGGCGCGGGTGCATGGCTCGATCAAGGCCAACTTCCTGATGTCACCCCCGCTGGTGGTGGCGTTTGCCCTGGCGGGTCGGGTGGACATCGATCTCTCGTGTGAGCCATTGGGCACGGGTTCGGATGGCAACCCGGTTTATCTGGCGGATCTGTGGCCGACCCTGGCCGAGGTGCGGGACGCGATGCAGTCGGCGTTGACGCCCGAGGTGTTCCGCAGCCTGTACACGGATTTCGCGGCGCAGAATCCCAAGTGGAACGAGATCCCGGCTTCGACCGGCCTGGTCTATGGATGGGACACGGCTTCCACCTACATCCAGGAGCCGCCGTTCTTCACCGACTTCAGTCTCCAATCCAGTGCGATCCGGCCCATCACCGGGGCGCGGGCGCTGGGGATCTTCGGGGATTCGGTCACGACGGACCACATCTCACCGGCGGGTGCGATCAAGAAGACGTCGCCGGCGGGGCGTTACCTGTTGGAGAACGGGGTGACGTGGGAAGACTTCAACAGTTATGGCAGCCGTCGCGGCAATGATCGGATCATGACGCGCGGAACGTTTGCCAATGTACGGATCAAGAACCTGATGCTGGGGGGTGAGGAGGGTGGCAACACCCTGTTGCAGCCGGAGGGGACGAAGTTGGCGATCTATGATGCCGCGGTGGAATACCACAAGCGCGGCACGCCGCTGATCGTGATTGCCGGGCAGGAATACGGGACGGGCTCCAGCCGCGATTGGGCGGCGAAGGGCACCAACCTGTTGGGGGTGAAAGTGGTCGTGGCCCAGAGCTTCGAACGGATCCACCGCTCCAATCTCGTGGGCATGGGCGTGTTGCCCCTGCAATTCAAGGAAGGCACAACCGCACAGACCCTGCGCCTCGATGGGACCGAGTCCTACGATGTCATCGGTTTGGACAACACCATCCGCCCGCAGCAGGACCTGGTGCTGCGCATCACCCGGACGGCCGGCACGGTGGAGAACGTGCCGGTGCGTTGCCGGATCGATACCCCGATCGAGATCGATTACTACCAGCACGGCGGGATCCTGCCCTTCGTCCTGCGCCAGTTGATGGCGGAGGCCTGACGGGTTGGGAGGCGAGGGACGGGTTGGGGTGTCCACCGATTGCGCCGATTGCGCCGATTGCGCAGGTCGAGGGGCAACCCGGCGGCTTGGAAGCGTCAGGTTGAATCCTGTCTGGTCCCCTCTTCGGACTCCCTCATGATCCGTGTGAACCGCGAGTTCCGCGGATCAAGTCGACGTTTCCAGCATGAATCCTTCCCCATCCCCTGAACGCTCTCCCGTGCTCGTCACCGGCTCGGCCGGACGCATCGGGCGAGCCGTCGTGGCCGGATTGCTGGCGGCGGGTCGGCCGGTGCGCGGGCTCGACCGGGTTCCCACCCCGGGCGGCGTGCCGCATCGGGTGGCTGGCCTGGAGGATGAAACGGCGTTGAGGGAGATGATGGGCGAGGCCGGGGCGTTGGTGCATCTGGCGGCGACGCCGCAGGACGCGGATTTTGAGCAGTGCCTGGTCCCGGACAACGTGACGGCCTTGCGGCGGGTGATGGAAGCGGCGTCGGAGGCGGGGATCCGGCGCTGGGTCTTGGCGAGCAGCATCCAGGTCAACTTCCGGCAATCACGCGAAGGTCCCTGGCCGGTGCGGGTGACGGATGGAATGACTCCCTTGAGGTGGTATGCGGCGACGAAGGTGATGATGGAGGCGGCGGGCTATTCGTATGCGCGGGATCATGGGTTGGAGGTGGTGGCGGTGCGGTTTGGATGGTGCCCGCGCGATGCGGGGCAGGTGGCGGAGATCGAAGGGGAACCCATTGCGCAGGATACCTATCTGAGTGCGGGTGACGCGGGACGGTTGGTGGCGGCGGCGGTGGAAGTTCCGATGGCGGCGGGGTTCCATGTGGTGTTTGCGACGAGTCGGCCGATGGGGCGGACGGTGTTCGACCTGGAGCCGACGCGGCTGTTGACGGGATGGGAACCCTTGGACTCATGGCCATCGGGAGGGGTAGGGTTGCTGGAATGAAGCGGGGAATCCTGATGATGCTGGCGTGGCTGACCCTTGGGTCGGCGCATGCGGCGGACGCGACCAACCACATTGACGTGGTGTTGGAATTGTGGCGTTCGGGCAAGGTGGACCAGGCGATGGAAGCGGCGACGCAGGCGATCGGTCTGGAGCCGAAGAATGCGCGTTTGTGGAGTGCGCGGGCACAGATGTATTCCTTTCTGGGACAGCGCGCGCAGGCGGATGCCGATCTGACGGCGGCGATCGGGTTGGAACCGGATTCGGGGTGGTTGAGGCAGGAACGGGCCCAGGGACGGTTCCGCCTGGGACGGTTGGAGGAGGCGGTGGCGGATTTCGACAAGGCGAACGAATTGACGCCGCGCCTGGTGCCCCAGAACTGGCAACGGGGAATCGCCCTGTACTACGTGGGCCGGTTCGAGGATGCGCGGAAACAGTTCGAGGTGCACCAGACGGTGAACACCCAGGATGTTGAGAATGCCGCCTGGCATTTCCTCTGTACCGCCCGTGAAAAGGGCCTGCCCCAGGCACGCGCCCAGTTGATTCCCATCCAGCGCGATGGCCGGATCCCGATGAAGGAGATCCAGCAGCTCTTCGCCGGCAAGGCCAGCCCGAAGGACGTGTTGAAGGTGGCCGACAAGGCGGATGACGACGTCATCCGCAAGGTGCAGCAATTTTACGCACACCTGTATCTCGGTCTCTTTTTCGAGGCGGAAGGCAAGATGGCCGAGCGCGATGAACACATCCGCAAGGCCGCTCAACTTGCCGAGCCCGACAATTACATGGGCGTCGTCGCCCGTATCCATGCCCAGCGCCTGAAGCTTTCCCTTTCCCCCCAACAGCCATGAACGATTCCCGTCCCCCCAAACGCCAACCCTTCTGGGCTTCCGTCCATGATCCCCGCGGAAAAAAGCCGTCGGGTTCCTCGTCCCGTCCCGCTCCGGGTTCGCAGCGTCGTCCGCGTCCGCCCGGACCCGGCGGTCCACGACCGGGTCCGGAGGATTCGGCCGGTGGCGGGAGCCAGCAGGGATATGGACCCCGAACGGGTGCGGGTCAGGGCGGTCCGCGCCCGCAACGTCGGGAGCCGTGGGGATCACGGCCGCCCGGACCCCGAACGGACGGGCAGGGGTTCGGAGCGCAACGGCCCTACGGTCGGGGCCCGGTCGGCCCCCGGCCCGTGGGTGGCGGCGGAGCGGGTGAGCAACCCTTCGGATTGAGGCCGGAGGGACAGGCTCCGACGCCCGATGGGCCGAGGGCACCGAAGAAGTGGGAGCCGAAGACGGGCCCGCGTTTCGCCGGTCCATGGGGACCCCGTTCCTCGATCAACCGGATCGATGATCCTTCGACGTTTCGACAGGCTCCGGGCGGGGGACGGCCCCCGGGCGGGCCGGGTGGAGGAGGGCAGCCTTATGGGATGAGATCGGAGGGACAGGCTCCCTTTGATGATCGGCCACGCGCTCCGCGACCGTACGGTCAGGGGGCTCGGCCGGGTGGTGGAGACGGAGGAGGTCGGCCCTATCCGCCGCGCGACGGCGGGCAACGGCCGCATGGGCCGCGACCTTCGCGCCCGCAGGTTCGTGAACCGGGTGAACCGCACCAGGACACTCCGCCGCCTACTCCGGGCATGAAGGTCGAGGCCTTCAAGAAGCGGCGGGAGGCGCGTCGGACGCCGGCGTCGTGGGCGGCGCGGATCGTGGCCCGTTCCGAAGATGGACGGCCGGCGGACCGGGAGATGCGGACCACACTGAGGAACATTGATGGGTTGAGACCGGCGGATGCGCGTTGGATCAGCCGGGCGGTGTTCGCGTATTACCGCTGGAAGGAGTGGTTGGACCCGGCGCGGATCCTGGAGAAGCGGTTGGACCAGGCGATGGGCTATGCGGACACGTACAGCCGGCATCCGCAGGCATTTCCGGACGAGGATCTGTTGGCGGGCGCCATTCCGGAGTGGGTGAAGGAGGTGGTGGATGTGCCCATCGGATGGGTGCGTGCGTTGCAACGGGAACCGCGGTTGTGGCTGCGGGCGCGTCCGGGAACGGCCAAGCGCCTGGCGTTGACGCTGGGTGGACCGGAGGATGCGGTGGAAGGCGTGTTGCCGGATTCGGTGGAGTATCGGGGAACACGCGACCTGTTCCGGACCGGGGCATTCCACCGGGGCGAACTGGAGATCCAGGATGTGTCGTCGCAGGTGGTGGGACTGTGTTGTGCGCCAACCCCGGGTGAACGGTGGTGGGACATGTGTGCGGGGGAAGGCGGCAAGACCTTGCACCTGGCGGATCTGTTGCAGGGGAAGGGCGAGGTATTGGGGACGGACCGGGCATCGTGGCGATTGGAGCGATTGCACGAGCGGGTGACCCGGGCCAAGACCAACCTGGTGAAGGCGGTGGTGTGGGATGAGAAGCATCCGGTGCCGGGCCCTGATCCCTTTGATGGGGTGCTGGTGGATGCGCCCTGCAGTGGCTTGGGAACGTGGGGCCGCAATCCGCATGCGCGCTGGACGGCGACCTCGAAGGACGTGGCGGAACTGGCGGCCTGCCAGTTGCGTTTGCTGGAGAAGGCGACCCAGGCAGTGAAGCCGGGCGGGCGCCTGGTCTATTCGGTGTGCACGGTGACCCGGGCAGAGACATCCGAGGTGGCGACGGCCTTTGGAACGGCGCATCCGGAGTTTGAACCGGTTCCGTTCGCCGACCCGTTCCTGCCGGAGAATCCGCCGGTGGCCCAGCGTCTGTTCTGGCCGCATGAAACCGGCGGAAACGGAATGTTCGTGGCCATGTGGCGTCGCAAGCAGGTCTGATGTGGGGGTTTGCAGGGGTCTCGCAGCACGTTTGAAGCGCCGGGAACGCATCGGATGGCGTGATGCCAACGCTCAACTTTCTGTTGCACCTGCAACAAAAGTTTGAGGTCTGGTGGGCGTGTTTCACGACGGGCATCAGTGTCGGGAGGGTGAGTTCCAGCCTGCGCTTCAGGGAGGTGTGGCACGAGTTGACCGGTGATCCATGAGCGGTGTCATCTCCAAGAACCCGTCCCGCCTGCTGTTGCCGGTCATCTATCTGGCGTTCGTCAGCATCGGGTTGCCGGATGGCACCTTTGGGATTGCGTGGCCCCGGATGCATCTGGACCTGGGGGTGCCGGTGGAACTGGCCGGCTCAATGCTCATCCTGGTGACGTTGTTGTCGGCGGGATCGAGCCTTGCGAGTGGCTGGTTCCTGCGTCGTTTCGGCACCGGCCCGGTGGTTTTGGCGAGTTGCATGCTGACGGCGCTTGCCCAGGTGATCGTGGCCCGATCACTGGGGCTGGGGTGGTTGATTGCGGCGGCGATTCCGCTCGGGATCGGTGCGGGGGCGGTGGATGCCGGACTCAACGGTTATGTGGCGCGCCATTACAGCGGACGTCACATGAACTGGCTTCACGCCTCGTGGGGAGTGGGCGCCACCGCAGGTCCGATCATCATCACGGGCCTGATCAATTCCCCCTACGGTTGGCGGGGTGGCTATGCGTTGATCGCGGGGATGCAGGGTTTCCTCGCCGTGCTCTTCCTGTTCAGCCTGAAATGGTGGGAGCAACCCGATGCCGTTCCGGGAGAGGGATCGGAATCAGGGGAGATCCGGTTCGGGACGGCGACGGCGGGATCGGCGGCGGGTTGGATGTCGTCGGCTGCCTTCGGTCTGTATGTGGCAGCGGAGACGACGCTGGGGTTGTGGGCGGGATCGGTGTTGGTGGTATCGCGTGGAATGCCGCAGTCGGCCGCGGGATGGAGTGTGGCGGCCTATTTCGGGTCCATCACCGTGGGTCGGATCGTGCTGGGGTTGGTGGTGGATCGGTTTGGAAACCGGCGGGTGATCCAGGCGGGCCTGGCCTTGGCCGCGATGGGATCGGTGCTGTTCATCGTGGCGACGAACGGGGTGTTGGCGTTCGTGGCCCTGGGCTTGTGCGGGTTGGGATTGGCGCCGGTATATCCCGGGCTCATGCATGAGACCCCGCGTCGATTCACGGTGGACGCCACGCCGGTGGTGATCGGACGACAGGCGGCGGCGGCTTACCTGGGTTCGGCAATCCTGTCGCCGGGGGTGGGGGCGCTGGCGCGGTTCACCAGTCTCGAGATCGCCGGTTGGGTGGTGCTGGTCGCCGTGATCGGACTGATGCTGTTGATCCGGCTGCTGGATCGCGCGACGGAACGAAGGTGATCGGAAGGCTTCAGCCGATCCACTGGCTGATCCAGTTGAGGAGTTCAGGATGGGAGACGCCCTGGTGCAGGACCGCTGCGGTGGCCGTGGCGATGAGCAATCCGAAGAGGAACCGGGTGGTGTTGGAGGCGGGTTCGATCACGGGTCGGACGGGGTCGGGTCGGGTGGCATCCCAGGCGGCCTGTTCGGCTGCGCGCAACGCCCGTCGATAGGCGCGGATGGGTTCCTGATGATCGGAGGTACTGCGGGGGCGGCGTGCGATGCGGGGGGAGGAGAGGGAGGGGATGCGGAGGATGGAGGTATTCATGATGCGCCTTTTGCAAGTGCTGCGTCCCCGAACCCGGGATCTTTGGGAAGAGTTTCAGGGAGGATGCAGGAATTTCATGGGGGTTGGGGTTGGGGGGTTCACGCAACGGCGCAACGCTCGCGACGTCTCTGGGGATCAGGGTGGGAACGACTCACACGGAGGCACGAAGGAGTGGAGTGGAGTTGTTCGGGATCGGCCCACGGGAAGACAACTCCGCGCCTCAGCGTCTCTGCGGGATCCGTTTTCTGTCAGGGATGGGACGGGGAGGGTTTCGCGCGGAGACGAGGAGAACGCCGAGGAAGATGGGGAAGGGTGGGGGACTGTCAGGATTTGATGTCGCGCACGCTGAAGACGGCGACGCCGCCGGCGAAGAAGGTGGCGTTGAAGCCGACGAGGAGGAACAGGGATTCGCCGATGCGCCCCCACTGGATGGGGTCGCCGTAGACCTGTTGCCAGAGGTTCAGGTGATAGGTGAGGAACCACGGCTTGAGGTCGGCGAACCACGGGATGTTCATCAGGATGAAGCTGAGGAAGATCAGGGACAGGGCGAGGATGGTGGCGGCGGCAGGCTTGACGTTGAAGCAGCCGAAGAAGAAGGAGAGGCCCATGACCGAGATGGCCTTGAGCGCCATCAACAGGTGTGCGGCTGAGTATCGGATCAGGCCGGTGCCGGGTTCGAACACGGCGAAGGATTCGCCCGGGACGAAATAGAAGAGGCCGCCCCAAGGGAAGCAGGTGAGCCCGAGCAACAGGCCGGTGAGGCCGAGCATGAGGGTGAGCAGCAGGGAGAACAGGGCGCCGGCCACCCATTTCAATGCCAGCAACCGCAGCCGTGAGATGGGTCGGGCGAGGATCAGTCGCAGGGTTCCATCCTCGGCTTCCTTCGCCACGAGGTCGCCGCCGACGAGGGTTCCGAACAGGGGCAGTAGAAGGTAGGCGAGCCAGAAGTTGGTGAAGGTGGCCGCGGTCAACGGCGAGAGGAACGAGGTCATGTCGTAGCCGTTGTTCTCCAGCAGGGCGCCCATCCCGCTGGAGGCGCGGGAGAATCGGAACACCAGCAGGATCACCAACTGGGCGAGGACGAACATGGCGAACCCGATATAGGTCCGTTTCTTGCCGAACAACTTCCAGAGTTCGTTGCGGAGTTGGAGATGCAGCATGGAAAGGTCAGTTGCGGGCGTCGTCGGCCCGGGCGGCTTTCACGAGCGATAGGTAGAAGGTTTCCAGCGTCTGCTGTTCGCGGGCTATTCCCGACACTTCAAACCGGTTCTCCACCAGCCAACGGGTCACGACCGGCACGGTGGCTCCCGGCGCCAACGCCATCCGGCATCCGCCCTCCACCGCCGTGATCCAACCCGCCGCCATCAATCCCTTCGCCGCGTCGTCGAACCGGTCCAGCTCAACGTCGATCCAGGACTCGGTCCGTCGTGTCTCGGCGAGGGTGCCGTCGAAGACTTTCCGTCCCTGGTGAACGACGGCGATGCGGGAGCAGAGTTGTTCGACTTCGCTGAGGAGATGGGAGGAGAGCAGGATGGTGAGGCCAAGCTCGACGTGAAGGCGGCGGATGGTGCCGCGCATCTCATGGATGCCCTCCGGATCCAGGCCGTTGGTGGGTTCGTCGAGGATGAGGAGTTCGGGTCCGGGCAACAGGGCCTGGGCGAGGGCCAAGCGGGCGCGCATGCCATGGGAATAGGTGCGGACAGCGGCGCGTTCGCGTCCGGCGAGACCGACCCATTCGATCACCTCATCAATGCGCCGGGCCGGGGTGATGCCGGTATAGGTCGAGAGGATTTCGAGGTTCCGACGGCCGCAGAGGTAATCGTAGAAGATGGGGGTTTCGAAGATGGCACCCACGCGATGAAGGGCCTTGGCGCGTTGGAGGGAGATGTCATGGCCGCAGACCTGGACGGAGCCGGAGGTGGGCCACACCTGGCCGAGGAGCATGCCGATGGTGGTGCTCTTGCCGGCGCCGTTGTGGCCGAGGAGTCCGAAGATCTCGCCGCGGGCGACGGCGAGATCGAGGGCATGCACGGCGGTCCTGCCGCCGAAGACCTTGGTGACCTGCCGGAGTTCGATCATGGCTGGGGTCGGGTGGGATCGGTTTCGAGGGTGAAAAAGGATTTCACGGCGCCGTCCGCATACAGGTGGTTCTTGCCGCGCCCGGGGCCGCGGCGCGCATGGAAGTCGTTCTTGTCACTGAACAGGGCGACGCCGTTTTCGCGCACGGGCAGGCCCATGACACGGAGTTCATCGGCGCGTTGACCGTTGAGGAGGAAGTTCCAGAAGTAGGAGGAACCGGTTTCGTCGAAGACCCGTTCGCGATCCGACGGGCATCGGAGCACGGCGACATTGCCGAGGTGACGTTGGAGGACGACCTCGACCGAGTTGGAGGAGATGGAATTGGTTTCCCGGGAGCGGTTGAGCATGACGGGAAAGCGGTTGTCGTTTTCGTCCAGGTAAACGCGGAGGGCGACGCCGACCTGGCGGAGGTTGGAAAGGCAGGCGGTGGCGCGGGCGGTCTCGGTGGAGCGCGCGATGGCCGGGAGAAGTAGTCCGGCGAGGATGGCGATGATGGCGATGACGACGAGCAATTCGATGAGGGTGAAGGCGACCCGACGAATGGGGGGGCGATGGGTGGGATGGGTCATCGCGGGCCCGGTGGGCGTCGTCGGGGAAAGCCGCGACCCGATTCCATGGAACGTTGGAGTTCTTCGAGCAGGGGCTGGAGCTGGGCCTTGGTGTCGGCGGAGCCCTGGTCCATGAAGGTCTTGAGGCCGGTGCTGACGACCTTTTCCCGGAGTTCAGGAGTCAGTTCCATGCCGTTGAGTGAGCCATTGGTGGAGGAGGCGGCATCGGCATCCGGATCGGCCTGCAAGCGGGCTTCACGGAGGCGTCGGACGGAATCCTCGATGGCCTGGCGACGTTTGTTTTCGGGCATCTGCTCGAAGGCGGCGAGCATCTGGGTCACGCCGGAGGGCAGGGTTTCCTCCAGGAGTTCGGCCTTTTCGGCATCGGTCATCTGATCGAGGAAAGTGCGCCATTCCGGGGCCATGCGGGCGGTGCGCCGGTCTTCGGGAGACAACTGGTTGAGGAGGGCGGCGAGTTTGCGCAGGACGATCCGGCGTTGTTCGGGGGTGAGTGAAGAGAGGTCGTTGGAGCGGATCAGGGCGCGGACCTTGTCCGGGGTGGGCTTGAGGGATCGGACGAGGCGGAAGCCGGTGTAGGCGAGCAGCCACGCCAGGGCCAGTCCGGCCATGGCCAGGATCAGGGGGCGTTGACGGGGCGACATGGGTTGAGGCTATCGCCACTTTTGAAAACGGGCGCGGGAAATGTGAGATCGCAGGGGAAACACACTCCGGGCTTGGTTGGCGACGAGCCTTGGGGCATTTAGTGCGTCTGAGGAACATGATCTCGCGATACCTGATTGAGCCCAAGATCCGTCCCGTGCTGGATGCCGGTTTTCGTCCGGCGGTGTTGGCGCGGCGGGCATTTGAAGCGGAGGCGACCGTGCCGGTGCGACTGGCATTGGAACAGGCGGACGGATCGGTGTTCCGGTTCACGATGCGGGTGCTGGACGTGAGGCATGAGAACTCGGCCGCCAACGGATTCTTCCTGGAACGTTATGTGAAGTTCCTGTTGTGGGCGTTTGGAGGTTGGCGGGTCTGGGTGGATGGACCGTCCGGCCTGGCCGAGGAATTGGAGAGGCATTACCGGGCCACGGCGGTCGGTCGGTTCGATTCCGAGATCATCGGGGAACGGATCTATGATCATCCGGTGAAGGTGGAAGCCGCGCGGGATCTGCCCGTGGCCCGGTCGACCACGGCTCCGCTGGGCCGGCATCTGGACGGATGCCGGATCGGATTCGATCTGGGCGGGTCGGATCGGAAGGTGGCGGCGGTGAAGAACGGGGAGGTGGTGTATTCCGAGGAGGTGGTCTGGGATCCCTATTTCCAGAAGGATCCCGGGTATCATCACGACGGGATCCTGGATTCGCTGCGGCGCGCGGCGGAACATCTGCCGCGGGTGGATGCGATCGGGGGGAGTGCGGCGGGGGTTTATGTGAACAACCGGGTGAAGGTGGCCTCGTTGTTCCGTGGGGTGTCGAAGGAGGACTTCGAGGGGCGGGTGAAGGAGATGTTCCTGCGGTTGAAGGAGGAGTGCGGGGGAATTCCGTTCGAGGTGGTGAACGATGGGGAAGTGACGGCGTTGGCGGCTTCGATGTCGCTGGGAGTGAATTCGGTGTTGGGATTGTCGATGGGCACGAGCACGGCGGCGGGGTTCGTGACGGCGGACGGAGGGATCACGACGTGGTTGAATGAGTTGGCGTTTGCGCCGGTGGATTATCGGGTGGATGGACCGAAGGACGAGTGGAGTGGGGATGCGGGGTGCGGGGTCCAGTATTTCAGCCAGCAGGCGGTGGGACGGTTGCTGGGACCGGCGGGGATCGAGGTGGAGGCAGGGTTGCCCTTGCCGGAGAAGTTGAAGGTGGTGCAGGCGTTGATGGCGGCCGGGGATGAACGGGCGCTGCGGGTGTACCAGACCATCGGGACTTACCTCGGTTATGCGGTGGGGCACTGGGCGGATTTCTATGAGATGGATCACCTGTTGATCCTGGGTCGGGTGACTTCGGGGCCGGGCGGTGATGTGATCCTGACGGGGGCGCGCGAGGTGTTGCGGGAGGAGTTTCCGGAGTTGGCGGGTCGATTGCGGTTCCATGTGCCGGACGAAAAGGAGAAGCGGCATGGACAGGCGATTGCGGCGGCGAGCCTGCCGGTGATCAAAACAACGCCTTGACCGTCTTGAACGGGGCTCCCTAGTCTCCGCGCTCTTTGCCGTCCCGGGATTGCCGGGGCGGCGTCATTTTCAGTCCGTACAAAGGCATCATTGTGAACGTTTCCGTCGAGCAGCTCGGTCCATGCAAGAAACTCCTCCGGGTGGAGATCGCCGCTGACAAGGTCAACGCGATTTTCGACGAGGTGACGGGCCAATTCCAGAAGGCCGTCCAGCTTCCCGGCTTCCGGCCGGGCAAGGCTCCGAAGCACCTGATCACGCGCTCGCACGAGCCGCGGATCGTCGAGGAGGCGCGCAAGAAGGTGGTCGATGACGCGTTCCGCACGGCGGTGCAGCAGGAAAAGCTGCGGGTGGTGGTGACCCTCGATGTGGAGGAGCAGCAGTTCGGTCGCAACCAGTCGGCGCAATTCACCGCCACGGTCGAGGTGGAGCCGGAATTCGAGTTGCCGAATTACAAGGGACTGGCCGTGCGCCGCGAGTTGGCAGTGGCGACGGATTCGGATGTGGAACGCGCCCTGGGAATCCTTCGCGAACAGAACGCTTCCTACAACGACGTGGAGCGGCCCCTGCAGGATGGGGATGTGGCGATGATCAGCTACAGCGGAACCACGGACGGCAAGGCGTTGACGGAGATCGCGCCGACGGCGGTGGGTCTGACGAAGAAGGAGAACACCTGGGTGCTGATCAAGGAGGGTTCCTTCCTGCCCGGCTTTACCGAACCCCTGGTCGGGTCGGTCAAGGGCGACAAGCGGACCGTGACGGTGACCTTGCCGGCGGATTTCGTGCATCCGGAACTCTCCGGTCTCACGGTGGTCTATGAGGTCGATGTGCTGGGGGTGAAGGAGAAGCTCCTGCCCGAGGTGAACGACGAGTTTGCCAAGCAGTTTGGAGCGACGGACGTGGCAACCCTGATGGTCGGGATCCGGCGCGATCTGCAGCGCGAATACGACATGCGCCAGAAACGCTCGATCCGTGACCAGATGCTCAAGCAGTTGCTGGCGCAGGTGGAATGCGAGTTGCCCGAGAGCGTGGTCGCCTCCGAGACCAAGTCCATCGTCTACAACATCGTCAACGAGAACCAGCAACGCGGCGTTTCCAAGGAAGCGGTCGATGGCAAGCGCGACGAGATCTTCCGCAACGCCACGGACACCGCCAAGGAACGGGTGAAGGCCGCGTTCATCCTGGGCCGCATCGCGGCGACCGAAGGCCTGCGGGTGGAAGACCGGGAACTGACCCAGCGCGTGCTGCAGTTGGCCCAGCAGAACAATGTGACCCCGGACAAGATGGTGAAGATGATCCAGGAGAAGAATGCCGTGGGTGAAATCCGGCAGGACATCCTCACCGGCAAGGTCCTCGACTTCATCGAGATGAATTCAAAGATCGAGGACGTCGCTCCGTTGCCGGTGTCGAACCCGGCTCCCGAAGCCTGATCCCATCGGGATCCCAGTGACCGTCTGTGAACGGGGTCGGCAGTGATGCCGGCCCCGTTTGTGTTTTTATGGACGAAAGGGACGAAAGGGACGAATGCGCTCCAGTGCACTTCGGGTTCCCTGGGGGTTGTTCGTGGGATCTCGAAGGGCCGGGCTTGGCCCGGGGTGGTGGGCGGGGGCAGAGTGGTTCCATGCAACCGGTGGACATGCAGGTGGTGGGTCAGGAGTTGGCGGTGAAGTGGGCGGATGGATCGGAACACTTTGTCCGACTGGAAACGTTGCGGCGGTTCTGTCCGTGTGCCGCCTGCCTCGGTGAGAAGGATATCTTCGGCAAGCTCTACAAGGCGCCCGAAAGGCCTTATGGCCCGGGCGCCTTCGAGATTGGGCGGTTGAATCCGGTGGGTGGTTATGCGGTGCAACCGGTGTGGAAGGACGGTCACAGCACCGGTCTCTATTCCTGGGAATGGCTGCGTCGTGTTGCCGATGCCGACACCACCCCAAGCCCCAATGCCTAGCCGTTTCCTCCGCCCTTTCCCGCCCCATGGCTCCCACTGAACAACAGGCATTGGCCATCGCGGCCGAGGGCAACGTGCTGGTGATGGCCGGGGCCGGCACGGGCAAGACGTCGACCCTGGTGGCCCGGGTGGCGGATCGGTTGGCGCGACGGGATCAACCGGTGTCGGCGGATCGGTTGTTGATGGTGACCTTCACCGAGGCGGCGGCGGCGGAGATGCGGTCGCGTCTGCGACAGCGTCTGGAGGAGTTGTCGGGACCGGGGGAAGGATTCTGGGCGGAACAGTTGGCGCGACTGGAACTGGCTTCGATCGGGACGTTGCACGCGTTCTGCCTCGGCCTGTTGCGCGAGCATGGAATGGAGTTGGGACTCGAACCCCAGGTGGCAGTCCTGGACGAGGTCGAGGCGGGACGCCTGGCGCGGACGGTCTGGGGGCGTCGGGTGGAGGAATGGCTTTCGGACGAGGGCGATGCGGGACGTGCCTTCCGCGGGTTGGTGGAGGGTTGGTTTGATTCCAGCCTGGCCTCGTTGTGGGGAACGGTGCGTGAACTGTGGAACCATGCGCGGACCCTGGAAGATCCGGAGCGTTGGTTGACGGAGCAGGAACGGTTCTGGTCGGAACCCGACGCAGCGATGTGGCGGCAGTGGCATCGGGAATCGGTGACGGACTGGGCGAAGGATTGGGGTCAACGGTTGGAGGCACATCGGATGACCAACCGGTTGGTGGAGCGGCGCCTGGGAGTGTTGCAGGCCCTGGTGGCGGCGGGGGAGGAGGCGCGGGGAGATTTGCTGGATGCATTGGTGGAGGATCCGGCCGAGTACACGCCGCGGAAGAAGACGGTGGAGCGGGCGCCGTTGGAGATGTTTTTTGGAGAGGCGGGATTCCTGCGGTCCCTGGCCCGGCGCGCGGATGGAGCGGAGCCGTTGCAGGAGGATTGGGAACGTTGTCGTGGTGCGATGCAGGAATTGTTGCGGGTGGTTCGCGGGTTCGGGGACTCGTTCCAGCAGGAGAAGCGGTTGCGGTCGGGTGTCGACTTTTCAGATCTGGAACAGTGGGCGCTGGAACTGTTGATGCGCCGGGGAACAACGGTGTCAGAGGCGTGCCGGGCGCGATACGAGATGGTGGTGGTGGATGAATGCCAGGATCTCAATGCGGCGCAGGAGGCGATCTTGAGGGCGGTGAGCCGCGATGGAGCCATGGGCAACCGGTTCCTGGTCGGGGACGTGAAGCAGAGCATCTATCGGTTTCGCCTGGCGGATCCGCGCCTGTTCCAGGAGACGGCGCGGCGTTGGTCGATTCCCGGGGGTGAAGGCCGGGTGATCCCGTTGACCGGCAATTTCCGTTCGGCGGAATCGTTGCTGGGGTTCGTGAATGGCGTGTGTCGTCGGTTGCTGCGCGAAGAGGTCGGCGGGGTCGGGTACGGTCCCGATGCCGAACTCCAGTTCGGTGCGCCGACCGATCGGGTGGCGTTGGCGACGGGATCGGATGGAGGACCGCGGGTGGATTTCCAGGTGCGGGTGGTGACGCGCAGCGCCGGGGGAACGGGAGCGGACGAGGAGGATGAACGGGTGGATGCGCAGGGAATCCCGTTGTCGACGGCGGCAGCCGAGGCGCGGTTGGTGGCGGCGCGATTCCGTGAGTTGAAGGAGGGCGGATTGCCGGTGTGGGACCGGGGCCTGGGCCGGATGCGACCGGTGGAATGGTCGGACATGGCGGTATTGCTGCGGTCGGAGCGGGGACGTGCGGCGGATTATGTGGCGGAGTTTCGGGCGGCGGGGATTCCGTTGGTGGCGCGGCAGGCGGGGTTCTTCGAGGTGCCGGTGGTGGCGGATCTGAGGAACCTGTTGCGGGTGTTGGACAATCCGTTGCAGGACATCCCGCTGTTGGCGGTGCTGCGTTCGCCGTTGGTGGGGTTGGGCGATGTGAATGCGTTGGTGGCGATCCGCAGCACGGGGGAACGACGGATGGATTGGTGGACGAGGTTGCTGCGGTTTCGGTTGAAGGGACGGGAGGTGGCGGCGGGTTTGGGGGAAGGGATCGGGGTGGCGTGGGATCGGGTGGATCGATTCCTGGCGCAGCATGCGGCCTGGCGACAGGTGGCGATCCGGGAAGGGGCGGCGGTGGCATTGGAAACGGCACTGGACGCGACGGGTTATGAGGCGTGGGCGGCGGGGGGCGGGGACGGCGGGATGGCGGTGGGAAATGTCCGGCGATTTCTGGAAATGGCGCGCCGATTTGATCGGGGATCACGCGGCGGGTTGTATCGGTTCCTCGTCTGGCTGGAGAACGAAGAGGCGGAGGATCGGACTGAACCGGCCGGGGGCGATCCGGGATCGGCGGTGCGCTTGATGACGGTGCATCGGAGCAAGGGCCTGGAGTTTCCGGTGGTGGCGGTATCGGGGTTGGGGATGCGATTCCAGATGCGCGACCTGACGACGTCGCGGGTGGTGCGGGATGACGGGTACGGGTTGTGCCCGCTGGTGATGGGGGAGGGGGGACGACGCTATCCGAGCCTGCCGTTGTGGGTGGCGCAGCGGCGGTTGCGTCGGGAGTTGTTGGGGGAGGAACTGCGGTTGTTGTACGTGGCATTGACCCGTGCGGCGGATCATCTGGTGATGGTGGGCTCGGCTTCGGAGAAGGCGGTGTCGGAACGTTGGTTGGAGACGGGTTCGCGTTCGGCATCGGATCAGCCGCTCGCGGTGGCCGACATCGAGGGGGCGACCTCCCCGATGGATTGGCTGGGACCGGTGCTGGGGGATCGGGCGGGCAGCGGGTGGGGAATGGGGGACGCGGGGCAGGGCGATGGCTTTGAGTGGAAGCTGTGGCGGGAATTGCCGCAGCAACCGGAGGTCTGGATGGCGGTCGGGAAAACAGGGTCGGCTCCATCGGAGGATGGATCAGCGGGTTACCCGCATCAGGCGGCGACCCGGGAGCCCGCCAAGGTCACTGCCACGGGATTGCGCCGACGCATGGCCGAGGATCCGGATGGCATCGACATCGTCCAACGCAGCCAACGGAGTCGGCATGGGGAATCGGATCCGCGGGATGGAACGGCGGTGGAACGGGGCATGGCGCATCATCGATTCATGGAAGGGGTGCGGCTGGATCAGGTGGGAACGATGGAAGGGATCCGGGATGAACTGGAGCGGATGGTGAAGTCGGGTTGGATGGAGGCGGCGGAGGGTGCGTTGGTGGATCTGGAGGCGGTGAAGCGGTTCTGGGGATCGGAGTTGGGCCAGCGCATCCGGGAACAGGCGGGTCGGGTGCGTCGGGAAGTGCCGTTCACGGCGCGGTTGACGGGTGCGGACCTGGGGGCTTTGGGATTCCGGGTGGCGGTCGACCTGGGTTTGGAAGAGTACGTGGTGGCGCAGGGTGTGGTGGATCTTGCGGTGATCGGTCCGGAAGAAATCTGGATCCTGGATTTCAAGACCGATCGGGTGGGGCCGGGAATGGTCACCCGGGAAAAGGCGGCGACCTACAGGCCGCAACTGGCGGTGTATGCGTTGGCGCTGGCACGGATCCATGGAAAGCCGGTGACAGGCCGATGGCTCCATTTTCTGGCGACGGGCGAGACGGTGGAGGTGTGAAGGGATCCGCGGTGTGAAGGTTGGTATTCGATCGTGGATCTGGGTGGGTCGGCGGGTCGCGTAAGCCTTGGGAGACATGCGCCTCCTGGTGGTTGAGGACGAACCGAAGGTGGCGCGCCTTCTTGAACGGGGGTTGCGACAGCAGTCCTATGCGGTATTGCTGCCGCCATGAGTCGGTGACTGGAACCGCGGTTGGCCAGCCAGCGATGTCAGGGCGGTGATGACCAGGCTGCGATGGTAGATGCCGGCCGCGAAGCCGCGTTCGGCGAGAATGGCTTCATTGAACAGACCCAGGCCGGGCGCCAACCGAATTGGATCACCGCCGAACCCACGACCGGGAAGGCGATCATGAAGCCGACACTGAGCAGCAGGGCGTACAGACCCATGGCCAGATGCAGGCGTGGTCGGAACCAATGACCCCGCCAAGGGCGAGGGCGATACCGGTCAACAGGGCGCGCGCACCCCACCGATCCAGCCAACGTCCGAATCCGAGGCAGAACAGGGATCCCAGGAGGGAGGCCCAGAGGTTCATCCCGGCGTAGTTGATGCGGTCGATGCGCAGGTCGATGAGGACCGACTCGGTGATCAGGCCGAGTCCCTGGGTTCTTCCGGGAAGCGCTCCGACCATGGCCAGCCAGATGGTGGCCCGGGTCAGGATCAGCCCGGACTCGAAATCGGGTGGCATGCGGCGAAGATGACATCGATCCCGGAGGAGTTGTCCATAGGCCGAAGTCAATTCATGGGTGGACGCGGAGACGTGGAGGAAGGAGCAAAGACGGCTCTTCGATGGATTCGCGGGGTCAACCGAAAGGCAATGCCGCCTTCTCCAAGGCGACGGTTGGTTTCCACAATCCCGCTTGAACTGGTGGATCGGATCAGACTCTGGGGTGAATACCCTATGGTCCTTTGGATCGATCCGGGCCCTTATACAGGCCAGCAAAGTCGGGCGCCGGCAATGGCGCAGAACATCGCTGATCCTATATCGATGTCACCGGCTGGCCTGTTTCAGGGGTGGGTCGGGTTGAACCATACTGGCTTGGTAGAAAGCTGGCGGCCGGCCCTTGAAACATGCCGGCGGTGGCGGCGGGTCGATGGTATAGAATCGATTTCGCGTCGGAAGATTTCGCAAAGAGAAGTTAGAATCATGTCTACTGGAACCATAATCCTCATCGTGCTGGTCCTCCTGTTGATCGGTGTCATTCCGGCATGGCCGCACAGCAGGGGTTGGGGATTCCTTCCCAGTGGCGGGCTCGGTCTGGTGATCGTCATCCTGATCATCCTGTTGCTCATGGGGCGGATCTGAACGGGATCCGGGTTATATACTCAGGAAGGTCGGCGGCACGCAGGTGCCGGCCGGCCATTTTTGCTTGGGTTACCGCAGCAGTCCTTGGCGCCGTAGGGGAACGGTCGAGGTGACCCTGATCCAGCCCGGGAAGCAGTCGGCTCTTGATTCCCGAGCCTTCTGGATGCTCGGCACTGCGGGCCGAATGCCATGGGGTCTTCACCCCAAGGGGAACCACCCCATGGAGAAGACACCCGGCCATCCCGCAAGATTTGATCCTGAGATCAGCAATTCTCCTTCCATTTGAAGACCGCGCCGGGCGAGCCCCGATCCGGTCTCCAGAAAGAAAATCCTTCCGTAACAAACTCCAAAGCAATCCCATGAAAAACAAACATCCATCCACTTCGCCTCCGGGCGAGTTCGCCCCTGACGGAGCGGACCAATTCCACGTATCACCCCCCAGAAGACCCAGGCGTTTGCTGGGCCTGATGGCGGGCCTGATGGGCCTGCTGTTTGCAGCTCCTACCGAGGTTCAGGCGCAGCAGACACCTCCGGGTTGTACCGGCAGCGGCCTGGGCATCTCGCTCTTCACGAGCAGCCCGGACGTGCACATCGGCGATACCATCCGGTACAGCGTCAATGTCTTCAACGGGATCCCAGGATCTCCCCGGATTGTTTGCGATGCCATCGACATCCAGGCGGGAATTGTCACGCCGGACGGTGTGACCAACCGCATCACCTTGGTGCGGACTGCGCTGAGCAATGGCCAATCGGACTTCTATGCCGACGTGGTCAGCTACGTGGTGCGGGCCCAGGACATCCGGTCTGACGGATCGGTCCGTGCGACGGCGTTCGACGACGGCATCATCCTGCAGAACGACACGCCCAGCCGGGGCGGCAGTGATCAGGGTGTGAACACGGAAGTCAGCCAGCCTTGTATCGGCATCAGTGTCACGTGTCTTGGAACGACCGGTGAGGATGGATTGATCAGCTTCTCCGGCCTCGTGACCAACTGCGGCAACAACACGCTGGTGGGGGTGACGGTTACGAACAGCAACGAGAACGGATCCTTCCGCGTGGTGTTCACCAACAATATTCTCCGCGGTGAAACGGTGGCGTTCACGGGCAGTTTCAACCCGTTGAACCCCTGTACAACCGACACGGTCACGCTGGTGGCCACGGGTACCGACCAGTTCACGTCCAATCCCCGGACGGTCATGGCCAGTGCGAGTGCGACCTGCGCGACGTCGCTGAACCCGGGCATCGCCGTGACCAAGGTGTGTCCGGTGGGACCGGTTTCGCCGGGCCAACAGCTTGTCTATACGGGCACGGTCCGCAACACGGGCAATGTGACCCTGACGAACGTCACGGTGGTGAGTGATTCGCCGGCCAACACCGTGGTGTTGACCCTGGCGACGCTGGCTCCCGGTGCGACGGCGAATTATACCGGCAGCTATACGGCTCCGGTGGATTGTTCAACGACGAGCAGTGTGGTGGCACGTGGTACGAGCATCTGCGGCGTTCCGGTGACCAGTTCGGCGAGTTCGACCTGCGCGATCGTGACGACCCCGCTGATTGCGGTGACGACGGTCTGTGCGACCGACGTGGCGGCTCCGGGTGGGGTGCAGACCTATAACGGCACGGTGCGCAACACGGGCAACATTCCCTTGAAGAACATTGTTGTCCGCAGCGACCGTCCGGCGGCGAACACCACGGTGTTCACGGTGGCGACCCTCGCGCCGGGCGCCACGGCGACCTTCAGCGGGACCTATACGGTGCCCCTGACCGATGCCTGTGCGGTGACGACCACGGTGGTTGCCACGGGCCAGGACATCTGCACGGATGCATCGGTGACATCGACGGCGGTGGTCACCTGCGGAGTGACGACGGCGCCCCTGCTGGCGCTGACACTGGACTGTCCGACGGTTCCGTCCGCGACGGGCGGACAGATCGTTTTCACCGGCACGGTGAGGAACTCGGGCAACGTCACGTTGAACAACGTGTCGGTGGTCAATTCACAGGCCTCACCCAGCACGGTTTTGACGGTGGCGACCCTTGCACCGGGCGCCTCGGCGAACTTCACGGTGAGCTTCACGACCCCGATGGATGTCTGTGAAGTGTCCGCCACGGTGAATGCCAGCGGCACGGATGCCTGCACGACCCTGGGCGTCACAGCGACCCGCTCGGTCACCTGTCCCCTGATGACGTCCCCGGCGCTGGTGGTCACCCAGGAGTGTCCGCCGTCCCCGGCCAGTCCGGGCGGCCTCTTCAGCTATACCGGGACGGTCCGGAACACGGGCAACGTCACCCTGACCAATGTGGTGGTGAGCGATGATCGCAACGGGTTCGCCGGCACGCCGACGACGACGTTGTGGGCGGACGACGACGTCCCCGCTGGCTCGACCCTGAGCGTCGAAGGCAATGACACGTGGAACTTCGTCCAATCGAACCCGACGCCGTTCAGTGGCAACCGGGCTCATCAATCCAACCTGGGGTCCGGTCGTCGACAGCACTTCTTCGAGGGTGCAACTGATGGCCTGACGGTCAACGCGGGTGACATCCTGATTGCCTATATCTACATCGATCCGGCGAACCTGCCGAGCGAGGTGATGTTGCAGTGGAATGACGGCACGAGCTGGGAACACCGTGCGTACTGGGGAGCGAACCTCATCAACTACGGCCAGAACGGAACCGACAGCCGTCGATTCATGGGCGCACTGCCTGTGGCGGGTCAATGGGTGCGGCTTGAAGTGCCCGCCCGGTTGGTGGGTCTTGAGAACAAGGTCCTCCGGGGCGCTTCCTATACCCTGTTTGACGGTCGTGCCACGTGGGATGCCCTGGGCAAGTTGTCCGGCGCTGCGAACCCCACGGAAGTCTTCACGGTGGCCCGCCTGGCTCCGGGAGCCTCGGCCAGCTTCAGCGGAAGCTACACGTTGCCGACCATCGGCACCTGTTCCGTCACCAGCACCCTGATTGCGGCTGCGATGGACAACTGCAGCAAGGTGAATGTCACGGCCACCACGAGCAGCACCTGCCCGTTGCTGACCGAGCCGGCGATTGAAGTCAGCCAGTCCTGCCCGCCCTCCGCGGGTGTGATGGGTCAGTTGCTCAATTACACCGGCACCGTGAAGAACATCGGCAACATCATGCTGACCAATGTCGTGGTGCGGAACAGCCGCACCGGGACCTCACCGGTGCTCGTCCTCGCGACCCTGTCGCCGGGTGAGTCCGCGAACTTCTCCGGGAGCTATGTGGTGCCCGTCAACTGCTGTACCATCTCCAGCACTGCCACCGCCACTGGCGGCGACATCTGCACGGGCACGGTGGTTGCCGACACGGCGACCTCGACCTGCCAGGTCCTCTCCTCGCCGCAGATCACGGTGACGAAGGTCTGTCCGCTGGTGCCCTCGATCCCGGGCGTCCTGCATGAGTACACCGGGACCGTCATGAACACGGGTGACATCACCCTGACCGATGTCTATGTGGTCAATGATCGCACGGGTGCGGATGCCCCGATGATCGGACCCCTCACCCTGGCACCCGGCGAATCCGCCGAGTTCTCCGGTTCCTACATCTACCGGGCCGACTATTGCGGAAACGATTCGGTCATCGGCACGGGCGTCAGCATCTGCGGCGTCACCGTGACCAACCGTGCGACCACCATCTGTCCGGCCATTGCGACCCTTCCGGGCATTGAGGTGACCAAGAACTGTCCTGAGGTTCTTCCCAGCTTTGGCACCTTCTATACCTTCACCGGCACGGTGCGCAACACGGGCAATGTGACCCTGATCGATGTGTATGTGGTCAACAACCAGCCTACCAACAACGCGCCGGTCATCGGTCCCATCAACCTGGCGCCGGGTCAGACGGTCAACTTCACCGGAACGTTTCTGGCTCCGATGGATTGCTGTGAAATCACCGAGACCATCATCGCCACCGGTCGTGACCTTTGCTCCGGCAACACCGTCACGGATCGTGCCTCGACCGCCTGTCCCATCCTGACCATCCCGCGCCTGGTGGTGGTTGAGAACTGCCCGGTTGGATCCGTGGGTGTGGGCGGCCTGTTCAGTTTCACTGGTTCGATCACCAACACCGGCGACGTCAACCTGACCAATGTGGTGGTCTTCAGTACCCGCTCCAGCGGAGTCCGGGTTCCGCTCCTTGGTCCGGTTGAACTGGCCCCGGGCGAATCCGCCCGGTTCAACGGCAGTTATGTCGTGGCTTCCAACGATAATCCGTCCCAGGACGTCATCGAGGCCACGGGCATGGATACCTGCCTGGGCCGCACCGTGATTGCCCGGGCGAACTGCGCAGGTGTCATCGACCTGTCCTCCCCGCCGATGCTCACCTTCGTGGGCCTGGTGAATGGCGTGGCCACCGTGTCGTGGGACTCGGTCGCGGGACGCACCTATACCCTGCAATGCAAGGCGAACCAGGAGGATCCGATCTGGATCGACATCCCGGGAAATGTGACTGCAACCGGCGGCACCGCATCGAAGACCGACGTTGTCGGCCCGAGTGTGCGTCGCTTCTACCGGGTGCTGGTGACGGAGTAGGCGGGTTGTCCTGAATGAAATGATCCCGGCCGGGGGCGGATGCCTCCGGCTGGGTTTTCGCCGGGTTTCCGTGCTTTTCCTGACGGAGCGCCTGGACAGCGGAGATGAACGCAGATCCTTGCAGACGGGGCGGGCCGATCCCAACCCCCTGCATCCTTCTCCAGGGATCTGCGTTCACCTCCAGTCTGACAGTTTGCAGGGAACAGATTTGAATTTCATGAACCTCCTCCATCGAGTTCGGACGGCATGGCTGACCCTGTTGGGTGCGGCGCTGGTGGGTTGTATGAATCCGGGTATGGCCGGATCGTTGGCGTGGGAAACCCTGGTCAGGAAGCACACGGCTAGGCCGGGTGAGACCAACATTCCCCTCACCTTCAGGCTGACCAATGCCGCGACATCCGGCGATGTGATCATCACGGGGGTCCGGCCCTCGTGTGGCTGTACCACGGCCCGGATGCCGCCACTTCCGTGGCGTCTAACGCCCGGGAGCAGTGGGCAGATCGAGGCGAACGTCGACATCCGGGGCAAGCGCGGTGTCATCAGCAAGGTCGTCTTTGTCGACACCACGGCGGGAACCAACATGCTTTCCCTGGTGATCACCGTGCCGGAGGACCGGATGCGGAACCAGGAATTGGCTCTGGCGGATCGTCAGGCGGTTTTCCGCGGCGAGTGTGCCTCGTGTCATGTCCATCCCGCCATCGGTCAGACCGGTGCCGCCCTGTATGGCCTGGCCTGTGGGATCTGCCATGACTCCGAGCATCGGGCCACCATGGTGCCGAGCCTGGATGCGCTGGGGAAGCTGACCGATCGCGAGTACTGGGATCATTGGATCCGGCATGGGAAAGCGGGCACCTTGATGCCGGCCTTCGCCCAGGCTGAGGGCGGCCCGCTCCCTGAGAACCAGATCCGGTCACTGGTAGATTATCTGGTCAACCGTCCGAAACCGGTTCCAGCACCGTCCAACCCGGGCCCATGATCCGGACAAACCAATTTTCCCTGAAGCCGGTCCGCAGTTTCTGCGAGTGCCATGAAAGGTTTCAGAGAAGGACCGCCCGTCGGTCGCCGGTGCAGCGTCACAAACTCCGTGTGAAGTGACGCCCGCCGGTGGCGGACGGGAATCCTGCGGCCCCCCATCTCCTGACGGGGCCGCAGGACGGGCCCTGCCTTACGTTCGTGAAGATTTTAGAAACAACTTAGTTAAACGATTATGGATAAACATACCCAAGCCATTGCAGATGATATCAGCCAGTTGGCGTACGACGCCCGGGCCTTGATGGTCGCCACCGCCGACGTTGCGGGGGGGAAGATCGGTGAGGCCCGCGAGCGTCTGGGAACGGCGCTGGAACGGTGCAAGGAGATGTCCGGGCGCGCCCGTGACAAGGCCATGGATGGATGCCGGGCCACGGATGCGGCGGTTCACCAATACCCCTATCAGGCCATCGCCATCGGAGTCGGGATGGGTGCGCTCGTCGGATTCCTCCTGGTGCGCCGGCTCTGTCGCAGCCGGAACTGAGGGAACAACGGTGGGATGGGATGGACGACCTGGGAGCGGTGCCCGGGGTGCCGACCCATGAGCGTTGCTCATGGTGATGTTGGTTTCCGGGTCTGATCGGGTGCCATGGGGGCAGATACCCTGTGCATCCGGTGGATTTATATCGGAAAGAGCGTCGCGTTGGGGTGTATTACACGCTCTTATGGAATGGCGTATTTCAAGATGAATTGGACTCCCCTGAATCTCACTGTGCGGGTCGGCTGCAGTCTGGCGTATCAGACGACTGTGCCGACGCCCGTGTTGTTCGTGCTCAGGCCGCGCCTGGAAGGCCGGGTGTTGGTCATGCAGGAGAGGCTTTCGTTCGGGATCGGGCGCCCTTCCTACGAGTTCCAGGATAGTCATGGGAACATCACGTATCGATCCACCCTGATGCCGGGGCGCAATGAGATCCGTCATGACGCCATGGTGGCGGTGTCATCGATGCCTGACACCCGGCAGTTGCGGGGTCCGATCGTGCCGGTGGGTGAGCTGCCATCGGAACTGCTGCGATATACGTTGCCGAGCCGGTACTGCGATTCGGACAAGCTGATGGATTTTGCATGGAACCTGTTTGGGCAGGTGCCGCATGGGATGCCTCGGGTGCAGGCGATCTGCGATTGGGTCCACAACAACATCGAGTATCGGTTCGCCTCCGGGCGACCGGATCTGTCGGCATCGGAGGTGATCGGGCGGCGGCATGGTGTGTGCCGGGATTTTGCCCATGTGGCCATCGCCCTGTGCCGTGCCTTCAACCTGCCGGCGCGTTATGTGACCGGACATCTGCCGGACATCGGGTACATCGATCCGGGTTCACCCATGGATTTCCACGCATACAGCGAGGTGTATCTGGGGAACGAATGGCTGACTTTTGATCCGCGGTACAATGTGCCGCGGATTGGCCGGGTGAAGGTGGCGCACGGGGCGGACGCGGTGGATGGGGCTTTTGCGACGATTTATGGCGAGGCGACGCTGACCCATTTCGAGGTTTGGGCCTACCAGGTGAATCCGCTGCACGTGTCGGTCGGGGATCCGGTCGATCTGACCCGCCGTCTGGATGGGGATCTGACGCTCCGGCTCGGGTAGGGGGTGTCCGGCGGGTTCATCGACGGGCATTTTTCTGAGTCTTGCGCTTGCGTCGATGGGGTCTCCGGGCCGAGAAACTGCACCCCGGTTTCCGGGAATCCTGAATGAAATCCAAAGGCATGAATGACGCGCAGTTCCTGGCGCTGCTCGAGAAGGTACTACCCCAGGCGACATCGGATCCCCACGTGGCGTCCGCGATCTATGAGCGGGTGGCGCAGGAGGTGCGGTTGATCAACAACCTGAAATCCTTTGAGAAGTTCTGTACCGAAGGTTCCCTGCCCGATCTGGAGCCGGCCACGGTGGATGGGTTCCGGGAGCAGTTGGTTACGAATTTTGCCAATGCCCAGGTCTCGGTGGAGCCCTCCGAGAAGGGAGATTCGGTGGCGGTGGAGATCGTGTTGCCGGATCGCAAGGTGTCGAACCGCCTGAAGGTGGTTCCGCCGGGCACGGATGAAGAAGAGGTGAAGGTACCCTATGTGCCGTTCCCGGTGGCGTTGCCGGAGGATCCGGAGCTGTTCTGGATCCTGGCGCGTCGCGAGAACGTGGGGCCGGACGAAGCGGGAATCTTTCTGGCGACGGTGGAGACGGAATTCTGGGAGACAAAGACCGGGCAGAAGCTCCAACGGGATCGGGTGGAAAAGACCTTCGCCGAATTCATCGCCCGCGTACCCGCCGCCGCCCTCGCGGATCGCGGACTGAAGCGGATCTTCAAGGAACCGGAACCGTGCAAGATCCTGCATCGGGGTCCGGTCGCATCCGGGGCCGCGCCGGCGGAATAGGTCTGGCGCCCGGATGCCGCCTCCGGAGCCCGCCTACAACGGCAGGGTGGGATCGTTGGAGGCGGGCAGCGGATGTTCGCCCACGTTTCCGATCAGGTTGGTTTCCCGATGGAATCGGACGATCGCCTCCCGGGTTTCGAGTCGGTCGGGAGCGGTTGCGGTGACGGGGAGGGAGAATTGACCGTCGGGGAAGGCGAACCGGAAGCTGAACGAGCCATCGGAACGAAGCGGGATGGGGTGGCCGGCGACGGTGACGGACGCGCGGGGATCGGTGCTGCCGTGGAGGATGACTTCGGCATTGATGCGCATCCAGAAGTCGCGCTCCGGGTGCGTCGACGGGGTGGTGGCGCTTTCCCCGCTGGAGGGAGACGCGCTGGAGGTGAGGGGAAGGGGGATCGGATGGGAGGGTTGACCGCTGATCTCCGCTCCCGATCCGGCCAGAGATTCGGAAGTTCCCGGTTGGCCATCGAGGAACCAGGCCCAGGCCCATCGGGTCGGCTCCGGAATGAAGGGGGGCGGTTCAACCGGGATGAACCGCGGGGGTGAAGCGGGATCCGGACTCAGGAATGGGGCAGCCCAGGTGATTTCTGCGGCGGTTCCGGGAGCGGCCGGTTCGCGATGATCGGGCGGGGTATGGATCTGGTGGGAGATGGCCACCCCCTGCCATCCGGTGCGACGGGATTCAAATCCCAGTTCCGCAACGTAGATGCGACCGGGTTCGAGGACGGGCATGAGGGTGGTTCCGGAATCCTCGGGTGCAGGACGTTCGGTGATCACCGGACCTTCCGCGGAGTCAACGTGGAGTCGCATCCACCATCGCCCGCCGGACCGGGGGACCCCGGGTGTTGCGGAGGATTCGGCGGAGGGCTCATCGGGAGCGCGATCCCAATGGGCTACCACGGTGAAGGGATCGCGAGCGGTGAGCCAGACGATGGGAGCGAGGTCCTGGGGAGACAGGGTCAGATCAGGTGACGGGGAACTGGCTGCGGGACTCCGGGTGAGTGGGGTTGCAGGCGGTGACGGGAATGCGGCGATGTCGGATTCCACATCCGGTTCGTCCTGGGTGAAGAGGATCGAGGGAAGGAGTGGGGCTACCGGGAGGGGTGCGATTGGGCGATGTGGCGCGGGGGAGGGCGCAGTGTGACTTGGATGGACGAAAAAGGTTTGGGGCCTAGGCGTGGCCGGAACAGGGGCTGGGAGCGGATCAGGCAATTCCAGAGGTACAGCGGCCTGATCGGCAGAAGGAATGGGATCGCCTTCGACGAATGGGAGTTGGGGAAGCGACCGGGAGCGTTTTCCGATCTGGCGGACCTTGGGTTGGAGTGTTGGCCGGGTGACATGGCATCGGGGAGGGGCGATGTTCCGGGTGAACCGGGCTGGTTGCCGCCAACCTTGTCCGAGGGGATCGAAGGCGGCCCGGCGCAGGGGGGAAGGTCGTGGCCGAGCCCGCCATTGATCGGTGGTTTGATGGAGCGGACGCCAGGAGCGGCCGGGGAGTGGGGCGACGGTCGGGGCCGGATCCGGACGGAGCCGGAGCCGGGGTTGGGGGAGGGGAGTCGGCAGGGATTGCCGCGGTGGATCAATCTTCATGAGTCACGAAGAAGGGGCGGCATAGGAACGCCCCCGGCCATTTGGCGGAAGGGACCCGGTGAGCGCAACCCCGCAGTCGAGGCCGATTGATGGGAGGGAGCAGCCGATGCAAGCTTGGCTGCTCCGATGGGGGCGGACGCCCCGGAGCAAAGCCGGGGTGAAGGCGGCAGCCCACGAGGATTCAGGAGCCGGATTCCTGATGTTTGCGGATCTGGTCCCGGACACGGGCGGCGCGCTCGTAATCCTCGTGGCGGATGGCGTCAGCGAGATCGCGTTCGAGTTGTTCGACCTCGGAGAGGGGGCGCCGGATGCGGACCTGGCCGAGCCATTCACGCAGGGAGGACAGTTCGGGGCTGGAATCGAGCATCTCGGGGCGTTCGTTCTCCGTGTAGAAACGTTCGAGTTCAGCGATGCCATCCTCGATGACGGCCACGGCTTCCTCATGGTCCTTTTCCTTGAGGGCGGCCGTACCGCGGGCGCGGGTGCGGAGAAGGAGGAGTTGGGGAACGAACTGGAGGAGGGACCACGCCATTTCCTCGGTGGCGGCGTGCTGGGCGACGAACTCGAAGACCTCGAGGTTGCGTTCGCAGTCGCGTTCGACGGCGACAAAGTCTTCGAGTTGGAGGAGGCAGATGTAGCGGTGGTGATACTGGATGCATTCCATCTGGAGCCGACCACATTCCTCCAGGGTGAGGGAATAACCGGAGTCACCGCCCTTGCGGGTTCGATGCTCCGAGAGCCGGGTCTGGACGACGTGGAACCAGGATTCGTGGCCCATGGGACGTTTGCCATCGGGCCGACCCTCCGCATTCATCTGGAGCACGCCCAGATCGACGCGAAGTTGGATCTTTTGATGGCCGTCACGCCCCTTGAACCGACGTGCTGAGACCTGTCCCGGCTGGTAGGGCCAGGACTGGAGCAGCTTGGTCAGATCGTAATTCATCCAGCGCTGAAACTCGCAACGGGATCCAGCCAAGTCAACGCGCGGGGAATTGAGGGAAATGCGGCGACGGGGTCGGGCAAGGGGCGGACCCTGTGATGATGGCCCGGAGGATGGGCAGGGCTTTCCAGCGTCGGGTGCGACTGTTACACCCACGTCCATGCGATCCCATGAAGTGATCCGCGAAGTCCTGAAGTCCAATTCGGCGAAGCAGATCTCCTCCGACATGAACCTGTCGTTGTCGTTGGTCTACAAGTGGGCGGAGACGCCGGATCCGCAGGCATTGACCCAGTCCTCCAATCCATTGGACCGGGTGGATCAATTTTATCAGAGCAGCCGGGACATCCGGCTCATCCACTGGTTGTGCGAGCGGGCCGGGGGCTTTTTCATCCGGAATCCGAAGACGGTGCAGAGCCACCCGGACTATCTCATTCCGGCGACCAACCAGATCGTGCAGGAGTTCGCCGACCTGCTGGCGGTGGTGGCGTCATCGGCGGCGGACAGCGCGGTCACGCCGGCTGAAGCGAAGAAGATCCGGGCGCGATGGGAACAGTTGAAGTCGGTGACGGAGACGTTTGTGCATTGCTGCGAGGAAGGGAACTTCGCCGAGTTGCGCCATCATCCGCCCACCTCCCCGTCGTGAGGTCGCCGGGTCCAACGGATCCCGGGCCGCAGGAACCTGTGGAAGCCGGGCCGGACGATGCGGGGAGCGCCCAGGCATTGCGGCGGTCGCTGGTGGGCTTGCTGGTGATTGGTCTGGTGGCGGCGTGGGCGATCGGCTGGTTGTCGCGTCCGGGGGTGGGAGGGGCAGGTCGTGGGGAGGGAAAGGTGGCATCCGGGCCGAGGCCACCGACGGTGCGGTTCACGGATGTGACGGCGGAGAGCGGGGTTGATTTCAGGCACTTCAACGGAGCGCAGGGTGCCAAGCTGCTTCCGGAGACCATGGGGGGCGGGGTTGGGCTGTTTGATTTCGATGGAGACGGTGATGCGGACCTGTTGTTGATGAATGGCCGGTCGTGGGATGGATCGGGTCCGGCGACGACGGCGGGGTTATACAGGAACGACACGGTGCCGGGTGGACCGATCCGTTTTGTGGATGTGACGGCGGGATCGGGTCTGGATGTGGTGATGCATGGGATGGGGATGGCATTTGGGGATTACGACGGGGACGGCCGGGTGGATGTGTACGTGACGGCGGTGGGGGTGAACCGGTTGTTCCGGAATCTGGGTGGGGGAAAGTTCGGGGATGTGACGGAGGCGTTGGGCGTGGGAGGGGAGGAAGGGGAATGGAGCACGGCGGCGGCGTGGTTCGACATGGATCGGGACGGGGATCTGGACCTTTTTGTGGGGAACTATGTGAAGTGGTCGGAGGCGTTGGATCGGCAGGTGAATCCGGCGCGGGCGGACGGCGAGCGGGTGCAGGGCCAGCCGTGGAACTTCCAGGGCAGTTTCCCCCGGTTGTACCGCAACGACAGCGATGCTTCGGGAGTCCGGTTTGTGGAAGTCGGGGAGGGCTCGGGATTGCGGGTGAGGAATCCGGCGACGGGGCTTCCGTTGGCCAAGACCCTGGCGGTGGCACCGATCGACCTGAATGATGACGGGTGGATGGACCTGGTGGTGGCGAATGACACGGTGCAGAACCAGGTCTTCACCAACCGGCATGACGGGACCTTCGCCGAGGTCGGGGTGGCGTCGGGAGTTGCCTTTGATGCCTACGGACAGCCGCGTGGAGCCATGGGAATGGATGCGGCGCGGTTTCGGGACGATGACGCGTTGGGGATTGCGATCGGGAACTTCGCGAATGAGATGAACGCGTTGTATGTGACCCAACCGATGCGGGACACGCTGATGTTCGCGGATGAAGCCATTCCATCGGGCATGGGACCGGCGAGTCGACCGTTGCTCAAGTTTGGGTTGTTCTTCTTCGACTACGACCTGGACGGGCGATTGGATGTATTGACGGCGAACGGGCACATCGAGGAGGACATTGGACGGTACCAGCCGCATCTGAGCTACCGGCAACCGGCCCAGCTTTTCTGGAATGCCGGGTCGGGTCCCTCGTTTGTGGCGATTGATGAAGGGTTGGCGGGACCGGATCTATTCCAGCCGCTGGCGGGTCGTGGGAGTGCGCATGCGGATCTGGACGGGGACGGTGATCTGGACGTGGTGATCGCGCAGGTGAACGGGCCGCCGGTGATCCTGCGGAACGACCAGGGGTTGGGGCATCACTGGCTCCGGTTGCGGTTGGTGGGCCGGGGAAGGAACACGGGGGCAATTGGGGCGTGGGTCCGGGCGCGGGTGGGTGGGCGGTTGATATCTCGGCAGGTGATGCCCACGCGGAGTTATCTTTCGCAGAGTGAACTGACGGTGACGTTGGGGTTGGGGACGGCGTCCCGGTTGGATGGATTGCAGATCCGGTGGCCGGATGGACGTGACCAGGTACTGGCGGTGCCGGCGGTGGATCGGGAGATCGAGATCCGGGAATGACGGGTGGGCGACGACCGGGAGGTGGTCGTGGGGGCGGTCACTCGTACCGCAGGGCCTGGATCGGGCTGAGGCTGGCGGCTTTGAAGGCAGGGAAGAGACCGGCGATGATTCCGACTCCCGCGGAGAAGGCCACGGCGATGACTTCCGCCTGCCAGGTGACGACGGGTGAATTGGACATGGGCGACAGGATGGCCAGCATTTTGACGAGGGCGCCCGAGGCGAGCAATCCGAGGAGGGCACCGACGATGGAGAGCGCGACGCTTTCCACGATGATCTGGATGAAGATTTCCAGGCCGGTGGCGCCGATGGCCTTGCAGGTGCCGATCTCGCGGATGCGTTCATTGATGGAGGCGAGCATGATGTTCATGATGCCGATGCCACCCACGAGCAGGCTGATGCCCGCGATGATCCCCCCGCTGAGCCGGGCGTTCCTGATCTGTTTGTTGATGCTTTCGATCTGGTTTTCCTGGGTTTCGAACGTGAAGTCCTCGATGCCGTTGTGGGTGACCAGCAGGACGTTTCGGGCCTGTTGCAGGGCCGTTTCCATTTTTTCGAGGTCGTGGACCTTGAGGTCGATATCGGACAGGCGTGGATCCGGGATTCCGTCCTTGTCGCCTGCGGCGCGGAAGCGGACCCAGGCGGTATTGAGCGGGATGTAGACGGTGAGATTCTTCCGGGTGAAGGCCCATCCGCCGCGACCGCCCCAGCCCTTCTGGCGTTTCGGACCGGAGTCCTCGCTGCCGGAGGTCTTGGGAGTGGTGCGGGCAATTTCCCGTTCCTTGGCTTCCTGTTCGCTCATGTATTGGGTGAACATCCCGACGATGGTGAACGGTTGGTCGTTGATCTGGATGATCTCCCCGATGGGAATGACTTCGTAGCCGAGTTCTTCCGGGCGGCCAAAGAGAGCGTCCCGGACGGCGGTGCCGATGACGCACACCGGGTTGGCCCGTTCCTCATCGATCTGGGTGAAGAACCGGCCGTGAGCAATGGTGTGGAGGTCGATGTCGAGGGATTCGGCCCAGACACCGACGCATTCGGAGGGGTCGCAGCGTTTTTCCCCGCGGGTCAGGAGGGCGTCGATGGACATCTGGGGGGCGACAGTTCGCAACAAGGGTGCGCCTTTCCTGAGGGCGTGGACGTCGCGAATGGTCCTTCCGGGAGCCTGATCGGCGAGATGATCCTGGTAGGCGGGTACGGGCTGCGTTTCGAGTCGGACCTTATCGGCGCCGCCCATGGCGACCATGGATTCCCGCATGCCGTTTTCCATGCCCTTTATGAGGGCGGACATGCCGACGAGTGAGGCCACGCCGAGGACGATGCCGAACATGGTGAGCAGGGAGCGGAACTTGTGCGCCCAGATCTCCTTGAGCCCGATGAAGATGGTATTGAAGAGGTTCATGGGCCGGGATCAGTCGTATCGGAGGGCCTGGATGACGCTGAGTCGGGCTGCCTTGATGGCGGGGAAGAGGCCGGCAAACACACCGACGATTCCGCTGAAGGCGAAGGCGAAGGCCATGGCGCCCCAGGTGATGATGGGTTCGTTGTCGGTCGGGGTGACGCTGCTGATCAACCAGACCACCCCGCGGGAACAGACGAGGCCGAGCAATCCACCGAGGACAGCGAGGGTGACGGATTCCACGACGATCTGGGTGAAGATGTCGATCCCGGCGGCGCCGACGGCCTTGCGGATGCCGATCTCGCGGATGCGTTCGCTGATGGAGGCGAGCATGATGTTCATGATCCCGATGCCGCCCACGAACAGGGAGATGCCGGCGATCAAACCGCCGCTCAGGCGGGCGGCGCGGACCGAGATCTGGATCTGGTCCGCCCAGTCTTCCTGGGTCCGGAAGCTGAAATCCTCGATGCCCCGATGGTTCACCATGAGGACATTGCGGACCTGGGTGAGGGCGCGGTCCATGGTTTCCACATCGCGGATCCGGACTTCGAGATTGGAGAGCCTGGGTTCGGGAGGGGTGTTGGTCTGGCCGGCCTTCAGCTTCATCCACATGGTGTTGAGCGGCATGTAGACGGTGTTGTTCTTGATCCAGAAGGCGAAATTGCCCCTGCGTCCGCGACCGCGGTCACGCTGCGCGGGTTTCTGGATGCCGGCAGCCCGGTCTGCGGCATCCTTGGCTTCCTGCAACAACCGGGTCCGGCGTTCCTGGTCGCTCTCGTAGTGCTCGAACATCCCGATGATCGTCATGGGCACGCCGTTGACGGTCAGGGTCTGGCCGATCGGAATCACTTCGGTCCCGGTCTGGTCGGGGCGCCCGAACAGTTCGTCGCGGATCCCGGTGCCGATCACGCAGACGCTGCGGGCGTCCTGTTCGTCATCCGCATTGAACATCCGGCCGTGGGCGAGTTGGTGTTCCATCATCTCCAGTTGCACGGGCCAGACTCCGGCGGTCATGAAGGTCCGATGCCTCCGGCCGTTGGCTGCCAGGGTGGGTGGGGAATCCATCCGCATCTCGGGGGAGACGATGTCGATTTCCGGGACCGACGCCTGCAGGGCGTAGACATCGCGCAAGGTGACGCCGGTGGCGAAGTCGCGGAGATGACGTTGTTCGACGGGGACGTTCCTGGCTTCGACGCGGATCTTCTGGAGTCCCCCGATGGCGACGAGGGCTTCCTTCAAGCCGTTTTCCAGGCCCTGGGTCATGGCGAACATGGCGACCAGCGAAGACACGCCGAGGATGATTCCGAGCATGGTGAGGAAGCTGCGGAATTTGTTGGCCCAGATTTCCTTGAGGCCAACGACGATGGCATTGAGGAAGTTCACGGGGTTGACGGGGTGAACCCGGCCAACCGGGGATCCACCTTCTCGGCGACCTTGCCGTTGCGGATCTCGATCCTGCGGGGGGTGACCGCGGCGATTTCGGGGTTGTGGGTGACGAGGATGACGGTGCGGCCCTGGGTGGAGAGTTCGCGGAAGAGATTGAGGATCACTTCGCCGGTGTGGGTGTCGAGATTGCCGGTGGGTTCATCGGCCAGGATGATCTTGGGATCGTTCACCAGGGCCCGGGCGATGGCCACGCGTTGCTGTTGTCCGCCGGAGAGTTGGTTGGGCCGGTTCTTCAGCCGGTGCCCCAGTTCAACCATTTCCAGGGCCTTGACCGCCCGCTCGTGCCGGGCCTTCCCCCCGAGGCCGGCGTAGACCATGGGGAGTTCGACGTTCTGGAGGACGTTGAGTTTGGGCAGGAGGTTGAAGGACTGGAACACGAACCCAATGGTCCGATTGCGGATCCGGGCCAGTTGGCTGGTGGTTGCCTTGGAGATGTCCACCCCGTCCAGGACCACCTCGCCGCGGGTCGGCGAATCCAGGCACCCCAACACGTGCATCAGGGTCGACTTGCCGCTGCCGGAAGGACCGATGATCGAGATGAAGTCGCCTTGGTGGAGGTCGAGGGTGACATCGTCCAGGGCGCGGATCTCTTCACCGCCGGTGTGGTAGATCTTGCTGACGTTGCGGAGTTCGAGAAGGGCCACGAGGGGGAGGGGTGACGGTGGAGCGGGTGAATCCTGGGCAGGGGATCAGCGGGTGCTGGTGGCGGCGGGGCGCGGGGTGGAACTGCCTGCGGCGGCAGCAGGGGTCGGGCGTGATGCCGGAGTGGTGCCTCCGGTGCTTCCCGCAGTGCGTCCGACGCTCGTCTGACCACCCGGCACCTTGGTGCCGTCCTTGCCGTCCGCCTTGCTCTTGTCTTCGAGGGAAACCTCCTCGCCTTCCGCGAGGCCCTTGGTGACTTCGGCGAAGAAATAGTCGCTGACGCCGATCTCGATTGGGCGGCGTTCCCAAGCGGCGCCTTTCTTCACGTAGACATAACGCTGGATGACCCGGGAATCCGGATTGGTTTCCGTGAAGACGGCCGCCAGGGGTGCAGCCACGACGTTCTCGGCACTGGCCACGGGGATGTTGATGTTGGCGGTCATGCCGGGGCGGACGGTGCTGTCCACGTCCTTCAACAGGATGCGGGCGGCGAAACCGCGGATGTTGTTCTTGAGGGTGGACTGGGGGGCGAGCCGTTCGACCTTGCCCTTGAGTCGGAGGCCGGGGATGGCCTCGACGGTGACGTCGACCTCCTGGTTGACGGAGAGGCGGGTGACGTCGGCCTGGTTGATGTGGGCGTTGATGACGAGGTCGGTGAGGTTGGCGATGGTCAGGACTTCGGTGCCGGCATTGAAACCACCGGAGCCGCTCACGGCCTGTCCGACCGAGACGGGGCGGGTGAGGACGGTGCAATCGAAGGGAGCGGTGACCTGGGTACGGCGGAGCCGGTCAAGGACCAGGTCCATGGCGTTCTGGGCGCGGTCCAGGGAGTTCTTGGCGAGGTCGAAGCGGGTGCGGGCGTCTTCGAAGAGTTCCTGGGAGATGAGTTTGTTTTCGAAGAGGTCGGAGGACCGTTTGAATTCCCGTTCAACCTGTTCGAGTTCGAGTTGGGTGCGTTGGACGGCCTTTTCCTGGGATTCCTTTTCGATCTGGAGATCACGGTCATCGAGCTTGAAGAGCAGGGCATCCTTTTTGACCAGATCGCCGACATCGACCGGCATCTGATCGATTTTTCCATTGACCTCTGGGCGGACGGAGACCTGTTCGGCGGGGCCGATGTCGCCTGCGGCGGACACGGCGAAGCGGATGGAGCGGGTTTCGATGAGGGCGCTGACGGGTCTGCCGGCTGCGACAGTGGTCTCGGCAGAGCCGGGACCCATTTTTTTCCAGTAAAACCAACCGCCGACACCGAGGGCGGCGACGAGGACAAGGGCGAAAAGGGTCTTCATTCCGAGTAAGCCGAAAAATTAGGCATTAGTACGCATACGTGCAATTGACGATTTCGCATCCCTGAATTGTGGATCCTGCGCCGTCAACGTAGCGTCGCGCGACGCAGATGATCCCCGCTTCATTCACTCCGATCCTGGCCACGGCACTGGTGGTCGCACAATGGGTTGGATCGATGGGTCTTGAACGTCTCAACCGTTCCCATACGGAAGCGACGCGTGGGAAGGTTCCCGAGGCGTTCCAGGAGACGGTGTCGGAGGCAACCCATGCCAAATCGATTGATTACACCCTGGCGAAGTCCCGTTTCGCCGATCTGTCGGGAGCGGTGGAGGCGGCGGTGCTGTTGATGGCGTTGTGGTCCGGGGTATTTCCGATGTTGCGGGAGGCGTGGGTCGGATCGGGAGTGGGGGGAGTCTGGCGGGATGCGCTCTGGCTGTTCGGGGTGGGGATGTTGCTGTCGGTGCCTTCGATTCCGCTGGAGTGGTGGGCGCAGTTCCGGTTGGAGGCGCGATTCGGGTTCAACACGACGACGGTGGGCACGTGGATCCTGGACCGGGTAAAAGGGATGATCCTGGCGGCGGTGTTGGGATTGCCGCTGTTGGCCTTGATCCTGAAGTTGGTGGACTGGATGGGGGGTGCGTGGTGGATCTGGGCGTGGGCGACGTTGTTGGGGTTCCAGATCCTGATCCTGTTCCTGGCGCCGGTCTGGATCATGCCGTTGTTCAACAAGTTCACCCCGTTGCCGGAGGGTTCATTGCGGGACCGGTTGCTGCGCCTGGGTGAGAAGACGGGGTTCAATGCCCGGACGATCCAGGTGATGGATGGGTCGAAGAGGTCGCGGCACGCGAATGCCTTCTTCACCGGTTTTGGCCGATTCCGGAAGATCGTGTTGTACGACACCCTGATTTCCCAGTTGAGCGAGGAGGAGTTGGAGGCGGTGTTGGCGCATGAGATCGGGCATCACCGGAGGCGGCACATCCCGCAACGCCTGGCGTGGAGCAGTGTCACGTCATTGGCGGGCTTCTGGGTGGTGGGTTGGCTCGCTGCGCGACCCGGTTTTGCGGGGGCCTTCGGGTTTGGGGCGGAAGCTGGGGTGGCCCCGGCGCTGCTGCTGTTCGGACTGCTGAGTTCGCCGGTGCTGTTCTGGTTCAGCCCGCTGGGCAATCTCTGGTCGCGCCGACACGAGTATGAGGCGGACGCCTATGCGAAAGCGGCGGTGGGGAGTGCGATTCCATTGATGGGCGCCCTGCGGAAGCTCTCGGAGAAGAATCTGGCGAACCTCACTCCGCATCCCTGGTACAGCACGTTCCACTACTCCCATCCGACCCTGGTTGAGCGGGAAGCTGCGCTCAGGTCGTGAGGACGGTGTAACTCTTACGCCCCTTCCTGAGCAGGAGATGGCGGCCGAACAACAAGTCGGCCTGGCTGACCATCCGGCCCACCTCGGTGACCCGGACGTTGTTGAGATAAAGCCCGCCGCCTTCGAGATCCTTTCGGCCCTGACCCTTGCTGGCGACCAGACCGGCGAGCAGGAAGAGGTCGAGCACCGGAGCGCCGGCGCCGGCCAGTCGCGTCGGATCCAACGGCACGGTGGGGACCTCGCCGACGATCTCGCGGAAGGTCTCCTCACGGATCCCGGCCAGGTCTCCGCCGAAGAGGATTTCCGAAGCCCGTTGAGCCTCGGTGGTGGCGTCGGGGCCGTGGATCAGATCAGTGACTGCCTTTGCCAGGGCGCGATGGGCGATCCGGGCACCCGGGTTTTCCAAGTGTTGGGATTCGAGCGCGGCAATCTCCGCTTCGTCGAGGAAGGTGAAGAACTTGAGGTAACGGATGACATCCCGGTCATCGGTCAGGATCCAGAACTGGTAGAACCGGTACACGCTGGTCCGCTGTGGATCGAGCCAGACGGCGCCGCCCTCGGTCTTGCCGAACTTGGAGCCGTCCGACTTGGTGATGAGGGGAAGGGTGAGTCCGAACGCGCCGCGCCCGAGTTTCTTTCGGACCAGATCGATTCCGGCGGTGATGTTGCCCCATTGATCACTGCCGCCGATCTGGAGGGAGCAACCGTGGGCATGGCACAGATGGTAGAAGTCGAAAGCCTGAAGCAGCATGTAGCTGAACTCGGTGTAGCTGATGCCCACCTCACGGTCCTCCATGCGGGCCCGGACGGACTCCTTGCCAATCATCTGGTTGATCGTGAAGTGCTTTCCAATGTCCCGGAGGAAATCCAGGTAGCTCAACGGAGCGGTCCAGTCGGCGTTGTCGACGAGCATGGCGGCATTGGAGCCGGAGTCGAAGTCGAGGAGGCGTGCGAGTTGGGGTCGGACGGCGGCCACATTGGCCGCGATCTGTTCCTTGGTGAGGAGTTGGCGTTCCTGGGATTTGCCGCTGGGATCCCCGATGGAACCGGTGGCTCCCCCGGCGACGGCGATCGGGCGGTGTCCGTCGTTCTGGAACCGGCGCAAGGCGAGGAGCGGTACCAGGTGGCCGACGTGCAGGCTGTCGGCGGTGGGATCGAATCCGCAATACAACGTGACGGAGCCTGAGGCCAGTTGCCGACCGAGTTCCTCCCGATCGGTGCAATCCGCAATCAGTCCACGCCAGCCCAGTTCCTCGAGGATTCGTTTCGCCATGAAAGTCCCCGACGCTACCGCCCACAGCGGTGGGCGGGACAGGGCAAAGACGAGGGTGGTGATTTTGCACGGATGCGAACGGTCCCTCGCCTGCTGAGAGGGGAAATGCGGAACGGACGGGCACGGTTGAGGTCGTCCGACGCCGCAAAGAGCGGGAAGGCCTGCGGTCTTCCCGAGAGATCATTCCCATGAAAACCAGGAACCCTTGGCTGCGCATGGTCGCAGTCCTTGCATGGACGGTGTCCATGGCAACTTCCCTGATGGCGAGGCAGGAACCGGGCGACACACCCCTGTCCCCGCCGCAGTTCGAAGGCGAAGACGTGTTGTTCAACTGGGCCTCTGGCGGCGACCTCCAGGTGGCTCCCACCCCCAACGGCCCGTGGACTCCGGTCCGGGCTCCACAGGATCGCGTCAGCTCCGTCCGTATTCCCGCATTGCGTGAGGGCAATCGGTTCTTCCGCATCATTGACCACGGTGTCCCGGGAGAACCCCAACCCATAGTCGGTGGCGACCCGCGCGCGCCGTTCCGCATTGCCCGTTCATTCTTAAGAAAGGGCGAATCCACGACGGGCAATGCCTTCATGGAGGTGGAACTCGTCGCCGGCCAGGGCGCGCCGGCGGAGTTCCATCTGTTGTTGGACGGCGATGTCGTTCATCTGCGCGACGACGGTCAGGCCGGGGATCGGGTGGCGGCGGACGGGATCCACACCGGAGCGATCTTTCTGGAGCCGACGGAGTTTTCTGAGGCGAACGTCTTCCTGGAGGAATTGGTGAAGGATTTCCGCGTGTTCGGAACCTTCGCAGGCCGGGCGGCGGTGGATGCGGGGCGCCCGGGTCTGTTCGATGTGGCGGCGTTTGAACGGGGCGAATTGATTGCGGTGCATCCGTCGCCGGTGGCGCCGGTTGTTCCGGGCGTGCCGGTGGGTCCGGCATCGGGCGGATCAAAACCCATTCTCGAGGCCAATCCGGTGCCGTTGCCCATCGGAGTCACCAACACCATTCCGCCAACGAATCCCACCAACGTCGTGGACCTGATCGACCGGGCGATCTTCTGGCCGAAGAGCCTGATGGTGACGGATCTGTCGGTGGTGGAAGATCCGATGCGGACGTTTGATCCGTGTACCGGACGTGGAACCCGGCTTGGGCCGTGGACGTTTGGAAGGTTGATGATCGACATGTGCAATGGGCCGGTCACCGGGATTGATCCGGGGGACTTCACCCGGCGTTGGTTGCGGTCATGGCAGACCGATCAGGTCATCCAGTTCGACACCGTCACCAATCGGAATCCAGAGATCTTGAGCCAGGTGATCCGTGACTGGGAGATGGCATCGGGCGGAGCGGACAAGCCGTTGGACCTGGCCATCGCCCCGTTCCGTTTGCTGGCGATCGTGAACCGGGTGGATCTGCGGGGGAATCCCGGGTACGGCGGGGGAGTCTCGGATGATGCGTGTGATCCGTCGTGTGTGGGTGGCGAGGCGCGATTCGTGTTCGGGTTGATTGCCGATGCCTTCAAGCGGGGCACGAACAACGGGACGGGGGGTGGTTATCCGGGCAATCCGGGAGATCCGGTGCCGGCGGGAGAATGTGATCCGGCGCAATTCACGGTGATCTTCGAGTACTGCGTGCCGAAGCGGAGTTGTGCGGAGATCAAGGACTGGGGGATGCAATGGTTCGCGTTGTCGCGGATCCCGTTCGGGCCGGCGTACAACGATGCGATGCAGAAAATCACGGATCAGTTTGCGACGGCGGGGGCGGATCCGTCGCGGCGTCCGAACCTGAGTGCGTTGAGCCAACTCCGGGTGAATGAGTTGTTGGAGGAACCGTGGGACATGCGGGAATGGCGGCTGTTCGCCACGGACAGCGATGCCGGATGGCTGCGTCAGGTGACGGCGAAGCAGACCCCGGACTTTGATCACAACGCGACGCCGATCATCGCCGAGTACTGCGCGATGAATGCGGCGGACATCCTGGCGGAACAACATGTGGTTCCGTTGAACTGGCGGACGCCGGGCAAGCCCTATGTGCCGTTCATCGGAGGCAATGCGCCGATGCCCACGCCAGGATTCTTCTGGGATGGACCGGTCCCGGTCGGATCCACGATTCCAGGCGAGGTGCGTCACCGGTTCTCGTTGAACACCTGCAACGGATGTCACGCTGGAGAGACCGGCACACCCTTCACCCATGTGTTCCCGAGACGGACCGGGGAGATGGCGAAGCTCAGTGATTTTCTCACGGGGGCGAACATGCCGAAGCTGGATCCGGCGGATGGAACGACGCCGCGATTCTTTGCGGATCTGAAGCGGCGCGAGGATGACCTGCTGCGGTTGATCATCGAGCCGTGCTTCTTCCAACTGTTCCACGAACCGGTGCGATTCCAGCACTGAACGGAATCGGTCGGTTGGATCGCCGGGGGATCCCGTCGGTGACGGCGGGATCCCTTTGTTGGGAGCGGCGAGTGTCACTCGCCGGGATGATTGAACGGCGACGATCCCGGCGTCGGAGGGGAGGTGTGCTGTCTCCACAGCCAAACCCGACCGCCTCTGCCGGTTTCAAGGGTCAACCTTTTCGTCTTCTCCGTTTCTTTCGACAAATCTGCTTCGGATCAGGATCTGGGAAAGGTGGTGGGGCCGAAAGAAACTGAAGAAAACGAAAAAGCGGAAAGGGATCCCGGGCGGGCCGTTGGGAGGGCCGGAGTTTCAATGGGAAGCACCGCTGATCCTCGCCCGTGCGGAAAGCTGAGTTCACCGGGTTTCCCCCTGGTGGACGAACGGCTGCCAGCCGTCGGGCACCCACATGCGAAGCCGTCGAGACATGCCCGCTTCCTCGGCTGCCTGTCCGAGTTCCCAAGGCGGTGAGGCATGGTGGGTGAAGGCTCTACCACACGGTTGGCCGGATGGCGGGATTGGAGTATCCGGCGGCGGGTCATGGGGGAAGCGGATCGGGGAGTGGCGAACCCGAAAGCCGGCATGCGAGAGGTGCCTCCGGCGGCGTCGTGACCCATTATTGAAGCTTAGGATGTGACCTCATTGCCTCCTCCCGATGCAGCGTCCCTTCAGGACGCGGAAATGATCGGACGTTGCCTACCCAGAGCGTCGCTCTGGGTAGGTATGCGTTGCCCCTGTGGGGCAGATCCCAGCCCCAAGGTGGGCGACCGCATACCAGCCCGGGGTGCAACCCCGGGAATGGGACACGGATCCCGATGCGTTCTGAAGGAGCGCTGCATCGGTGGATGCCCGTGCCCAAGGGAGAAGGTGTGAGATCGAGTCCAGATGGGCGATAATGCAGCCGGCAATGGCCATCGCTGCCTCTGTGATCGAGGGGTTTCGAGTACGAGTACGGGTACGAGTACGAGTACGGGTACGAGTACGGGTACGAGTACGAGGGGCGAGGGAAGGGATTACCAGGGGGTTTTGCGGGGAGGCGGGGCCTGGCGTTTGGGTTTCTTCTGTTCGGGGGTCAGGACGGAGTCGATGAGCATCAGGAGTGGGCGACGGCCTTCGAGTGCGACGGAGGAGCAGACGAGGATTTCAGGCAGGCTTTCGCTCCACTTTGAGATGTGGGTCTTGAAGGCTTCGATGTTGGCTTCGAGGGCGGCGGGAGGGGTTTTGTCGGACTTGGTGAGGACCAGGACGAAGGGGACGGCATTGTCGATGAGCCACTCGAGGAATTCAAGATCGTGGGAGCGTGGGGGCAGGGATGAATCCACGAGGGCGAAGACGCATTGGAGGTTGGGTCGGTTTTCGAGGTAGTCCATGACCGACTTGGAGAAGCGGCCACGTTCGGAACGTTCGACCCTTGCGTAGCCGTAGCCGGGGAGATCAACGAGGCGCCAGGTGCCGTTGATGGTGTAGAAGTTGAGGTGTCGGGTGTGGCCCGGGGTGGGCGAGACACGGGCGAGATCCCGTTTGCCCACCAGCAGGTTCACGAGGGAGGACTTGCCCACGTTGGAGCACCCGGCGAAGGCGAACTCCGGGAGGGATTCGTCCGGGCAGGCTTCCAGGTTCGGGGCACTGCCCGTGAAGATGGCGGTGGATGTGTTCACGCGGGAGGAGTGTTGGCATGGATCGGGGCGGGATCCCATCCGGGAATGAGAGGGTGGTTGGGGACAGGCTCCACGCAGTTCCGGCGGCCGAACGTCGCCGCTCCGGTCCGGGCGGCGCAGGTCGAGGGGCCGTGCATCCCGAAGTTGTTGGCGATCCATGGAGGCGACGCTGCGAAGGCAGGCGGATCTGCTGAAGGATCCGCAACCTTCGGCTGCACCGCGTCGGGGACGGTTCAGTCCGGCCCCACCGGCCCAACGGTCCGGAAGATCACAGAGCCGGGTTGA
>DITU01000071.1 GCA_002422905.1 Verrucomicrobia bacterium UBA6176
CCGCCAATCCCCCCAGCAACCACCAGACCCAGAGCGCAACCCAACCCCTTCCCGAACCGATCTGTCCGATGTTTGCCATGGTGAACCTCATGAACTTCCTGATCCGCATTTGCCCGCACTCACACTTCCCGACAAACCCACCTTTTCAGCCACCTGCATCACGTCCTTGTCGCCCCGACCCGACAGGTTGATCACGATGATGTCTTCCTTGCGCATCGTGGGAGCGATCCGGATGGCCTCCGCCACGGCATGTGCCGATTCCAAAGCCGGGATGATTCCCTCGGTCCTGGCGAGGCGCATGAACGCTTCCAAAGCCTTTTCATCGGTTGCATAGGCGTACTCGACGCGGCCCTGGTCATGCAACCAGGCGTGTTCCGGCCCCACCGCCGCATAATCCAGACCCGCCGACACCGAATGCGTCATCTGGATCTGGCCATGTTCGTCCTGGAGGATGTACGAACGGGTGCCCTGCAACACTCCCAATGACCCGCCGTGAAACCGCGCTGCATGTTGCTCCGGAATGATCCCCAGACCACCCGCTTCCACCCCGATCATCCGGACCCCGGGATCATTCAGGAACGGATAGAACAGACCGATGGCGTTGGATCCGCCGCCGACACAGGCCATGAGCAGGTCCGGCAACCGCTCTTCCTGTTCCAGGATCTGGCGGCGCGCTTCATCGCCGATCACCCGATGGAAATTGCGCACCATGACCGGATACGGATGCGCCCCGTAAGCTGTGCCGAGGATGTAATGGGTGGACCGGATGTGGGTCACCCAATCTCGCATGGCCTCATTCACCGCCTCCTTCAACGTCTTCTGCCCGGCATGCACCGGCACCACCTCCGCTCCCAACATGCGCATCCGATACACATTCAAGGCCTGACGCTCGCAATCGACCGCCCCCATGTAGATCACGCACTGGAACCCGAACATCGCCGCCACCGTCGCCGTGGCCACGCCATGCTGGCCGGCCCCCGTCTCGGCAATGATCCGCGTCTTGCCCATGCGCCGCGCCAGCAACACCTGTCCCAACGCATTGTTGATCTTGTGCGCCCCCGTGTGCAGCAGGTCTTCCCGCTTCAGATAGATCCGCGCCCCACCCAGTTCCTCCGTCAATCGCGCCGCCCGATACAGCGGCGTCGGGCGCCCCACAAATTCCCGCAGATAATAATCCAACTCCTGCTGGAAGGCCGGATCGTGCTGCGCCCGGAAATACTCCTCCTCCAACTGCTGCAACGGATACACCAGTGTCTCCGGCACGTACCGACCACCAAACGGACCGAAATGCCCCTCGGCATCCGGCATCGAGGGTGAGGCAAAGGTCGTTGCTGTCGCGTTCATGGGGGATCGTGGACCGGATTCGGGAACTGCCAAACGGGAGGTGTATGGGTTGGGGCGTTGTCGACTCAGTATTTCGGCACCGAGGGATCGATCAGGTCGCTCCAGGCCCCGATCCCACCCTTCACCGACTTCACATACTTGAACCCCTGCTCCCGCAGGAATCGCAGCGCCTTCATCGACCGCACACCACTCTTGCAGGAGACGTAATACTGGACGTTCGGATCCAGTTCCGTGAACCGCTGCGGCAACACGCTCAACGGCAGCACCGGTACCCCGGCGATCCGCGCGATCTCGATCTCGTCCGGTTCCCGCACATCCAGGACCCGGATTCCCAGCGAAGGCGTGTCCAACGCCTTCTTCATCTCCTGCACCGTCACCTCGTCCGGGTTCTCCGTCGGATCCTTCGATTCCGGCAGGATCCCGCAGAACATCTCGTAATCGATCAACCCGGTGATGCTCGGGTTCGGACCGCACAGGGGACATTTCGGATCCTTGCGCAGACGCACCTCGCGGAACTTCATGTCGAGGGCGTTGAACAGCAGCAACCGCCCGATCAACGTCGATCCCTTGCCCAAGGCCAGCTTCAGGATCTCGGTCGCCTGGATGCACCCGATGATCCCCGGCAACACGCCCAGCACCCCACCTTCCGCACAGCTCGGAACCATGCCCGGCGGCGGCGGTTCCGGATAAAGACACCGGTAACACGGCCCGCCCAGGTGCGGGGCAAACACGCTCGCCTGACCTTCAAACCGGAAGATCGACCCATACACATTCGGCTTCTTCAGCAGCACACACGCGTCGTTGGTCAGGTAACGCGTCGGGAAATTGTCCGTGCCGTCCACCACGATGTCGTACGGCGCAATCAGATCGAGGGCGTTCTCCGAGCTGATCCGGGTCTTGTACAACACGACTTCCGTGTTCGGATTCAGCCCCGCGATGGTCTCCTTGGCCGAATCCGCCTTGGAACGTCCCACATCGCTGTCGGTGTGCAGGATCTGCCGCTGCAGGTTCGACACGTCCACTGTGTCGAAATCGACAATCCCGATCTTCCCAACCCCTGCCGCCGCCAGATACATGGCGATCGGACTGCCGAGGCCACCGGCCCCGACGCACAGGACGGACGTGTTGCGGATCTTGCGCTGCCCCGCCATCCCCACCTCGGGAAGGATCAGGTGACGTGAATAGCGGCGGATTTCCTCGTTGGTGAGCTCGATCATACCGGAGGCCGAGGAGACTAGGATGGCCAACCCCGCCGGCCAAGCGCCGTTTGGAACCCTGCAGCTTTCGCCGTGCATCCCAAAATGGTCGGGGCGGGAATGAGGACATTACGAGCAGGGGTACGCGTACGGGCTCATCGGCACACGGGGTGCAACCCCTTCATGGCGTGGTTCCTTGCCTGGGCAACACCCTCGGTGAGTTCCACAACCCACGCCTTGGGCCCAACCACCGCCAGCCTGGCGTTGCGGAACTCCAACACAGGATCGGCCGTCAACGCCCCTGCCCCGCTGTCCGCCCCTCGATACGACCCGGCGGGATCAGGTACTCGCGCCGGATCTGGCTGCCTTTCATGACAGCCCAACCCGCCGCCAACGCAGGGTCCTTGTTCAGTCGATGTGCGGTTCGTTGTCCCGGTTCCATTGGCGCGAAACCTCGCGGCGCCTGGCCACATCCCGATTCAACTGACCGATGAACTCAATCCGTTTGCGGGCCTCCACATGGCCATCGCAGAACACCAGGGACGCCCGGCCGGCATGCAACTCCAACGGCCATTGCCGCTCTTCATACATCCCGATGAATCCGCTCCAGTCCCGATCCCCCCGCTTCTTGATGTCCCAGTTGCTGTCCCCGAACGAGATCATCGCGGACGGATTGCGCACCGCTGATTCCTTGGTCTCGCCCCAGACAGGATCCCCGAGGTACACGCCCAGCCCGGTATTGGGATTCTTCCCGGCAAAGGCGCCCCAGACATTGTATCCGTAACTCATGAAGAAGGTGCCGCCGGGCCGGAGCCGAACCTCGTCCTGCAGGTAGCCGAGGCGTGCCGGTTGTCCGCTGCCAAACCTCGGAACCCACTGCGATTGCACCGGCGCCGATGGACAATGGAAGACCGCGGTGTTCTGCCCCCCATACATCGTCCTGCGCAACAGCGTCGGCCAGATCCAGACCGAGCCGTCCGCACCGTCGATTCCCACCGGATATACCCCGTGATCCATGATGTAGGATGCCGTCGCCAGACCCAGTTGGCGCAGGTTGTTCATGCACTTGGTGCCAACCGCCCGCGACTTGGCCTTGCTCAAGGCCGGCAACAGCATCCCCGCCAGGATTGCAATGATGGCAATCACCACCAGCAACTCGATCAGGGTGAACCCGCGCTCCCCCCGGAACCGCCTGCATCCACTCCGCCCCGGTGCCGCTGGAAACCTCATGCTCCTTCCATCCTCCACAACCGGTCCACGGGTCAAGTCATGGCTCCTGGGAGCGCGGAATTCATTCCGCATCCCAATGCCCTCCACGAAGCGGTCAATTTCACCACAGGGTTCACAGAGTCGGGAACCGGATGGATCGTTTGATTCCGCGTTGGATCTTCCCCCTCTGTGCTCTCTGTGTCCTGGGTGGTGACATTCTTGCCCGCATCCTTCCCTCGCCCCGGGCGATCCGGATAGACTGTAGGACAGTGATCGAGTCCGACTACGAATTGGTGCAGGTGGCCAGCGGGGCGTGGTCCGTCCGCTCCGTGCGCGACAGTGAGACCTTTCATCCCGTCATCGGACCCGTCGCCGAAGCCGAGGCCTTGTACGTCCAACAACTGCGCATCCCCGACCGCGTCCGGGCCGCCGGTCCGGACGGATTCGTCGTGTGGGATGTCGGCCTGGGCGCCGCTGCCAATGTCCTGTCCGTCCTCCGCGCCCTGTCGGATGTCCCGGGCGAAGTGCGGGTTGAAAGCTTCGATCACACCGCCGCACCCCTGCGCTTCGCCCGCAGGCACGACTCCGCGCTGGGCTACTTCCACGGATTCGAATCCGCGGTGGACGGATTGCTGGAGCAGCGATCGGTCCGGTTCCAGCACGGCGCCTGCACCGTGCATTGGCGGTTCCACGAGGCCGACTTCCCCACCCTCCTCCAGCGCCTGCCCTCGGATATCCCGCCGCCGGATGCCGTCCTCTTCGATGCCTTTTCGCCGGCCCGGAATCCCATCATGTGGACCCTGCCCCTCTTTGAATCCCTGCATCGCCGTATCCCGACCGGGAACGCCGCGTCCCTCGCCACCTATTCCCGCAGCACCCTGCTGCGGGTGACGCTGTTGCTCGCCGGATTCTGGGTGGGGGCTGGCGAAGCCACCGGTGAAAAGGAGGAAACCACCCTCGCCGCCACCCGTCCCGAACTCATCCCACGCCTCCTCGATGCCCAATGGCTGGGGCGCGCCCTCCGTTCCACCTCGGCTGAACCCCTGCGCGAACCCATCTATCGCCAGGCGCCCCTCGAACCCGCCAGTCGCGAAGCCTTGCTCGCCCATCCCCAGTTTGCCTCCATCCCCTCAATCCCTCGCCTCACCACCGCCTGAGATGATCCGGCCCGCTCCATTCTTCCCGACGTTGTTCCACCTCCTCCTCGCGTTGGGCCTGGGAGGTCATCTCAACGCCTGCGCCCAATCCCCCACACCGCCGACCGGAACCCTCTCCGGCATCGAGTTCTTCGAGACCCGCATCCGGCCTGTCCTCGCCCAGGATTGTTATGAATGTCATCGGACCGGAAAGAAGGTCCGCGGCGGCCTGGCCCTCGATCATCGGCAGGCCGTGCTCACCGGCGGTGATTCCGGACCCGTCCTGGTCCCCGGTGACCCCGACGCCAGCCTCCTGCTCCGGGTCATCCGCCATGAGGTCCCCGACCTCGCCATGCCCCGCAATGGCGCCCAACTCGAAGCCGGTGTCCTCCGCGACTTCGAACAATGGATCCGCATGGGTGCGCCGGATCCCCGCGACTCGCCCCCCGCGGATTCCTTGGTCGAATCGGACACCGACTGGCCCGCCATCCTGGCCCGTCGCAAACAATGGTGGAGCTTTCAACCCATCACCGATCCGCCAGTGCCAGCGCCCGTTTCGCCAGCTGCCTCCGCGCATCCGATCGACCGCTTCATCCGGGCGCGCTTGGCGGATTCAAGTCTCAGCCCTGCCCCGCGCGCTGATGCCCCGGTTCTCCACCGACGCCTCAGCTTCGCCCTGCGTGGTCTTCCACCCGAACCCGCCGACCTGCCGAACCCAGGCCCGCAACCCGACGCCGCTTCCCACGGCCGTTCGGTGGATGCCTTTCTAGCCTCGCCCGCGTTTGGCGAACGTTGGGCGCGTCATTGGATGGATTGGGTGCGTTACGCCGATTCCCATGGCAGCGAAGGCGATGCCGACATTCCCAATGCCTGGCGTTATCGCGATTACCTCATCCGCGCCCTGAATGCCGATATTCCCTACGATCAACTGATCCGTGAACATCTGGCCGGCGATCTCCTCAAGAACCCGCGCCTCAACACCACCCTTGGCCTCAACGAATCCGCCATCGGCCCCGCCCATCTCCGCATGGTCCTGCACGGATTCGCCCCCACGGACGCCCTCGAAGAACTCGTCCGGTTCACCGACGACCAGATCAATGTCGTCTCCAAGGCGTTCCTCGGGCTCACCGTGTCCTGCGCCCGTTGCCATCATCACAAATTCGATCCCATCTCCCAACACGACTTCTACGGGTGGTACGGGATCCTCGCCTCCTGCGTTCCCGCCCAGGTCGCCGTCGATGCCCCGGATCCGGCCCAGAACCAGATAAGGACCCAGCTCGGGAACCTGCGGGATACCCTCCGCGAACGGCTTGCCAACGCGTGGAGCCTCGCCGCCCAAGCCCTTCCCCAACGCCTGACCAATCCCGATGCCGCTCTCAAGGAGGCCATCGCCAAGGCAACCGATTCCGGCGCCCTGCTCCACCCGTTTCACCTCCTCCATTCATCTCCGCAGACAACCGCGTCCCCCGATCCCCTCGGCCCCTGGCTGAAACGCCTCGCGCCCGCGCCGGATCCGGCGAAGCCCCTCCATTCCTGGAACCTGACCCAGCCCGACGATTCGGCCGCGTGGATTTCCGATGGGCCCGGCGTGGGATCCATCCGGCCGGCCGGATTCCTCCAGATCGCTGCCGAAGGAGATTCGGTCGTCGCCGCCCTTCATCCTGCCGCGCGGATTTCCCAGGCGGACTCAAGCCGCGACCGCGGTGTTCTGATCTCGCCGAAGGTCCAGCTCAACGGCCGACACGATCTGTGGTTGCGGATCGCCGGGGATGGGGGCGCTCTCGCCCGGTTCGTTGTCCAGAACTATCCGCGCGACGGCACCGTCTATCCGGTTCAACGACTTTCCGGCGGGCAATGGCGTTGGATGAAGTTTGGACTCGAGTACTGGGACGGCGACCGGATCCATGTCGAGGTCAGCACCGCCGCCGATCAGCCCGTCCTGACCGATGTCAACGCCGTGCGTTCGTGGTTCGCGATCTCCCAGGTGCGGATCCTTCCCGAAGGAAGCCCGGCGCCTGCCGAACCCGTCGGCTGGCTCGGACTCCTCACCGATGCCTTGGGCGACACCCATGCCATCGACGCCCGACGTTTGGGCGAAGGCTTCGCCCGGGCGGGATCGGAAGCAGTCGATGCCTGGAAGAAGGGAACGCTCACGGATGCCCAGGCCGGATTGCTGGATCAACTGATCCGCACCGGCCTGCTTCCCAATCAGCTATCAACCTTGCCCGATCTCGCCCCGTTCGTTGCCCAATACCGTTCCCTCGAAGCCGGTCTCCGGACTCCGACGCGCGTGCCCGGTGTGTTGGAAACCCTGCCCGCCAATGCCCCGCTCCTGGTCCGGGGCGACCACCGGCAACCCGCCGATGCGGTGCCCCGACATTTCCTGGATGCCATCGATGCCGCTCCGTATCCCGCCACCGACAGCGGACGATTGCGGTTGGCGGAGGATATCCTGCGGCCGGACAACCCCTTGACCGCCCGGGTCATGGTCAACCGGATCTGGACCCATCTCTTCGGACGTGGATTGGTGGCCACGCCCGACAACCTGGGTCGCATGGGTCAACTGCCGACCCATCCTGAACTGCTGGATCACCTCGCCACCCAATTTGTCCGGGACGGTTGGTCGATCCAACGGCTCATCCGCTACATCGTCACCTCGGAAACCTGGTGCGCCTCCAGTCAACCTTCGTCCGAAGCCTTGGAACGTGACCCTTCCAATCTCCTGCTCTCCCATTTCCCCGTCCGCCGGCTTGAAGCCGAAGCCATCCGTGATTCCCTCCTCCACGTCAGCGGTCAGCTCCAGTCGGAGATCCGATCCGGCCCACCCGTTGGCGGCAAGACTCCCCGCCGGAGCGTCTTTCTACGGGTGAAACGCAACGACCTCGACCCGCTGCTTTCGACCTTCGATGCACCGACTCCCTCCACCACCACCGGCGCCCGTGATGTCACCAATGTACCCGGCCAGGCCCTCACCTTGATGAATGACCCGTTCATCCTGGATCTCGCCGGGCGCTGGGCAAAGGCAGTGCTCGCGAATGGCGGATTGACCAACGGCGCGGCCCGGATCCGTTCGATGTTTCTCCAGGCCTTCGCACGACCGCCGACCGACAGCGAGCTGGACCGGTCCGGAAACTTCGTTGAGAACGCCCGCCAACTCCGGGAGCAACGCCATGCTGAACTGGCTGCGATCAACTCGCGGATCAAGGCCCTGCGCCATGCCTCCGACACCCTGCTGGCCGAAGCCGGCAAACGTAGGGCAGAAAGTGGATCCAGCCCGCAAACGACTCCTACGCGGGCATTGCCCGAGCCTTGGGCAGCGTGGGAATTCACCGAGGATCTGACCGACCGGACCGGGCGTCTGAAGGCCCGCACGGTGGGCAAGGCCAGGGTGGAAGGTGGAGCATTGGTCCTCGACGGCCGGACTGCCGCGCTCATCTCCGAACCGATCCCGGTCAGCCTGCGGGCGAAGACACTGGAAGCCTGGGTACAACTCGACCATCTGGGTCAACAAGGCGGCGGTGTGATCACCGTCCAGACCCTCGATGGGGGCGTCTTCGACTCCCTCGTGTTCGGCGAACAACAACCGGGACACTGGCTGGCCGGCAGCGATTTCTTCCGTCGCACCCAGGGATTCAATGGGCCGGTGGAAACCGAAGCCGTGGAAAGCCCGGTCCATCTCGCCGTTGTGTACGCCGCTGACGGCCGGATCACCGCCTATCGCAACGGCAAACCCTACGGTTCGGCCTACCAATCCGAGGGCCTCGCCACCTTCGAGGCCGGCAAGGCCCAGATCCTCATCGGCAATCGACATGGCGAACCCACGGGAAACCGACTCCTCGCCGGTCGGATCCATGCCGCCCGCGTGTATGATCGGGCGCTGGATCCTGAAGAAATCGCAGCGCTTGCCGCCGATGCCTCCCGACCCGTCTCCCAGGCGGATCGACTGGCTGCCCTCAATCCCGGGGAACGCGCCCGGTGGGAGGAGAACGAAGCCACGCTTGGTCGCCTCAACGCCGAGCTCGCCACCCTCCAACGGCAGGACGCCCTGCCGGATGAATGGGCCGACCTCGCCCACGCCTATTTCAACCTGAAGGAATTCATCTTCATCCGATGACGCCTGCATCTCCCATGAACCACCTCCTCTCCCGCCGGGCCATGCTTCGCCAGACGTCGACCGGCTTCGGCATGCTCGCCCTCGCAGGATTGATGGCCGCTCCATCGGCCCGTGCCGCCCGGATGGCCCCAAGTTCCCCGCCGGGCCTGGCCCATCTCCGTCCCCGGGCCAAACGCGTCATCTTCCTCTACATGTCGGGCGGTGTGTCCCACCTCGATTCCTTCGACCCCAAACCGCGGTTGAAGCAGCTCGCCGGACAGCCGATGCCGGTGAAGGTCGAGCGCACCATGTTCAACAACAACGGTCGGATCTTTCCGTCCCCGTTCGAATTCCAGCAGCATGGCCAGAGCGGTATCGCCATCAGCTCCATGTTCCCGTACCTGGCGCGCTGGTGCGCCGATGACCTCGCTGTCATCCGTTCCATGACCTCCAAGGTCAACGAACATGCCCAGGCCAACTATTTCTTCCACACCGGTTTCCCCGTCATGGGCCATCCCAGCGCCGGTGCCTGGGCCCACTACGGCCTCGGATCCGCCAACGACAACCTCCCCGGCTTCGTTGTCCTCCAGGCCGGTGGCGCTGTCGCCCCGCACGGTGGAATCGGACTGTTCAGCAATGCCTACCTCCCCGCCCGGCACCAGGCTTCCATCATCACCGCCGATGCCCCCGAACCCGTCGCCAACATCCAGCCGCGTGAATCCGATCCTTCCCAGCGCAGGCGCTTGGCCTTCGTCCAGGATCTGGATGCCGACTTTCTCGTAAAGACCGCCACCGACGCCCAGGTGGAAGCCGCCGTCCAGAATGCCGAGACCGCCTATCGCATGCAGTCCGCCGTGCCGGAACTGGTCGATCTCTCCGGCGAATCCCCCGCCACCCGCCGACTTTACGGCATCGATGATCCGCATCCCCAAAAGGCCGCCTACGCACGCCAATGCCTCCTCGCCCGGCGCCTGGTCGAACGCGGGGTCCGCTTCATCGAACTGAGCTGCCTCACCGAAGGCGGAATCGGCGCCGGTGGCGCAGCCAATCCCTGGGACCAACACGGCGACCTCGAAAAAGGGCATGCCATCATGGCCCGCCAGGTCGATCAACCCATCGCCGCCCTGTTGGTCGACCTGAAGCAGCGCGGTCTGCTCGACGACACCCTCGTCGTCTGGGCCGGGGAATTCGGTCGGACCCCTTTCTCCCAGGGCAGCAATGGGCGGGATCACAATCCGTACGGATTCTCCATCTGGCTGGCCGGCGGCGGGGTACGCGGGGGAATGGTTCACGGGACCACCGATGATCTCGGGTATCACGTGGTTGATGCCCCGGTGACGGTTTATGACCTGTGGGCGACGGTGCTGCACCAACTGGGATTGGATCACGAAAAGCTGACGTTTCTGTCGGGGGGAAGGAATTTCCGGCTCACGGATGTGCACGGGACGGTCCTTTTCAACCTGTTGGGCTGAAGACGACGTGAAGACAAAAGATTTGCGGGTTTCGGCATGGATATGGCTTAGTTGTCGTCCTGTCGACATGGGTCGTCCGCCGGTTTGCGGAGGGTCTGTGAAGACGCTGGGAGACGGATGAACCACCGCCGCATGCAGGTGTTGTACTCGGGCCGCGTGCAGGGCGTGGGTTTCCGCTATCAGACCCGTCAGGTCGCCTCTGGGTATGAGGTGACCGGAATTGTCAGGAATCTGCCCGATGGCCGGGTGGAATTGATCGCCGAAGGTGACCAAGCGGAACTCCGGGAGTTCCAGGTGGCCATCCGTGATTGTGGCCTCGGGCCATTGATCCGGGACGAGCAGGAATTTTGGACGGAACCCAAGGGTGAATTCCGAGGGTTCGAGATCGTGCGTTGATGAGATACGGAATCATTGCCGACATCCATGGCAACCTGGAGGGACTCCAGGTCGTGCTGGCCGACATCAAGGAACAGAAGTGCACCCACGTGGTGTGCCTCGGAGATGTGGTCGGTTATGGTGCCAATCCCAAGGAATGCCTTGATATCATCCGGGGAATGAACATCCCCGTGGTGAAAGGCAACCACGACGAATACATCGGCAGCAGCGAGGATCCTGAAGGATTCAACGATGCCGCCGCTGAAGCCGTTTCCTGGAGCCGCAACCAACTCACCGAAGACGACCGCCGTTGGCTCCGCGACCTCAAGTATTTCCGGTTGGTCGCCAATTTCTCCATCGTCCACGCCACCCTCGATGCCCCCCAACGCTGGGGCTATGTCTTCGAAAAGCTCGAGGCCGCCGCTTCCTTCACCTACCAGAACACCCAGGTCTGCTTCTTCGGCCATACCCACGTTCCCGTCGCCTTCATCCGCGATACCGGCGTCCGCGGTGGCACCTACTCCAAGTTCAGGGTCGAGTCCGGCAAGAAATATTTCGTCAACGTCGGCTCTGTCGGGCAACCCCGTGATGGCGACCCCCGGGCCGCTTACGTGATCTACGATCTACCCCAGCAATCCATCGAGTTGCGCCGGCTGGACTACGACATCGCCACCGCCCAGGCCAAGATCCGCGCTGCGGGCCTCCCTGAACGCCTCGCCGAACGCCTCGCCACCGGTCGTTGATCCCGACTGGATCACGCAGGATTTACCTGCCCGTAACTTCCAACCCCTGCCACGGTCCAATGCTGAGCCGATTCCTCTCCATCGCCGTGAAACCGATCCCCGCATTTTTTTTCCTCTGCCTGATGGCAGGCCGCCTCCTCGCCCAGTTGGAAATTCAGGTCACCTTAGCCCAGGACCAGTTCATTCCCGGTGAAGCCGTCGAGGCAGCTGTCCGCATCTCCAATTTCACCGGACGCAAGATCTCTCTGGGCGACAGCCGAACCTGGCTCCGCTTCGACCTCGACAGCAGCGATGGCCGGGTCGTCACCCGCCTCGCAGACGTCCCCGAAACCGGCGAGTTCACCCTGGAACCTTCCACCCGGGGGACGCTGCGTTTCGATATCCAGCCCCAGTTCGAAATCGCCAGGCCAGGTCGCTACCGGCTAACCGCCACCGTGATGACCCCCGATGGCAATCAGTTCACCAGCCGCCCGACCCAACTCGAGGTCATCCGCGGCACCCGGCTCTGGGAACGCGACTTCAGTGTCGCAGGCCCCCCCGATCAGCCCGATATCCGCCGCAAATACGTCCTTCAACAGGCTACCCATCTCCGGTCACTCCGACTCTACCTGCGCGTCACCGACGCCGACGAACATGAGATCCTCAAGGTCATCAACCTCGGCGGCATCGTCTCCTTCAATCGCCCGGATTGCCGCGTCGATCGCGCCTCCCGCCTTCACCTCCTTCATCAGATCGACGCCGAGACCTATCGATATCATCTCGTCGACACCGACGGATCCCTTCTCCAGCGCCGCCTCCACATCATTACCGCCCGCCGTCCCGAACTGCGCGTGAATGAGTCCGGTGAGGTCGCCGTCCTCGGCGGCGAACGGCGTCGTCATTCCTCGGATTTCCCCGTAGAAATCCCATCTGAACCGACTCCGCCGCCCCAGGATGCAGCACCGACGACACCGACTCCTTGAAGGCCTTTCCCGCGCAGGTTTCCTTTGCTGCGTCCTGTCCTGCCTTTCCGCACCTCCAACCACCATTCAACTCCGCAATGGCGACCGTCTCACCGGCGAAATCGTCCGCGAAGATTCCCGCCGCCTGATCCTCCGGTCTCCCATCACCGGCAAGATCACCATCCCCCTGGACCAGATCGAACGTCGTCTCACCCTCCAGGCCACCAACACGGTACCCGCCACCGCCGTCTCACCTCCCGCCCCAGAACCCGCGGGTTCCCCTGCCGCCCCCTCCCCTGCGCCGTCCACCGCTGCTGTACCGCCCCCTCCCACGCCACCCCTGACCAATAACCCTCCGGTCAAGCCGTCCGGCATCGGTTCCTGGATTCCGTCCTGGATCAGCCATATGACCACCAATTGGCATGGCAATGTGGGCCTTGGCATGAATCTCGGCTTCGGCACCACCGAACGTCAGACCTTTTTCGTCAATGCCAATGCCCTCCATAAATGGGATCGCATGGTCAACACCATCAACTACAGCGCCGCCTACGGTTTCGTCGATAATACCCAGTCCGCCAACCGCATGGATGGCACCATCAAAACCGACGTCTTCGTCGACCGGACCCGCCACTTCTATCTCTATAACCTCGGGCTCGGCGGCTATGACTACATCCGCCTCATCAACATGCGCCTCGAAGAGGGTCTCGGCGTCGGTTACAAGGTTTATGACCGGAACCGGATGGTCATCAACGTCGAGGTGGGTGGGCAGGTCCAATACTTTGACTACGTGCGTCAGGCCGATCGGACCCTCTGGTCGGCACGCGTCTCCGAAAACCTGACCTGGAAGCCCAGCGACAAGTTCACCCTCACCCAGCGACTCCAATACATGCCCAACATTTCCGAACCCACTGACTACCGGATCCGCCTGGACCTCGTCGCTTCCTACCCCCTCTACAAGCGCCTCACCGTGAGCCTCAATGCGGTCAATGAATATGAGTCGCGACCGGCACGGACCACCGACAACAACGACCTTCAGATCACCACCAATATCAACGTGAGCTTTTAGCTGGCTGTACCGGGAACGCTTCGGAATCCGCCGCCGCTGTCCCGCCCCCGCCCGCATCCACTCATCCCCACTTCTCGGTCTTCATCTGTTCCTTCGGAAGACCAAGATCCTGCATCACGAGATGTTCCACCGCCTCAACCATGGCGTTGGTTCCACAGGCGTAGAAAACCGTCTCCGCAGGATCATCCACAAAACTCTTCACCCAGTCCGGAGTGATCCGTCCGCGCCGGCCGTCCCACAGGTTCTCAGGAGCCAACCGGGTGCAGGTGACATGGAATTTCACCCGTGGATTGCGCGCGGCCAATTCCCGGAACTCTTCCGCAAAGATGATGTCCGCCGGAGTTCGCACCGTGTAGAGGATCGTGATCCGAGTGGAGAGGTTCCTCTCGGTCGCTTCCCGCGCAAACCCACGGAACGGGGTCACGCCCGAACCACCCGCCACGCAGATGAGGTGTTTGCCCGGCGGATCAAACACCGGAAGGAATCGACCCGTGGGCGGAATCACAAAAAGCGAATCTCCCGCTTCGATCCAGTCCACGATGCTCGTACCCATCTTGCCGTCCCGCTTCACCGTGACTTCGAAGTGCCCCCGATCCAGGGCACAGGAACTGAGGGAATAGGCCCGCTTGTATTTGGGTTTGTGGGGCCAGTATAGGGTGATGAACTGGCCGGTCTTGAACTCGGACTCATACCCTTCCGGCCACTGGAGCCGGACGGTCTTCACATCCGGCAATTCCATTTTCACGGATTCCACCAGCATCTGCACGATGATCTTTGCCATGGGAAATAAGGAGGCCGGTACTCTTCAAGGGTGCCGGTGGGGCGATCATCCCGAACGCCCCGTCCGTGTAAAGCAGAGCCTCCCTCAGCCAGCAGTTCATGCAACGCCGCCAGGTTCCTTTCAAAATCAACCGCATCCCGTTGATACCAAACCGACGCGGAGCCGGTCCCATCGAGCACGAGACATCGTTCCGCCAAGATCGCTTCCAATATGAAACACCTGCTGCTGCTTCTCCGTCATTCCTCGCTTCTCCTCCTCGTCCTCGGCGTCGCAATCCACGCCCAGAACCCAGCTCCGCCCAGTGGTCGCCCCCCCGGATTTGGCCCCGGCGGCCCGCAGGGATTCGGTCCCGGACCCAGAGTCGAGCGCAAGATCCTCAATCAGTTCGATGCCGACTCGAACGGCCGCCTCAGTGCCACGGAACGCCAGGCGGCACGGGCGGAACTCGCGCGGAATCCGGTGGAACGCCGTGGCCCACGCGGCCCCGGTGGAGGCCGATTCGAAACCGGTAAACCGGGTCCACGCATCTCGCCTTCGGACATCACCCCCGTGAAGTCGACCAACCTCTTCGACCTTGGCTCCGTCCGCACCCTGTTCCTTCAGTTTGAAAACGACGACTGGGAGAAGGAGTTGGCCGACTTCCACAACACCGATGTCGAGGTGCCCGCCACCCTGTCGCTGGATGGTAAGACGTATCCCGAGGTCGGCATCAGTTTCCGCGGCATGTCCTCCTACAGCATGGTCCCGGCAGGATTGAAACGCCCTCTCAATGTCAGCATAGATTTCGCAAATGATGGCCAGAATATCCTGGGTCATCGCACCCTGAATCTCCTCAATGCCAACGGAGATCCGTCCTTCGTCCGATCCGCCCTCTTCTCGCGCATCGCCAACGAATACATCCCCACCCCTCACGCCAACTTCGTCCAGGTGGTCATCAATGGTGAAAGCTGGGGCCTCTACGTCCAGGTGGAACAATTCAACAAGGACTTCACCAAGGCGCGCTTCAAGTCCAAGGGCGGGGTCCGATGGAAGGTTCCCGGCAGCCCCGGTGGCCGCGGTTCCCTCGGATATCTGGGGGATGATCCCACTGCCTATCGCGGCATCTATGAGCTGAAAACCAAGGAGACCCCAAAGTCCTGGAATGATCTCATCCGCCTGTGCCGGATCCTGGACTCCACTCCTGCTGCGGACCTTCCCGCAGCCTTGGAACCCATCCTCGATGTGCAAGGCGCGCTCGCCTTTCTCGCCCTGGACAATGCCCTCATGAACAGTGACGGCTACTGGGTCCGCACCAGCGACTACTCCCTCTTTCAGGACGATCAAGGCCGGTTTCACCTGGTCCCTCACGACTTCAATGAGACCTTCAGCCTGGCCGGTGGACGGGGCGGAGGTGGCCGACGAGGCGGGCCGGGTGGACCCGGCGGACCCCAAGGTCCGGGCAACCGGGAAGGGTTCGAGGGTCCCGGAGGGCCCCGTCCTCCCGGCGGTGCTCCCGGTGAAGGCCCCGGTCAGGGCCGACGCGGAGGCTCAGTGGGAGGAGGGATCGAACTCGATCCCCTCTTCGCCGCCAATGATCCTTCAAAGGTTTTGCTTTATCGCCTCCTCGCCGTCCCCGCCTACCGCACCCGCTACATGGAACTCGTCCGCGACATCGCTACCCGTTGGCTCGACTGGGAGAAGATCGGCCCCGATGTCGAAGCATGGCATCGCAGGATCACTCCTTTCGTCGAGACCGATACCCGGAAACTCGATTCCTTCGAGGCATTCACCGCCAGCCTGAGCGGCGATCCTTCCCGCTACATCGGGCGTCCCGGTCCGGGAACCAGTCCCAGTCTGAAGTCCATCATCGAGCGACGCCGGACGTACCTCTTGGGTCCGGGCACGACGAACCAGAACTGATGCGGCCTTGATCGCGGCGCCGAAGGCCAGGCAAAGCACGATCAAGACACTTCCACCTGGATCGACGTGCCCTGGGCGGCGCGCCAGTCGAGGAATCGCAGCCGGATGCTTCGCCGCCCGCCGTACTCATTGAACTCCGGAATCGCCACCACATCGAAATCGCCGATGGGCACCTCCCGATTTCCGGCATTCCACCACACACACTCCACCCGGCTTCGTCCATCCGTCAGCTGGAACCGCCAATGCTTCTGGTCCCGTCCGAGGCGTTGGGGCGGCACCGCGTGCCGAAGAGACGAAATACGGATCTGAACTGGGGGATTCCCCTGACCAAAGGGCTCCATCCGCTCCAACTCGCCAAGGACCCGCTCATTGAGCTTGTCCAATGATGCGCTCGCATCGATACGCAGGCTCGGAACCAGCATCTGCGGGCTCAGGCAACCCCGGGCAATCCGGTTCAGCCGTTCCCGCAGCGCATCCACCCGGTCCGGCGCCACCGTCACTCCCGCCGCCATTGCATGACCGCCATGTTTCACCAAAAGGTCATCACAACCCCGCAGCGCCGCCGCCAGATCAAACCCGACAATGCTGCGTCCAGAACCGCGCCATTCATTGCCCTCGCCCCCGATGATCAGCGTCGGACGATGAAATTCCCGCAACACCCTCGATGCCACAATGCCCACCACCCCGATGTGCCATTGGAGGTTGGCCTCAACGATCACGTAGTCTTCCTGCGGTCTGAACCTGGACCTGACCATGGCGATGGCATCGTCCGACATCTTGCGTTCGATGGCCTGGCGTTCCCGGTTGCAGGAATCCAATGCTTCAGCCAACGGACCCGCCCCTGCCATATCCGTCGCCAGAAGCAGATCAAGGGCACGACGCGCAGAGTCCAGTCGGCCCGCCGCATTCAACCGGGGGCCGAGTTGAAAACCCACCTGCTCCATCCGCACCGTGTCCGCAATCCCTGCCACTTCCTTCAAGGCCACCAGCCCAGGCCGATCCGTCCGCGCCAATCGTTCCAGCCCGCACTTGGCCAGAATCCGGTTTTCTCCCGTCAAGGGCACCAGGTCAGCAATGGTTCCCAAAGCCACCAGGTCGAGCAACGGGCGGACATCCGTGGCAACAAAGCGGTCGTCCCCACGCCGTCGCCCTTCCTTCACCAGCGCATGCACCAGCTTGAACGCCAGTCCAACCGTGCAGAGCTCTCGATCCACAGTTCCCAATTGCGGATTCACCAATGCCACCGGCTCAGCCGGTTCATCGCCCGGTTGATGATGATCCAGCACAATCGTGTCCACCCCACGAGACCTCAGCCAGGCCACCGGCCCTCGGGCGGTTGATCCGCAGTCGACGGCCAGCAGCAGTCCCACCTCCTGCCCAGCCACACAGTTCTCTACCGCCGCCTGAGTCAGCCCATATCCTTCACTGAAGCGGTCCGGCAAATATTGCCCCATCCGCCATCCCAGACCCCCGAGAAATCCAGTCAACAAAGCCGTCGATGTCACCCCATCGACATCGTAGTCCCCGAACACCACCACTCTTTCTCCACTCTTCAAGGCCGCGAACAGGCGGTTCACCGCCCGATCCATCTGAGGCAACCGACCGGGATCTGCCAAATCCTTCAACCGCGGATCAAGGAAGCGCCTGGCGCCGTCCGGATCACCCAACCCGCGCTCAATCAGGCAGGCCGATGCCAATTCGCTCAGCCCGGTCGCCTCCTCCAGCACCCGCCTCTCCAATGGACGCGCCAACGCTTCCTCCCATCGAAACCTCATCGTGCCCTCCCCCACAACTCCATGAGTCCGGACCAGAGCCACTGGAACAGTTCCTTGCCTCCCACCAACATTCCCACCACGTACACAACCGCCGCAATCGACACCGCATAAGCCACAAATATCAGCCGGCCATCCCGCTCCATCAGGCACAGCGAAAGGAGGATCAACGCGTACGCTGGTGCTGCATTGGTGAACGGAATGGGCAACGGCAGGGTCAGCAGGATCGCCAGCAACACCATCAGGCCCGCATGCATCCATCGACTCCATCGCGTCGTCAGCCATTCCGAACGCCGCGGATGCACCACCCGCTCCAGCCATTCCACCAGTCTTCGACTCACCGCCAGGATGCCCTTCAGGCTCTCGGTTGAAAGTGTCCGACGCCCCAACCAGCCGGGCAACCGGGCCGGACGGCTGCCCGCGCCCAGGAGCACCAGCCAGGCAATGGCAACCCCGATCACGCTGCTTACCCCCGGAAGTGGCACCGGTGTCGTGAAAGGCAGGCAAAGGAGAATGATGAGCACGAAACGCCCACGCCCACCGGTTCGTTCCATCAGGGCGGACAGCGACACCGGACCGCCCGCGCCTTCAAGAATCCGCCCCAGCAGCACAGAGAGTGGCTCGGCCGCGGTTTGATCAATGATGCTCACGTTCCAGTGGAGCGCCGCTCCTGCCAGGCGGTGAAGACCGAGGCAGCCATCGACAGCACGATGATACCCACCACACAAGTCAGCGAAACATTCGTCAGATTCTCTCCCAGCCACTGTTTCAGCCAGTGTTCACCCAACATCTTCGCCCCGATCAGCACCAGCACCAGTGAGAGTCCGTATTTGAGGTACCGGAAGTAATCCATGGCCGAAGCGAGTACGAAGTACAGCGAGCGCAGCCCAAGGATGGCGAAGACGTTCGACGTGAAAATCAGGAATCGGTTGGTGGTGATCCCGAAAATGGCTGGAATCGAATCCAATGCGAACACCACGTCCGTCGCTTCCACCACCAACAACACCAGAAACAGCGGGGTGAACATCCGTCGCCCCTCGACATGCGTCACGAACCGTTCGCCATCGAAGTCCTTGGAAAACGGAAGATACTTGCGCGCCAGACGGACAATCGCCTGCTTTTCCATGTCCGGTCCCGCCGCTTCGTCCGGGCCGCCCATCGCCATCTTGATCCCCGTGAAAACCAGAAAGGCACCCATGACGTAAAGCACCCAGTGGAATCGTTCCACCAAGGCACTGCCTCCCCAGATCATCACCCCGCGCATCGCCAGGGCTCCCAGAATCCCCCAGAACAACACCCTGTGCTGCCAAGCCCGCGGCACCCTGAAATATGAGAAGATCACCGCGATGACAAACACGTTGTCCATGGATAGGGACAACTCCACCAGGTAACCGGTCAGGAATCGGGTGGTCCACGTAGGTGTCCAATCCGGGACAAATCGCGGACCCACAAAGAACGCGAAGCTGAGCGCCACCAAGACCCACACTGTCGTCCAGATTATCGCCTCCCGGAATCGCACCTCCCTGCTTTCCCGGTGAAACAATCCCAGATCCACCGCCAGGGCCAGCAGCACGAACAGGGAAAATCCCGCCCAATATCCCGGCGACGTTCCCGCCGCCGCCATCAATCCTTCCGGTAGCATGTGTGTGGTGTCGTCAAGTGACCTGATTCACCCCCGGCCTCAGCCAAGACTAGGTGTCGATCGACGTGATCGGAGTCAGCGTTGTGCCGGCGATTCCGCGATGCTGTAGAGGGCGTTGTGCGTTCGCAGGAAAATCTGCCCGTCCGACAGGGCCAGGGTGGAGTTGGACAGTTCCCCCACCGGGTTGCTGGCCAAAAGCTCGAACTTCGGGGCCGCACGCAGCACCAGCGTGTCACCCGAACGATTCACCACATACAATCGATCCCCCGCCAGCACCATGGATCCCCAGGTCGCTCCGTCGGCCCCCTTGGTCACCAACCGCTCCTCCCACAACATCTCTCCCGTATCCAGACGAAGGCACTGCGCGAAGCCATCCGTCGAACTCAGGTACACGTGCCCTCCCAGGATGATCGGCGAACCGATCCGATGCTTCTTCGCCCGCTTTTCATAAAAGGTGCGATGGGCCGTCACATCCCCTTCCCCGCCAGGCGCAATCCCAATTGCGCTCCCAAAAAAACCTCCCAATGCCACAACCCTGCCCTCGCCTGCACTGGCTGAAGTGTAGACCAGCGGATTCATGCCATCGCACCACCACAACTTACGCCCATCCTCGACACCAAATGCCTGTAGTCGGTTGGCAACTGGCATCAAGATCTCATCCCGCCCCCCGGCTCTTACCACCAACGGGGTGCTGAAGGATCCCAGCATCCCGTCGGACTTTCCCGAGAACCCATCAAATCGCTCGGCCGGCTGCTGCTCGGGCAGGGCCACTTTCCAACGCACCTTTCCGGTCTTCTTTTCCAAGGAGTACAAGGCCGATTCCTTCCCGGGCCCATGATATACCAGTACCGATTCCCCATGGATGACCGGAGAGGATCCCTGCCCCCATGAATGCTTCTGCGGCCCCAGATCGGTAAGCCACAACCGCTTTCCCTGCGGCGTGTACGCAGCAATACCCGCGGAAGCAAAGCTCACCACCACCACCTCCCCATCGGTCACCGGCGATGCCGCACAGTGCGGGTTGGTTTCATGCCGAGGATCCGCTCCCTCAAACTCCACGCCTTCCTGCCAAAGGACCCGGCCATCGTTTCGGTCAAGACACATCAACGTGCGTCGCCGACCATCGTCCATTGCCTGGGTCAGATAAACCCGCTCACCCCATACCACCGGCGATGAATTCCCTGCCTCGGGAAGCTCTGTTCGCCATCTGATGTTCTTCGAAACGCCTGACCGCGACCAAGCCCACTCCAACGGGAATCCCATATCCGGGGAAACCTGATTGCCGGAAGGTCCCCTCCACGAAGGCCAATCGGCAGCAGTCCCCGAACCCGCCAGGAACAGCCCGACCGTCAGAATCCAAACAGTGCGTCGCATGCGTCGAGGCTAGGCGATCATACCCCACCGGCGCCATTAGGTTTTGGATTGGCGGCCCCGATGTGAAGACGGGTTTGATCAAACGGGCATGATTCTCATGAAACCCGCCAAAGGTTCAAGACCACGGACGTCCTGTACAACGAACCGCATGGTGCCAGAGGGGAGAATCGAACTCCCGACCAAGGGCTTATGAGTCCCCTGCTCTACCGCTGAGCTACCCTGGCCACGCGACTTTCACCTCCACCCAACCGATCAGTTGATCGGCCAAGGATGGACGACCGGAGGATTCCGGCGGAAAGCGGGCCGAGGTTTAGAGACCCTCATCGCGACTCGCAAGTTCTTTTCTGGTCATCGTGCGGGTCAACAGGGTTCACTCGCTCCCCTGACACATTATGGGATCGATCAAGTTCGGCACTGACGGATGGAGGGCGGTCATCGCCGAGGATTTCACTTTTGCCAACCTCGACCGGGTGGCTCAGGCGACCGCCGATTTCTGGAAAGCCAATCCCGTCCCGGGCATGCAGCCCAAAGCCATCGTCGGATATGACCGACGCTTTCTGTCCGACCAGTTTGCCGCGCGGGTGGCCGAAATCCTCGCCGGCAACGGCTTCATGGTCACGCTTACCAGCACCCCGACCCCCACCCCGGCCGTTTCTCTGGCTGTTTTCCAACAGAAGGCAGTCGGTGGAGTCATGGTAACTGCCAGCCACAATCCCCCGGCCTTCAATGGATTCAAACTCAAATCCTGGTTCGGAGGCTCCGCGGAACCCGTTCACTGCCAGATGGTCGAATCACTTCTTGATGCATCCCCCGTCCAAGCACTCCCGCTTACGGAAGGTCAACGCCAGAAGAAGATCCTCGTGAAGGACATACGGGGTGCCCACTACAAGGCGGTTCGAAAACTCGTCGATTTCGATCTCGTTGCGCAGTCTGGTCTTCGTTTCGCCCACGAAGCCCTCTTCGGAGTTGGGGCAGGCTGTTTCAATGAACTCCTCGATGGAACCACCTGCTCGGTGACCACCCTCAATGGCGAACACAATCCCGGGTTTGGCGGCATCAATCCCGAACCCGTCGCCGCCAATTACAAACACTCGGCCGCCTACCTTGCCCGCCATCCCCATGACCTCTGCCTGGTAACCGATGGCGATGCCGATCGGGTCGGCGGAATGGACGGCCACGGCAACCCACTCTCCACCCACCAGATCATCTGCCTTCTGCTTCGCCACTACATCCTCAACCGAAAACTGCGCGGCCGGGTCATCAAGGCCCTCACCACCACGTCCATGGTCGACGCCATGTGTGCCCACCATGGGCTCGAACTGGTCGAAACCGGCGTAGGCTTCAAGTACATCGCCGCTGAAATGCTCAAAGGCGATGTCCTGCTGGGTTTCGAAGAAAGCGGTGGTATCGGCTTCCCAGGCCACATCCCGGAACGCGATGGAATCGCTGCTGGATTGGTCCTCCTCGAACTGCTCGCTGCAGAACGCAAGCCCCTGACCCAATTGCTGGCCAACCTGGAGAAGGTGTACGGAACGTATCGATACGCGCGCATCGACATAAACTTTCCCCTCGGTAAACGGGCTGCACTGATGGAGCTTTGCAAGAATTCCGGCCCCCAACGCCTCCTTCAATCGCCCGTCGTGAAAGTGCAATCCTTCGACGGCGTCAAGTTTACTGCCAAGGATGGCTCGTGGCTGATGCTCCGGGGATCGGGCACCGAACCCATCCTCCGGATTTACGCAGAAGCGCGATCAGACAAGGATGCGCAAGCCCTCCTCCGGACCGGTGTCGCGTTGACCCGTAAGGCCTGTTCAACCTGATTCCGGCCAACCCATTGACTTCCACCCGTCTACACCAAACCTTCAACTCCTAGGAGTTGTCCGCCGCCGCCATGCCAAAAATCACCATCCTTCCCCACCACCAAACCGCAGAGGTTGAAGCCGGTGACACCCTCCTGGAAGCCGGGGAAAAGGCCGGGGTCGAGATGGAGGCCGGTTGCTTCAATTGCTCCTGCGGAACCTGTTCCGCCGAGATCGTCTCCGGAATGCAAAATCTAGCCGACCCAACCCCCGAAGAGCTGGACGTGCTCGACCAATGGAATAAGGACCCCGAAAAGGTCCGCCTTACCTGCTGCGTCAAAATCCTTCGAGGCGAGGTCACCATCCGCCAATCCCACTGATCAATAGCTTCCGACCTCCACCCAGAACCATCCGCACCCTTCCGATGATTGCGCGGGCCCTTTCTGGATGGTATCTTCCAACACCTTAGGACCATGTCCGACGAATCATTTCCCACAGGCGATAAGCGGCCAAACGAACCACGCATGCCGGCCAGAACCTGGATCCTCATGATCCTGCTCTCAGCCTTGGTACCTCTCCTCGTGCTGGCCAGCAAAGCCCGCAGCAACAATGCCGAGGAGATCAGTCACCTTCGGCTTCTTGCTCTCGCACGCTCTGGTCAGGTCGAGAGTGCCCGCATCAACTATTCTTCGGAATCCCCCCTGCGCGAGGTCACAGGACGCTACATCAAGATTGAGGAAGGCAAGACCAACCTGGTTCCATTCATCATCAACACCCGCCTCACCCCGGACACAGAGGATCTCCTCCTCAACACGGGCACCTTCAAGGGAACCGCCAGCAGCAATGTGTGGCTCTCCATTTTTGTCCAGTTGGTCCCGTTCATCATCCTCGGACTCCTTATCTGGTTCTTTTTTGTTCGCCAGATCCGCAATGCCGGCCGTGGTGCGTTGAGTTTCGGCAAATCCAAGGCCCGTCTCCTCACCAAGGAAAAAAACAAGACCACCTTCAAGGACGTTGCGGGAGTTGAAGAGGCCAAGGAGGAAGTGAGCGAACTCGTCGAGTTCTTGAAAGACCCCAAGAAGTTCCAGAAGCTTGGCGGGCGAATTCCCAAAGGCATCCTTATGGTGGGACCTCCTGGCACCGGTAAAACGCTCCTCGCAAAAGCAATCGCTGGTGAGGCCGATGCCTCTTTCTTCAGCATCAGCGGCTCGGATTTCGTCGAGATGTTTGTCGGTGTCGGTGCCTCTCGGGTCCGTGATATGTTCGAGCAGGCACGAAAGAACACCCCTTGCCTCATTTTCATTGATGAAATCGATGCAGTCGGGCGTAGCCGCGGGCATGGTCTGGGGGGGGGGAATGATGAGCGGGAGCAAACCCTGAACGCGCTGCTGGTCGAAATGGACGGCTTCGATACCACCGAGGGCATCATCATCATTGCCGCCACCAATCGCGCCGATGTTCTGGATCCAGCCCTGCTCCGTCCCGGTCGCTTTGATCGCCAGGTCACCGTCAATCTTCCCGATGTCCGCGGTCGCGAAGCCATCCTCAAGGTCCACGCCAAGAATGTTAAGCTCGATGGTTCCGTAGACCTTAGCGTCATTGCGAGGGGTACTCCCGGATTCTCCGGGGCCGAACTGGCCAACCTCCTGAACGAAGCCGCTCTGCTGGCTGCCCGTACCGGTCGCAAATCCATCGGCATGGCAGAACTCGAGGAGGCCCGCGACAAGGTTCGTTGGGGTCGGGAACGTCGTAGCCTTGCGATGTCTGAGAAAGAAAAGCGCGGGACGGCGTGGCACGAAGCCGGTCACGCGCTTGTGAATGTCCTGCTGGAACACACCCACCCGCTTCACAAGGTTACCATCATTCCCCGAGGTCAGTCTCTTGGCTCAACCATGTACCTTCCCGAGCACGACCTGCTCAATCGGACGCGGAAGGAGTTGCAAGACCTGATCGCGATGACCATGGGCGGACGGATCGCCGAGGAACTAATCACCGACGACATCTCCACCGGGGCCGCCGGCGATATCCAGCAGGCTACGGGAATGGCCCGGGCCATGGTGATGCACTACGGAATGTCTGATCGATTGGGCATGATCCAGTACGGCGACGCCCAGGAATATGTTTTCTTGGGCCGGGACATGATGCGATCCAAAGATTACTCCGAGGCTACCGCCCAAGCTATTGATGCCGAGGTCAAACGCTTGATCGATGACGGCTACAAGCGCGCCAACGATTTGATTACAACCCACCGGGACAAGCTTGAGGCCATCGCCAACGCCTTGCTCGAGCATGAGACCCTCGATGGTAAACAGGTCGAGGAGATCGTGCGAACCGGACGATGCACGCCTCCTCCTGAAGATCCGAAACAGGTCGATCCACCCAGCGGCGCCCCTGCGGGCACTCCCCTGCCTGAAGTAATCAAACCCGTGCCTCCCAAGCTACCCGGGTTTGGCTCCGCAGCTCCTGCAGCCGCCTGATCCGGTTGATTTCAGAGCGGACGAGCCGGGCGGGCAGGTTGAGCCGGTCTGGAAGCAATCCGAACCGACGGGGCAGCCGCTTGTCTCTCTGAAATTGATGGTTGCGGTGAAGTTAAGAGGGTTGGTGGGGACTTGGCCGCACTGCTCCAAGGCCAGTCAGAAGGCCTTCTGCAGAGCTGTGCGTTCACCGGTCTGAATTCTACTCCCTTGATCCGCCGAATCGCATCGGCGTCGTCCATGCACGGACGAATGTAGCTTGCTCGTTCCCAAAATGGGCAGTCCTCACGCCCAGTGGCCAGGTTTGCTTGCCGTTCTGTGAACGTTTTCCAGTCCCTGATCACTGCACTTGGATCAACTCCCGATGCCACGGCAAAAACCACCTGCATGTGATTGGGCAGGATGCTCCAGGCTCGCAGGGTGTATCGACGACCGTGGTCAACCTGGATCGCCGCCTGCACCATTCGAGCAATCTCTTCGTCCCCCAGCCAGCAATCCCCATGGCCAGCAAACAATTCCGCTTCGATTCGCCGCGCCATCTTCCGACGGCGGTCCGAATCATCCACCACCTGATCCGATGGAGCGGCCCCAACCTCTAACCGAACCCGGTCAATGAGATCCTGCGTCAGCGCATCGGCCAACCGTAAAGTGGACCAGTAGGTCGAGATGGGACTGGGCGGAATCTGAAATGGTCCCGGCTTGGAACCGGTGTTGGGGACGCCCTGAGGATTGCGGCTCTGGGGGCCAGGAGGGGGGCGATGGAGAGAAGAAGTCGAGGTAGGTGTTTGTGAAGAATTTTGCATGGGTTCGCACCCTTCTACGCCCCGCAAAACCCCGGGTTACGCCTCAATTTTCATGCGCCGGTCGCGCATCAAACCCGCCGTGGAGGCTTGAAGGAGATTCGCCCGGCCTCCTGCACGTAGGTCAATGCGATGGCCAATGCATCGGCCGCATCCGCCTCAGGCAATTCCGCCAAGGCAAGCATCCGCTGCACCATCCTCGCCACCGCCACCTTTCTGGCTGCACCGTGACCAGCAATAGCCAGCTTGACCTGACTTGGGGCCACCTCATACACCGACAACCCCCTTAACGCCACCGCAGCCATCGCAGCTCCACGGGCCTCTCCCATCGTTAATGCAGTTCGAAGATTGCGCGCGTGAAACAGACCTTCGATCGCGCACATTCCACATGGATGCTGTTCCAATACATCCCTCAAAGTCTCATGGATCTTCAGGAGACATCTTGTTTTTTCCCACGATGACGGGCAACGAATGGTCCCATGGGCAACCCCAATCGGTTGTCGGCCTTCCAGCCTTACGACCCCCCAACCCGTACCCCTCAACGAGGGATCCACCCCCAGTACCACGCGAACCACCGGAACTCCCTCGCCTGGAAGTTCCCGCCTTTTCCCATCCCGTTCTGCCCCCTTGCCATCCGGGGATGTGCGACGTCGGAGTTCCTCGAACTGTTTCGCCGTAATTCCCACCGCGTTGGATCTACCGCAATTCCCTCCCGACGGCGAGTCCCGTTCTGACGTCTCGTCAATCGCTGACTCTTGAGCCACCGGACGAAGCCGTCGCCGCGGAGTGACCGCACGCATCTCCACTTCTCACTTGTTCCGCCACCAGCCCTGGGCCAGGTCCGATGCCGTCTGAATACCACTTTCCGTGAAGCCGATTGCGCCCAGGAATCGGAATGGAATCCGATCATCGCGATCAATCCGAAATACCAATGCCAGGCGGAGGTAGCGGCGCTGAGGCGAAGTCACCGCGGAGGTCGGAACTCCAACCGGCGCTTGGCTGATTTGTGAGCCGACCAAGCTACATCGGTTTCCCACCCCCAGAACGATGAAGGATTCGTTCACCGTGCCCTTGCGCGTGCCCCGACCAAAAAGCAGGTCCGGATTGATCCGCGCCGTTTCTAAAGCAGCCATATCATCGGCAGCAAAACCTCCCGCGAATGAGTCAAAGGCCTTCACATTGCTGACCTCCTGCCATGTCACCGGTTCTTGAAGTGGCAGCGAATGCATCCAGGACGTGGTGATTCCGTTCGATCGCAGAATCACCCGGTCAGCATTGTCGAGATCCTTCGGTTTCAGTTGCCTCCGCGCACGATCCGGTATGCCCGAGTACAAGGTGTACGGAGCCTCCAGAAGGGAATCGTATCCATCGGGATAGGTGCCGTGGATCGCCCGATGTCTCTCCATCGCCCGCATGAGATCCGTCAGGGAGGCGCTACCCACCGCATGCGCAGATTTTTCAACCACGCCGGCGCCCATTCGGGAAACCATTGCAGCGACGGCGCTCAATATCGCCACAACAACCACCAACTCGATCAGGGTCAATGCCCGCGTGGCGTGGCGTCGCGCACCGCTGCTCCGGCTTTTCTTGGCGAGGTTCAACATGGGTTGCCCATGCCTACGTCATCGCGGAAAGCAGGTTACCTATCGTGGAAGCTCATTCCCGGGTCATCCGTCCGGCACAAACGCATCGGCGAAGCTGGACCCGGACCCCACCACGTGTCGCCGTCTCAAACCCGCTTCCTCGTCCATCAAGGAAATGCCCTGGCGAGCTGGCCGTCTGCTCTTGCGCACTCAGGTGGCAAGCATGACCTGCCTCACTCGAATCCGACATTTGCCGTTCCGATCCGAGTGCCCTTCCCACAAACGCTCGATTGCAGTCGGATGGCGCCCAGATAACCTAGGGCATGGGCTTGAGCGGTCTTTTGCGGTGGGCGCGCGGTCGATTCGGTATCAGTCTGCTGTTAGCGCTTTCGGCGTCTGGCGGGAGGTCGGGAGCCGAAGCATTGGATGCTGCAAAGATCATCCAGGGTTTTCTGGAAACCGCGAAGGCTTCCGCAGAACGCGAGGCAGCCCAGGAACTCATCTATGTGCGCCGCTCTGTGTTCGAGCACCTGAATGGAGACGGCACAGTCGAGGAACGCCGATCCAAAGAGCATTGGGTCACCAACTCCGCCGGTTCGGTCCGCGCCGAATTGATCCGGGTGAATGATCGAGAGCCAACCGCGGGCGAGATCCTTTCCGACCAGAAGCACGAATCCGAAGGGCGTCGCAAGTTGTCCCGCCGCAGTCGGGGCCCTGATTTCCTCGATGCGAGGTTGTTAAGCCGATTTGATTACACTTGGGAGGCGGTAGAGGAGCTTGCGGGCCGGGAAGTCTATCGTCTCGCTTTCGAACCCGTCCAAACCAACCCCGATTCCAACAACTCAACGGGCTCCGACAACCGGGATGTCAACCGGGTGATCGGACTGCTTCATGGTCACTTATGGATTGATATCGAGACGTTTGAGCTGGTTCGAATGGAATGTTCATTGCGCTCTCCTTTTCGACTTCTTGGTGGTTTGGTAGGATCCCTTTCCAGACTGGATCTCGTCGTTGACCGAAGACCGGTGGCGGCGGGTTGCTGGTCCAATGTGAATGTGCTTACGCATATCGAAGGAAGGAAGCTCATCAGCCCACTCCGCATTCGGGCGAGCATAGAGCAGGAGGGATTCAAGCTCCGCCCGATCGATTCTTCCCCGGCGACGCACTGAGGGTCCTGAGTCGGGCACGAACCGACCGGAACGCGGGATGAGCCCGTAAGTCAGCCAGGTCAGGATCACTCTGAAGCGTGTGGACATCCGAGAACCCCAATTCCAAAGCAAAAGCCAACTCGGCCGCAGCGGCCTCAAACTGGCGGTTGAGGGTCAGGGAGCAGGCCAGGTTGTAGCGGATCTCAGGATCATCTGGGCGAAGCCCCTTCAGTCTCTCGTCGATCGCGACTGCATCTTTCGCGCGGCCAAGGAGGACGTACAGATCACCCAACGCCTCAAGCACCTCCGAGTGCCCGGGATCCCGTTGCGCGACTCCGTTCAGAAACTCCATTCGGATCCCGCAATCCCGTACCTGTCGCTGTGAAAGTCGTGACTTTTTTCGCCCCATCCAATGCTTCGAATCTCAGGAAGTCACCCCCACCCGTCAAGCACCCCGATCATCTCATCTCGACCTGCCTGTTGGCGCACTGGTCCGGAAACCGTGCCCGCCGGGTTGAACTTCCGATCCCCAATGCGATTGGAATGGACGCGATTCAGCGGTTGATGCCCGCACCGGGACGCGTCTGGGCGAGCAGTTCCACCAGTGATTCGAGGACTTCACCCCGATCCTCGCCCGATAGCGCCAGAGCCAATTGTGCGGTCAAGAGTCCGTATTTCGATCCGATGTCATAGCGTTGTCCTGATGCCTCGAAGGCGAGGTAACGTTCGCAACGGGCCAGATCCGCCAGTGCACTGGAAAGGTGGACCACCGTGTCCGATCCAGCCCCCAGTCGTTTCTCGATCAGTTCCATGGTTGTCGGGGTCAACACGTGCATGCCGAAGAAGCAAAGATAGCGACCTGAGCGGAGTCCCGGCACGATCAGGCGTTGTTCTGCTTCGGTGGGTGTCGGCTTCTCGAGAACCTCGCCAACCTCATAGAGTCCGCTGTGTCCCGCCACCCTGCGACCTCCCACTGCTCCAAAATAAGGCAGCTTGCTCTCATGGGTGGCCTGCACCGCGGAAACCGAACATGCCTGCTGGGAAGCGGCCCCCACCAACTGGCCGGCGCAACCGAACCCCGTCGTACTCACATAGACATGATCCCCCACCAGCAAGAGAAACGCAGAGTCGCCGATGAACTTTCGCCCACACCAGACCGCGTGCCCATAGCCGCGGGGTTGATGCTGTTCAACGAACTCAAGCCGCGAGGCGTGGGGACCTGCCGCTGCGGCAAACGCTGACTGGTCCCCTGGGGGAATCACCACTCCAATCTCCTCAACCCCTGCCGCCAGCGCCTCTTCCACGATCACCGACAATGCCGTCCGCGATTCGCCATTTCGATCCACCAATGTCTGCAATGGCAAAGTCCGCTGGTTCTTTCCCGCCGCCGTGATCAACGCCTTGGTTACTCTCATGCCGCTCCGAACTCTGCCCATCGCACTTCCCCGTCGGAAAGCCGGAAGTTCCCAACACCTCTCGCCCACTCTTCTCCATAAACAGCGCGTCGGTCCCACGTCAGGCTCCTTGACCCGGCCCAAGCCGACTGGTTTCCTCCGCGCCACCGATGACTCCGAATCGTATCCTCCCCGACCTTCAATGCTCCCTGGTCTGCGACAACATCCGCCAGGAAGCCAATGGAAACCTGATGTTTCTGGGCGTCATGAGCCAGATCATGTCCCCCCAGTTTCCAATCACCGCCCCCCAGATCCTCGTGGTCAACCGCTGGACCGCCGGCAAGGGTACCTTTACCCAGGCCGTCCGCATCCTCAGCTCGGATTCAACCACCGTCCTCAGCAAGTCCGAATCGAAGTTCCAATTGAACGACCCAGTGTTCTCCGCCACCACCGTGGTCGGCATCCAGAACATCACCTTCAAGGAACCCGGTCCCTACTGGATCGAGGTTCTGGTCGATGATGTGATGAAACTGCGGTACGCCATCCCGGTGTTTCTCGTGCAGCAAAATGCCCAAGGCGGTCAGGGCCAGTCCGCCGGAGTACCTCCTCCCCAAGCCTGAACCCCCCACTTCCTTCAAGGGCCGGCGGATCTCAATATCCCCGGCCCTTTCCCATTTCCCTTCCAACTCCCCATCCAAGCCCCTCTCCGCCGAATCTGACGCCTTCCGATCCGAACGCCTGATTGCAGACCCATCGGTTCCCCGTAACCCTCCTTCCTGTGCCGGCGCCGGTTCCACTCCCTGACTCCCCCGCCGCCCGTTTGCACCACAGCGTCGGGCCATGGCAGCCGTTTACCGGCCATGGCGTCGCCTCCTTCGCCCTCGCCGGATTCTTCCGACTTCTTGCCCTCCAACTCCTCGCCGCACTCGCCGTCGCAAGCCTCGTCGCCTGGGGACTTCATCAAACCTGGTTCCCGGTCATCCAACGCGCCCTTCCCCAATTGCCCGAAGTCGCCTCCATTGCTTCCGGTTCCCTCTCCTGGCCCGGCGACCAACCAGTACGCCTTGCCCAGAATCCTTGGCTCGACGTCATCGTTACCCCCAACCCAGATCCCAGCGCTCCATCCCTGGGCCAAACCGCAGATCTCCAACTGGAACTCCTTCCTTCCCGCTACCGCATCCAGGGCATTCTGGGGCAATTCACCCGCCCCTATCCCAGGACCACATCACTCGATCTGGGACGCATCCCGGCCAGCGCCGCGTGGGAGGCCTGGCAACCCACCGCGTCCATCATGGCCGCCTGTTCCATTGCCGCAGGTCTCCTGGTCTCGTGGTGGCTCCTGGCCTCGATCTACTCATTGCCCGCCTGGATCCTCGCACTGTTCCTGAGCCGTCCGGTCAACCTTGGTGCTACCTGGCGTATGGCTTCCGCCGCACTCCTTGTCGGCGCGCTGCTCGCCACAGCCGGCCTGACCGCCTACACCCTCGGTGTGATACGCCTTCCTGGCTTGATCGCCGTCCTGATACTCCACTTCCCCATCGGCATCATCTGGCTCATCTGGGGAATCTTCCGCCTGCCATCCGGATCCCGTCCGCGAAAGTCCCCCGCCAATCCATTCCGCGCCGCCTGACATCACGCGGGCTTGAAGAACTGCTCCCAGGACCGCCGGTCTGCATGGCGCAAGTTCCTCTAGCCGAGGGGGGCAGCAGCCCCTTTCTACCAGAAACGGCTGTTTCATCCCACGGATGGCGCAGATAAGCGCAGGGTTCTTCCGAAACAAGCAGCGCCACCCAAGAACAGGATGACACCACGTTCAGCCTTGAAGGATTCATGGGGCGAATCATCCAATCGGTGCAAGACGACCTTGCGTCGCAATCCGTCCGGAATCCGGGTTGGAAGAGTTCCGTCCAACAGTTCTTTCGTCCCGTCAACGGAGCATCTTTGGGCATCTTCCGGATTGCCGTGGGTTTTGTGCTCCTTCTCGAAGCCCTGACGCTTTTCCGCCCCTCCCAGAGCAGCGGTGGTCTGGCTCCGATGCAGGTCTACTACTCAGGATCCCAGATCCAGTTCAACCTGCCCTACCCTGGATTCGATTGGCTCCCTCTCCTTCCGCCGACGGGCATGACCGCGGTCGGTTGGATCCTGGGCGTGGCCAGCCTCCTCCTGATGATGGGGTTGTGGCATCGGATTTCCGCCACCGTGGTCTTTCTCGCCTGGGGCTACCTGTACGCTGTCGAATCGACCCGCACGTATTGGATGAGCTACTACTACCTTGAACTGCTGCTCTCCTTCCTCCTCATCTGGATGCCGGCGGCCCAGCGCTTCGGGATTGATGGCTGGCGTAGTGGCAAACCTGCCCGGGAACGCACTGTCCCGGCCGTGTGCGTCGCAATCCTGCGGGGGCAACTTGTCATCACCTATTTCTTTGCCGGGGTCGCAAAGCTCAATCCCGACTGGCTCCTCGATTTCATGCCGGTCCGGTGGTTTCTCGCCAAGCCCTACGTGGCCGAACGGCTTCAGGGGTTGCTGGGAGAAAACCTGGCGGGCACCCTCCAACCCTGGCTTCTGGGAACATCCAGTGCCGCCTTCCTGAGTTGGGCCGGGGCCGCCTTCGATCTCGGGGTCGGCTTCCTTCTCCTGGCACGCCGGACCCGCCTCCTCGGGTTGGTCCTCATGTTCACGTTTCATGGGATCAACCACTTCCTCCTCTTCAACGACATCGAATGGTTTCCCCTCGTGGGCATCGCCACCTCGCTTATCTTCCTGGCATCGGATTGGCCGGATCAACTGGTTGCCTGGCTGAAACAACCCCGATGGCAAAAACCGGATCCAGCATGGCTCATCGGTGGGGCCCTGCTGATTCCAGGCTTTGGCGCGGCTCTCGGCTGGAAAGCTGGGCTGGAACGACCAATTCCACCTTCTTCTGATCCCTCCCCTGGCAGACGGCAACAACTGGTCACCGTTCTCGCCCTGGGTTGGATCGCCACCCAGGTGTTCCTCCCGCTTCGCCACCATCTCTTTCCCGGCGACGCCCGGATCACTTTCGAGGGTCTCTCGTTCAGTTGGCGTCTCAAGGCCGAGGTCTATCGATCCATGCCGGCAATGATCACCATCGATGACCCCGCCGTCATCCGGGCCTCCCAACCGGGCGAAGTTGAAGTCAACTGGAGCAATTGGCCCGGGGAGCCCGTCATCCATCGTGAGGTCCAGCCCGGTCGGGTCCCGTGGGCGGACCTTCCCTCGTTGGTTGTCGTTTCCGATGACGATCTCGGGGATCGGATCCTGTTCAATCCACGGGCCGACGGCCTGTCCATTACCAACGAAGCCGTCGCCCGACTCAGCGCCACCCGTCTCTGGACCGAACTCCACGGACATCCGCCGGCGGCGCTTCACCGCTCCACCTCCCTCGCAGGGATCATCGAGGCCTTCGCCCGCGCCGCAGAATCCCAAGGCATGAAAATGCCCGACCGCGGGCGCGCCGCCGCCTACCTGTTCCAGCAACACGGTCGGCAGGGCGACGGTCGGATGATCCCCTTCCTCCGGCGCACCCAGCCATTTGCCATTTCCACCTACGACGATTCCCCGGATCCGTTCCTGTGGATTGAAGATCCGCAGGTTCTCCCGGTGGTTCATCCCAAGGTTCCCCGGATTGTCCGCACTGCCTGGAAGAACGGATCCGCCACCTCGGGAAAGGCAGATTCCACCCGGATCGATATCGGGGGCTCTCCACTGGTCCTTCATGGGGTCGATGAAGAGGCCCACCTCGCGGGCCAGGCTCCACCCTTCCACCTGTGGCAACCGGCCGGATCCGAAACCAACCCCGCGCCCACGCCACTGATCCGTTGGAACCTGGTCCGGGACGCAGGCATCTCCAAGGCGATGCACATCGGCGTTCAACCCTTCCTCCTGCAACGCTACGCCCAAAGGATTGCCGACCTCTGGAGGCGCGAGTACGGACGAGTACCAGCAATCCATGCCCTGACTGCCGTCTCACTCAATGGGCGCCCTCCTCAACCCGTGGTGGATCCGCTGGTCGATCTCACTACCGCCCCTGTCCGCCCCTTCCGTCACGAATCGTGGATCAGGGACCTTGCTTTGAAGCGGATTCCCGCCCCTTCACTCCAGCTCGGAAACGATATCCCCAACACTGCCCCGGCCAGTCCCTGAATTCGGTCCCTACGAAATCCAACCGTTCGGCGTCATCGGAATGGTTTTCTTTGGCTGTTACCCGGCCTTCGGAGGTAGCCTTTGGCCGTCAAATGAAGGTTTCCCTCGCCTATGGCCAAGGCACGCTCGACGTCGATTTCCCCGATGACCGCACCGTGGTCATCCAACCCGCCCATCGCTCCGGCCTTCCCGACGAAGCCGCCGCCCTGGAACAGGCTGTTGGAAATCCCATCGGTGCGCCGCCGCTCCGGGACTGGCTCACCCCCCGAGCCCGGATCTGCATCCTCTTCACCGACATCACCCGTGCGACCCCCAATCACCGGCTGATTCCCTGGCTCCTCGCCCATCTGGAATCACTCGGGGTCCAGGACGACCAGATCACCCTGCTCAACCAGCTCGGAACCCATCGTCCCAATACCATCGCCGAGCTCGAAACGATGCTCACCCCGGCTGTCGTCGCCCGGTACCGTGTCCTCAATCACGAACCCGACAACCACCACGCCTGCGTCGCCCTCGGCACCACCCGCACCGGCACCCCCGCCCTCATCAACCGCCACTGCGTCGAAGCCGATGTCCGCATCGTCACCGGATTCATCGAACCCCACTTCTTCGCCGGTTTCTCCGGAGGCCCCAAGGGCATCATGCCCGGGGTCGCCCATCTCGAAACCGTGATGAGCAACCACGGCGCCGCCCACATCGGCGATCCCCGCGCCACCTTCGGCATCTGCGAAGGCAATCCCCTCTGGGAGGAATTGCGCGACATCGCCCTGCGCGCAGGCCCCTCCTTCCTCCTCAACGTCACCCTCAACGACCAACGTCACATCACCGGCGTCTTCGCAGGCGATCTTCTCCAGGCACATCGCGCCGGTCGCGAATTCGTCCGCTCCGCCGCCATGCAGAAGGTCGACCAACCCTTCGATATCGTCGTCACCACCAACTCCGGCTATCCCCTCGACCAGAATCTCTATCAGGGCGTCAAGGGGATGAGCGCCGGCGCCCGGATCCTTCGTCAGGGCGGTCTCCTCATTCTCGCCGCCGAATGCCGCGAAGGGGTCCCCGCCCGCAGTCCTCTCGATCAACTCCTCCGCGAGGCCGGTTCACCCGAGGAAATACTCGGTCTCCTCGCCACCCCGGGTTTCGTCCGCCCCGAACAATGGCAGGCCCAGATCCAGGCCCTAATCCAGGGTCGCGCCCGTGTCCGGGTCCACTCCTCCATCCCCGCCGACATCCTCAAGTGTGCCCATCTCGAGGCCTGCGATGACATCGCCGCCACTGTCCGCGACGAGCTCACCCGACTCGGTCCCGAGGCCCGCGTCGCCGTCCTGCCCCAGGGTCCCCTCACCATCCCTTATCTCCCCTGAATCCACCCGTGCCCACGCTTGCCCCACCGAAGCGGTTTCTTCGACTGATGCGGTTCTTTCCGGCCTGCATCGCGCTGGCCATCGCCTTGCCCATGTCCGCCCAGTTGGGTTTTCCCCGTGACGGACGCCCCAACATCATCCTCATCGTCGCCGACGACCTCGCCGCTGGAGATCTCGGCTCCTACGGGCAAACCCAGGTCCGCACTCCCCATATCGACCGCTTGGCCGCCGAAGGCGCCCGATTCACGGATGCCTATGCCGGCAGCCCACACGAGGCGGCAAGCCGATCCAGCCTCATGACCGGCCATCACGGTGGCCATGGAGCCATCCGGGGCGAGCTTCAGGCGCCGCTCGCCCCGGGAGACGTCACCCTGGGCGAGGTCCTCCGCAGTGTCGGATACCGTTGCGTCGCCCTGGGCAAATGGGGGCTTGGATGGGAAGGCACCACCGGACATCCCCGCCAACAGGGATTTGAAGAATGGCTGGGATATCTCGAAGCCCGGGACGCCCTCAATCCCTATCCTACCCGGCTCTGGCGCAACGAGGACACCTATACCCCGTGGGAAAACCGCTCCGGACTCGCCATGGTCCACGTCGAAGACCTGATCGTCGGAGCAGCAACCAATATCATGCGGTTCAATCCGGACCGCGCGTTCTTCACCTACTACGCCTCCAATCTGCCCCGCTCCCGCGAGTCCAGGTCCAGTGCCGGTTCCGGTGGCACCCGCCCGGGCCGATACGCCCAGCAGCCTTGGCCTCCCGCCGAACGGCTCAAGGCCGAGGCCATCTCCCGGTTGGATGACAGCGTCGGCCTCATCTTCGCCGGTCTCGCCAAGTACAAGCTCCTCACCAATACCGTCATCGTCTTCACTTCCGACCAACCCCCAGCCCCCGCCCAGGCCCTTCGCATCCCGTCCTCTTCCACCCCTGTCCCCGCCCCCGCTGCCAACGCACCCGATCCACTCTCCGAATCTTCCCTGCGCGTTCCCCTCATCGTCTGGTGGCCCGGCGTCATACAACCCGGCTTGATCATCACCAATCCGGTCGCCCATTGGGATCTCCTCCCCACCCTGGCGAACATCGGTCGCACCACCCGGCCCGGCTCCATCGATGGCACCTCACTGCTCCCACTCCTGCTCCAACTCGAACCCAAGGATCCGCCCCGTCCGCTCTACTGGGAGTTCAATGAACCTCCGGGTGCCCAGGCCTGTCGCTCCAATGAATGGAAGCTGGTCCTCACCTCCACCAATACCCCCCCCGCACTCTTCCATGTTGGAGCCGACCCCACCGCCACCAACAATGTCGCCGCCCAACATCCGGATATCACCCAGGTCCTGACCGATTTCATTCAATCCGCCCGGCATCCGTGGATCCCGCCTTCCAGGCCCCCGCCCACCCCTCCGTGGCACACCGGCACCAATGCCCTGCCCCCTCGTCCCTGAACCCCTTTCCTTGTTTCATCTGACTCCCATCCATCCATGAACGTCTTCGTCACCGGCGGCGCCGGATACATCGGCTCGGTCTGCGTTGAGGAACTCCTCAATGCCGGCCATTCCGTAACCGTCTTCGACAATCTCACCGAGGGGCACCGCTCCGCCGTCGATCCCCGCGCCCGGTTCATCCAGGGCGACTTCTCGGATCGCGATATGATCCACGCCACCCTCGATGAGGTTCGGCCCTCAGCCGTCATCCACTTCGCCGCCAATGCCTTGGTCGGCGAATCCATGACCAATCCCTCCAAGTATTTCCGAAACAATGTCGCCGCCGGGATCAACCTGCTCGACGCCGCCGTCGCCGCCGGGGTCAAACGATTCGTCTTCAGCTCCACCTGCGCCACTTACGGTCCGCCCGACCGTGTCCCCATGGACGAATCCCTGCCCCAGCGCCCCATCAATCCCTACGGCGATTCCAAGCTGATGTTCGAACGGATCCTTCAATGGTACCGCGAGATCCACGGTCTCGACTTCGTCGCCTTCCGCTATTTCAACGCCGCCGGTGCCTCCAAACGTTTCGGAGAACATCACCGCATCGAAACCCATCTCATCCCCAACGTCCTCCAGGTCGCCCTCGGCCAGAAGACCCACTGCGAGATCTACGGCACCGATTACCCAACCCCCGATGGCACCTGCATCCGCGACTACATCCACATCGCCGATCTCGCCCAGGCCCACATCCTTGCCCTCCAACCCGGCCCGACCGGCTTCTTCAATCTCGGGAATGGCGAAGGCTTCTCAGTCCGCCAGGTGATCGACGTCTGCTCCCGCATCTCCGGCAAACCCATTCCCACTGTCGAAAAGCCGCGTCGCCCCGGCGACCCACCCCGACTCGTCGCCAGCGCCCAACGCGCCATCGCCGAACTCGGTTGGAAACCCCGGTATCCCCGACTCGAAGACATTGTTGAAACCGCCTGGCGCTGGCATCTCGAACATCCGACCGGCTACCTCGACTGATCCGGTTCGGCGCCTGCCGGAAATCCGACATCGATTTTTTGGGGGCATGGGGGCCATCCCGCGGGCTCAGTCCCGGTCTATCCGGACATTCCCCTGCTTGGTACCCATCGGATCTCTAGGTAAGGTGTTGCCATGGGCGAGTTGGCGGCCGAAATCCTCATCATCCTGATTCTTCTCGGAGTCAACGGTCTCTTCGCCATGGCCGAGATTGCCGTGGTCTCATCCCGCAAGAATCGCCTTCGTCAACGCGCGGAAACCGGGGATCCCGGTGCCAAGGCAGCCCTGGCCCTCGCCGAATCTCCCAACCGATTCCTCTCCACCGTCCAGGTCGGCATCACCCTCGTCGGCATTGTCGCCGGCGCTTTCGGCGGTGCCACCCTCGCCGCCAAACTTGGCGTGTTCATCGCCCGCGCCGAACCGCTTGCTCCCTACGCCGACAAGATCGGGTTCGCCCTCGTCGTCGCCGCCCTCACCTACCTTTCGGTTGTCCTCGGCGAACTCATTCCAAAGCAGATCGCCCTCAGCAACCCGGAACGCATGGCCAGCCTCGTTGCTCGACCCATGCGGTTCGTATCCACCATCGCCTCTCCACTGGTCACCTTCCTGACCAAGTCCACCGAATACCTCTTCGCCGTCATCGGATTCAAACCGGAACCCGAGACCGCTGTTTCAGAAGAGGAAGTCCGTGGACTCATGCAGGAAGGCCTGCGGGCCGGTTCCTTCAACCGCGTCGAAAGCGAGATCGTCCACCAGGCCCTCGAACTCGACCGACTCCCGGTCCGCGAGATCATGACCCCCAGACCCAAGGTCATCTGGCTCAACCAAAATGATTCCCACGATCAGGTCTGGCACAAGATCGTGGTCAGCAACCACTCCTATTTCCCCGTCAACGCCGGCAACCGGGACCAACCCGCAGGCATCGTCTCCGTCAAGGCCATCTACGCCAACCTTGCCGCCGGTGTCCCCGTGCGGCTCGCCGATCTCATGGTCAAACCCCTTGCCGTTCACGAAAACCAGCCCGTCCTTCAACTCGTCGAACTTTTCAAGCGAACCGGCCAGCACGTCGCACTCATCGTCGACGAATTCGGGGTCACCGTCGGCATGGTCACCCTCAAGGACATCATGGAAGCCATCGTCGGCGAGTTTCCCAGCCAGGGTGAACGGGCCCGCCCTGCCGTCCTCCCCCGCGATGACGGCTCCTGGCTGGTCGATGGACTCGTCGATCTCGACGCTGTCGAAGCCGCCCTGCCCGGCATCGTTTTCGGCCCGGAAACACGGCGCGACTTCCAGACCCTCGCCGGTTGGCTCATGAGCCGGTTCGGCCATGTGCCCGCCGAGGGCGAAGCCACCGAACAGGCGGGCTACCTTTTTGAAGTCATCGATCTCGACGGCCAACGCATCGACAAGGTCCTCGTCCTGAAGCGCTCGGCCGCACCCTATGAATCGGTGCGAACCCAAACTGTCGAGGGCGAGTCCATCCCGATCATTCCTGTTCCACCGGGTTGATCCGGGGAATCGGAGCGGAAAGACTTCACCCCAGCAACGGCGCCAGTTTCTCGTTCCGCCGCGCCATTCCAGTCAGGGCGGGATCCAGGACAAGACTCCTTCGGATCAACCGTCGTGCCTCCTCCAGATTGCCCAGCATGGCCTCGTAGCAGGCGAGGTGGAAGTTCCACAACCCATGGTCCCGCGCCCGCGGATGCGCCTGGATCAATGCCTCGCGACATTCAGCAATCCGCCCGAGCTCATACAGGCAACAACCCCAGACAATGAACCGCTCGGTATCCGTGGCCTTGAGCCGACAAAGCCGTTCGCAGGTTGCGGCTGCAGCTTCCCATCGACCGAGGTGTTGATTCAGCACCGAACGCAGCTCCAACACATCCTCCTCACACTGATCCTCCTCCGGCAAGGTATCCAACTCATGCAGGGCATCCTCGGCCATGCCCAACTCGAAATACCCGACCGCTGCTTCCAGCGTCCGACTGAAGTGTGTGAACGGCACTGCCTCACCGTGCCATCGTTCCCTGAAACAACAACGGACCGCGACTCACGTCTTCGGTCCATCCCAAATCCACCCTCAATGCTTCGGCGCGTTGTCCAGACAACCCAACTTGATGAAAAGGCCCGCCGTCACCGCCAATGCCACCAACAACAGCCAGACTCCCTTCCCATTCGCCGCCATCACCACTCCCCCCGCCAGCAATGCACCTTCCAAAATGAAAAATCCGGTAGCCATCAACGCCTTCATGGGCGTGATCCTATCCTCGACCCGTCCGACGACAAGCCCGGTATTCCAATCCGGCGCCACGTTCATGGGGCCCGGTCGAAGAGTGGGTTTGCATCTCCGGATTCCGCGTTTGTTGCCTTGCCTGCCCATCCATCCATGCATTGACTCCGCCCTCCCTTTCGGGAGCGACATCACGTGCAACGAGGACCCGGCAAGGCAGGCTATTACATTCTGGAAGGCTTCAACTCCTTCGCCACGGCGTACTTCTTCAACTACGTGCTCCAGCGATTGAAGCGGGAACTGGGCTTCAGCGATCTCGAAACCCTGTTGCTGTGTGTGCTGCATGGCCTGATTTACGTGCCGGCCTCCCTCTTTGGCGGCCGCTTCGGACAACGTTTCGGCTATTTCAAATCCCTTCACATCGGGTTCGCCGGTCAACTCCTCGGAGTGGGTCTCGCCGGATGCATCCCCGCCATCTGGGCCCAGGTGGCCGGTGTGGCCATCTGGACCGCTTCCATGTGCTTCATCTGGCCCATGCTCGAAGCCCTCGTCAGCGAACACGAAACCGGACGCGCCCTGCCCAACCGGGTCGGACTCTACAATGTCATCTGGGCCGGCGCCGCAGCCGTCGGCGTGTTCGCCGGCGGCACCCTCTACAAGGTCCTCGGTCCCGCCAGCCTCTACTGGCTTCCCGCCGTCATCCATTTGGGTCAATGGCTCGCCGTCGTCCCCCTGCAACGCCGCCATGATGCATGGATTGCCCAAGGCATCGCCCAGGCCTTGGAAGGATCCAACCCAGGCCCCAGCGCCACCGCCGAAGCCCCCGTCATCCGCCCCACCTACTTCCTCCAACTGGCCTGGATCGGGAATCCCTTCAATTACATGGCCGTCAACACCGTGCTCGCCATCGTCCCATCCCTTTCCGTCCGCCTGGGTCATGACATCGACCGGATGGGTTGGTTGATGTCGATCTGGTTCACCGTCCGAACTCTTTCGTTCCTCGTCCTGTGGTGGTGGCCCGGTTGGCACTATCGCTTCGGCTGGTTCGTCAGCGGGATGTTCCTGTTGTTGGCAGGGTTTGTCGGAATCGTCCTGGCTCCGTCGGTGTGGGTGTTGGTCCTCGCCCAGGTGGCGCTCGGCTGGGCCAGTGCCCTGCTCTACTACTCGTCCCTGTTCTATGCCATGGACGGGTCCGATACCAAAGGCGAGCATGGCGGAATCCATGAGGCGTTCATCGGCTGCGGCATCTTTGGCGGCCCGGCGGTCAGCGCGGTCGCGGTGTGGGCCACCGGGAGTGACACTTCACCCGCTTGGGCGGTGGGCGCATTCCTCGTGGGGGGACTGATCACGGCCGTGGTGGTCAGGGCGAGGGCGAATCGCAGGAGCGGATCTTCCGAATGAAGAAGCAGCCGGCCTACAGCATTTCCCGCAAAAGCTTCGCGAACGGAACAGGGTTCATCCCCACGCGGATTTGCCACTGCACGGTCACGGATCCCGTCTCGCCGTGTGTTTGCGTTCAAACTCCGAAAAGTCGCCAGTCTCGCTGGAGACAGTCTGAACGGAACCGTCGGCAAGGATGTAGATCCGGTTCCATGTGCCGTTGGGCCAACCCGACCATTCCCACCTTCCCCTTTCCCACGGTTGTGGGTTGGCGAACCCGTCATCCCATTGCACCCTCCTCACATGATGCTCCAGCGCGGTTTCTGGATTCTCGGTCTTTTCCTCGGTTCCCTGACCCTCCGCCCGGAATCAATCATCCCCGTCGCCGCTCCTGATTTCCGGGAGGTGGTGAAACAGGGCAAGGATCGGGTCTTCCCCGCGGTCGTCTTCATCAAGTGCCTCCGCGAAGACCTCCAACGCGGCGAAAAACGAAGCCAGGAAGTCAGCGGCAGCGGCGTGGTCATCAGTGCCGACGGCGAAATCCTTTCCAACTGGCATGTCGTCGACAAGGCCACCGAAGTCCGTTGCCTGCTCTACGATGGCCGCGCCTTCAAGGCCCGTGTCCTGGGCGCTGACAAGGATACCGATGTCGCCCTCCTCAAACTCGAACTGCCCGAAAACACACCACCCCTCCCCCACGCCGTCCTTGGCGAATCCGAATCCCTCACCGAAGGCGATTTCGTCATGGCCATGGGCGCTCCCTGGGGACTCAGCCGCTCCGTCAGCATCGGCATCATCTCCTGCACCCGCCGCTATCTCCCCGGCTCGAGCGAATACAGCATCTGGCTCCAGACCGATGCCGCCATCAGCCCCGGCAATTCCGGCGGACCCCTCGTCAACATCCGGGGTGAAGTCATCGGCCTCAATACCCGCGGCATGATGTCCGGCGGCGGCGACATGGGCTTCACCGTCCCCATCGAAGTCGCTCGCTCCGTCGCCGATCTCATCCGTCGGGACGGTCGCATGGAATGGAGTTGGACCGGTCTCCAGCTCCAACCCCTCCGGGACTTCAATCGCAATGTCTACTTTCCCTACGACACCGGCGTGATGATCGCAGAAACCGATCCCCAAAGCCCTGCCCGTCGTGCCGGCATCCAGGCCGGTGACCGTCTCCTCAAGGTCAATGGCACCCCCGTCCTCGGTCTCACCCAGGAAGACATCCCCGCCATCAACCGTCTCCTCGGCTTCCTCGCCAAGGGCGAACCCGCCCGACTCGAACTCATGCGCCGCGACAGCCCCCTGACCCTCGAAGTCAGCCCCCGCGCCAAGGGCCGTGTCGAAGGTGAGGAACTCGACTTCCCACGCTGGGATTTCACCGCCAAGGCCATCAATCAGTTCGACAACCCCGACCTCCACTTCCATCGCCCCGAAGGCGTCTTCATCTTCGGTGTCCGTTTCCCCGGCAACGCCGCGTCCGCCGGCCTCACCGCCCAGGATATCCTCCTCAAGCTCGACGGTCGCGAAGTCCGGTCCCTCGAAGACCTCCGAACCGTCCATCAGGACGCCCTCGCCGGCATCGAATCCAAACATCGCGTCCTGGTTTCCCTCCTCCGCAACGGCGAACTCCGCCAGGTGGTCCTCGACTTCTCCCGCGAACACGCCCGGCCCTGATCCCCGATCCGACTCACTCCAGCCGCATCCAGACCGTCTTCAGATACGCTGGTTCTTCCCGCGTCACCGGGAAGTCCGGCGGCTGTGGCACGTAATGCTCCGCCACAATCCTCCGGCCCGCCCGACCCATTCCCCCCCGGATCTCTCCCAGAAACCCTTCCGGTTCCCATCGCGCGGCATTGCTCGACGCCAGCAACACCCCGCCCGGCTCCAGCAATCCGGCCACCCCTTCCACCAACCGGCCGTAATCACGGTCCGCCCGGAACTCTCCCGATTCCTTCGACCGCGAAAAGGTAGGCGGATCCAACACCACTGCCCCGAACCGTCGCCCCTTCTTTCCAAACCGACGCAGCCAGTCGAAGCAGTCGCCATACACCCAGTCGTGCGCCTCCGCCTCCAATCCGTTCAAAGCGAAATTCCTTCGCCCCCACTCCAGGTACTTCTTCGACAGGTCCAAGGTCGTGGTCGTCGCCCCCGCCAACGCCGCGCACACACTGAATCCCCCCGTGTATGCAAAGCAGTTCAACAACGAGCCCCCGCCCAACCCCGCCCACCCGAAGACCCCCGCCACATGCCCCCGCAACAACCGTCGCCGGTTGTCCCGTTGATCCAGGAACAATCCGTAGCTGTACCCCTCCGTCAGCGACACCTCGTACCGAACCCCGTTCTCCCGGATCACAAATCGTTCCGGCGCTTCCGCCCCTCCCACCCGCACCGGTGATCCCTCT
>DITU01000140.1 GCA_002422905.1 Verrucomicrobia bacterium UBA6176
ATAGACGTACTTGGTCACCACCACCGGATTGGCGCCCTGCCATGACTGGCGTTGAATCCGACGGCCCAACGGATCGTAGGTCCACCGAACCTTGCCGTATGGCGCCCCGGCACCGGTGGCGGCGCTGGTGGTCTCCATCTCGACCAGGCGATTCTCGGCGTCCCATCGGTAGATCCAACGTCGGTCGGCCGATGAGCATCCCAGAGGAAGAGGTTCATCCGCAGATTTCACAGATTTCGCAGATGATCGAGGAACCAATGCAAGGAAGCTGTGCACCGGGAGATCAACTCCAGTCCGGGAACCCCTTTCCGCCCACTCTCCCGATTCATCTGCGTCATCTGCGCAATCTGCGGCCACTTCCCCTTCAACCGATGTATCTCGGCCATCTGCGGCACGGGTAGCCCAACCGATCTGGGTACCGGCGCTGTTCCGACGCTGGGTGGTGATGGGACGACCGTTCACTCAAGAGCCTGTCTGAAAACTGCAAGAGTCGCTGTTCCCTGACAGGAGTGGAACAGGCCGACACCCATCCGCCAACCGTCATGGATCCAGGGATCGACGTCTGGATCCTCCTCGAAACTCCTGCCCGGGAACCCTTCGGGCGACGGATCTTTGGCTGGAATCCTTCGTTGTTCGCTCCTCACAGATGGTTGCCGATATGCTCGTCGCTCACGCTTGGGCTTCCAGCCAAATCTCTCGTCGCAGCACCCCTTGAAGTTTTCAGACAGGCTCTGCCGTTTCGATCACCATGGCGCCCTCGGGACTGCGATTGGTCAAGTAGCGTGTGCCGGAAGTGACAACGCTGCGACCGGTCCAGGAGAAGTGGGTCACGCCACCGTCGCCGTAGGTGGTGGAAGAGGAATGGCAAAACAACCAGGGGACATCCAGTCTCGGCAACGCGGGACTGACCCTGAAGCTTCGCAGTCGCTCTTTTGCCTCACCGCCGATATGTCACATGGACAGATCTGACCCCATTGGCCCCCTTCCGCAGGTGCGCATTGAGTCGCCTGTGGAGTATCTGAAATCTTGGAGAACAGATTATGGGAACGATGACGATCCGAATTCCTGACGCGAAACACGAGCGACTCCGACTCTTGGCTGAGCGACACGGAACCAGCCTGAACAAACTTGTCGAGGAATGGGCCAATGTGGCGCTGGCCCAACACGACGCCGAGGCCCGGTTCCGGGCCATGGCCGCTCGCGGCAATACCGAGCGGGGCCTCGCACTGCTGGACAAGCTGGATCGGGCATTGGCCACCAAGCGCCCTTGAGGACCCTCACCAGGCCCAATCCCCCGCCAACGAATACGAAGGAGGGACAGTGGCGTCAGATCTGTCCGTTTGACATATCAAGGTGGGAAGCGCTTGGGCAATTCGGACAACCACACGAAGAACCGGCCACAGTCGATGTCGTCGCGGAAGAGCAGATCAGCTCCGTTTGCCCGGCTCATGACGTGATGCCACGCCCCGGCCCTGTCGATCCGCAATGGTCTTGCCACCGACCACCTCCATTAGAATCACCCTCCAATTCTGACCCCATTGGACTCCCTCATCGCAACCGTCGTCGACCCCGACGGAGCCATCGATTCGGAGACCTTCTCGGAAACGGACTCCGCCGTCCTTCCCCGCCGTGCATTCCGTGGTGAAATCTCCCGCCGGGTTGATGATCCACAGATGGCACGGCAACCCGCACCCCCTGCTGACGCCGGCAGGCTCAAAGTCTGCCGCATTCCTTCAGGATCGGGGTCGGTGTCGCCATCGAATGGGCGTCGCCACCTGAGGCCCACTTCCGATGCTGACGGGTGCATCCGGTCGGATACCGTCAACCCATCACCCACCTCCCTCCGATCTGTCCCATCGACAAGGATCGGACGGCTGCAACCCGTTGGACCACCCTGACCGACGCCAATATCTCGTATCCCTTCCGGGCCCGGGGCGCCGTGGAATCCCAGACCAACCGGGTCGTCACCGTCTGTCCCGTCCACGGCAATGTCCTGCTTCTCAACGGCGCCGCCTACCGTTCTGTCCGCGGTGCTCCCTCCTTGAATCTCAACGAGCGGAATGGCGCCCTGTGGATGGATTGAGCTTCTGCTCCCATCCCGTCCAGTTCCTGCCCGTTCTATTTCAGACTCTGGACAATGATATAGAACCGGTTGTCGCCCTCCGCCCCCGGCAACTCCACCTCGAACCCACCGTTCGGCAACCGGATCGGACCCACCGGCGCCGGCACAAACCCCATCCCCAGCTCTTCCGCCTGGAACAGGGCGAAGTTGAATCGCCCCGCATACATGGCGGGGAAACTCCACCCCAGCTTGTGACCTCCGCCCTGTCCCTGGAGCACAATGCCTATCGCCGGTGGACTTAGATCCACAAAGGCAAGTGCCTTATAGAACGAATCCACTGGATCCGTTCCATCCAGGTACTCCTGGAGATTCGAGATCCCATCCCCGTCCAGGTCGCCATACGGATCGCCGTCACCGCCCAGGAATACGCATTCCCAGGCATCCGGCATCAGGTCGCCATCCGCATCCACCAACTCCACCGCCGGAACCGAGATCAGTTCCGCGCTCAACACTTCCAGATCCGCCCCGGCACATTCCTCCTCCAGATCCGAAAAGGCACGCACCCGGACCATGGACCCCGGCACCAGATCGAACGTCGCAGGAAACTTGAACGCCACCCCGGGCGCCGTGAACAGGTTGCGGATCGTGCCGCCAGGAACCGTGACCAGCGCACGACATTCCCCATCAAAGGTGCCGGGTGTCACCGCCAGATCGTGAATCACCACCGGACGCGGCTTCAATTCGCTCAGGATCGTATCGATCTCCGTCTTCGCCGCCGTCAACTGGCCCGGGTTCAGCACCGTCGCCGCGAGGTAGTTCGAGTGCAGTTGCCCGGTGACGACAAACTCGCGCAGCACTTCCACCGGCAACGGATACCGCCCCGGAGCCACGTTGTTGCTGCGGGCGCTGATCGAATAGATTTCCCGCGCAAAATGCCCCACCGAAGTGTTGGTCACCGCAAACCTCAGCGCCCGATGCAGGCTCGTCAGGTTCCACGCCGGCAAACCGCCCGGACCAAACTGGCGCAGGCTTTCCACATCCGTGGCCGTCAACACCGTCCTCAACACATCGTTGGGCCGGTGCGGGAACAGGGTGATCGGATTGGTCTCCCCCAATCCCGGCAGGCCACGGGCCAGAAATATCTCCTGCAACTTCCGCTCCAGCAGCACGGCCAACATCGTGTCGAGATGGGTCAACCGGGTCCGATAACTCGGGGTCGGCAGGGAACCCAACGACGCCTTCGCCTGGGCTATCCACGCGTCCGCCTGGGAAATCAGGTCGCCGGGTCCCGGTGTGAATTCAAACGCAGGCGTCTCGACCCGCGGCACCGGGAACAACCCCAACAATTCACGTCCCACCCCGGGCGAAGGCACCGCTCCCGTCACTTCGAAATGCGGATCCGTGGACATCGTCAGCAATCCGAGTTCCGTATTGGCCGGTGCCCCCAGGAACACCACGGCCGGATTCACCGCGGGATCCGCCGTGTTCGTCGTCACCCGACGCGCCAGCAGGCTCCCGGTCAGATCCTGCAACGACACCCCCTGGCCCAGTCTCGGCGAAATCTCAGGACCTTCGGCCAGGTAAACCGCCTTGGGCGACACCACCAGGTTGAAGCTCACCCACTCCTCCAGCTTCACCGCCGGCACACTGTTCGTATTGCGCGGATCCGTCCCCGCAAACAACTCGTTCTTGTCCGTGAACCCGTCGCCATCCGAATCGTTGCCTCCATTCGGGTTCAACCCCTTCCCGATCTCCACAAAATCCGGGACACCGTCGCCATCCGAATCCTGCTCCTGCGCCAGGCCCGGGAACGTATAAGTGGCCTGTCGGATCCTCGAACGCGAAGACCCACCCACACGGGCATAATACTCGATGGTGGTGGTATGGAAGACTCCAAGACTGACCGGGCCCGGTGAAGTACTCCACGATTGGTCCGCCCCGGTGCGATATACCACGAAGGTCCCGGGACCCGGAGTCAGCACGACTTCCACCGCCAGGGTTTGCGGTCCCGGCGGCGGTTGGATCGAGACTTCGCCTCCTTCATCGCCGATGGCCGGCAGAAAGGTGGTCACGGAAATGGAATCCCGGAACTGGTTGACCATCGCATGGGCGGCTCCGGCCGGCTTGGGACCCAGATTCCTCGCAACCGCATTGCCCAATCCTTGGGCGGCAGATCCACGGCGCTCCGCGGCAACCACCACATTTGCCCCGGACAGATCCGGCTTCGAGGCCCAGTCCGCCGCGTTCAACGAACGCAACAGGCGCGGATTCGCGGAGACAAAGGGCTCCTCGGCAAAAAGGAAGACGTTGGCAGGCGTACCCAACGGATTCGGATCGGGCAATGCACCGGTCGCCTTCTGCACATAGTTGGCGCCGCTCTGCCCGTATTGGGTGAACCGGCTCGAAGGCTGTCCGGGCGCACCACCCAGCAGGTGGACGTCGCCGTTCCCCAATGCCAACGCCCCATTGATCACCTGCCCGGCCGGCACCGGAAGCGTCGCTGACAACACCGGTGCCGCACTCCCATCAAACGTATAGATTGCTGCCTCCGCTCCATCACGGAACAGGCACAGCAACCGATGGGTCGGCGCCGATTCCAGCACCACCACCTGGGAAAGCGGGCGCCCCATGTTGAACTGGCTGGCCGCCGCAAGATTGAACGTGCCCGGAACAGGCTCGGTCACCGGCCTGCTGATCAGATTGGATCCACCCGGGGTATAGGACAGGAAATGGTGCAGTGGCCCCGCGGTGAACCGGCCGTGAACATATCGGGATCCCATTCCGGTCGCCGAAGTCACCACCACGGGCGCACCACTCAGGAGGCTCACGACCTGTAACCGATACTCACCACCCATCGCCTCCAGCGAACCCAACCGGATCGGTCCACCATCGAGCAGCCTGACCGACTGCAATCCGCTCCACTCCGATCCCAACACGGTCTCCGAGATCAGACTCGCGGCCGCCCCGTTCCAGCGGACCAATCCCCGACGGAACACCGACGGCGGATCATTCCACACCGACACCGTCACCAGGTCCGCATGTGCCGTGTTGCCACCCCCCCCGATGTCGATTGCACAGGCCTCTGAAGGTCCAATTCCCGGAGGATACACCGATACGGGCGTGACCACCGAGTCCGCCGTAGGCGCTTCAATCAGGTTCGCCCGGTTCGCCGATGGCGAAGTCAGGACCAAGGTGTCCCGACCCAGTCCCAACAATCGGCCCGCCGAGGCGGCACTGACATCGTGGATACCTCCGGCCCGCGCCGGAGAATAGCTATGGAGACCCGCCGCGAGTTGGTACCCCACGCGAAACGCCCCGGTTTGGCGGTCCACAATCACCACATCCTGGCGGCCGTCGCCGTCCAGGTCGGCATCGAGATAGAGCTCGTGCGGTGATTCGTGGGTGAAGGCCAACACGGGCCCGCCAACAAGGGTGAGGGCGAGCAGGGACAGGATCGGATTCAGCTTCATGGCGTGACCTCCACCAACGTGGTCGGGATGACTTTGTCCACCTCACCGAAATCAGTGAAACGGACGAGCAGATAGGCGTAATTGGCGCCGATGATGACCGGCGTGGTGTCGAGCAGGAGCAGGTTCCTCTCGGCCGTCTGATTGTTGCCCGGAATCGCTCCCATCGTGGTCAATGCCACGAACGGATCCTCGATCCGCGTGTAGACGCCCAGGTTGGGCACATTGGTGGTGACGGTGGCGATCCGGTTCATATAGGGCGACACCTGCACCAGATCCCCGGAAACCTGCGGCAGATCCGTGCTCGGGACCTGGAAACGATAGAGGACCACCGGCAACAGCGAGTCTCCCAGTGAATTGGTATAGAGGAAACTCTCGGGCTGCACCGATCCTTCCAGCATCGAAAATTCCCCCGTCTCCACCTTGAAATCCCGGGCCTCAGTGCGCCTGACATCCCCGATCTTCACCGCCAATCCGTTGAAACCTCCAAAGTTCAACCGGACCGGAACGATCCCCGGATGAAACAGGGCCAATGAAGGCAGCGGACGCTGCGGCCAGGGTACCCTGGGACCAAACTCTTCAGGCGGCGCCTGCCACAGGAAATTCTCCATGTTGGAGGTCTTCCCCGCCGTCCCACCCTTCGCAACCGCTGTCACCTGGACATAATACCGCTTGCCCATCCCCACCGGCACCAACACCGAAAACGCCGCCCCTTCACCAAAATTGGGGCCCACCATCGGAGTCAGGTACTCACCGAAATCCAGGATCTTCCACTGCGCCGGTGGGGCAGTTGGATTCAACGGCTCCAGCATCGGAACCGCCGATTGGTTTCCCGAAAGAACCGTTCCCAAGGTCGCCGGCGCAGACTCACCCATCACCGCCACCCGGACCTTGAAGCGTTCTATCCCGGCCGGCGGACAGAACCATCGGATGATCATCCGCGGCGCCGCATCAGTCCCCAAGGCCTCCAGTGCCGACAACATCGGCTTCGCCGTCGGTTGATCCGCCACCATGCACTCACCCAACTGCGTCATCGGGCTTCCATTGCCATGCTCGTCGAACAACTGACCGAAATAGCACAGCACCGAGGCATTCGCCGGCATGTCCTCGTCCGGTACCAGGATCATCAGGTTGGTGACCGAATGGTAATTCGCCTGCCCCTGCTTGATGAGCGACAGCGGCCCATAATCCACCCGCCGATAAAGCCGGTATTCCCGGGTCGTCGGGGTCAATGGAATCTGCACGATCACGCCTTCCTCCGGCGGCGCATTGGTCTCACCCGGAGCCTTGGGCGGCTGCGGCCGATGCACGGTGCAACCCCGCTTGTCACCACCCGTAACCCCCCCGGCAATCCCCGCCGGCACCCGCGTGCAGCGGGACATCGCCTCGAAATCCACGTGCCGAAATACCTCGCGCCCCGGCAATCCACCCACCCTGAGGTTCACCTGGGCGGAAACCTCACCCTGCGCATCACCCACCCTCGCATACGCCGTGAAGGTCGAATTCTCGGAAAACAGTCTGCGCGGATAGGACAGCCGCTTGACCACCGTCGCCGAACCGGCCGGAAACGGAACGCGACCCACATAGTTCGAGCTCACCCCGCCATTGAAGGACATCCAGAATTCCACCCACGCTATGCCGTCATCCCGACGACGGCACTCCAGGTCGAAATAAGCCAACTGAGGATCCATGGTACCGTCCACTGACCGTTCAGAAGACTTCCCCGTCTGGATCTCCGGCTGACAGCAAAGGATGAAGGGACCGCCTCCCACCGGCGCATCCGGCCCCACACGATCCCGCAGGACTCCGAATGCCGGGGCCGAATTGGCCGAGAAATTCCCACCACAACTCGACAGGTCCACCGCCCGCACCGTGTACCAAAAGGTCTTGTTGGCGTCCGCCGGCACACTGGGAGCCCCCGCTCCGGAATCGATGAACACATAACTCTCCTGACCCGCCACATGCGGAATCAACGCACTCACCCGATTCAAGGCCGGAAGGTTCGCACGTCGCGATATCTCCGTGGGTGATCCCCATCGATAGACATAATACCCGCTGATCCCCGTGTCGTCGCTCGTCGGAGGGACCGGCTTCCAGGTGACCTTCAATCGCTGCACACTGTTGCCTCCCTCAAAGGCGTAGTGATTCTCCACCAACGGCATCCTTGGCCCATCCGGTGGCATCCGGTCACAAACCGTGACCAATACACCCCGCGAAACCTGACCGTCCCGACCCAGGATGTCCCGGGCAGTCACAAAATAGACGAAGGCCTGTCCATCCTGGAAAACGTATTGCCCATCCGAAATCCCGCCGTCATCCGCGACAAAGGCCAGCTTGTTGGTCGGGTTATAGGCCGAGTTGGGGTTGACCGCCGCACTGTCATCCAGATTGCGACCCACCAGAACCGGCAACTGGTTCACCCGTCCGATCGCCGGATTGGTCCGCACCTGCTCCAGGAACGCGGTCCGCGCCGGGTTCGCCACCAGGAAGACTCCCGGATTCGCATCCGCCGCAAACTTGGGCACCCGATAGACATTGAACCCATGTGACAACAACGACAGGCGACGCAGCTCCGGCGAGGTGGGCCAGCGCAACTTGACGTTCAAATGTCCCTGCCCGGACTCATCCTCAACCTCGAACGGTTGTCCGGGAGCCGGTAGAACCACCGGATTCCCCGCCTCCACCGTCACCCGGCCCAACACCCCGCGGTCGGCATTGGAACCCAGGTCAAAATCCCTCACCTCAAAGGTATGAACCCCCGCGGGAATCTGTTCGGCATGGGCAAAGCCCAGGCACAACCCCACCGCCGGATGCAACCGGGCAAGATGCATCAACCGCTGGTAAAAGGCCGGCTTGTCGACCGATCCACGGATCACCACGCTCAACCTGTCCGCCAGGGTCAGGCTTTCGGACGGGATCAAGGCCGAGAACAGGTTGGTCACCCGTCCGTTCAACACGACCAGATCATCGCCCAGGTTTGACGCCCGTTGCAGCAGCGCCGAAATGGCCGCGGGATCGGTTTGCAGGGTCAGGATCGCCCTCCGTTCATAGGAGCCGGCGGAAGCCGCCGCTCCTGGCTTCACATAGACCGCCAGCTTTCTCCGGGCCAACAGCTCCGGATCCGTCGGTTGCAACACCACATAGGCCCAGTTCCGGTTCGTGGCGTCCCGCGTGACGGTTCCCAGGGTGAAGACCGTGTCTTCAAGGACCTGGTTCTGCGCCCGGACCATCGCCGTGGCAGCAATCGACAGCCACAGCACCAGGATCCAGCGGATCATCGGATTTCGAGAGGGGTTCATCGGATAGATTGAGGTTCAGGTGGGAGGGTCCGGCTTCAGAAGGAGACATCCCATTTGCCATTCTTATAGGTGACGTCCACCCCGACATCGATGCAGACACAGAACGGGCACGGACCTGCGCATCCTTCCAGTGTCCCGCCACCTTTCAAACTGAGACCGTCTGGATTCTTCACCCCGACCAGCTTCAGTTTGCCCTCCACCGAGGCGACACACAGGGCCGATCCATAACATCCCAGCAACATCTTCCCGACATAGGTCGGGCCCTCCACAAAGTATCCCGCTCCCAGCCCAACCCCCGCCGAGATCTCGAACATGCAACTCGCCGGGATCCCCAACAACGCCTCCGAGATCGGGATCCATACTTCGGCATAGGCATAGACCCCGGTGAAGGGTGGTTTTCCAATGACCGACTTCACGTCCAGATCCCAGAAGAACGGGTCCAATGTACAGGTCCGCCCGAAATAGATGCCACCCTTGGCCTTGTACCCGTTGAACTGGAGCGCACAGGCCCCGCTGAAATAGGCCTCCTCGGATCCAAAGGCCATCTGCGCCCCCAGGTAGGTGATCTTGAACGTCGCAAACTTGAGCTCACCGTCGAGCTCAATACCCGCCCCCACACCCATGATCGAGAACGACGGCTCCGTGCGGAAGGTGAACTTCGCCTCCACCGACGCCGTCAGGTCCGTCGAGATGAAGCTGAGATCCACATCCTTGGCTCCTATCCTGACCTCCGTAGCCTTCTCGCCCGGCGCTATGCATCCGTTCTCCTCATTCTCCGAATCCAGCTCGCGGATGAGCAGGTAGGCGTTGAACTCCATCTCGGTGGGCACCTTGAACTGGGCATAGATGTCCAACCTCAGTTCCTTCAACGAGTCCCCCACAATATGCGCGTATCCGTTGATCCGACCCGCCCCCATCGTGTCCGACACCGGGCCCAGCAGGCCGTTGATGGAATTGTCGATCTCGGACAACGCGGACGAGAGCGTGTCCCGGATGATCACATTGACCTGTTGGAACACCGAGTCGACCGCCTCGGTCACAGCCGATTCCAGGTCATAGAGACGCTGCTTGAGGATCGTCGTGATGGAGGAAGGTATCGCGGACCCTCCCAGGCGATCGGCAATCCGTTGCCGCAGGAATCCCTTGAACGCCGCGGCGTTGGCCGGAGTGAAGGGATTGTCGATCCCCTGCTTGAACTGCCCGATATAACCCTCCACATCCTGACACGCCTTGGTCATGGCCAGCAGCACCTCGTTGCTGCCCACCAACTGGTTCAACTTCGCCTTCAACTCCTCCACAAACTCCTGCCCGGTCGCCAGCTTCCCGCGCAGGGTCGTGAACACACCCCGCACCGTCGCAATCACCCCACCGATTTCATCCAGCGTCGGGTCCGCCTTCTGCAGGAACTCATTCAGCTGGGGATCAATGGCGCCCCCGGCAATGTCGGCGGCCATCCCCGCCAACGACTGCGCCACCGGCGAATCCGTCGCCTGCGCCACCAGGGTCTGCACCAGCTTCTTCAACAACTGCGTCACGAAAGTCCGGTTCCCATTGCCCGTCTCCGTCAACAGCTTCTCAATCTCCTGCAAGGCCTTCTCGGCATCCTGCAATCGCGAATCCACCTGCGCGATCAACCCGTTGTTCTGGTCCGTCAGGTTCCCCAACAACCCCGTCTCCAATACCTGTCGGAAGCTTGTCGGAGCACCGCCCACCACACCGCAGTACTGCCGGATGATGGCCTGCACCTCATTCAACGGCACCGTGAACTGTTTCTGCACCGGATCATACTTGGCCGACAACGCATTGAAGAGCGCATTGATCGGCTGCTCCAGTATCTCGTCCAGCACCGGATCCAGCACCCTCTGGATCCCCTGCTCCAACAGCGAGTTCAACGCATCGAATCCCTTGTCGATCACCTGCGCCTGGACCACCCCGGTGAACGCATCCTGCAACCCGCCCAACTGGTCAAAGGCCAGGTTCGCCAGGTTGATCTGCGGCATTCCCTCGTACTGGATCCCAAAGGCCAGTTCCGCGTGTTCCGCACTCAGATACTTGGCTTCATATTCCGCCGAAATCACCAACAGGTCTGTCTTCACCGCCTCATAACCCCGGAATGCCCGGCCCGATGCCGACCACTTCAATGGCGCATCCAGCTCGACCAGGTCCAGCCAGTTGCGCATCGCCCGGACATGATACTTGTCCCCCAGCGAATCCTTCCCTTCCTCATACTCGACGTTGTTGACGTCCGTCGGAAAACCCCGGTTGTCGGTATCGAAGGTCTTGTCGTTGAAGAAGTCCTTTCCACCAGCGGCAAACCCCTTGTCGGGCCAACCGCCCATCATGTAGATCGGTGCGTTGGTCTGTTCCCGATTCGCACTGGTATGGACATGGACCCGCAGGTCTTCGAAGAACGGCACATCCAGCTTGGCCGCGAAGTTCAAGAATCCGGACCCGCGGGGATTCTGGTTCCTGTAGTCCCAGTTGCTCAGATAGGCATCCGTCACCGGCGTCACCCCGTACTTTTCCTGTTTGGGCCCACGCAGCTTGAACTGCCCCGGCATCTTCAACCGCGAATCAAACGGTGGATCCAAAGGTCCATTCACAGCCTGGCAATCCGCCAGGGTCACCAGATTGCCCCCGGGATGAAATCCGAGCACCCCATGCAGGGCTCCTTCCACGTGGACCGCATAGGCATCGACTCCCAGGGTCAACACCCCTTTTCCCGGATCACACGAATCTGTCGCCTTGCGGTCAAACAGGATGGATCGGGCATAAAAATCAGCCTGCCAGTACTCCAACACCTTCACCAGGTCGCCCTCGTCAGCCGGCACCTTGGCCACATCCAACGCCCCGAGGCAGGTGAAACGGAGTTCTTCGAAGTTCTGCTGGAAGTTGGATGGCCCCGGGACCTGGACGTGTCCTTCGGTCCGGGAATCCACATTCACGGTGTCCAGGTAGGCCAGACCGAAGTTGTTGAAGTTGACCGGATAGCCATACAGCACAAAGGACTCGGGGAACTGTCCAAATACGGCCTCATGGATGCCGCTCACCCCGCCCGGACGCACGTAATACTTTGATCGTCCGGTCAACGGATACAGTCCCGTCGGTTTGCCCGCGATGACACTTTCCGCCTTCCGGTCACCATCCGAGGCCACCCGGAAATTCATCCCTGCATAGTCCGCAAACCCGACGGCATAGGAACCGGTCTTGGGACGTTCAACCCGGGTCAGGACGCTGTTCGACACCGTAAAGCCGCTGAAGAGGATGGTGCCCGGTTTCTGGAAGATGACGGTGTTGGTCGAGCGATCGCCCCGGAGGTAATGCCCGGCCATGAGGAATGCGCCTTCGGTGAAGGGTTCGGTCTGGTGCGCATATTTCTGGATCGCCGGATTGGAGATCCAACCCCAGGAAATGCGCTTGGCCGCATTCAACAACCCATTGGCATGCAACCCGCCGTCCGGGGTGAACCGGAGTTCGCCATCCGTCGGGTTCAGCAGGATCGTGTCCACGCCGGCCTCAACCCCGCAATCCACCTCCTGACAGTCCCGGGAATAGGCGCTCAACACCTGCGCACCCGGCAGCATGCTCTGTGTCGGATCCAACTCATCCTTCACCACCACCTGTTCCCCTCCCGCCGCCCAGTTCATCACTGTTCCCAATGGGAAATGCGACTGGAACGCGCCGTTCCTGAAACTGAAGCGCGCCGTCAGCAGTGCCGCGCCATTCGGTCCCGCCTCCACCACCACGGTGGGACTCGTGACCTTGTCCACGAACTGGTAGTAGCGTTCGTTGGACACCTTCCCCTTCCCGGTGGTGGCAGGAGACGCTGCCAAACGTTCGTACTCATGCCGGCGCACGTACTCGACCTCGCCCGTCGATTCCCACTCAAACCTGCCCTGACCCATCACCCACTTCACCGCCGTGAACTTCATCCACAGGGGTTTGGTCTCTTCCACGCCCCATACCCCCGCTGCAATACTCGCAGTGGGGTCGTTGATGGGTCGCAATTGCTGGTTCAATTGGACTCCACCGAAAAGGAACAACCCCAGCAACCGCTTGCCGAGGGTATCAAAGGCATAGCCGAATCCCGCGGGAAGAATGGCAAGGACGTTGGCCTTCGCTCCCGTCAGATCCAATGTGATCGGTCCACGCCGAAACCGGACATTCTCCAATTCATCCTCATCCGGATCGGGCCCGGTCAGCACCACCGAACCCGCACTCAACACCGCCGTTCCATTCGAACTGACCCGGACGCTCAATGCTGTTCCATCGCCATAGGTATGTGTCGGAAATCCCGCCACCCCACCGCTCTGGTTGTTCACCGCCAGCGTCGTCGGCATGGTCCCGGCCGAGATGACCCCCTGCACCGGATCGTTCCCAATGCTGGTATAGCGGGTCTGGATCGCTCCGAAATCGAGACGCCCGTTCAGATGGAGCAACCGTCTCGGCGCCACCTCGATCTCATTGCCGGCCGCCGTGGTCAGGCCACCGGTCGGGAAATGCCCGATCCGAACCTTCAACCGATAGGTCTTGTTGATCGGATCCAACTGGACGGTCGGCGAGAACGAGAGCGTCGCATTCAGGTTCGCCACCGTTGGCACGGCCGGTGTCCCATTGACATAGGTCGCCATCGCCCGGGTCACCGGAATCCGGCTTTGCACCAGGGGAATCACCGCATCCGTCGCCGCATCCGTCAGCTCCAGGTCGAAATAGAACAGGATATCGTTGATCTGCGATGAAAGGTTCCACCGATCCCATCGATAGGCCCGGAACGCCGCCTGGACCTGGAGATTGCTCCTGGATCCGCCGTCGGTGAGGAGATAGGTCCGACTCCAGTTCACCGAATTCAACAGCGGAATGACATTCACGTCGGCATCCGTCGCCGTCGTGCTGGGAAAATGATAGAAGGTCGCCGCGGCCGTGGTCATCACGTCGCCGGTGGCGGTCGGTCGCCCGATGGATCCGCTGACCCGCCTCAACAACCTCAATTCCACGCGGTACTGTTGATAGGGATCCAACCGGGCCGCCGGCACCAACTGCACCGTCCGGACCACCGCCGGGTACGGAATGACCAAGGTCCGGTTGATGGACACGTCCCGGCTCACCACCGTGACGGTGTCAAAACCATCCCTCAGCGATTGGGCCACCCCGGCCTCGTCCAACAGCCGGTACTGGTAGGTGTACTCGAAGATATAATTCGAGTTCGCAATGGACCGGGTATAGGAGATCTCCGACTGGACATCGATGGTATCCCGGGTATGCCCGGCACCCCCAAAGACGGCATCCGACGCGATCACATACCCCGTGAGGTTGGTGATCGTGAGGCTGTTGATGGTCTCCAGCACCTCGGCGCGCAGCGGCGCGGAGGCGACGACCATCAGGATGAGCCAACCCGCCACACGGCGGGTCCAAGGGGTCAGGCGGGTAAGCATGGCCGGGATCAGGAGCCTTCCGAGGGGTCTCGTCCGTTCGAAGATCCTGGAGTGGATCCAATCCGGCACGGAATTCCTGCGAAATGGGGGAGGGCTTCTGAACTCCCTCCGTTAAACCGGTTTCATTCCGGATTGGCAAGGGGTTGGATCTACTTCTTTCGGGGCAGGAACCGTTGGGTCGACCTCCGACTAATGGAGGATTGCCAGGTCATGCCGTTGGCGCATCAGGCCCGCTTCGAAGTCCAGAAACCAGTTCAGGCGCCGGTCCGTTTCCCCTTCGTCCAGATGCCGTGCCATCAGGAGATACGTGGCATAATGGTTGCCTTCGGACTCCACCAGGCTGGCATAGAACGACGCCAGTTCGTCATCCACCCCGGCAAGGGCCCGACCCAACAGCTGGAACTTCTCGCAGCTCCGACCCTCGATCAGGGCACAGCACAACAGGTGATCAATGACCTGTTCCCGATTGTTGCCGACCCGCACCGCCCCCATCAACCCGCTGATCCACGCACTGCGCACCGGCTGGCCAAAGGGAATGCCACGGTGTTCCAGCAACCCCAGCACCCGTTCAAAATGCTGCAACTCCTCGATGGCGATCGCATTGAGTTCGCGCACCCGGCCGTAAAGATCCCGATACCGCTCCAGCGTGATCGCCGTGGTCGCCGCCTTGCGCTCCAGATGCGCGTGATCCACCAGCACGCCCGGCAATCGCGCCAGCATCCTGCAGGCCCATCCGACCGGGATCGGTTCCCGAAACATCAACATCGGGAAAGCCTGCCAGTGGCCGACGCCCGCTTCCAGCCGGAGAACCCCTGCGCTACCCTCACTTCATGAGCGCAACGGAGTTGATGGCCGTGGTGGTGGCGTTGCTGGTGATGCTCGTGGGATTGCTCGGCTGCGTCCTGCCGGCCTTGCCGGGAACACCGCTGATCTTCGCGGCGGCATTGATCCATCGACTGGTGATCGGGGTGACGGGTCCGGCCTGGTGGGTGGTGATCGTTCTTGGTGTGCTCACCCTGCTGTCCTTGGGAATCGATTTCGCCGCCAGTTCGATCGGCGCCAAGCAACTGGGGGCCACCTGGCGCGGAGCCGTCGGGGCGGCCCTCGGAGCCGTGTTCGGCCTCTTGTGGATGCCGTTCGGGTTGATCCTCGGACCGTTCATCGGAGCCGCCCTCCTGGAGATGACCGGTGGACGCGAATGGCGTCACGCAGGCAAGGCAGGAGTCGGCGCGGTTCTGGGATTGCTCGCCGGCACCATCGGCAAGGTCGCCTGTTCCATCGCCATGATCGGACTCTACCTGGTCCACATGCTCCTGCGCTGAAGCTCACCAACCCCGCGGCGGCCGGATGGGAGTCGTCCGGCGGAACGGACGCCTTACCGAATCCTTCTTTTCCTCGTCCTCACCCTTGAACACGGATCTGAACAACCAATGGCGGGTGAGGACCTGATTGATGTTGGAAACGAGCAGGCTGGAGTTCGCGGTGATGTTGGTGTCGCGCCCGAGCAGGACATTGAGGCTGCCCAGGGTGACGTTGACGTTGGAGGTGAGGTTGGGGATGGCGACGTTGATGTTGCTCGCCAGCTGCCGCGTGGTGTCGAGGGTGGTGTCGAGAGTGTTGGTGAGCATGGGCCACGTGTCCCGCAACTGCGCCGTGAGATCCCGCGTGTTGAGCAGCACGGCGTCCAGGTTGTTGGTGAGCCCCGGCAAGGTCAGCCTCGCGGTTTCCAGCAGGTCACCCACCTGGTTCGTCATTCCCGGCAATGCCCGTCGCAGTGTCTCCAGGCTCGCCTGCAATTCCTCCAACATCGGCGGCAAGGCCTCGTCCACCGTCCCCGCCATGTGGTCCAGACGCGACATCAACCGCTCCGCCTGCACCATCAGTGTCTCGTCCTGCTCCATCTGCAGGTAGTAGCCCTTGGTGTTCTTCACCGGGTCATACCGCATGTGCTTGTTGGTCCGGTCCGGTCCGGGATCCGAGATCGCAAACTTGTCCGACAGCACACCCGGTTGACCGTTGGGAGCCTTGTCGAAGGTGACCACTCCGTTGGTGGTGCCCTGTGTCAGTTCGAGCACCGTTCCTCCCAACAGATCCACCGGCAACCCGCCCAATTTCAACCGGGCATCACTGTTGATGTAACCGGGAAATGGCGCCCGGACCTTGAACGCGACAAACACGTTGAACTGGTTCGTCACGTAGTGATCCCACGACAACCGGTCCCACAGGTCGATCGCCGTCACCTGGGTCACTTCCCCGACCTTGAACCCCATCATGTTCACAGGCGTCCCCACCTTCACCCCGGAGGCATCCGGCAGGAAGGTGTAGTAAGGAGCCTCCGTCACAAACCAACCCCGCTCCTCCGCCGTGCGCTTCAGATAGGAAACAAACGCCGCCACCATCAGCAATCCGGTCACGGCAAGGAACATTCCCACAAACCACTCCACCCGCCCAAGGCGGGTCCTCAACTGCGGCGTCAGATCCTGAAGTCCCATGGCGTGTTCGCGTATTCCAATCACTCCTCGTCGTGAAGCAATCCCTGGAAGGCGGGATCTTCACTTCGCTCAAAGGCAGACCAATCCCCGACCAGGTGCCAATGCCCTGCCTGCGTCACCGCAAATCGCTTGCCCAATCCCATCAAGGTCCTCGGCGAATCTGTCGCCAGCACCAGGGTCACCGGCCGATCTTCCATCGCCGGATCTCCCTTCAGGAGCTTCCCCAGAAATCCACGCCACCAACGCGCGTGCTCCATGTCCAGCCCCGCCATCGGATTGTCGATCAACAACACTTCCGGTTTCTGCACCAACGCCCGCGCCAGGGCCACCCGACGCGCCAAGGCCCGTCCAATCCGCCCGCTCATCTGGTCCGCCACACTCTCCAACTGCATCCGCTCAAGCCAGCCCCAGACTTCCGGGGTGACCTCTTCCAATGTCCGGTTCCCGTGGTAACACAGCGGCAAGGCCACATTCTCAAACACGGTCTGCGACGTGAACAAGCGTCCTCGCCCATCGAACACCAAACCCATCCGACGGCGGACCCAGGCCAGTTCATCTCCTTCCATCCCGGTCACCGGCTTTCCAAACAAACGGACTTCGCCGACCGGAAACGGATGCAACCCCGCCGCCGTCTCCAGCAACAACGTCTTTCCGGATCGCTCCAATCCGGTGATCACCCAACTGTCCCCCGCCATCACCTCCCAATCCACACCCGTCAGCACCGCCTTTTCCGGCAATTCCGGATGCACCACGCTCACCCCCCGCATCTGAATGACAGGCTCCGCATTCACAGCAGCAGATAGACCGGCAGGAACAACGCATCACACAACAGGCAGGCCACCACCGTGTGCGCCACCGTCCGGGTCGTCGCCCGTCCCACCTGCTCCAAAAGCATCGGCTCCGCCAGCCCGTGATAGCACATGATCAACGACGCAATCAGCCCAAAGGCCAACGTCTTCAATCCCAACAACGGAAAATCCACCCAACTCATCGCACTCGCGATCATCCCCCCAAACTCCCCCAGACTCAGGTTCATCCCGCGGAGGAACCCCATCAGGTACCCCGTCAACAGCGCAAACAGGATCAGGTACACCGTCAGGCAGATGATCGACACCGTGAACCCCACCACCCGCGGGATCACCAGGTAATGGATCGGATCCACTCCCAACGCTTCCAGCGCTTCGACCTCACCCATCGCCCGGGAAGTCCCCAGTTCCGTCACCACCGCTGTTCCAACCCGCGCCAGAACCACCAGGGCCGCCGTCAGTGGTGCCAATTCCCGGATCACCACCGTCACCAACAATGGCCCCATCAGTTGAACCTGCCCCACCTGCATCAGCAACAGCACCGTCTGCCCCACGATCACCACCCCCATCGCTGCCCCCAGAAAACAAATGATCGGCAAAACCTTTATCCCGGCCCGCAAGATCTGCTCCTGGATCAAGGGGCGGATCACCCGCGACGCCTTCCCATACTTGGTCGCCATGGTCCCCAGCGTGATCAGCATGAAGGCTCCCATCCGACGCAGCGTGGACACCGCCCTCAACCCCCATCGGCCCGCTGGTCCCAACAGACGGAATGGCCACCGCCACAAGCGACTGCCCAAGCCCGTTCTCGGCGGGGTCGGTGCGGTCGCAGAGGTGTCCACGCCTCCACCCTATCGGCACCGCCGCCCCGGTCAATCCACCGGATCAATCACCCCACCTCACGAAAGGTTCACCGGATCAATGTCGATCCCCATCTGGATGTCCTCCGGCAGGCGCAATCCAGCCTGCATGGCAGCCAACTCCGAACTCAACCGGCTCATGGCCCGACACCGCACCATGATCTGGTGGCGAAAGAAACTCTCCGCCTTCAGCAGGGGCGCCGGGGCCGGACCGGCCAATACCAATCCCGGCCATGAACCCACCCGCTCGTCCAACAGCTTCTTCACGTGGTCCGCACTCAGCTTCACCTTGTCCTCATTGCGGCCCTTCAAGGTCAACAACGCGATCCGTGAGTAGGGCGGGTACTTCAACTGCTCCCGGAACTCGATCTCCGCTTCATAAAACCCTTCGTAGTCGTGTCGGCGCGCAAATTGAATCGCCGGATGGAACGGCGTGAAACTCTGCACGAAGACCTCTCCCTCCACATCCCCACGGCCCGCCCGACCACTGACCTGGGTCAACAACTGGAAAGTCCGTTCCCCCGCCCGGAAATCCGGCACGTGCAGGCTCAGGTCCGCATGCAGCACCCCCACCAGTGTCACATTGGGAAAATGCAGCCCCTTCGCGATCATCTGCGTGCCCACCAGGATATCCACCCGCCCGGTCCGGAACTCCGTCAGGATCCGTCGGTAATCCTCCTTTCGCTGCAACGTGTCCCTGTCCATCCGCGCCACCCGTGCCTTCGGGAATATCTTCGCCAGTGTCTCCTCCACCCGCTCCGTCCCCAACCCCGAGTAGCGGATCCCCGCGTGACCGCATTCCGGCTTCGGACATTGCGCGGGTACCCCTTCCCAATGACCACACACGTGGCACAGGAGTCGGCCCGCCTTCCGATGATAGGTCAGCGCCACACTGCAGTTCGGGCAACCCGCCACGTAACCGCATTGCGGACACTGCAACGAGGTCGAGAACCCGCGGCGGTTCAGGAACAGGATCGTCTGCTCCCGCTTCTCCAGGCGCTGCAGGATCGCCTCCCTCAATGGCACCGAGAAAACCCCGGGCATCCCCTTCTCAGATCGACGCGATTCCAATCGCAGATCCACCACCCGGACCACCGGCAACTTCTGGTCGGTCGCACGCGATGGCATCCCCAACAACGTGTACTTTCCCTTCATCGCGTTGTGATAACTCTCCAGGGACGGCGTCGCAGACCCCAATACCACCACCGCCTTCTCCCGGTCCGCCCGGACCACCGCCACATCCCGGGCATGGTAACGCGGCGATTCCTCCTGCTTGTAGGAGCTCTCATGCTCCTCATCGACCACGATCAGTCCGAGGTTGTCCACCGGTGCAAATACTGCCGATCGCGCACCGATCACAATCCGGGCCCGGCCCTGTCGGATCTTGTGCCATTCATCGTGCCGCTCCCCTGCCGACAGATGGGAATGCAATACCGCCACCAGTGTGGCCTGGGGTCCGGTTGTGAAACGGGCCTTGAAACGCTCCACCGTCTGCGGGGTCAACGAAATCTCCGGCACCAGCACGATCGCCCCAAGACCCGCCTCCAAAGCGGTCGCGATGGCCTGCAGATAGACCTCCGTCTTGCCGGAACCAGTCACCCCATGCAGCAGCAACGGCGGCGGAACCGCCCCGGCCTCCCCGCTCCCCGAAACCGACGCCCGACACGCCGCCGCCCGTTCCAACGCCGATCGGATGGTCCCCAATGCCTTTGTCTGTTCCGCATTCAACTGCAGCGGTTCTGTCGGAAGGATCTGTTCACGGGCATACGGATCCCGTTCATCGATCTTCGGCGCAATCCGGACCAATCCCTTGTCTTCCAGCCGTCGCACCGTGTCCTGCGTGGTCTCGGCCAGGCGAAGCAGTTCCTGCAACGGCAGCTCACGCCATTCTTCCAGGATGTTCCAGATCTCCTGCTGCCGCACACTCAGCTTGGGCATCTCCCCGATCACCGGCATCACATACACGTGCAGGCGCTCCCTCCACTTGGCGTCCTCCTTCCGCACCGACTCCGGCAGCACACTCTTCAGGGCCACCTCCACCGCGCAGCAGTAATAACCCGCCATCCACCGCGCCAGATCCAGCACCCGCGGCGTCAGCATCCCGCTCACCCCCACCACCGCCGACAACGGACGTAGATTCGTATGGGGCGAATGCTCCACCAACGCCGTCACCACCCCCATCACCAGTCGCGTACCAAATGGCACCCGCACCCGCGTCCCCACCTCCACGCGCTCCGTCAAATCGTCGGGAATCGAATAATCGAACTCCTTCCTCACCGCGATCTCCAACGTGACCCGGGCGATCATCCCCTGTTCACGGCGACGCAGGCTTGAGTGAGCCCAGATAGAAAAGCAGGTCGGCAAAATCCTGCACCGACAACGATTCATGCAACCCCTCCGGCATGATCGATTGCACCTGCTTCTCACGCCTCAATACATCGACCTTCCGATACCGGGTCGAATGCCCGCCCTGGGTCTTCACGGTGATCTCACTCTCAGTCTCGCTCGCAATCAATCCCAGCACCTGCTCCCCATCCGCCAGATCCACCAGCCAGGCCTCAAACCCAAACGAAATCCCAGCGCTCGGTTCCACAATCGCGTCGTACAGGGCATCCCGACCCAGCTTCGCCCCGATCTCGGTCAGGTTGGGTCCAAAATCCGAGCCTTCACGCCCCACCACATGACAGGTCAGACACGCGAGATCCGGTCGTCGATACACCCGATGTCCCCGCGCCACATCCCCTTGAACCTCCAGAAGCCGCGCCTTGGGTGGTAACCCAGCCCGCGCCCCCTCACCTCCGGTCGGACTCAAGCGCCTCGCCGAGTCCACCACTCCCGGCCAACGCACCTTCAACAACCCCGCAATTCCTTCCCGACGCAACCCATCGGTTACCCGCGATCCTTTCATCAACTCGACCAAACGTCCGGCACCCGCCTCCGACATCAGCAACCCACGCATCGCCACCCGCCGGACCGACTCAGACTGGTCTTTACCCCCAACCAAAGCCTCCAGTCCCGGATTCCACTCGGGCAACCCCGTCCGGCCAACGCATTCCACCACGGCCACCTCCAATGACGCACCACCCAACAATCGAAGGACGGATTCCGGATCCACCTTGGCTAGATAGCGGACCGCCTCGGTGGCCGCCTCATCTCCCGGCTTCGTCTGGATGAACTCCAGCAGATCGCCAGTCCGCTCCCGAAGGTCAAAGTCCCGGATCAACTCCACCATCGCGGGTTCGCCCCGCACCTGGTCCACCACCCGGCCCACCGCAGTCCGAAGCGCTGGATTACCGGACAGATCCTGCCCCTTGAGCCTCCGCACGGCTTCCAAAGCCACCGGATTGACCTCCCGGGCAGAGCCGATCTCAGGGATCAACATCAACCCGAGCATCATGATGCGGATCGCCTGATGGATCGCTCTCTGGAAACGTGGCCCCATAACGACAAACGCCGCTGGAAACCAGCGGCGAGGATTGGTAGCGCGTATGGGAATCGAACCCATCTTTCAGCCTTGAGAGGGCCGTGTCCTAACCGATAGACGAACACGCCACGGTAGGCCGAATTGTTTATACTTCATCATTCAGCCCGTCAATCTTCCAAATCACCACACCAACAAGTCAACTCTCCCATTGTCCCCGATACTCCGGCATATCCAGGTCCATACGGGAAATCCCCGGTTCACTTGATCCCAACCATACCCATCGAGGCACGCAAGGCTGTGAGGAAGACCTGTCTTGGGAACTCGAACATCAAGCACCAGTGGGTAACTGGCCCAGCCGGGGCAGTGTCTCAAACTTCAATCTCTTCGCCGCGATTTCGCGGCTTCATGGTTGCTTGTGAGATTCCCCTCCAGGGCGATCGGCATCGCAATGCTCGAGAAGGCAGAATATCGGCGGACACCGTCGCCCCCATTTCGGTCCGTCGAATCACCACTTATCCCCATCGACAGCCAGCCAAGTCACCTCTGCCCTCCGCGCTCCATCAGGACGCAAAAAGGACCGCTTCGTTGCCGAAGCGGTCCTTGCGGAAGCCAATCCAGATTACTTCCGACGGAAGAGCAACAGCGAGCCGAGACCCAGCGCCGCGAGGGCGTAGGTGGAGGGCTCGGGAACCAGCGCGAAGCTCGTGAAGTTCGCGAGGGTCGCAGGCAGGCTCGGAGGAGTGCCAGCGCCACCGAGGGCGGCGACAGTGAACACAACGTCACCCTTGTACAGGGCGGAGGAGAAGGAAGCACCAGAGGTCACATCCCAAGCGCGGACCATCAACTCGGCGCCAGCGCCAGGAGCGATGAAGGGAACCGACATGCCGGAGGCATTGAACAGACCGGCATTGTTGCCGGAGAGGGGAGCAACACCAGTGAAGGCAGCGCCATTGCGGAGAACCGCCTCAAAGTTGCCAGAGGTCGGATTCTTCACGAGAACGTCCACCAGGAAGTTCGCGCCAGCGATCGGGGTCACGCCATCCCGATCATAGATCAGGGGGCGGCCAGTGGTGTTCAGGTTCGACAGGGTGAACGTTCCCTGAGCGAAGGCGGACGAGGCGACCACGAGGGAGGCCACGCCAACGAGCAATTGAGCTTTGTTCATGAGTGATTGGTAGTTACGGATCTAGTTTGAGCGAAACCCAAAACCTTACAGCGTGAACGTGCGGGTCCAGTTCTTCGAGGCCTCATTGTTGAGGACGAAGAAGCCTTCAGCCACGGCCACGGTCGGAGCGCCATCGAGCCAATCGCCACCGAGCGAGGTCGCCTCGACGTAGCTGCCGCTCACGAACTGATACACAGTCTCGTCGCCCACCGGATATTCCAGCGCAGCCAAGGTGCCCGCTTGGGGCAGGGCCGAGGAACGGATGGACAGACCAGCGGGAACTGCAACGACCTTACCGACGGCAACCTCACCAACGAAGGTGATCTTGACGTCGCTGCCGATAGCGTTGGCGAAAAAGCCACCACCGGGCTCGATCGCAATGTCGCCACCTTCGATCCACTCACCACCCAGGGCGGTGGAGCTGACGAAAGCGCCGTTGATGAAGTGGTAAAGAACCAGATCACCACTAACCTTGATCACTTCAGCAACAGTGTTGTTGCCGTTGTTGAGGGGGTTCGAGAGGATCAGGAACTGACCATTGGGCACCGTCTTGTTGACGTAGCCCACGATGTTTTTCGAGGTCGTTTGAGCGAGCAACGAGCCACCTGCCGCGATGGCGGCGGCCGCGAGGAGAAGAGCGTTAGTTCTCATGGATTGGCTTTTAACTTCCGTGTGTGGGAACACGTTGCCCAAGGCACGACCCAAACGTCAACTGGTTTCTGCCCGATGCCCCCGGGAATCTTACCCAGCCTTCGCAACTGTCCCCTCCTTGCGGCGTTCCACCGCTCATGGTCCCATCCGCAGACATGTTGCGCCGCGCTTCCATTCCGTCGTTTGGCATCCTGGCCCTCTGCACTTTGCTCGCGCTCCCCTTGCCTGCTGATTCGGTTGTCCCAGCCCCCCCCACGGAAGGCAGCGCAGCCCCAACCACCCAACCCGGCGACCCTTCCGCCGAGGCCAACCCATTCAAAATCATTCCCTCCCGCAATGCCTTCGGGATCAAGGAACCCCCGCCTCCGCCGCCGCCCCCCGTCCAGGAGGCTCCTCCCCCACCGCCTCCTCCCCCGGCCAATGTTACCCTGACTGGGTTCTCCCTTTGGAAGGGACGCAAGAAGGTCTATCTGCAGATCACTCCCCCCGGCAGCAAGAGCCCCGTCTATCGGGATCTCGAGGAAGGATCCGAACAGGATGACATCCGGGTCCTCGCCATCGACGAAAAGAACGAGACGGTGCAGATCATCAATGCCGGGCAGGAGTTCACCCTGAACTTCAAGGAAAACGGCGCGAAACCAACTCCCACCCCCGGCGGCGCACCCGGCGCCATCCCCAATCCGGTCGCAACCGCAGTCGCCAACGCGACTCCCGGACGCAGCGGCCCTGTGGTCATCGGTCGCGGCGGTGTCACCGACTCCAACTTCGAAGGCTCCATGACCGGGTCCGGGATCCCGGGCGCCACCATGGGAACGCCAAACCAGGCCGCAGGGGCCTTGGGAACCGTGCCGGGCCGACAGGTCCGGACGATGAACAGTTCTGGCACCATGCCAGCCAGCGCGGTCATTGCCGTCCCAGGCCAGGACCGTGTGGTGGGCGGGGTCCGTATCCCGGCACCGCCGCCCTTGCCGGTTCCCGATGACATCGTTTTGCCTCCCGGCCAGTGAGGGCGGAGTCCGCTTTCCGGGGCATCCCCTCACCGTCAGTCGGTGCCCTCATCAGGAAAAAGGCCGGTCAAGGGTGTGATTGACCCTGCATCGGGCCGTTCATAACGTCGCCGCCCGTTTATGCACGTCCTTGTTTGCGACCCGATCTCTCCCCGAGGCATCGCCTTTTTCCAGGCCCGACCCGAATTCAAGGTCACCGTGCTCCCCAAACGGTTGTCCGAGGCGGAACTGATTCCACTGCTCTCCGACGTACAGGCCCTGGTGGTCCGGTCCGAGACCAAGGTCACCCGCGCCCTCCTCGAGAATGCACCCGAACTCAAGGTCGTCGGCCGCGCCGGGGTGGGAATCGACAACGTCGATGTCGAAGCCGCCACCCAACGCGGTGTGGTGGTGATGAACACCCCGGCCGGAAACACCATCACCACGGCCGAACTGGCCTTCTTCATGATCGGTGCGCTGGCCCGCAAACTCCCCGCCGCCCACGCTTCCATGGCCGGCGGCCGATGGGACCGCAAGCAGTTCCAGGGAACCGAACTCCTCGGCAAGACCCTCGGTGTCCTCGGCGCCGGACGCATCGGAACAGAGGTCGCCAAGCGCGCCCTCGCCTTTGGCATGCGGGTCGTCGCCTACGATCCCTTCCTCAATGACGCCCGCGCCCGGCAACTCGGCATCGAGGCCGTCTCTGATCCCGACGGCGTCTATCGCGAAGCCGATTTCATCACCGTCCACATGCCGGTCACCGCCGATACCCGCGGCATGCTCAATTCGGACGCCTTCACCCGCATGAAACCCGGCGTCCGCATCGTCAACTGCGCCCGCGGCGAAATCGTCGACGAATCTGACCTCGTCGCCGCCCTGACTTCAGGCCGGGTGGCCGCCGCAGCCCTCGACGTTTTCTGCGTCGAACCCCTCCCCGCCGATCACCCGTTCCGCACCCTTCCCAACGTCATCCTCACTCCCCACCTCGGCGCCAGCACCGAGGAAGCCCAGGAAAAGTGCGGACTCGAAGTCGCCGAGATCATCACCGCCTACCTGCTCACCGGCGAGGTCCGCAACGCCGTGAATCTCCCCGGCGTCGATGCCCAGACCTACGAACAGGTCAAACCCTACCTCGCCCTCGGCGAAAAGATCGGCTCCCTCCTCGGCCAACTCGTCTCCTCCCCCGCCGACCGCATCCACATCACCTTCGGCGGCCGTGCCCGCGATCTGCCCCAGACCGATCCCATCACCCGGGCCGTCCTCCACGGTTACCTCCGCCACAGCGCCGTGGGCGACATCAACAACGTCAATGTCCGCAGCGCCGCAGCCGCCCTCGGAATCGCCGTGGAAGAGAAAAGGTCGGATGAAGCCGTCACCTTCAACGAATGGCTCCATGTCCAACTCTTCAAGGGCAATGCCAAGATGCTTTCCGCCGGCGGCACCTTCTTCGGTTCCCCCAACAATCCCCGCATCGTCCGCCTCTACTCCACCGCCGTCGAAATCCCCATCAGCGGCACCATCCTCCTCCTCAACAACCAGGACCGACCCGGCATCGTCGGCCGCCTCGGCAGCATCCTCGCCAACCATCGCGTCAACATCGCCAGCATGAGCCTCGGCCGCGAAGCCGTCGGCGGACAGGCCCTCACCGCCCTCGTCCTCGACACCCCCCCCTCCCAGGCCTGCCTCGACGAACTCAGCGCGGAACCCGCCATCACCAACGTCAAGGTCGTCACCCTCTGACCCATGGCCCGGCCGACCCGGGCACCCGCCCACTCCGTGAACAACCCCGACCCTGACGTCCCGGTGCTTCTCGGCTTCGAGTGTGGCGGCACCCGCACCGTGGCCATTGCCGCCACACCCGACCTCGTGCAACAGGGCCGGGTGGAAGGCGGTCCCGCCAATCTGCGGCTCATCTCCGACGCCGGTCTCGCCGATCTGCTGCGCCACCTCTCCGCCAGCCTTCCCGCCCCCTCCGCCATCGGCGTCGGCATGGCCGGGGTCCGCGACGCAACGGATATCCAACGCGTCCTCGCCGTCCTCGATGGAATCTGGCCCGGTGTCCCCACCCGCGTGGATCATGACCTCGAGTCGGCCCTGTCCGCCGCCGGCCTGGATCTCTCCGGGGACCAACGTTCCCAGGTCATCGTCCTGAGCGGCACCGGTTCCTGCTGCTATGGCCGCTCCGCAAACGGCCGCACCGCCAAGGTCGGCGGTTGGGGCCACCTCCTCGGTGACCGCGGCAGCGCCTATGACATCGCCCATCGCGCCCTCCGCGCCTCCGCTCATCACCTGGATCACACCGGTCGTTGGTCCGTGTTCGGGTCCCGCGCCCTCCGCGCCACCCTCCTCAACGCTCCCAACGACCTCATCGCCTGGCTCCAGTCCGCCTCCAAGACCGATGTCGCAGCGCTCGCCCCCGAAGTGTTCGAGGCCGCCACCCAACGCGACCCCGTCGCACGACGCATCCTCACCGAGACCGTCGAAATCCTCGCCTCCGACGCCCTGGCCTGTGCGCGGCGTTTGGGAAAACAGGCGAACGGTGTCGACTTCGTCCTCGCCGGAAGCGTGCTGCTCAGGCAACCGGATTTCGCGCGACAGGTCGCCCGACGCATCCGCAAGTCCCTTCCCGGCGCCCGCATCATCCCCTTGCAACGGGACTCGGTCTGGGGCGCGGTGGTCATGGCCCGCCAAGTCCTCGCAACAGTCCCCCGTCCAAAACCCCTTCCAGCCCAACACGGCTCCCGTCCGATCCCGACCATCACTCTCGATTCCATCCCTCCCACCACGCGCCTGTCCCCGACCGAAGAACGCAATCCAGCCTCCACCCAACTCGATCGCATGCCGCTGGCCCGGGCCATCGAATGCATGCTGGATGAAGACGCACGGATCGCGGAGGTGATCCGCTCGCATCGACGTTCCCTGGTCCGTCTGGTGGAACGGGTCGCCAAAGCCCTGTCCGAGGGCGGTCGCCTGATCTACGTCGGGGCGGGAACCAGCGGACGCCTGGGCGTGCTGGATGCCAGCGAATGTCCCCCGACCTTCCGGACCCCGCCTGAATGGGTGCAGGGAATCATGGCGGGCGGCGTCAAGGCGCTCTACTCGGCTGTCGAAGGCGCCGAAGACAGCACGGCCATGGGACGCGAGGCGGTGGCGGGCCGCAACGTCGGCTCCAGAGACGTCGTGATGGGAATCGCCGCCAGCGGCCGGACCCCCTTTGTCTGGGGCGCACTCCACGAAGCCCGCGAACGCGGCGCCTTCACCGCCCTGCTGTGCTTCAATCCTCACCTCCAGATCCCCCGCACTTCCCCTCCCGACCTGCTCCTCGATATCGAGACCGGCCCCGAAATCCTCACCGGCTCAACCCGCCTGAAAGCCGGCACTGCCACCAAACTCGTCCTCAACATCGTCACCACCCTCGCCATGGTGCGCCTCGGCAAGGTGGTCGGAAACCTGATGGTCGACCTCAATCCCTCCAACGTGAAGCTCCGCGACCGCGCCGTACGCATCGTGCGCGAACTCACCGGAGCCGATCCCCAATCCGCCGCCGATGCCCTCGAAGCCGAGAGGTGGATCGTCACCGGCGCGATTGCCCGCCTGGGACGCAAACCCGCTTCGCCCCGCCGATCCGGCCAACGCTGAACCGCGGCGCCCCCTCCCATGCCTGTCATTGAAGTCAACGGGCTCACCAAGAGCTTCAAGACCTACAAGAAGGAACCGGGATTCCGCGGTGCCCTGCGCGGGCTGGTATCGCGGCGTCACGAGACGGTCACCGCCGTCCGCGATGTCTCCTTCACGGTCGAGGAAGGCGAGTTCGTCGGTTTCCTCGGCCCCAATGGCGCTGGCAAGACCACCACGCTCAAGATGTTGTCAGGCCTGCTCCACCCCACCTCGGGCCAGGCCCGGGTACTCGGCTGCATCCCCTGGGAACGCCAGGACGAATACCGTCGCCAGTTCGCCCTGTTGCTCGGGCAGAAGAACCAGTTGTGGTGGGATCTGCCCGCCCGCGAATCCTTCGAACTCAACGCCCGGATCTACGGGCTCGATCCTGCCACCTACCGCAGGACCCTGGATGAACTCACCGCCATGCTCGGGGTCCGGGACAAGCTCTCCACCGCCGTCCGCGAACTCTCCCTCGGCGAACGCATGAAATGCGAACTCATCGCCGCCCTCCTCCATCAACCCCGCGTCCTCTTCCTCGACGAACCCACCATCGGCCTCGACGTCATCTCGCAACGCGTCGTCCGCGATTTCCTCCGCGAACACAACCAACGCCGTCGCACCACCATCCTGCTCACCAGCCATTACATGGCCGACATCCAGGAACTCTGCAGCCGCGTCGTCATCATCGACAAGGGCACCCTGTTCTTTGACGGCCTCCTCTCCGACATCCTCGACCGCTTCGCCAACTTCAAGATCATCACCATCCTCTACGACGCCTCCGATCCGGGGCGCTCGGTCGATCCCACCCGCTATGGCGAAGTCATTGAGTCCGCCCCGGGAACCCTCCGATTGAAAGTCACCCGCGACCGCGTCATCAGCGCCTGCAAGGCCCTGCTCGACGAATTGCCGGTCAAGGATATCGACATCGGCGAAGTACCCATCGAGGACGTCATCCGGGCCGTGTTCCAGCGCGAATGATCCCTCGAAGCCGCCCTTGCCCGCGAAACGCCGTCATCGAACATCCCCCGCATGAGCGAGCCTTCCACCGAGCCCACCGTGCTGATCCCGGCCGGGACGGAACGACGGGCCATGGATTGGAGCCTGACCCTGACCAGTCAGGAGATTGAGGTGGGAATCGAAAAGGAAAGTTCCTCCGGACGCTGGATGTTGCGGGTGCGGGCGGAGGACGAAGGACGGGCGCGGGACACGTTGCGGAAGTTTTTCCAGGAAAACCGGGGATGGTCCCTCCGTTTCAATTCCCTCGGCGAAGAATGGCCCCTCCAACTCGACTGGGCCGCCCTCGTCTGGGTCTCCTTCATGGCCCTGCTCCACGGATTGGGCGCGGCCCCGGCCCACAACACCCTGTTCCAACCCCGCGCCTTCGAATCCGGCGAATGGTGGCGCGCCTTCACCGCCACCTGGCTCCATGCCGACCTCGGCCACCTCGCCATGAATGCCATCTTCGGTGGCCTCCTCATGGGCCTCGCCATGGGCCGCTACGGCGCCGGTCTCGCCGCCGCTTCCACCCTCGCCGCCGGCGCCCTCGCCAATGCCATCGCACCCGTCTTCCGGCCCGGCGACTACATCGGCCTCGGCGCTTCCGGTGTGGTCATGGCCGCCCTCGGCATGCTCACCACCAACCTCACCGTCCTCTGGAAACACGGTTTCCGCGCCACCCGCTGGATCGTTCCCGGTCTCGCCGGCGGCACCTTCCTCTTCCTCATGCTCGGCATGGATCCCAAGGCCGATGTCCTGGTCCACACCCTCGGCTTCCTCCTCGGCCTGCCCGCCGGCTTTGCCGCCTCCTGGATCCCATCCCAACACCGGTCCCTTTCCTCGCGCATCGGCTGGACCCTGGCAGCCCTCCAGATCTTGCTGCCATGGGGTTGGGCCTTGTCCCGTTGATCCGAAAATTGGGCGCCCATGATCGGCGAAATCTACGGAATCTGCGGCTTCAACTCCCGTTTCGAAGCTACATCCGCGGCTGCCCCGCCACCGGCTTCACCACCCGCAACCGGAACCACACTTCCTCCGGTGTGAACCACGTTGCGAAGAACCGCTCATAGATCACCGGTTCCAGATTCATCAACGCCCCCGTCCAGCGCAGCACCGCGAAATTCGAGACATGGAACCGCTTTTCCTCCATCCGGAACCGCGCCGGTGAATTGTAGTTGGTCCGCTGCCCCAGCTTCCATCGCTCATAAAACCTCAACCGGCGCCCGCTCACATCCTCATAGTTGTCAAAGGACCGGATCCCGAACGGGGTCCGATGGTCCGGCTCGGAATAATACTTGGTGCTCAGGAAGAATGGCACCCGCACCACCACCAACGCCCCCGGCCGGCACACCCGCCAGATCTCCGTCACCACCGCGTTGAAATCCGGCAGATGCTCCAGCACATGGCTGGCCAGCACCTCGTCGAAATGATTGTCCGGAAGCGGCCACGGATAACGCGTCAACTCGGTCACCGTGTTCCCTCCGTAGTCCACACAGTCCAGGTTCACCCAGCCCGGACGGATATCGATCCCGCACCCGATGTTCAGGCATCGTCCCGGATCCGGTCTCACGGCGTCGATCATCGTGCCGACCCTTCTCCATCCCCCTCCGGCAATCCAAGCAGCAACGCGCAATTCCAGGTCAGGAACTCCCGCACCAACGGCACCTTCACCAACCCCTCCCACTCCGTGTAATAACGCGGCGCCATCGCCTCCACCACCAACCGCCCATCCTCCTCCAACCAACCCAGCGTCCGCCCGATGTGCGTGATGAACAGGTTGTCGTCCGGCCGATGAAACCGCGGTCGCTTCGCGATCCGGTCATACACGGCCGGCCCCAGCCGCGGCCCCAGAAAATGCCACGGCGAAAACTCATGCCCTCCCCACGGCGACAACCAGTTCGTCCAACTCAGGTACAACCGCCCGCCCGGCTTCAACAACCGGTCCGCCCCCGCCAGGAACCGTCGGGGTTGCCTCAGGTGCTCCAGCACATTCGAAAAGATCACCAGATCGTACGTCCCCAGCCCATCCCAGCCTTCCCCGTCCAGATCCGCCGCCTTCCATTCCCCGTCCCGATGCTCCGGCAACAGGTAGTTGGCCTCGTCCGCAAACGTCACCTCGCATCCCATCCGACGCAGTTGCCCCCCAAACACCCCGTGCCCACACCCCAGATCCAGGACCCGGACCCCCGTACCCAACCGCACCCCCTTCTCCTGCAACCACCGGATCGAATCCGTCGCCTGCATGGCATAAAAAACCGCGTCGTCGCGGTGCTGTGCGAATCGCAGGAGCAACTGGGGCAGGATCATCTTCGGCCGCGCAGTAAACGGCGCCATCCCCCGCGGCTCAAGTCCACAGGTTTGACCACCCCGCAAAACCACCCCCATCGAAACCCAGCCGTATCCAACCCACCGCTCCCCCGACCGCAACACCGCTAGGGTTCCCGCAGCAACCTCACCTCACGCACCAGCACCTCGTCGACTCCCAGATCCACCACCAACACGCCCGTCAGTCCAGTCGCGTCGATCACACCATCCTCCAATGCCAACGGGAATTCTCCCGATCCCGCCTGCACCATCCCCTCCGCTTCCACCCGCCCACCCACTCCGGATACCACCCTCCCGTCCATCTGCAGGGACAGCGTCCCCCCCGGATCGCACCCACCCAGTGCCAGGCAATACACCAGGCTGATCCGGTCGGTCCCCACCACCCGCAGGGTCCCCACATAGGGATCCAACAAGGTGCCCCGACCTCGGACACGGATGCTGACGTTCAACCCGATGTCATGCCGCCATCCCGCATCGGGCTGGGATTCAGTCACACTCCCCGACATCGCCCCGACAAATGTCACGGAATCCGTCGGCCCCAACAGGCGGCCCATGATTTCCTCCGACCGCTGGTAGGCCCTGAACCCCACCGTGTCCGGGATGGCCGGATTCAATTCTCCGAGCAGGGCCCTTGAACTTCCCACCATCAATTCAAGGCGCGCCGTCAGATCCCCACCGGCACCCCGGGACCCCAGAACCCCGTTCAGCAAACGCCCCTGCAATTCCTCGAAGAGAAACGCCTCGGATCCCTTCCGCACATGCTCCAGCGCCGGTCGGTAATCATCCACCGATACCATACGCCCAGCCCTTGCCTCGATGAACGGCGCAGCGACCGCCTGCGAACTGGCAGCCATCACCGCCGGAGCCACGTACGCAGCAAAGAAAAGCGCCGCTCCCGCCGTCCCTGCCATCGCAACAGCCGCCGGAGCCGATGCCAACCCGAGTATCACCGCCGAAGCAGCCGCCACCGCCACCCCAGCCCCTGCAATCGAGTTCATCCGATCAAAGAACTGAAGGATCTCCCCCGTATCCGGCCCCGTTGACCCGGCAAACATCCCGTCAAGGCATGCCATCGAATCCCCACAACCCTCCTCCAGGATCGACGCCGACCTCATCCCCGCCGCCCCTTCCCACGACCCAATGGGTCGGGCCAGAAACGAACCGATCATCCGGTCCAATGCACGGATCCCCTCCGGATCCAGAACCCACTCCTGTCCCGAGACCCGACCGATGACCCATCGCGGTTCCTGCCCGGTGACCACTCGCAGGATCTCTTCCCGGGCGGATGCCACCGAAGCCTTCAAGCCCGCCAACCGGGAAATGATGGGGCCGGTATCCACGGATCCTTCGGATGCCTGTCCTATGACCACCCATTCTTCCCCCGCCCGGGAAAGCAGGGCTTCAAGATGAACCAGATATCCCAGCGTCAATGCGCCCGTCGACAGGGCTGATTCCGGCAACGGTTCCAACAAGGCCGCCTGCCCGGACACCACCGTCCGTCCACCAGCGGACCCGCGCTCCTGCATCCATACCGTCATTGGCCCCTTCCAATACCCAGCCATGTCGGGATCCAGAATCACCGGGACAATCCCCATCACCTCACTCGACCCCGTCGCTCGGGCCGGCACTGCGGTCACCAGGCCGCGTGAATCCTGAAACATCAGCGAAATGGCCGCGGCAGGATCCAATTCCGGGACACTCACCCGTAGGACGGCACCCGGATGCAACGAACCCGTCGGCAGCACCAACCCCGAACCCGCCGCCGAAATCCGATACAGCCGATGCGGCCGGACCACGGCGTCCAGATCTTCAACATGCCCATTTCCACCCATGCCGATCACAGCCTGGATCGGTTCCCATGGACCAAGCGCATCGGAGGCCTCAACGGCATACGGTTGGTTCGTAGCCCCGCTCCAGCCCATCCGGAAAACTCCAGCCTCGGTCGAGCTGTACGAAGTGAACCGTGGAAATCCATCGGCTGCCTGGATCCCCTCGACCACGACTCCCATCAGCACCAGCAGACCCGTCACAAGGCCACCCACCCGCAACCACGCCGACGGACCAGTCTGCTGCTTCATCCCCGAATCATGGCCACACCACCCCGGACTGACCTCACGGATCTTGGCGGAAAGCAATCCGCCGACCGGGTTAGACCCCATGGCCGTCCCCATATCGATCCACCAGCTTGATGCGGCCCCAAAGGTTGCAGGGAAATCCTCCTTCTCCCTTCTGAAAGCGGGGCCTCGGACCACCATCATATTCAAACATCATGACCAAACTCGAAATCAAGGGCGACTGGAACATCATCAAGGGCAAGCTGAAGCAGAAGTGGGCCACCCTCACCGACGACGATCTGAAATACGCCATCGGCAAGCAGGAAGAAGTCGTCGGGCGGATCCAGAAGCGCACGGGCGAATCCCGGGAAGCCGTTGAAAAGGCGATCAAGGAATCCAACGATTCCTGCTGCAAGTAGACAGGCTATAAGTCTCCCCGGCAATCCTCCCGCCGGCACCCATTCATTCCGGGTGGCTGGCGCTTGCCTTCCAGATGCCTCATCGACAGGTCCCTTTCGGGATTCACCCCATGGTGAAAGGGATCCCGCTATGCAGACTGAAATTTGGCCATCCCGGTGTTGCAGGCTCATCGAAAACGAAGTCCGCGCTTTCCCCAGGGATCGTCCAACCACACAGGTACTCATCGCCATAGCATCAACATGAAATCCATCCGACTCCTTCTCCCCACCCTTGCCGTTGCCGGCCTCACATTCCTGATCACCGGCTGTGACCGGCCCAACAACAACACCACCCAGGCACCGGCCCGGGTCGAGGTCCAGCCCCCGGCCACCTCACCGGCCATCCAGGATTATACCTACGCCCAGAAGGCGGAATTCACCGCCGCCATGCGGACACAGTTGGCAGATATCAATCGCGACATGGATCAACTGGAGTCAAAGATCGAGAACTCCAATGACACCGTGAAGGCCGAGGCCAAGACCCGCCTCCAGTCGTTGCGCTCCAAGGCCACCCAACTGGAGAGGAACCTGGACGGTGTCCAGGAAACCACCGAGTCCACATGGGACAGCTTCAAGGCCGGTTCAAAAACCGCCTATGTCGAGGTGGTCGAAGGTTTGACACAGGCCCGCCAATGGGTCAGCGACAAGATCGCTCCCTGATCCCAAGGAACCCGATCCATGAAACCCACATTGCATCACTTCTCCAGCACCCTCGGTGCAATCGCCTTCCTGATAGTCCTGGTCGGCTGCGCAAATCAGGCGTCAACCCGCTCCGTCGACGGAAAGAACCCTCCGCCACCCTCCCACGTGCAGGACAGCTTCGGAATCCTGCAGGGCGACTACGTCCTCTATCCCGCCCATCAGGTGTACCACAGCCCCCGGAACAAACACTTCGTCTACCTGAAGGGGGGCTCGTGGGTGACCCGGTCCAAGCCGGCTGGGGTCACTGAAAGGGTCCTGTTTGCCTCACCCGCCGTACGCCTCGGATCAGGCGCGCCCCCGACATTCCAACGTTGATCTCTAACGGAACACGCACCAAGCGAGGCAAGACTGCCAACCGCTTGGGCTCGTCCGTAACCGTTCGGGATCCGGCAAGCCGGGCGTCTGCCCCGCCAACCCCTCTCTGACCAACTCCCGGACCTGCCTTCCGCCGGAGCCCAGCCGGAACGACCGATCCGACTGCAACCTTCCGGCTCAGAGCCGCGGTACAGAACCATTCCCAATGCTGGCCGCGGATTGGCATGCGGGTTTCACCCCATGGTTGGTCCCACCTTCCCGGCGCACCATGTGAACGGCTTTGAAGACTGATTGTCCTGTCCAAGCCATCTATATGACCAAATCATTCCAACGCTTCGTAGTGGCTGTCCTGTTCTCCACATTCCTCGGTCTTGTTGGACTGGGTTGTCGCACCGCCCATGGCTTCGGTCAGGATATGGAAAAAGCCGGGGAATCCATCCAGGACGGCACCAATTGAGCCAGCCAACCAGATGGCCCTGCCTGGGGTCGCCATGATGCAACTCCGGCAGGACCCATGGCCCACTCTGGATTCACCCCATGGTGGGCAATCATTGGTCCCCATTAGATTGGAACAGGTTGAGATGGCGGTTCAGCCCTCTCCCAAACCAGAGCCAACAATGACTTCCCCTCATTCCCTCGCCTCATCCCTCGCTGCCGCCTCCGTCCTCCTGAGCAGTTCAACCGACCACCCCCAGGAAGATCTGGCCGACGATTATGCCGGCGACAATGAAGGGGTCAGGACATTTGTGGATCAGCTCACGATCGACCGGAGCCGTGGTCGGTCCGCCGTCATGCCGAGCGCGGAGGGAGACGACTACTCCATCACGGAACAGGTCCAATTGAGCCTGGCGTCCCATGGGACCACCAGCGTCCTGAAAACCATGGTCTCCACCACCCGCGGCGTGGTGACGGTCAGCGGCGTCGCCAGGAGTGCCGCCGAGAGAAGCCTCGTCACCCAACTCATCTCCGAAATCCACGGTGTCCTGCATGTCATCAACCGGATGACTCCTGCCCCGCCCATCCCCACCCGCTGAACACTGACCTTGCTTCGGACGGGCCGTAAGACGGCGCCGGATCCGATACTTTCCACCCAAACCACTTAGATTCCCTCCCATGCTCTATACCATTGCCGTTATCCTCGTAATCCTATGGCTGCTCGGCCTGGTGAGCAGCACCACCATGGGCGGCTTCATCCACATCCTGCTGGTGGTGGCCGTCGTCATGATCCTGGTGAACCTCATCTCCGGCCGTAAACGTTCCTGATATGAACAAGGCACTCTCCATCGGTCTCCTGGTGGGCGGCGTGGTGCTGATGGTCCTTGGCTTCACCGCCATGGATTCATTCAGCTCGGACGTGTCCCGGTTCTTCACCGGTTCACCCACCGACAAAGCCATGTGGCTTCTCATCGGCGGTCTCGTCCTGTCCGTCGTCGGACTCACCCTGACCCTCCGCAGTCCGCGGTAGTCCCCGGCAGGGAACGCGGGCAAGGGGGCGGCGACCCCATGTGTTGCCGCCTGCAAAGCGTGCGACAGGCTGTCGCCGCTCCCTTCGGGGGCATGGTCGGAATGCACCCCGCCAGGCCATCTGCCTTCTTTGGCCTTGGCCAGGACCGGCCGGTCCCTTCAGCCTTCAACCACATTCCCCCCTTCGTCATGCATCCGCCTTGCCACCGCACCTCCCGCTTCTGCCTCACCTCGGCCCTTCTCGGGATCCTGGCCCTGCTCGCCGGTTGTGTCTCCGGCCCCCGCGCTGAGTCGCCGGGCACCGCCGGCGATGGCCATCATGTCGTCGGGCCCGAATACCGGATCGATCCTGACCTCACGGATCAGGGCAAACCCAAGGGCCGTCAGTTCGAGTTCAGGATGCGGTTGGCAGACAGCCGGATCTTCAGGGGCGATGATTCGACCCTGGAACCGCAGAAGAAGGCCGTCCGGACCGAACGTCGGATCTGGGTCTATGTGCCGGCGGGTTATCGCGACGGGACCCCGGCACCGGTGTTGGTGATCCATGACGGCCCCGGCCAGTTGAACCTGGTGCGCAACGCCCTGGACAACCTGACCGTGTCCACCGATCCCGCGCGTCGCCTTCCCCCCTTCATCGCCATCGCCGTCGAGAACGGCGGCAACGACGGCAAGAACAGCCAACGCGGACTCGAGTACGACACCATGTCCGATCGCCTTGCCCGTTTCATCCATGACGAGGTCTTCCCCGCCGTGCTCAACCATCCCGACATCCGCGCCGCCTATCCCAGGCTGCACATCACCGCGAATCCCTGGGGGCGCGCCGTCATGGGATGCAGCTCGGGCGGTGCAGCCGCCATGAGCATGGGTTGGTTCCGACCCGACCTGTTCCGCCGCCTCGTCGCCTATTCAGGCACATTTGTGGATCAGCAGGACGACGACGCACCCGAGGAAGCCCGGTTTCCGTTGGGCGCCTGGGAATATCATTCCAGCATGAAGTTGATCGAAGCCGGTGAACGGAAACCGCTCCGGATCTTCACCCACGTCTCTGAAAATGATCTCCGCGCCCGCGATGCCGAAGAGACTTATCACAACTGGGTGATGGCCGGGCATCGGACCGCCGCAGCCCTGACCGCCAAGGGTTATTCCCATCGGTACGTCTTCAGCAAGGCGACCGGTCACTGCGACAAGCGGGTGTTTGAACACACCCTTGCCGACACCCTGGTGTGGCTCTGGCAGGGGTATCGGGACTGATCCGTGCCAGGCCTGCCCCGCGGCGCGGCACTTGCATCAACTTCCTGTTGCAGGTGCAACAAGAAGTTGATGTCAACACATCCATCCCCGGCGCCCATCTGAAAACTTCAAGGGGTGATCCGGGATCCGTCCCACGTCGGAATGCCTTCGCACCCCGCCCCGCCTTCCCGTTACCCTTCGCCATCCATGAAAGGGTTCTTCGCCGTCCTGGCCATCGCGCTGTCCGCTTCCTGCCTCCTGCTTCGCGCCGAACCGGTTGCCCTGTTCGACGGCGCGACGTTCTCCGGTTGGGAAGGCAACACCAACTCCGTGTGGCGCATCCGCGAAGGCGTCATCGTGGGCGGTTCCCTCGACGGCAATCCCCAGAACGAGTTCCTCGCCACCACCCGCCCCTACCCCAACTTCAAACTCCAGCTCGAATACCGCCTGGTCGGCACCCAAGGCTTCATCAATGGCGGCGTCCAGTTCCGCAGCCGACGCATCACCAATCCCCCCAACGAAATGTCCGGGTTCCAGGCCGACATCGGCGCCAGTTACTCGGGCAGTCTCTATGACGAATCCCGGCGCAACCGGATGCTCGTCACCGCCGATCCCCAGCTCATCACCCGCATCGAAAAGCCCGGCGACTGGAACCACTACGAGATCACCGCCATCGGACGCCAGATCACCCTCACCCTCAACGGACACACCACCGCGCTCTGGCTCGAATCCGATCCCGCCATCGACACCAACGGCGTCATCGCTCTCCAGATCCATGGCAACTGCAAGGCGGAGATCGCCTTCCGCAACATCCGCATCGAGGAACTCACCGTGCCGCCCATCCCGCCCCAGGCCGAAATCCTCAGCCGGTTCGGTGACGGGCAACCCCAGGTGTCCCTGCCTCCCTTCCCCAACACCCGATTCGAACTCGCCACCAACGAAGTCGTGATCTTCACCGGCCAGGAAAACCTCGTGCGCGATCACAAGGCCGGCGAGATCGAAGCCCACCTCATCCAACTCCACGCCGCGCGCCAACCCCGTTTCCGTTCCATGGCCTGGGAAGCCGACACCGTTTACGAACAATGGCGCGACCTGAATTTCGGTGCCTGGACACCCCAACTCGAACGGGCTGGCGCTACCGTCGTCATCGCCCAGTTCGGCCAACTCGAATCCCTCGACGGCACCGCCCGCCTCTCCGAGTTCATCGCCGCCTATCATCGCCTGCTCGACGCCTTCGCCCTGCGCACCCGCCGTCTGGTGTTGCTCTCGCCCATGCCCTTCGAACGTCCCCTGGCACCCAACGCCCCCGATCTGACCCAACGCAACGCCGACGTCGCCGCCTATGCCGCCGCCATCCGCGATCTCGCACGCCAACGCGGTGCGGTGTTCGTCGACCTGATCCAACCGCTGACCCAACGGCCTTCCAACGCCCCGCGTCTCACCGACGACGGCATGCACCTCAATCCACAGGGCCTGCGCATCATCGCGGGAATCATCGCCGCCCAACTCGGCAACGGTTCAACCGTCCCAACCCCTTCACCCGATCTCCTCGCCGCCATCGTTGAAAAGAACCGGCTCTGGTACGATTGCTGGCGCCCGGCCAACTGGTCATTCGTCTACGGCGACCGCGTCTCCCAAAAGTTCGCCAAGGGTTCCGGTGACGAACCTTCGCTCAAGGAAGCCTTCGAACGACATCGCCCGCTCATCGCCGCCGCCGATACCCACATCCACAACCTCGCCGCCGGTCGCCCCGTCGTCCGACCCACCCCCATCACTCCGGGCACACCCCAACCCGTCGACGCCTCCGCCCTGTCGCCCGAGGAACAGTTCGCCACCTTCACCCCCGCCGACGGCTATCAGGTCAACCTGTTCGCTTCCGAACGCGAAGGCGTGGTGAAACCCACCCAGATCGCCTGGGACGAATTCGGCCGGCTGTTGGTCGCCTGTTCCCCCACCTATCCCCAGACCCGCGCCAGTGCGCCGCCGGCGGATTATATCCTGATGTTGCACGACACCGACGGCGACGGCCGCGCCGACCGTTGGGTCCGGTTCGCCGAAGGCCTCACCATGGTGCAGGGCGTGGAACCATTCGATGGCGGGGTCTTGGTCTGCGACTTCGATCAGATCCTTCATCTGAAGGACACCGATGGCGATGGAAAGGCAGACTCACGCCGGGTGTTGTTCTCGGGATTCGGCATTGGCGATACCCATCAGTTGGTGAACTCGATCTCGCACGGGCCCGACGGCAGCCTGTGGTTCACCCAGGGACTCCACGCCATGTCCCGGGTGGAAACCCCGTGGGGCATCGCCCGACTCGACCGCGCCGCGGTGTGGCGACTTCGACCGCGCACCCTGCGGCTCGAAGGCTTCTTCGGCGGCGGCATGGCCGGTGCCAATTGCTGGGGCGTCGCCATCGATGACCATGGCCAGGTCTTCCACAAGTCCGGTGACCGGCCCCATGGCTATTGGACCGTGCCCGGCATGGTGCGCGGAGCCAGCCCGCTCGGCAGCGGTTCCACCATTTCCGCCGATGCCTCCTACGCGCTCACCCCGGATCAATACCATCCCATCGGCGCCCTGTTCGACACCTCTCCCAAGACCACTTCCATCGACATCATCGGAACCCGTGCCCTTCCCGATGAACTCCAGGGATGCGCGTTGATCGGCGGTTATATGGGTGCCGTGGTTGAAGTCCATCGGCTGGACGATGCCGGTGCTGGATTCAAATCCACCCAGTTGCCGCGCCTGCTCAAGTCCTCCAACAACGCCTTCCGACCCGTCGACGTCAGTGTGGGTCCCGATGGCGCCATCTATGTCGCCGACTGGTTCAACCCGGTCATCGGTCATTACCAGGACAGCTATGCGGATCCGAAACGCGACCGGTCCCACGGCCGCATCTGGCGCCTGACGGCGAAGGGACGCGAACCCGTCCGTCAACCCAAACTCGCCGGCATGAAGCCCGCCCAACTCCTGGAGCAGTTGCGCTCGCCGGAACGCTGGACGCGATACCAGGCCAAACGCCTTCTGTTCGATGCCCCCACTCCTTCCGTCCTCACCGCCGCGGATGCATGGGCTGCTTCACTTCCCTCCAACACTCCCGCCGACGAACAACTCCTGCTCGAACTCATCGGCGTTTATGAGGCCCATGAAACCCCGCGGCCCGCCCTGCTCCAACGCCTGCTCGCCGCCCGGGATCCACGCGTCCGCGCCTATGCCACTCGCGTCGTCGGTGCCTGGGCCGACCGCTTGCCCGATGCCCTCCCCCTGCTCCATGAAAGGGTCCGTGACCCGCACCCGCGCGTCCGACTCGAAGCCGTGGTTGCCGCCACCTATGTGCCCGATCCCAAAGCCATCGGCGTTGTCACCCATGCGCTTGAACTGCCGCGGGATCCCTTCCTCGACTACGCCATCCGCCAGGGCGCACGCGCTCTTCAACCCCGATGGCTACCCGAGCTGGTGGCCAATCGCCTTCCGGCTTCCCTGGGTGAAACCCAACTCCAATACCTCCGCACCCTCGCCGGGCCACCCACGGAAACCCGGCATCCCGGATTGGAAACCTATGAGATGGCGTGTCTCCCCTGTCATCAACCCGAAGGCAAAGGCATCGCCGGCCTATATCCTCCACTGGCCAACAGCGAATGGGTCCGGGGCAATCCCGACGATCTCATCCGCATCGTCCTCCACGGATTGACCGGCCCCATCCAGGTCGCCGGCACCCGGTTTGGCGGACCCGATTCCATCCCGATGCCCGGATTGGCCGGCATGACCGACCAGGACATCGCCAACGTCCTGACCTATATCCGGAAAGATTACGGCTCCAATTCTACCGCAGTACCCATTGAAGCCGTCACCCGGATCCGCACCGCCACTGCCACCCGCACCGACCCCTGGACCGCTGCCGAACTGGGCGTCGAACCCAGCCCGTGAAGCGGACTTAGTTTGGAGTGCGGTGGTCCCCACCGCTTTGGAGCCCGCCGCGAAGCCCCCACATTTCTTGAACCACGGATCCCAGGTATGTGGTTTGTCAACGGTG
>DITU01000172.1 GCA_002422905.1 Verrucomicrobia bacterium UBA6176
CAGTCGATGGTTTTCAGGATCTCTTTCAGTCGGGCCTGAAGCCTGAGCGTCGACCAGAACTGGGTGTGTTCCGAGATGCCGGTGGGAGTCGTCGGGGTGGGTGGGGTGGGCGGCGGCGTGAGGGAGGACGAACCGGGAGGCTTGCCGGGGTGACGTCGGCACGGCGGGCGGAACGGGCGGCCCGGGGCGACGAGGTCAGCGAGGGCCGGGTCCTCGTAGACAGCGGGGAGATAGCCCTGGAAGGGAGGAGTGTCAGCGAGGAGGAAGGTCATCCGTGGGCCGAACTTTGGATGTTTCGGAGGGCGGTCGACTTCGGTCGGCTGCAGGACGGGACGGGTGAGGGGTTGGGAAGACTGGGTCTCGCCATGGGGACCGGTGACGGTTTCGACGGTCGTGGTGAGACCGGAGAGGGAGGACACATATTGGGCGTCTTCTGCGGCGAGGCGCGGGATGAAGATCTGGTGATTGAAGGCGGCGAGGAGCGAGCGGTTGGATTCAGGATAGATCTCCTGAATCTGGCTCAGGGCCTGGACCGCGGCCGTGATCATCAGGCCACGCTTGCGGAGCGTGTTGGCCCGGAGCGGGAAGTCCCGGATCGCGCCCACGGCGGAGGCAAACTCATCGACATGGAGTGCGACCGGACGCCGGAGGGCGCCGCCGCGTTCCTGACCGCGGCGCATGATCCATTCGAAGAGACGGTGAAGGAGACAGTTCGTCAGGGGACGGAGCCGGGCGACGGCTTCCTCGGGAAGGGCGATGATGAGGAGGGTTGGGTGACGTTCGAGTTCGTCGAAGTCGAGTTCCGAGGTGGAGGTGACCCGGGCGATGCGGTCGTCATACCAGGCGGCGAGGAGGTTGAGCATCTCGGCGATGGTGGTCTGGTGGTTGCTGTTGGTGTTGGCTTCGTTTCCGAAGGAGACGAGTTCGGGAAGGTTGGCACGCTCGCCGACTTCGCGGATGCGGGAACAACCGCCTTCGACGATGCGCTGGATTTCGCCGAGGGTGCCGCACCCGAGTTGGTTGGTGGCGCGGATGAGGTTGGCGATGTGGTTGGTGGCCTGGATGCGGAAGTACTGGGCCTCGGTGGATCCGGTGGGCACGCCCGCGGCGATCGAGGATGCCATGTCGAGGGCTGCGGCACGGTCCTGGATGCCGGCGATGGGGTTCCAGCGGATGCTGTGATCGGGGTCGAGGGGGTTGAAGTAGCGGATGCGGACGCGAGGGCCGCGGACGCGCCGGGCGTAGTCAACGACGGACTGGGTGAGCGCGAGTTGGGCGTCGATGATTACCAGGGAGCGGGCCGGGTCTTCGATGTCAGAGAACATGAGGGGCAACATGACGCGGGTGGATTTTCCGGAGCCATTGGCCCCGACGACGAGCAGGTGCCGGCGCCGTTCCTCGGCGGGTAGGCAGAGGGCCTTGCCGGTGACCGGAGCGAGGTCGGTGCCGTTGTCGTTGGTTTCGACCAGGGGGATGAACCCGCGGAGCAGGGTGGGCTTGTGTTGGGTGTTCATTGGATCCAGCGGTTGAGGTCGGAGAGATTGGCAAGGCGGCCCTGACTGGACGCGCCGCTGTGGGCCGGGCGCGTGGGACGGTGGGGCAGGGTCTCGGGCGGGAAATCAGGGTGGGGTGGCAGGGAACCGGATTCCCGGCGTCGGGGGATGCCGCCGGGTTGGCGGATGCCCGCGATGCACTCCGGCGTTGGCTGACCTCCGGCGAGGAAGCCGGCAGTGATGCGCAGGGTGGCGGCGGACTGTGGGACGTTGGGCAAGGCACCGACGAGGCGTGGGGCGATGCGGGAAATCACCTGGAGCAGGCCGTGCCCACCGCGCCCGAGGGGCAACGCTTCCCGGGCGATCCATTCGCGGGCGTCGGTGGTGAGGTCGAGGTGGATCCCTTCATCACCAAACAGGCGTCGGGTTCCGGCGAGACCTCCGTCGACGTGGAGCAGGAGGGTCCCGAGATCATCGAGGGTCAACGGTGGGAGTTGGACCAGGGAGCCCGTCACATCGAGGAGTGATGGGTGAACGCCGGCATCCAGGAGGAGGCGCGCGGTGCCTTCGGGGGGTTCGGTCGGCGACTGGATGCTGCCACCGAAGCCAAGGGGGCGGCGCTGGGGAGCGGTCTCCGCAGAGGTGAACGGCAGGATGAAGAGGAGTCGACGCGAGTTGGCGACGGTGTTGCGTCCGTCGAGGCGGACCGGGAGATCGCGGCCTTCGAGGAGGGAGGCCAGTTCGGACTGGAGGGCGCGGGCGCGTTCACCGGCGGCGGGATTGAGTTCCCGGTCGATGCCCTCGAGGACGACGATGCCCGCGCTGGCCGCGGTGAAGGCGGGTCCGGAGGTGTTGTCCGTGAGTTCCTGGAAGATCCATTCAAGGTTTCTACCGGGCTGACCGGCGATGGCGTACCGGGAGAGATCCACCCGGATCCAGGGCAGGCCGGAGTCGGCGGCGACCGTGCGGGCCACGTGGGACTTGCCGCTTCCACGCGGCCCCAGGAACCACAGGTGCGGAGGGCGGACGAGGGATTCGTTGTCCGCGGCGCAAAGGACCTGATGCCGATGCAGCCGCACGAGTTGGACGAGGGTGTGATGGGCGGCCTCCTGGGTCGGGAGGGGGCCGGTGGGCAGCTGTGGGGAATGCAGGTGCAGCAACCCGCTCTCCTGGGCGGGAGGGGTCTCACTGGATAGTTGGGCAGTTCGTGGACTCATGTCTTCAAGTACGCGCAAGAGTGGCCAGCCGATGCAGGGATGGTCGCTGGATGCCTCGATGCAGAAGTCAACAGCCGGCCCGATCCCCACCGGCGGGGGATCGGGCCGACGCGATCAATGCACAGGCGCCACGCGCCCGTCCGGCGGTCTGGCTACTGGACGAAGATTCGCGCCGTGCGGGTCGCGGGGCTGAGTCGGACGCCGCGGACGATGGCGCCGTCGAAGCGGGCGCGGTAGCTGAAGGACCGGAACCGATTGAACCGCGGAACCTCCCAACGGGTGCGGGCCCAACCATCGCCGCCCGTGATCGCCGCCCCGTTGCGCGGGGCGATCTGAACGCCCGTGGAGGGGTGCATCGTGAACACGACGCGTTGCCCGGAGAGGGCGGACCAGCGGCGGCCGGTGACGCGCCCGTTGCGTTGACGATCGATTTCCTCGTAAGCCAACTGGGCAGGCAGTTCGAGGGTTCGGGCGTTCTGGCCCGCCAGATTGGGCAGGGCCGCAAACGTGGTGCGCCCGGACGGAACCCAGGCGGCAGCAAGGCTGCTGGTGAGTGCGACCAGGCCAAACACGGTCGCCAGGGACGAGGGAATCAGTTTCATTACAGGAGTCATGTTGATCTTGCGTTGATGGATCCTTGCGGGATCCGCTGAAGACCTTGGAGCCATCCGGTCCCATCGATCGTTCAGACACCTCAACTACGGGTGAATCCCGGCAAATCATGCAGGGGGCTGCCGATGGTATTTGCCGAGGGGATGGCGATGGAGGCGGACGGACTGGAGGCCGGGGAGCTGTTGACACTCCCTGGAGATCCGGCCCGTCCCAACCGCGTGGAACGCCCCCGGCGTGCTGTTGCAGTAGTCGTCGGATCCGGTGCGGCTGGCCGAGGCGTGTGCCGCCTGAAGTACCGGTGAGCCGGAGGACAACTTCGGCGGACCGCCTGCATGAAAGCAGGTGTATCTGCCGTAAGCCCGGGAGAGGGCCGGGATCGGGTCACGGTCCTCCAACGACCCGGGGAGGCGAAGACGATGAACATGAAACGAGTGATGTTGGATGGTGCGGTGGTCGCCGTGATGCCACTTCCATGAACATCATCGAGATCCATTCGGACTTCGGGGCGAGCCTGCCCGACGAACTCCGGCAGCTTCTGGCCACGGTGCCCGCCCTCGGCAGCGCCCTCGTGGTCGGTGGCTGCATCCGCGACCATCTGCTGGGTGTTCCCAACAAGGACCTGGATGTCGAGGTGTACGGGGTCGGGTACAATGAACTGGCCGGGGCGTTGTCGCGCGTCGGCAAGGTGGACCTCGTAGGCCGGCCATTCGGTGTGGTGAAGGTGACCACGCCATCGGGCGCGCCCCATGACTTCTCGCTGCCCCGTCGCGAGGTGAAGGTGGCGAAGGGGCACAAGGGATTCGACGTGGTCGTGGATCCCACCCTCCCGCTGCTCGAGGCCGGCATCCGACGCGACTACACGATCAACGCCCTGGCGTATGATCCGCACCGCAAGGTGATCCTGGATCCGTTCGGCGGGGTGGACGACCTGCGCCAACGCCTGTTGCGCCATGTGGGTGAAGCGTTTGTCGAAGATCCGTTGCGCGTGCTTCGCGGGATGCAGTTCGCCGGACGCTTCAACCTTCGGGTGGCGCCGGAGACCGCCGCGTTGTGCCGCGGGATGCGGGATTCCTTTGCGGAACTCGCCGTCGAGCGCGTCCGGGATGAATGGTTGAAGTGGGCGCAGAAGAGCACGGTACCCTCCGCCGGACTCCGCTTCCTGGAGGCCGTGGGTTGGATAGATTTGTTCCCCGAGGTGAACGCCCTGCGTGGCGTGCCCCAGGATCCGGAATGGCATCCGGAAGGCGATGTCTTCGTCCACACCGGGCATTGCTGCGACGCAATGGTCCGCCTGCCGGAGTGGCAGGCCGCGGATCCGGAATCACGGGCGACCTATACCTTCGCGATGCTCTCGCACGACTCTGCAAAGCCCCAGACGACCCATGCGGCGGAGCGGGACGGAGTCCTGCGTATCGTGTCCCCCGGACACGAGGAGCAGGGCGGTCCGTTGGCCGAGGCCTTCCTGAACCGGATCGGTGTTCCGTCCGCGGTCATCTCGCGGGTGGTCCCGCTGGTCATCCATCATCTGGCCCACCTGCAGACGCTGACGGAGCGCGGGGTGCGTCGGCTGGCAATGCGGTTGGAGCCCGAGAACATCCAGGGGTTGGTGCTGGTGATGACGGCGGACCACATGGGGGGCACAACTCGAGGGACAGTTCGAAGATCTGGAGGGCGCGATCGGGTGGTTGGCAAAGAGCGGGGAGTCCGTGAGTTGAGGGTCCTGGCGGCAGTCTGGCCCGACGGATCCTGCGCCAGGAGACGGGGATTCCCTTCGTTCAATCGACAGGCATAGGCTTTGGAAAGAATCGGGGAACGGCAGGAATCCAGAGGGCAACCAATGAATCACTCACGAAAGGCGGCGGTGGTGCTGGCGGTGGATCATTTCGATGACGACGGGATCCCGAACCTGGAGTTCGCCGAAGAGGATGGTCGGGAATGGATGGGGTTCCTGAAGCATCGGCTGCTCTTCGATGAGGTGCATGGTCTCTTCGGGAAGTCCCTTCGGAAGGACGATGCCATGGACCTGATCGAGGATCGGGCGCGGGCGTTGTCGCATGCCGGGGGTGGGAATTTCTGGGTGGTGTACGCCGGTCACGCCGTGCTGCGGGATGAGGGCCGGCAACTGCTGCTGTGTCCACGGGTGCGGCAGAACCTTCTGTTGGGCGGGATCGAGGATCACACGATCCCGATCGAACAGATCCGGATGCAGACGGCCTTCCCCGGCGTGGATCGGGTGATGGTGCCGGACGCCTGCCGATCGCCGCTCGAGGCGGGCAAACGCGATGTGGGCGAACTCGAAACGGGCATGCGGGGTCTGCGGGACATGGTGCCGCTGAAGGGCGGGGTGGTCGAAGGCGGATGGGGCGTGCTGTGCGCGTGCAGCGACCGCGAGAAGGCGCAGGAGTTGAAACGGCTGCGACGGGGCCTGTTCAGTCATACGGCGATGCAGTTGTGGGAGGAGGATCTGCGCGCAGGAAGGGAGGTGCGGTTGACACACGCCTTCGTGGACCGGGTGAATGCGGCGATGGGACAGGTGGTGGCGACGGAGAAGCTGTCGCTTCGGCAACATGCCTGGATGCAGTTGAACTATCCGCCCCCGGTGTTGCGGGCTGGGCGCGTGGAGTCCGGCGGCGAGTTGGATCCTGAGGTGATCGAGGTGGCTCCGCGACCCAGCCTGTCCGATCGGGTGGCCGCGCGTCGGGCGGCGCAACGGAAGGCCTTCGAGGCGGACTGGCGGGATTATGTGACGGAGCGGCCGCGGCTCGGTGAGGTTGCGTTGCGCGAGCACTGGATCGAGCTCTGCCAGTCGCATGGGATCGAGCCGGGCAGTGCGCCCGGGGATCTGGAATGGACGGCGGAGGGGGTGCGACGGGTGACGGTGGTGGCTCCAACACCCGTGTCGACGCCCGCACCCGCATCGAACCCGGGAACTGCCGGAAAGATCGGGGATGTCTTCCGGACGGACATCGGGATGGAGCTGCTGTGGATCCCGGCGGGCACGTTCCGGATGGGGAGTCCGGCGGGAGTGGGCTATGACGATGAGCGTCCGCAGACGGAAGTGACGATCTCGCGACCGTTCTGGATGGGGAAGTATCCGGTGAGGCAACGGGACTGGAAGGCGGTGATGGGGAATAATTCCAGTCACTTCCAAGGCGACGATCTACCGGTGGAATCGGTGGATTGGACCCAGAGCGTGGAGTTCGGAAGGAAGCTGACGGAGCGGATGAAGGGGAAGCTGCCGGCCGGGTATGAGTTCCGGCTGCCGACGGAGGCGGAACGGGAGTACGCCGCGCGGGCAGGGACGACGACGGAGTGGAGCTTCGGGGATCGAGAAGCAGATCTGGAGAAGCATGCCTGGTATGTGAGCAATTCAGGAGGCACGACCCACCCCGTCGGAACCAAGGCGGCGAATCCGTGGGGCCTTTACGACGTGCATGGAGGGGTGTGGGAGTGGGTGCTCGACTGGAAAGGAACCTACCCCGGCGGTCGAGTGACGGATCCGACGGGTCCAGCATCCGGCTCGTACCGCGTCATTCGCGGCGGCACGTTCAGCAACTCCGCTGACAACTGCCGCTCGGCGTACCGCAGCAGGCTCGAGCCCGGCCACCGCAGGAGCAACCTGGGTTTCCGGCTCGTCCTGGCCCCCAGGTCGGTTCATTAGAAGCGGAGCGAAGCGAGTCGGAGCGCAGTTGGCGGAGCGGAGGGCCGGAGGAGGAAGCGGAGCGACGACGGGGCCCGCAGCGGCGCCGAGTGCGCGGAGACGGGGGAGAATATGGGGTATCGATTTTTTGTGATTCCGGCGCGTGCGCCGTTGGACGCCGAGGCGGAGCTCAACGGGTTTGTTGCAAGCCATGCCCTGTTGGGCGTGGAGCGGCGCTTCGTGGAGGATGGCGAGCGGTCGTACTGGTCATTCTGTGTGGAGTACGGGCCGCGTCGGGGCGACGGCCGGGCCGGCCCGGGTGCGGAAGAAATGCGGACAAAGGTGGACTACCGAGAAAGGTTGTCCCCGGAAGATTTCCGTCTTTTCGCACGGCTGAGGTCTTGGAGAAAAAAGCAGGCGGACGAGGAGAAGGTGGCCGCCTATGTGGTGATGACGAATGAGCAATTGGCCGGGATCGCGACCCGCAGACCGGCGTCGCTGACCGCCCTTCGCGGAATTGACGGGATCGGGGAGGCCCGTGCCGCCAGGTACGGGGACGCAATCCTCGCTGAAGTCGCTGCTGAGGCCAAAGCAGGGAAAGGGGTGAGCCATGCGCCGGGAGGGGAATCTGATCGAACAGGTGGCGGACTGGGAAAACCTGCAGCGCGCACTCCTGAAGGCGGCGCGGGGCAAGGCGACGCTCCCTGACGCCCAACGCTATCGGGAGGATCGGGACGCGCGGTTGGGGAAATTGCGGGAGGGAATCCTGTCGGGGGACGTGCGGGTCGGAGATCACCGGTTCTTCTGGGTACGCGATCCGAAGTTGCGGCGGATCTGCGCGGCTTCGTTCGAAGAACGGGTGCTGCATCATGCGTTGATGAACGTCTGTGGGCCGATCCTGGATCGATCGCTGATTGAGAGGCTCGAACCGCGTCATTCGCGGCGGCTCGTTCAACAACTCCGCCGACAACTGCCGCTCGGCGTACCGCAACAGGAACGAGCCCGGCCACCGCAGGAACAACCTGGGTTTCCGGCTCGTCCTGGCCCCCAGCTCGCCTCCGTCCGGAAGGATGGGGCCGACCCGATCCTCATCCGGACCCGGGTGGAAGCCCGGGCGAAGAGAGTGCCGGGGCTCCGGTGTTGGTAGGTCGCCGGAAGGCGACTGAAGGCTCCGGAGCCCTTTTTGCATGAATCGGGGGGTTTCCATCGTAGAAGTGGGTGGTGGACCGAGCCTGTTCCAGTTGGAATGCTGCGGACGCCGACGGCTGACATGACCATGAAGAAGCACGCCTTGATCCTGGGGGTTCGCGACTATGAAAGCCCGATGATGAATCCGGTCCCCTATGCGGATCTGGACGCGGTAGGGTTGGGAAAGGCGTTGGAGGAGCGGTGCGGGTTCGAGGTGACGGTTCTGGCGGGAGCGGTGAAGGGGTCCCGGGGCCCGGCCACCTGGGCGGCCATCAGGCCGGAACTGGAACGATTGACGGCGGTGGTGCAGGACGAGGATGAAATCTTCATTGGGTTCTGTGGACACGGGATCGAGCTGGACGGGCAGGGATTGCTGCTGTTGCCCGAGGCGGATCCGGAGTGGCCGGATTCCGGGGCGTTGCCGCTGCGGCGGATCCAGGTCTTCCTGTCGCGGATCGCGGCGCGGCGGGCGCTGGTGCACATCGACGCCTGCCGGAGGGATCCGTTGCGGGGGCGTGGGTTGTCGGTGACCAGCATGCCGACGGCGTTGTCGCGGGATTTGAAAGGGTTGGTGCAGGAGCGTGGGCAGGGACAGGTGCGCTCGGCCTTGCTGGCGTGTGCGGAGGGCGAACAGGCGTATGAATCCGACAAGCTGGGCCACGGGTTCCTGACCTATGCGATCCTGCAGGCGATTCAGGGGGGTGCGTGGGCAAATGGGCGACTGACGCTTTCCGCCTTGGTGCGCCATGCGCTGGCGGAAGTGGCCCGGCAACTGAAGGCGCACGGCCTGGCAGGGAAACAGACGCCGCAGTACGTGCAGGAAGGCGGAGCGGAGGATTGGATCCTGGGAGAGGAGAAGGCTGCGACGCCGGTCAAAACGGCTCGGGCACAATCCGCGTTGGCGGCCTGGATGGCGGAGCAGGAGGAGGAACATGCCCGGCGGACGGCGGACGCATCGTCTCTGGCGGCGCAGGAGGCGGAAGAGCTGGCCCGCCAGAAGGCCGATCTGGAAACACTGTGGCCCCGACTGCGGGAGAAGCTGGGATCGAAGGTCTGGAACCCGTCCGAACGGCGAACCCATTGGCGGAAGTTCTGCGAGCTTTTGGGGTTGAAGCCGCTGAGCGCCGAACCCGGGGAACTCCGATGGGGCGAGAAGGGGGCGGAGGAGGTGCTCGTGCCGTGGGTGCATCCGGATGGATTGAAATTCATGCCGATTCCAGCCGGTTCCTTCCGCATGGGATCCGCGGCGGGTGGACAAGACCACGAGCGCCCCCTGACGCGGGTCACCCTCCGCCGCCCCTTCTGGATGGCGGAGGTTCCGGTGACTCAGGCCTTGTACCATCGGTGGCTGGGGACAAATCCAAGTCAATCCGACGGACCGACCTTGCCGGTGGAGTCGGTGACCTGGGATGAGGCAGTGGCCTGTGCCGAGAAGGCGCAGGAGCGGGCGTCCGGCATGTTGCCGGACGGATACGTCCTGCGTTTGCCCACCGAGGCGGAGCGGGAGTACGCCGCCCGAGCAGGCACGACGACGCAATGGAGTTTCGGGGACGACGAGGCGGCTCTGGATCGGCACGGCTGGTACCAGAAGAACTCAGGTGGGATTATCCATCCGGTGGGGCAGAAGCAGCCGAACCCGTGGGGACTCCGGGATGTCCATGGAGGGGTGTGGGAATGGTGTCTGGATTGGTTCGGCCCTTACTCGGGAGGGAATGAGATCGACCCCGCTGGACCAGCTACTGGCTCGAACCGCGTCGTTCGCGGCGGTTCGTTCGACTACTCCGCTGTCATCTGCCGCTCGGCGTTCCGCCTCAGGCTCGAGCCCGGCCTCCGCAGGAGCAGCCTGGGTTTCCGGCTCGTCCTGGCCCCCAGGTCGGGTTCCTAGAAGCGGAGCGAAGCGAGTCGGAGCGCCCTCGGCGGAGCGGAGGGCCGGAGGAGGAAGCGGAGCGACGACGGGGCCCGCAGCGGCGCCGAGGGCGTGGAGACGGGGGAGGTGGGAAAAGTTTCAGATTCAGGATTGGAGTCCGTCGAGCGTGCATCCGGTAGGCCGGTGGCGATTCCGATGCCGATTTTTCGTCGGTAACGCGGGGGCCGGGATGCGATCTGCAATCAGGCGCAGCACAGCCGGTGCAATCCCGTCAGGGTTGGTGGGAATTTTCTTGGCATCCATCCCGGGGTGGCTTCGCACTCCGGGCTACGGCCGTAGAACCCCGCCGGGGTTGGAATGGATCCGTCGTCCTGGATGGATTCGCCTGGGCATCAATCCAGTTCGGGGGCGGTGTCAGGATGCGCCATTCCGAATGCTGAAAACCCCCTTCGATTTCGGGGCATTTCGTTGGGTCTCAAGGCCATTGTCCCGGGAAGAATGCCTCGGGCTGCGCCACTTGGGCCCAAACCGGCGCGGTTATGCAGCCTTGGGCGTGGGAGTAACCTTCAACCCATCCAATACCACAGCAAAGCCATGAGGTGGCTGCCGCCGATGGCACCGGCGGAGACGAGAAAGCGGGGTTTGGAGGTCTTGTGACGGAGGGTGAGCATGGCGGCGACGAGCCCGGGCGACCCGCCAATCAGGGCGAGTCCATAGAGGGTGGTTTCGGGGATGCGACGGCGTCCGACGATGGACTGGTACTTGTCACGGGCCATCGCGCCGAAGGTCACCACGCTCATCACCAGAATCCAGCCGAGCAACATGATGGTGCCAAGAGGATGCCGGACCCGGGGAGGATTCAACCCGGAAACGCGGGTGATGAGTCGCGAATGGGTGGCGGGCTTGAGAAGTTTGCAGGCGGCCTGTCGCCAGGGGGATGGAACAACGGCGCTCAGGGGAGCGGATCGCGCAGCAGTGACGGAGTGTTGTGGTCTTCACTGCATGGAAACCCCGACTCGCGTCGTACGGATGAGCAGGACGGCACGGCAATGGAGTCGGACCGAACCGCAGGATTCCAGTGATACGCAGGTTTCAATCGAAAATGTTCAAGGTGCGGAGAAGCGGATGGGTTGACGTCCGATGCCGGGATCGCGGAGTGTTTAACTCCAGAACACCCGGAAGATCCCACGCGCCCATGGAAGACCCACTGAAGCAGCTTCTCGCAGGACAACTGAAGCATGCCGACGTTTCGGAAGTGCTCTTTCTGGTGCGCGAACAAATGCGCAAGAATCCGGATTGGCGTGGCTTCGCCCAAGGGCTCCGGCTGGAGAAGATCGTCCGGACCGAGATCATCCGGCACTGCGAAGAGGCGGCGGAATTCTGCGCGGCGGGAACCTCGAATGAACGTCGGGAGGAGATCGCGGTGGCGTGGTGGGGAGAGTTTGAGGACCGGGTTCGGATGGAGGTGGAAAGGGCGGGTGGCAAGCGAGGCCTCAGTGTGGCGGATGTGAACGAGGTGGAATCCTGCGTGATGTCGAAGTTCTTCGATCTCGACGCGTTGGATCACGTGCTGCGTGAGGACAGTCTGGCGATTTACGCATCGGACGTCCTGGAGGAGGAAGTGATCCGCGAGTGGTTCATGGCGGGATCGCCTCTGGCCGTGTTTCTGTTTCAGCGGGGAACAACCCGAGCAGCCCTCGATGCCGTCAAACGCCGGGGCTTTATCGAGCGGGGACTCAGCCCGTCGATGATCCAGTGCCTGTCATTGCTGAACGGCCTGGTCAACGATCCTGAGCCATGGCCCGACGCCCTGCGGTCGCAGGTCAGTATGGGTTCCGCGACGATTGCCGCAGGGGCGGTGGCGGGTTCGGGACTCTGGGAACGGCGAAGGTATCGTCGGATGCTGTTGAACGATCTCTTTGCCGGGGCGCTGGAACCGCGCCTGGGCTATTCGCCGCGCCTGGGCCCGCTGCGCCGCTACCTGGAGCAACGGCTCCTGCTGAGCCGGTTGAGGGATGAGCTGGACCGGTATGTGAGGGAACGCGAGCGGGGCGGGGTGGTGAATCCCGTTCCGGCCAATGAGTACCCGCTGCTGAATGCCGATCAGGTGAACGAACCGGCCGGATTTGTCCGGGCGCTGACCAATCCCTCTTCGTTGGTGGGGCGCCACTGGATGGAGGCGATCGCCCGGGTGGACCCGGCGATGGCCGAGCGTTGTCGGATGGCGGGGGAAGGGATCGAAGGGATGGCACCGGTCCTTTCAGATCTGGTGGGTTGTCTCAATTCGGCGATGGAGGGGGCGGCGGTGATTCCTCCGGGGACGGCCGACGATCCGGGTTTTCCGCTACGGCTTCGGGTGTTCCTGGCGACGGCACCGCGGGCCTACCCATTGCGCGGGATTGGCCTGACGCTGTTCAACCGTCGCACGCTGGAGATTGGCTTCGCCGGATGGATTCCCGAACCGCCCGTCCGGGAATGGGACGATTCGATGGAAGACGACGAGATGCCAGAGGACGGGGATCCGGTGCCGGTGCTGCTTCAGGACCCCTACTTGCGTGCGGTGTTGGACCTGCTGCTGGTGACGCGGATTCCCGGGGATCGTTTCGGGCGCGCAACGATGACGGGTCTTGCGTGGTACGGCGCGATGGACGGCAGGAAGGATCCGGAGGTGCTTGCCGAGTTGATGCGCTGGCTCCGTCTGGAACATGAGGAGGCCCTGCGGGAATGGGGGGAACTGGGGGTGCGGGGGGGGCGGGATCTGCGTGATCGCGAGACCCAACAGAGGGCGGTGGAGCAGGGTGAGGAGGTCCTGGGACGGGTTGCCGATGAGACGATCCGGAAGGTGATCGGACATCTGGAGGCCAGGGCGGGCAAGTCTCTGCTCGGACTGGAAGGGGATCGGTTGCGGGAGGCATTCAGGTCGCTGGCGCGCCGATCAGAGATCGGTGTGATGGAACGGATCCTGGTCACATTGAAGTCGTCGAAGGATCTGCGCGATGCGGCGGATGCGGCGGCGGTGATGGAGTGCGGATTGGCCGAGGCGCGCTGGGCACGGGCTGAAGCCAGACAGATCGAACTCAAAGGGGAACGTGAGGCCTATGAAACCCATCGCGGTCGGTGGGTGCGCTCCCAGGCGGATGTCGGACGGTACCTCGGACGGGACCAGACGGCCATCTGCCGTGCTCTCCGCAAGAAGTCCAAGCAGGGAACACCCATCAAATTGGCGACGGATTTTGCGGAGAAGCGGGCGAAGGGATTTCCCTTTGCCCATGAGGACGCCGATCCCGTGGGGCCCGGGCGGGCGTCCGTGGGCGCGACCGGGTCCGTGGTGAAGGCGTCGCGGGGGATGGAGGTGGTCCGATGAAGACAGAGATAACCCATGCGGAGCAGGTCCGGCGTTGGTTTGAACGGCCAGCGGTACCAGTGCCGCCGAGCGAAGAGGAACTGCTTGCCCTCGCAACCGGGCAATTCGACGTGATCGACGCGGAGGCGGTGGCGGCGGAATTGGCAGCGGATCCGGCATCAGGCCGGTGCTATGAGGAGATCCGCGGTTTCCTGGAGAGTCGTTCGCTGGCGGCCGTTGGTGCGGTGAGCCCGGTGGCTGGCCGCTCCGGGGTCATCGAACTCGCCCTGGCATGGATGAAGGCCCGGAACAAGAGCCTGGGGGGCTTGATCCGGAAGGTGGATGACCGGTTGGAAGCCAGCCTGACAGAGATCTGGACGGGTATGTCAGTCGGGGTAACACAGACCTTGAGCATGCGGGGTTTCGCCCCAAGCGGGGCTGGTCAGGGCGGGGCGGCACGGGTGCGGTTGACCGATCCCTCCGGGCGCGAGGTGCTGATCGCCGCCGGGGTGGGCGGCTACCTGCTGGAGTTGGATCTGCAGGATCCCCGGATCAATGGCTTCCTGACCGTCCAACGAGTGTTGCTCCACGGTGGCACCGAGACGGAATTCTCGCGCGAGACGCCGATGTGCAAGGGACGTGCCGTGCTCACCGATTGTCCGCCGGGATTGATTCACGTCCATCTCGACACCCGGTTTGAACTCTACCTGCTGCTGGAGGATCTGCCGGGGTCGGAAGGAGCCACGAAGTCCTGAACCCCAGACGACATGCAACTCGAACGTCTGGAACTGGCCTATTCGATCGAGCTGATCCGCACTGCGGAATCCGCGGAACCCGAGGTGTATATTACCGTCGAGCGTCATTCGCACGATGGCCCGATGGGGACGCCCAAAAAGGTTCCACTCGCGACGTTCAAGCAGGTGGCTGAGATGGCTGGTGCGGTGCAGGAAGCGCTGTCCGGATCATTGGGTTTGATTGGCGACCGGCACCCGGCGCATTCCGGATGGCTGGCGTCCCATCTGCGCAACGTCCTGATCCCGAGGTCGCAGCAGTTGACCGAATTGCTGATCCCCTCCTTTGTGGCGGAGATGATTCGGGACAGCGCCTGCCCGATCCCGATTGAGTTCCGCGTGGATCCGATGCTGAACCAGGTTCCGTGGGAGGCTTTGTATGTGGGGCGCGATTTCCTCGCCTTCTCCCATGCGACCGGCCGGCACGTGATGTCGAACACCGGAAGTCTAGCCGTGCCCCGTCGCCAACAAACCGAATCGCTCCGTGGGGCATTTCTCGTGGATCCCTGTCCGATCGGCGAGCATCGATTGGCTCCGGCGTTGGTGAAGGCTTCCCGGGAGGTGATGGGACGGTGGTGGAACGGACCGGGCGCGGACCGCATCCAATTCGATGCCGGTGGAGTCTGCGTGGATGCGGCGGTGTCACCACAGCGGATGATCTCCGTTCTGCGGGACCATGATGTGGTGGTGACGGTGGGGCATCATTCGGATCGTCGCCGGGCTCCCACGGCCGCGCCCGAGTTGGAAGGGTTGGTGATCGCGGATCCGACCGGGACCCAGCCGGAGTTGTTCTCGCCCCAGGCCTTTATTGAGGCCCTCCGACCACCGCATCTTCCGCCGGAGTTGGTCTTCTGGCTGGCCTGCGAGTCGGGGTTGACCACGGGGTGGGAGGCGGATTGGCCGAGGATGGACCGCATTTACGGCTTCGTGGATGCCGCAATCCGGGCGGGTGTTCCCCATTTCATCGGGAGCAGCCTGTTGATCCCGCAGATCGCGGCGGCCGATCTGATCGAGCCATTCCTGCTGGCGCTGGCGTCGGGATGCAGCGTGGGTGAGTCGTTGCGACAGGCCCGGTTGGCGGCGCGGTGTGGGAATCCGGATCCGGCCGGGGGAGGTTCGCTGGTGGGCCTGGCCTTCTCGTTGTTTGGCCGGCCATCGCAGGGGTTGGTGAGTGCACAGGGTTGGAGGATCCCAGGAATGCTTGCCGGCCGCTGCCAGCACACCGTGGACCTCGTGCGCTGCGTAAAACTGTTTCATCCGCTGGAAGAAGGGGCGAAAGACCGGCGGTGTGCGGACCATTCCCTGTTGGCCCCACCGCCACCACCCATCCCGAGGGAGCCCTGCGCTGATCCGTATGCCCGGCACCCGAATGAGGTCATCTGGGTGTCGCAGACCGAAGACGGGTGGGAAGGCGCGATGCGGCGTGGGGGAAGGATGGAACTGGTGCGGCTGTGTTCGGCGTGTCGATCCCGGGCGTGGACGCTGGGTGAGTTGGTGAGATTGGAGGATTTAGGGTGAGTGGTTCCAACCCAGCGCATGAACCGCCGGTTTTCCCCCGTACACCCACCTGAGCGGACGGATCGTCCGCAATGAAAATGAAGCTTACCCGTTTGCTCTACGATTCTCGGCGTACGGTCTGGATCCTCCTCACCCTGGGGGCGTTGCTGGTGCTGTCGGCGGTCATTGCCGGCAAAGTCTGGCAACGTTACGGACCGAAGAAGCCGGTACTGACGGCGGTCCAGAAGGATCTGGTGGAACGTTGGATGCCCGAAGTCCTCGCTGACCTGAAGGAGAAGCGTGGCACCAACCTCTCCGTCATCATCCTGCATCTTGCCAATGATCCGTCTGATTACCTGACGGACACCCTTCGGGCTGAAGTGCAGCGGACGGGCTACCTCACGGTGAACCCGAAGACGCTGTCGGCCGTGATCATGACCGCGGATGAGGAATTGCAGCGGGCGCTGAACCTGGAGGTCACCTCGCCGGATTCGTTGGACAAGGCGTGTGCCCGTGCCCGGGGGATGGGCGCGCCGCTGGTGCTGTTCGGCAAGGTGCATCGTCTGGAGGGAACCGCGGTCGAGGCCAGGCTCGAGGTTGAACTGTGTCTGGCTGAGATCGGTGCCCGGACGGTGCTGCATCAGAAGCGCTATGCAGTGGAGTGGAAACCGGCGGTGGTCGAGGCTGCCGTCCTGCGTGATGCGTTGGCGCGGCTGAGTCCGGCCGAACGTTTCCTGGCCTGGGGCGTATGCGTGCTGATCCTTCCAGTGGTGCTGTTGCCGGTGGTGCGGTCTGTGGTCCGACGCAAGTCGAACGAGTCCAATGCGCTCCTGCTGGGCACTCTGACGGCTGTGGATGCAGTGAGCGCCTACCTGCTGTTGGGAGCAGGGGTGGGTTCCTATCTGGGCGTTGGCCTGCTGCTGTTCCTGACCCTGCTGGCCTTCACCTATAACATGCGGATCATGGTCTTCGCCTTGACGCGAATGAGTGTCTGAGTTGAGGCTTTTTCAACGATTTCTCCCCAAGATTCACCAACATCACTCCCATCAAATGAGCAAAATCCTCGAAGGCATGGGCGATTGGGTCCGACGCAGCTTTGGACCATCGCAGGAAGCCAAGCTCCGTGAGCGTCGTCGCTTGCGGGAAGGCGAGCGGAAGTCCCTTGCGGACCGGCGCGAGCGGTCGAACCGAACCGCTGCCGGGTTGGAGGACGTCATCCGACAGAAGCTGGCGTTGTCGAAGGGAATGTCGGGAACGGCCCTCAACGTGATTACAGACGACATGAATCGTCTGGCGCGGGAGCTGCGCAACGTCCGGGACGCATTGATCGACAACAACAACCGTCTGGCGGCAACCGAGGAGGAATTGCACAAGATCGATCTGTTGCTGGAAGGCGCGAATGACATGACCCGCGCAGGTGAGCTTGAACGTCTGGCGATCGAGCTTGATGTCCAGCGCGACAGTTCCGCTGCGGTAGGGGATGCCTTCCGCACCGTGGTGGGTACGTCGCCGGTGACCAGTCACGTGGCGGCGGCTGGTCTTGGTGATGGATTGGCAGAGTTCCAAACGCCACCGGCCCGGCCCGCCCTGGATCCATTGATTCTGGAGCTTTCCGGCGAAAGCCAACCGCCAAAGCGGGAACCTGAGCCGGAGCGCTGAAAGGACACCGGGACGGCGGTGGCCTGCATTGGAATGCCGGTTTCCGCCGTAATCTGGACGAAGGACGACAACATCGTACCGAACAAGAATAGAGACTGGACTGCTGGACCCTGACTTCTGATTTCCGAACAACACTTCAACTACTTCCGACATGAGCCTCTTCGACAAACTGTTCCCGAACCCGCAGCAGAAGGAGATCGAACGCCGCATGGCGCTCTCTGCCGCCAAGCGCAAGGTGGATGAACTCGATCGCTACTGCGACGAACGTGATCGCCGGGTGGCCGCCAAAACCACCCAGGTGGTCGAGTTCAAGCGCCAGAACAACAAGTCGCGGGGCATGGCGGTCCTGCGGGAAATCGATGACGAGCGCCGTTGTCTCGAACTCGGCCTCAAGATCCGGCGCCTTGCCCAAAAGGCCCACTCGCGACTCGAATTGAACCGGATCGGTGCCGACGTCGTGATCAACATGATCCCGATGCTCGAGCAGGCGCAGGGCGAGACCGATCCCCGCCGCATTCACGAGGCCATGGCCCGGATCGAGGACCTGGACAAGCAGTTGGACTCCTGGGACAGCGTGGATGCTTCCGAGACGGTCGAGAAATCCGCCGAGATGGAAGATGCCTGGGATCGCATCGATGCGGATACGGGTGCGGTCGCTCCCGAGGTATCCCGTCCGGCACCGGCCTCTCCGCGGCCTGCCGCCCGCGAGCCCAAGGCGGATCCGGATCCCAAGCTGGCGTCGCTCCAGGACCGACTGAAGTCCGCCCGTGAACGGATGGATTCCTGAACGCAGTGGATCGTGCCCTGCCGTCCGAAGGGGCGGCGGGCCGTCCGGGCTTCTGGCCTGCCCGGGCGAAGCGGATGGATGCCGCCCCGCGGGGGCAGCCAGGCCAGAGTGAACCCGGTTTTCCCAGACCCACCTCCTACCTTTCAAACGTCCGATGAGCTCACCCAATATCGTTTCCAAATTCGTCGCCATGGCGGAGCAGGCCCTGTCCCGAGGGGACGCCGCAGCAGCAGCCCGGCATGTGTCCGATGCCGCCGAAGCCAGTCTTGAACTGGCGATCTCCGTGGGTCCTGGCCCTGATCGGGATCGACTGCTGGCAGGGGCCGACGAGTACATCTCCACGTTGGAGGAGTTGCTGGCCCAGGGTGCCGGTGGCGAAGGACGCGGGCGCGTTCTGGACAAGCCGAAAGAGCGATTGGCGGACATCGCGGGCATGGAGAACGTGAAGGCGAAGCTAAGTGAGATGGTCCTGCCGCTGCGGCATCCGGAAGTGAAGGACCTCTATGGCATTCGGGCGGGGGGTGGCATCCTGCTCTATGGGCCGCCCGGCAACGGAAAGACCACGCTGGCCAAGGCAATCGCGGGCGAATTGGGCGCGGCTTTCTTCAGCCTGACCGGTGCCGATATCCGCTCGAAATGGCATGGTGAATCGGAGCAGAACCTCCGGGAGTCCTTTCAAGCGGCCAAGGCATGCCCGTTCGCGGTGATGTTCCTGGATGATGTGGATGGGATCCTGCCGCAGCGCGGCGCGGATCAGGGGGCCGACAATCGCCTGGTGACGCAATTCCTTCAGGAAGTGGGCGGGTTCGCAGAATCGAAGAACACGTTGATCCTGCTGGGAGCAACCAACAACCCGTGGGACGTGGATCCAGCGGTGCTGCGGTCGTGCCGGTTCGATCACAAGATCTTTGTCGGGCTGCCTGACCAGCCAGCCCGGGAATTCCTCCTGCGGCAACAGTTGGGCAAGGCGCCCCTCGACGCCGGTGTGGATCTAAGCCCCCTCTCCGCCCGTCTGGCGGGTTATACCGGCAGCGACATCACCTCGATCATTTCAGCGGCCAAGCTCGTGGCCGCGACACGATTTACTCAAGGCGGCCCCCCGGAGGTGACGGCGGAGGACATCGAGGCCTCTTTGTTGACCGTGCCGCCCTCGGCCAACAGCCAGTTGATGGCGCGATATGAGGAATACGCCCGGTCCAGCCGTGCTTGAGCACTTTTCCAAATCAAATCACTGCCACACTTGATTCCTATGGATGCACCCACTGCCAAGACTGGATTCGTCATTGCACATCGGACGGTTACCCCGGAAAGGGGGCTGTTCGGCCTGGGGTCGCGCCAACTCGAAATTCCCAAGGCCGACCGGGTTTACCGGGCAGTGGACTCGCCGCAGCGTATCGGCATTGATCTCACCGCCAAGGCCGGGAAGGAGATCGCGTCCGACGTGCCCGTGAGCTTCTGGCTCCTGAATCTTGGTCCGTTTCGATTGTTTCTTCCCTTGGACGAGGTGATCCAGGATGGGGCAGGCCACGCGTGGAACCTGCACCTGGACGTCCAGGTTTCGGTGGAGGATCCCGCTCGACTCATGAACGGCGGCTTGCTTGCGCTGGTGGACGAGTATCGACCGTTGACTCCGGAGGGTCTCGGATTCTGGCTTCAGGAACGCCTCTCCACGGATTTGCAACGTCGCTTGGATGGGGAGTCGGAATCGGCGCTGCGGGCGCGACATGGGCGGACCATGGAATCCTGGCAATTGGAGATCACCGACCTGCTCAAGCCTTGGGGATTGATCGCGATCCTGATGGCACGACCGGAGTGGACCAGTCCCTCGGCGGAGGCGGATGCGAAGCGCCGGGAGGTCGAATCAGCCCGGTTGATGGCCGAGAAGGCCGCCGAGGAGGAGCGTCGGGTCGCCGAGGAACGCCGCCGGAACATCGAGGAGCAATTGGCGGTCAAGGAACGGCTCATCGCCGCCAGGGGCGAAAAGGATGCCGCCCGAAGGGCACAGGCGGAACGGGAGGCGGGCGAGCGGACGCAGAGAGCCATGGCCGAGGCCGAGGCGTTGAAGGCCAGGGAGTGCAACGCCCGTTTTGCGGCCGAACGCGCGGAGGCTGAACATCGGGTGCAGTTGGCCGCCTACGAATCCCTGATCCGCCGAAAGGAGTTGGAACGGGCCGAGCTGGCCTCCGATATCGATTTGGTCAGCAGTCGCAAGGCGCAGAAGGCAGAGGCGGAGGGGCGGCTCAGGGCCGCGGAGGAGAATGCGTCCCGGATCCGCGAGGACGTCGGGGAGGTGGCCGCGAAGGTGGCGCAGTTGCTGGGCCGTGCGGCCGCCCTGGGTGCGGGGACCGAGGTGCTGTCCCAATCGGTCAAGTCCCTTCAAGTCCTGGTTCAACAGGGGGATGACCGAACCATCCAGCGCTTCAACCTGCTCGACGGACAACTTCAGGAATTGTTCCAGCGCCTGGACCGGAGCATCGACGGAGGGATTGATGACCGACGCAAGATCGTCGGGAAGTTGGAAGAGCTCTTCACGGTCATGGGGCAGTGGGATGAACGCATCGGGCGCCACATCGAACCGGCTTTGACCGAGCTCCGATTGCTGGGGAAGAACATCGACGGTCAGTTCGCCTCGGTGCAGACCGCCATCCAGGGGAGCCAGCAAACGATTGTCGATCGTTTGGATTTGACCCGTGAGCAGGTGATGGAGGCCTTGCGTCAGCTCGATGAAAGGGTGCAGACGCTCCAGTCCTTGAAACTGGACCCGGTCGCCGCTATCGCCGAGCTGGATGGCCGGGCCATCCTGCGTCGGTACATTTCGAGACCCACGGGGGTCCAGGGTTTCCGACTCCAGAAGTCGAACCTGAAGAAGCGCGATCTGGGTGGGTTGACCCGCGATTTTGCCGGCAAGAAGAAGGGGCCAACCAAGCCGCCGGTGACCGGAGTCAACATGCCCTACGTGCGCTTGGGCGACCCGGTCGATCTCCAGGTCCAGACCCCGATCCGCGGCTATCTGACGCTGATCAATATTGGCACCAGCGGTCTTCATTGGCTCATCAGCCCGCACCGCTACGTGGACGTCCCGGCCCCGATTCAGCCGGGTCGCACCTATGAGGTCCCCGGACCGGAACTCTTTCCCCGGGAAAGATTGTGGGCCGATGGCTATGAAAGCGTTGGTGCGGGCGAACCGTGCGGTGAGGAAGGCTTCGTCGCCTATGTCACTCCCGAGCCCTTGCTGCGGCATGATGATCCAAGGCTCCGGCCCGCGGAGTTGTTCTGGGAGGTCCCGGAATCGCTGCTTGCCGAACTGGACCAGGCCTTTGCGCGGATTGCGGACGATCAAAAGGCGGTCGGGACGCTTCGCTATTGGGTCATGCCAGAAGATGGGTGAAAGGTGACCGGGCTTCGTCGGAGGGGCGCATGAACGGGTGACTTTGGTCCGTAGAGACGGATGTGTTCCCGGGAAGGTCGGCGAGGTGCCGTTCCGCCGGGGAAAGGAATTGTGGTCATGAATGATCCCTTCGGTCCCTTCCTACGCCAGCTCGGTCAGGCCACCCGCGCCGAGGAGCGTGTGGCCTGGCTCGGGCGCGGCGATCTGCGCGCGCAGGGTGACTGTTTGCAACCGGGTGCCTCCGTTTTGTGTCATCCCCGGTTTCCGGGGCAGTTCCGGCTGGACCTTCCGCGGCATCGTGCTGAGTTCCGACGGCACGGATTCACCTGGTCCGACGCGGCGGCCGAGGAACTTGGTGCGGCGAGGTTCTCGGGGCTGCCGCAAAGTGCAGCGGAGTCTTCGCCGGTATTCACGGCGATTCAGCTTCGGGTATCCGAGGCGGCGATGCGCAAGGAGATCTCGGACCTGGATCTGAATCTGCGCGGCACGCTCGGAGCCAGGTTTCCCTGGAGCGAGGGCGAGGGGTGGTGGGATGGACTTGTGATCCCTTTCCCCAAAGTGAGCCGGGTGGAGATGGCGGCGGATCTTTCGGAGGCTTTCGCCAGGCAATGGGAGACGGATCAGCGCGACCCCGGGTTGGTGGCCTGGCCGAAGTCTTTTCAGGACGGGTTCCTGAAGCATACCCGGGTCTTGGTATACAGGTTGGGATCATCGCGGGGGCGTGTCGTTCATGTGTTGGTGGCGTTTGTGTCTCCGCTGGTCCTGACGTTTGCGCCGGAATCGGAGTTGGAGGCCACGGGCGACGGTCTTCGGGTGGAGTGGAGGCCTTGGGATGTCACGATTGTTCGTGCCATCCACAGCGTGTACCGGAGCTGGAAGGTGGATCAGGAGCGCGACTCTGATTCCTTCACCTACTACTCGATGGGATTGGATGTCCGGCATCGGCAGATTCCGGAGCTGCTTGTGCCTGCGGCTGATACGCAACAGTGGGAGTGCCTGTGGGCCGGAGACGGAGGAGATCGCCTGATCTCCAGGACGCCGCCCAAGGCCAGCCTCAAGCGGTACCGCCGTGACTTCACGGACCAGCTTCTTCCGGAGACTGCGGAAGAACGCCTGGGACGAGTACGTTCGATCATTGATCGCCACCGCAAGGAGCTGTTCCGGGGCAGCATCAACATCGCCCTGCTGCGGGAGGCCACAGGTTATCGTCGGAGCCTGCTCCGGGACCTGATTCTGGAGTTGGAAAGACTCGATGGAACTGGGGAGGAGGGATACGCGGTCCGTTTGCCCCAGGGGAAATCCAGGCACGATCTCGACCAGCTTGAGGTCGTGTGTCCGTCGTCGAAGGAAGGGCGGGCGGTGCGTGCCCAATGGTATCAACCGCGCTGGTGGATCCGCTGGGTGTGGTTGGGAGTGCCTACGGCGGTGGGCACATTGCTGGCGCATTGTGTGGGCGTCCTGACCGATGGGAAATCGGTGCCGCTTTGGGAGGCGGTGCTGTTGTCGATGGCGACCGGCAGTGCCCTGTGGCTGGTGAATCAGTACGCAGGCAAACGAGCCCGGGATTCCGCGGATGCATGATTTCGGGAGATGAGTTCGTAATGGAGACGATATGAGTTCAACACCCACTTCGGCTGTCCTTGCCCCGGCATTCGCACGCTGTCGGGTGGCCTCGCTGGAGGCTTCCGAGGAGTATGTGTATCGCTTTCGACTCGATCCACTCCCGAGTCCGGAACCGCCGGAGCCAGGCGATGTCGCCTCCGGCAGGATCGAAGTCTCGTTGCCGTTGGACGGCACCCAACATGTGTCGGGTGATTTCGTTGCGGACATCCGGCGTCAACGGAGCGGGGTGGCGACACTGGAACAACTGCGCCTTGGCCATCTCCTCCTGTGGGATACGGCGTGGGCGGATTTCCGCGGTGAGGTGGTTGTGAATAGGGATCAAGGCAGCGTCGTGCTGGGGTTGGACCGCAAGAAGGACACGGCCGAACTCTCCCGTCTGGCGGCCAACGGGGAAACCGTGGTCTTCCAGCAGGTCTATGAGCCCCGACTCCCGGCCATTTTTCCGATCAATGTTCGGGTAAGCCTGGCAGATGAGGAGGCGCGTCCCTCGGATTCGCCTTCGCCCGAAAACGTGAAATGGATGGCCGGCGAGAATTTCCGAAGGGAACTGGCTGTGACATTTGCCTTCCGCATCCATCTGCCGCGTTCGGCGGATCAACGTGTTCCGACTCCGGAACTCACTGGTTTTGAGCTGAGTTGGCCGACCTTGCCCTGCCTTTCGTCGCTCCGACTCCTGAACGGGGCCGGGAATGAGTTGCCACTCACCTTTGATCCCTGGCGCAACCGGTTGTGGAGTGCCGGTCGGGTGCCGCTGTCGGTGGAAGAGTCGAATCCGGAATCCCCGGTACAATCCTATTCCGGCGAGTTGATCCTGCTGGTGGAGTCGCCCAGCGAGCTTTATCTGGCGGACGAGCTTCGGCTGGAGGGAACCGTTGAGGTCGATGGAGTCCTGATTTCCCGACTGGGTGCTGCGGTTTCCGATGCCACCGGAGCCATACAACTTACCCGTGTCGAGTCGATGACCCGACTCACCGTGCACGCCCGGATGATTCTGGCGTCGCTTTTGGAACAGCGGAAGTGTGCACCCGCCCAGCGATGGCTCTTTCCGGACGTGGTACCGGACCAGGAAAACTGCAACGCAGTGATGGGACGACTTTCGAGCCGTGCCTTCCGGATGGATAGCCTGCGGTTGGGGGAGGGCGGACGGAGCGAGTGGCTGCTGCTGGCTCGCGGTCCCGAGATCACGCCGGTGGACATGTTGGTCCGGGTGTCCGGGATCCGGAACGAGGTCACGGTGGAAGTGGTCCTGCCGAACGGGGAAAGGATCCTTTCAAAGCGCCACACCGGCACGACGGAGATCGAGGTGCGAGCTTGGCCAAAGGCCGTGGCGGAGGCTGATCCGGGCATGCGGGTCCGGATGAACGAGATCCTGGCTGAGATTCACCGTGACCTGCGGAACACGCTCATTCCGCGTCAGACCCAGTGATTCACGCGACCTGCATCCCTCACCTCCTCATTCCGTTCCATGAAGACCATTTCCCGATTCACCTATCAAGGACTGCGAGGCTGTCACTCCTGCGGGAGCACCGACGTCCATGCGGTTTGTCATCATTGCGGCAGGCCGCTCTGCCGACAGCATGTCGCCGTGTCCAAGGGCAAGGAGCCCACGATCGAGTTCTTTGGCCTCCGGACGGACCTCAATGATCCGGCGAACTTCCCGGCACCGATCCACTGCGAGGCCTGCGCCCACATGGTGTTCCGTCCGAACTCGACGCTCCTGATCCTGGGTGCGTGCGTGGCGGGAGTGGGTTGCCTGATTTCGATGGTGCGTCCGATGATCGGGCTTCCCGTGGCCCTGGCGGGAGTGGGGCTTGCAGCATTCGGGTGGCATCGAAAGCGTGCGGCGCAGGCCGAATATGAGCGTCGCCGTCCGCCGTTTCCGGTCAGCGGCGTTACGACCGAGGTCTCGGGATCGACCCGTCATGAGGGCTACTTCGAGATCGGTGCGGATGGCGCGGTCACCTCGCGATTATCGACACAGGACGAAGATCTTCGTCTCCATGTCCGGATCAATGAGGACGAGTGCGCCCGGATCCGGGGCGAACTCAAAGCGGAGGCAACCGAGATCCCAGTGCATGCCGGATTCCTGCTTCCCGTCGCGGGATCACAACTTCGGATGGGAGAGGTGGTGGCGGGACGGGGATCGGGCGACGGTGCGATACCCCTTCGCTTGAACCTCTCCGCAGAGCGCCTGTTCAATTCAGCGGAGGATCGGGTCGCCATGCGCCTGGAGCTTCCCCTGGCATCCCGTGCGGTGGCTGCATCGCAGGGTGTCGAGCGATGTCTGGCCGTTGTTGCAGGGATCACTCCCGGGAGTCACCAGTCGTCCCTCGAACTTCATTTCCTCACTGATATCCGGCATGGATTGGGCGACGCAGGCGAGGTGGAAAGCTTGGATTCGATCGAGATCGACGTCCCGTCTTGCTGGGGACGCCTGGTGGCCGTCAGTGCGGAACACTCCACCACATCGGAGGGCACCCGGACCATCGACGGCATGAGCGAACCCTGCCGCACGGTCCGAATCCAATCGCTCCATATGAACCAACGGGGGCGGCCCTCGGCGATTTCGCTCCGTTTTGCCAATTCCATCCAGTCGGGCCAATGGGTCTCGGGTCGATTGCTGGCGACGCTCCGTTCTTCACGGGATGGACAGCCCGGTGGAGCCACTGTGGCCGGCGGAACATTTCAACCATGGGGTGCCGCCCGGGACGTCACTCCCCTGAACATCACGTCCAGACTGCATCTCGAGTTTCGCATCTCGACTTCGCCATTCCGATACCAGTCGATCCGCGTGAAGCCCGACCCTGCCGGGGGGAGGGGTGTCGGCATTGAAACGGAGACGGTTGAGGAGGGCGGTCCCATGCGTTTCCCGGGGGTCGTTCCCAGTCATGATACGGTCATCCAGTTCTCACGCACCCTGGCGGCCACTCCCGATCTCTATCTCCGCACCTTGGCGGAGTCAGCGCCAGAGTCGGGGGCTGCCAAGGGAGAGCGCGTGCGTCGATGGAAGCTGGCCGGGCGTGGCTACCGAGGATTGGTTCCGATCGATTTCGAGGTCTTGTTGCGAGGCTCGGATCAGTCCTCCGGGGCCGCTGAATCCCATACGATCGTGGAGGTATCGGTGCGAGGGGTTCACAACTCCCCCGAACTTCGTGACGAGATCGACTCCCTTTGGCGGCTGCTCCGCCGTCAAGCGACAGCCACCTTCGGGAGGCCGTTACCCGCCTAGGCTGCCGAACCCGAGCAAGAACGAACTGTGGTTGGTCTCAAAAATCCAAACTTCTCCTGTCATGCCTGTCTGCTCTGTCACCGATTGCAATCATCGCGCCAATGTCCTTGAAGGTTGGGCGGTCTGCCATCATTGCGGCGCGTTCCTCTGTCCGCGTCATGCCTCCAGCGATTCGGCAAGATTGGGTGCCGATCCCGCGTTCGAGGGGCAGGTTTCAGCCTATCACTGCCGGCCTTGTCGCGAGCGGAATCATCCATCGAAGTCCAAAGGAGGCAAGTGACGCACCCCATCCACTTGGCGATCTCGCCGGCAAGCGTGGGAGCCCGACGGGCGGTGGAGGTGGTGGCGCGGTTTACCAACGTTTCCCGCGACATCCTGGACTCCGTTCGTCTGCTGCTGCGCATTCCTGTCCGGGCAATCTGTCTGCGAGGCGAACTTCGCAGGGAAATCCCACGGCTGATGCCCGGCGCCGTGGCGGAGATCCCGCTGGTGCTGGAGTTCGACAGCCCCGGCTTCGTCGAGTTCACGGCCCAGGTGGCCGGGCGCAACTTCGAGAAGGACCTCCGATTCCAATGCGTCGCCACGATTGCTGTGGCGAAAGAGGATATTGGGGCAGCAGCCACCGATTCCGGCTTGGAATGTGCCGTGTCGCTCAAACGCCAGGATTCCCTGTACGAGGTTCACGCGAAGCTGTCGGGTCCGGGTGGATCCTTGGTTGACGAGGTGAAGGTGGATGGCACTCCGCAGCCGTTCGGGGCGACCCTGTCCGCCGGCGTGCCGATCCAGTTCAGCCATCGTTTCCCAATTCCCGTCAGGGACGAGTCCCGGGAATTGCATTTCGGATATCGAAACCCCCAAGGCATCCGACGCCAGCTCGCTGTGCGCGTCGGGCTTCCGGGAAAGGAAGCTCGTGCGATGCTTTTTGTGGCCGCAAATCCGGGTGGGGAATCCGAAGCCCGTGACTTCAACGGGCTCCCGGGTCGAGTGACGGATCCTCCGGGTTGGCTTCAGACGGAGCGTGAGTTTCGATACCTCGACGAGTCGACGCAGTCGTCTGCTTGCATTCACCTTTCCCGCCCGTGCTTGGCTGCCTCGTATCAGAGCCTGCTGCAGCATCTGTTGCGGGAGCGTCCGCGACTCCTGCATTTCGCCGGGCATGGCACCGAACGGCACCTGGTGCTGCACGCAGACGACCACTCGGCGCTGCCCGTTTCAGCGGCGGCCATCCATCAGGCGGTTCAGGTCTTGAGCCGCCCGTTGGATCTGATCGTGCTCAATGCATGCCATGCTTTTGAAACCGGCCTGGCGCTCCGCCCGCTCGCGAGCCGGGTGATCGCCACACGGGGCAAGCTGCCCGATGCCGCTGCGGTGGCGTTTGTCCGGGCTTTCTACACTGCACTTGCCGCCGACCTGATGGTGGATCCCGATGCCATCGCCAGGGCGTTCCAGGTTGGGCGTGGCGCGGTCGAAGCCGCCGGGCATGGGCCGGCCACCTACGAATTGATCGCCTGACGCACGATCCGAATCCCGAGGTTGGCAGACCGGGGTGGGATGAGTTGGACGGATTCGACTTCCAGTTCCCGAAGTGGCTATCCGATGCCCAGTACCATGTCCTGGGCAACCCACAGGATCAGGGTGCGCTCGGCGGAGTCGGCCTTGGCGAAACCGACCTGAAGATACGCCAAATCCCGGGGGGCACCCGCTATCCGCCCCGGGATGGCTCCGCGATCATCGGCTTCCAGCGACAGCGCCTGACTGTTGAGGATCAGGCTGAAGGCCAGGTTTCGAAGCAGTCGGGCCGGTGATGCCAAGCGACTTGAACTCAGGGGAGGGACGGCCACCGGAGAATCATGAAGGAGTGCGTTCACGCTTGAGTTACGGAAGAATTCTCCGAACCGATGCGGCCCGGGTATCGGGTGGAATGGGACGAGTTTCCACCGACTTGGCCGGAGTAGGCCCTGGCCGTGCAGGGAGCCAGTGGGGTGGCTCAACCTCTGGCAAGGGATTGCGGCTTCGAACAGTTCCGGGTCTCCCGACCGGGCTGCAATCGGATTGCCGACAACGTCATCCAGATCTCCGGCGCTGAAGGCGGCGGAGCCGGATTCGGTGTCCCTCCATTTGATCCGGATGGTCGGGAGCGCTTCATCGAAGTGAAAACCAACCGGTTTGCGAAGGAGACCACCTTCTTCGGGAGCCGCAATGAGATCGAGTTTGCCAACTGGTATGCCTCCCAGTTCCACCTCCATCGAGTGTTCGACTTCAATCCGCGCCCCCCCGCCTGTCCGGGCTCGCCGGCAGCCTTCAGGACCGATGGCATCTCGACCGGATCTTGTACCGATGCAGCGTGCGCAGTTGAACCTGTTCAACGAACCACCGCCCTTTCGCCAAGGCACGCTTCGCTCCGCTCCTCATTCGCATTCCAGAGATCGGGCGAATTCGAGGATGCAGTCCTGATATTTCGGACTATGCAGAGGGTGCCATCACCCCAGGAATCTGCCCCCTTGGCGCCTCAGAAGAAGCCCAGCTCGCGTAATGATGCGTAATCCCGGGGCCGATCGGTGGTCGCCCGGCCGACGATGACGTGATCGAGGACCTCGATCTTGATCAATCTTCCCACCTGGATGAGGTCCCGGGTGAGGCGGATATCGGCTTCGGAAGGGGAGGGATCGCCGCTGGGATGGTTGTGGACGAGGATCACCGCCGAGGCCCGACGATTCATCGCCAACGCGAACACCTCGCGCGGATGGACCAGCACGGAATCGAGGGTTCCCTGGGCGATGAGATCGGCACTGATGAGCCGGCGACGCGTGTTGAGGCAAAGGACATGAAAGTTCTCGACGTTCATCGGCCGATACTCCTCCCGGAGCAGGCCGGCCACGCGCTCCGGTGAATCGACCACCGGCGCATCCGGATAGGTCTCCCGCACCAATCGCTGGGCGAGGAGGAAGGCCGACCGGATCGCCGCCGCCTTGGACGGTCCGACCCCGGGAACCTGCTGGAGATCCGAGAACGACGCCTGCGCCAGGCTCGAAAGCCCCCCGAACTTCCCCATCAACTGCGCCGCCGCCGGTCTCCCCGCCAACGACGCCAACAACTCCTCATTCGACGAACCTTCCAACGACTGCACGACATCCCGCTCCAAAACAAATTCTCGGTCGGTTGTACCACAGTTCGGAGCGCTACGGAACTGTGCGTCGCCAACCGC
>DITU01000115.1:0-16460 GCA_002422905.1 Verrucomicrobia bacterium UBA6176
CCCATCCCCTGCACCCGGAGTTCAATCTCGATGTTCATCCCGGACTGGCCCCCGGCGCCTGGCGTCTCCCCATTGGATCCCCCGCCATCGATGCCGTCCGTTCGCCCGGACCCGAAGCGTTTGCCCGGGATATCGATGGCGAAGGTGCCTGGCTCGGGCGGTTCCCCGACATCGGCGCGGACGAATCGCTCCCGGCACTTCCCCGGATCGATTCCATCGCTGCCGCCACCCTGACCGGTCCCTGGATACCGGGCTCCAGTCAGGTCATCTGGCGCGCCAGTGAATCCGCCTGCGACGACTGCATCGACCGCATCTGGGTGAACTCCGGAAACACCGCCGAACTCCGCCTCGTCGCGCGCCTCGCCTGCAACACCATCGGATGCCTGGATCCGGACCTTCTCCGCGCCCGCGCCTTCGATCTCGCCCCGGGTACATCCGGGATCCGTTCTGTGACAGTGACGTTCGACGGTGCCCCGGCGAGGACCTTGGGGGTGTGGTTGCCACCGTCGTTGCAGGGACGACTTCACGCCGCGCAGATCAACGATGTTCCACAAGTGACGCGGGAATCGCATCCGGCGGCATTGACCGAAGTCTTCGCCTCACCCGACCTGCTCGACTGGCAGCTGATTCCCCAGGGGAACGTCGGTGGATTCGTCGCTGAGCGGTTGCTCGAAGGAGCCTGGTTCTTCCGCAGCGCAGCACGGTGAGGGCGATATGGACTCAACCTGCAAACGGGAGCACACGTTCCATCGATGAACCCGATTTCATGGATGGGAAGCTCCCCGGAGCAGTGACGTCCGGTCGCCGTCCGATGGCACTTAAGGTTGCGACTGGTTTTGCCTTTTCAGGGCGAAAGGTGTTTTCCGGATCTGCACCCAGTGCGTTGCACCGGGCTCAGGAGTCTTTGTCCCTTCGGCACGCGGATTCATGGAGCCTGTCCCTCGATGTCGTCGCGCCGTTGCGCCGTTGCGTGAGGAACTCCTCGGAGGGATCTCACGCAACGGCGCAACGCTCGCAACGTGGATTTCCTTTTTCGGAGATGGCGTGAGGCGCCGGGGTTTGAGGTCCCCGGCCCCAACGGATCCCATCCCGCTCCTTCGTGCCTTCGTGCCTTCGTGCCTTCGTGTGAGGAATCCGGAAGCTGTGGAACGTCGACGTCCGCTCGCCGTCGTAACCCATCCCGGCGAGCAACCCTCGCCGCCCCACCCTCGCCACCCCACCTCTTCTCCGCGTTCTCGGCGCCTCCGCGTGAAACCCCTTTCCACGGAGCATCGACGTCCGATCGCCGGGCTCTGGAGATTGGGGTGGGGACTGATCATGCGGGGGCAATCAACTTCACTTTGGGGAAATAGGTCTGATAGGGGATGACGTCCCGGGTAAGCAGCGGAATCCCCAGTACCGCCGCATGGGCTCCGACAAAAAAATCGGGGAGTGGCGAGGTCTTCATGCCCCCTCGTCGTCGGTACTGCCTGAACGCACGGGCTGCCAGGAAAAGTGCCTCGCGTGGGAACTCCAGATACACGAGCCCGAGCATGGCGATCAGAGCTTCTACTTCTTCCACGGATTCCAAGGGAACACACAGCTCAGAGTAGATGACCGGATTGATGATCAGCCCTCCATGAAACTCCACCACCCTCTCTCTGGACCACGCAGTCCATTCCCCGCCGCCTTCCGTGATATCGACGAGGATGTTCGTATCCACCAGAGCCTGCCGCGCTTCACTCATTGCCGCGCAACTCCTTCATCCATTCCCCCGTGGTTTTCCCCTCATAGCGATCCTTCCAGATGCCCGTTACCGCCCGCAGGCGTTCGCGCAGTTCTTCCGGGGTGCTGGGGGGGCGGATGCCCTCTGGCCCGTTCATCAGGCTGGTTGCAAGAATCTCCCGTGCCTCGGCCTCCATGGAACGGCCATGGCTGGCAGCCCGCATGCGCAGCCTTTGTTTTATTGGCTCGGCCAGATTTCGAATGGTCAAGGTCGTGCTCACCGTACGCATGCTGGCATTGCTGTCATCGCTTGCAAACCAGCAATCCTGTTCGCTTCCCACCTTCAGAGAGTCAGAGGGGTCGCTTCGAAATATTCTACCTCTGAGTCGGTCCGCATGCCCCCGGTTGATCGCGTGGAGCCTTCCGGGGTCGAGCAGATGGTTCCGGGGTGAACGGGATCCTGAAGGCGTGGCGATTGGCCGGAGGTTGAAAGAAGCAACACCCAGCGGAACACGTGGGAGTGCTGCATGCAGACGCGCTGTGTCACCTTGCCATCGAGGGCGGCAGACAGGACAGGCCGTGCGCTTCAGTCGAAATCGGGAAACGGAATGCTCGGGTGACAAAACTCTGGAGTCATCCGATTCGCCCGGCCCGGAGCACTGATCGGTGGATGAAACTGGCAAAAACCTATGCCTGAGGGTTGGCGTGGCGTACCAGCTCAGGAAGGCTCAGGGCGTGAGCACGGGTTTGAAGCGTGTCCTCATCGCGATCAACTGGGCGATGGCCGGATGGCTAATCGTTGACCAGATGTTGAACGGTGTTACCGGCGTGGACTTCCTTTGGGGGGTATACCTCGCCGTTCTGTTCACCGCTGCCTACTGGGGGGCAATCGGATTGCTGATGTTGGCGGCGCGTGCGATCAGGTGGCTCATAAAGCCAAATTAGGAAGCTGCCTGCCAACCACTTCGGGTGCACCGGGCCCTGATGGACGACAAAGAAAAAGGGGAGCCGGGCAAAAGCCCGACTCCCCGTGTTGAAGCCGTTTCAACCGACCCGCCTACTGGCGCGCGCGGTAGAACAGGTTTCCGGACGAACCCGCCGCCGGCACGCGCAACGGACTCACTGCACCCGGCACGTCGGTGAAGGTCCCATCAATGGTGGCGCTGGACTGCAGCGTGCCCTTGAAGGTGATCACGATGTCCGCAGCATCCCGGGCCGCGGCAACCTCTGGTTCCGCCGGCGGCACGAAGGTGCGGGTCCGATAGGCCTTGAGCGACGCCGCAACGGTGCGGTCGTTGACAGGGATCTTGGATCCATCGGGAGTGACCGAGAACCATTCCAGGTTGGCGCCACCGCCACCCTCGAACCAGACCAGGCGCATCGGATACAGACCGGCCTGCGCCACATTGAAGGCAAAGGTCGAGTCGGAGGATCCGCGACCGCCATCGAAACTGCCGAGATACGGCGTGGTGTCGGGGGCGATGGTGGCCGTGACTTCACCGGCGGCGAGTGCGGTCCGGATGGCCTCACCATCCGGTCTTCCAATCATGACGGCCGGCAAATCAACGAAAGAGCCGCCCATGACGATCGGGTACTTGCCTTCGGCGCTGTCCGCATCGCGGTTGTTGACCATGATGACCCCGATGGCGCCGGCATCCATTGCGAATTGCACCTTGGCAGAGAAGGGATTCACGCCGCGCTCGATGACCGCGATGTTTCCGGCGATCGCCGCCGCATTCACCAGTGCCGTATCCGCCAACGGAGGATCCGCCCAGACGAGCTTGCCGGTCAGCGGTACGGTGATCGGGCGGAACACGCCGCCCTTGTCGGTGCCGCCAGAGATGGCGAAGTGACCCGTGCGGTTGCCACCTGCCTGCAGGTACAGGCCGAGGTTGTTGGCCGGGGGCTGATCCGTTGCGGTGACGCTGAAGCCGTCATCGCTGTTGACTCCCATGAAGTACACGCCGGGCGCCGGGAACTCGATGTAGCTGATGATCTCAGCCGCGATGTTGTCGGTGGCTGAAGCCTCGCGCACGCCGATACCCGGCACACCGGGAATCGCTTCGTCCGGGTAGGAGGGCGTGGAGAAGCTCTGGAAGTTGCCGATCTCCGCGGAGGCAAAGTCCTGGTTCCAGTTGATGATGCTCGAAATCTGGAAGATGCCGCCCACAGCTCCTGAGAGATCAGCCGCATTGGGATCGATGATGCCGGCCAACTGCTGCTCCGCCCGGTAGATGAAGGTGGGCAGACCGGTGGTGCCACCGGGTGCCACCTGATGGACCCGGGCGTTGAACCCGGCCTGGCCACCCGAGCCGAGAGCGGACCGCATCGAGACCGGAAGCGACAGCGTCGCGAGCAGGTTCGGATCGATGGCCGTGGCCAACTGCGTCCCGAACGTGGGGAGCGAGCCGTTCTCCGGAGTCTCGGCTTCAGGCAGGAACAACGCAGCGCCATGGTCGCCGCCGCCGCCTTCCTTCCAGATGATCTCAACGTAATACCTCGTCCCTGCCGTCAGGTTGAGGGGCACGGAGATGTTCGGCGCGACCTGGGCCGGATTGATGAAGGCCGCCTCGGTCCGGCGTCCATCCGAGTCACCCGTCCATTCGCGCGGGTTGGCAAATACAGGTTCCACCGCCACGAGCCGGAGGTTGGCCTCGGAATCATCGGTGCTGACCCAGAGCTCAGCCCCGTCGTCCGCCGCCAGATAGGCCAGGTGATTGCCACTGACCGTCGGGGTGAAGAATCCCTTGATCCGTCCACCGTAGTTGTCCCCGAATCCATTGAGCTCGAAACCCGGAACCAACCGGACGACATCCGGCGAGTTGGGGAACTTGGGCGAAGCACGCAGATCCGAAGGCAGAACCCCGCCGATCCCCGTGAACGCCTCGAACGTCGCCGCACCCGGGACAATCACCGGGGTGGTGAAGGTGAAGGTATTGCCCGGTGCCACGATCTCGTTGCCCGCACTGTCACGGACACCCGTTGCAGTCACGGTCGTCGCCGTACCCTGCGGCATGGCAGCCGCCAGATTCAATCGGACGGTCCGGCTGTTGATGGCCGTGGCCGAGGAGACCGTCGCTCCCGGAACACTGTAATTGCCCGCGGTGGCCAGGCCCGTCGCGAGCATGTCCTCGGAAAAGCTGAGCGTGACGCTCTTCAGATTGGCCCCGGAGGAGGCACCGGCAATCGCCGGCGGCGTGCTGTCGATGATCACCGTCAAGGTGGCGGGATCGCTGGCCACCGTCCCGCCCGGAACACGGACCTCGACCCGGTAACGCGCACCGTCGTCCGTGCTCTGCTTGAGCACGGGCGTGGTGTAACTGGCCCCGCGCGCTCCCACGATGTCAGCAAACGTGCTGCTTCCAGCTTCCGCACGCTGCCACTGGATGACCACCGGCGCAGGCGATCCCGTCGCCGCCGCCGTGAGTGTCACCGTGGTGTTTTCCGCACCGGTCAGACTCGCCGGGGCAGACCCGATGGTGATGCTCGCGGCATCCGGGTCGGCATAGGTGCTGATGAAATCGCCCCGGATCGGCAGCAGGCTGCCTGCGGGTGTCGTGTCTCCTTCGCGCCGGACTGCGACCTGACCATAATCCCCGCCGCCACCTTCCTTGTAGAAGAGTTGGATGAAATAGGGCGTGTTGGCGGCCAGCGGCTGCGGCTCCGAGGTCTGGCCTGCCGGGGGTTCGAGAAAGCCGTTGCAGCATCCGGCTTCTTCGGCGATCTGCACTGCGTTGGCAGGATCGAAATTGGTGCTCAGGAAGAGCTGCGACGCATCATCCGACCGTGAGAAGAACCGGTAATCACCGGATTGGGTCGGGGTGTAGAAGCCCGAGATCCGCGCGCCGTAGTTCTCGTTGGCGTCGGTGGGATAAAACGACCGGCTGTCGAAGGCCGACACGAATCCGACCACATCCGGCGTGCCTGCGATGAACCGGGGGTCGTCATAGAGCGCCTGGACCGGAACGCCCGGGATGCCCAGGTAGCTCTCGAACTTGAGGAATCCCCGGGCGAGCACCCAGGCGCCAAACTCACGGCTCGTGTTGGCCGCGATGAGGTTGGGTGTATTCGCCGCGTCCGCGACGTTGTTCACCACCACCGTGTACCGGGCCCCCACCGTCTGCTGCGCGGTGGTCAACCGGACCGTCGTCGGACTCAGGACCGTCGCGGCGCTGACACTCAGGCCGGCGATGGAATAATTGCCGACCACACCGGCCGTCGCGGCGGACACCGCCTCCGAGAAGGTCACCGTCACCTCACGGAACGACTCCGAGCCGCGGACCGACGCGATGGTCGGCAGCGTGGTGTCGGCATTGACCGTGAGCACTGCGGGTTCACTGGTGAAGGGCCCCTGGGCATTCACCAACCGGACCCGGACATTGGCTCCGTTCAAGGCGGCCGAGACGCTGGGAATGACGTAGGTCAAGCCCTTCACGTCCGGGACAACCGAGTTGCCCACCAACCATTCCACCTCGAACGGCGGCGTCCCTGCGGGCAACGCCGTGAAGACCACCTGGTCATGCTCGTTCACCGTCTGGGATTGCGGCGCCAGGGTGAGGGACGGCGCTGCGGGTGCCCCCGCCACGGTGGTGGTGATGGCCAGATCATCGATCCAGTGGTTCGACCACGCTCCGCCGGTACGTGCACCAAAGGCGAACTTGCGCTCGGCGTACTCGTAACCGGGAATGAACAGGTTGCTGAAAACCGTCTGACCCTTGTAGGTCATGTCGAGCGTCCCGTTCGGCTTCAGCGTGATGCTGACATCCGTGAAGGTATCGCTCTGCAGACTTGCCGCCGTGTAGGGAACGCGACCAATGAGGTTGCCCCCGTATCTCACGTCGATCGCCGGAGCCTCCCCTTCGCCGTTGTTGAAGGTGTCGAAGGCGACTACCAGGCCGGTCGCTCCGTCGGGTCCTTCCTCGCCAAACGGCGAAAACAGGTCCTCCGATCCGAAGTAGACGGACATGCCGTCCGCAGGATCCGAGGTGCCACCGCCAATGCGCACCTTGAAGGTCATGGTGAACCCGGACGCCGCACTCCCGGGGTCCAGGTTGTCCAGCACTGCCATGCCCGCCAGGCTTGCTTCTGCATAGGTGAGGACCAGCACCCCGTTCACGATGGCTGGATAGGGTGTGACCCCATCCGCACGGAACCCTCCGACCAGCGAGATCCCCGGTTGGGCGGGGTTGCTGAAGTCGCTATTGAATGTCCCGGCTTGCGCTCCGGCGCCCAGTAGGGCGGCCGCAGCGCAGGACATTGCCGCGATTTTTTTCATGGTTTTCATCTGTTGTGGAACCAAAAACGGTCGGCCGGTTGGTGAAGTCGTCGTGGCCATCCTTTTGCAGTTCCGTTTCCTTAACGGAACAATCTTGCCGCGGGAATGGGTCAGCGGACAAGAAGTCCCCTGTCGACTGGCAGGAAAAAGTTTCATGGGGATCCCTTGAAACGAGGAAATCAGCAGAGGGGATTGCAAACGGGAAGGCGATTCCGGCGCAGGAGCAGGAGCAGGAAGATGGTGCGCGGGGCGGGGGTCGAACCCACAACCTTCGGCTCCGGAGGCCGACGCTCTATCCAATTGAGCTACCCGCGCACGAACTGACGGACCGCCACGTTAGGAATAGCCGACTTCCGGAGCAATGAGTTTGTTGTTCCCCGCCAAACAAGACACAGCCTGACCGGAGCGGCGACGTCCGACCGCCACTCCGCAAAGGCGGAAGCGCGGTGGGACTGCAACAAACCGTTGGCGGCCGTCAGCCGTCCGTCTCGCCTCCCGCACAACACGCGCCCGCGAGTTGGAAACATTCTCCACACAGGAACTCTTCCCCCACCCCACTCGCCCCCTCCCTCCCGCATCGATCACATCGGACCCCGGACCCCGCCCCCTCGGGCATCGGACGCGACTGACCGTCACATCCCGCCTTCCCCGGATCTGCGTCAGTCATGGGACGGTTTCTCCAAGCGGACGCATGAGGCGATTTCCCGGGCCATGAACTCGCAGCGGGCGATGCGCAACCGAAGCGTGGTACGTTCGGTGGGCTCGATGAAGAGCCCGTGCTCGGCCAGTTCCAGTTTCCCCTCCATCCCACTGCCATCCACCAATTCCAATCGGACCCGATGCCCGATCGGCAACCCGACGTCATGCGACAACTGACGCAATTGCAACGCGCGTTGCCGATGCCACGCCTCGACTCCATCGGCGGCCGGGCGGTCAAAATCGATCTCGTCCTGGTCCATGGTTTGAAAAGTGTTTGTTTCCCCACCCCTTCAACGCCGACCCGACCCCATCCCCGACGGCCAACCCGGCGTCGGAATGCGCAGCGTGACTTCGCCCAGCATGCCGCCAGCCACAGGATACACCCGCAGTTCCCGATCCGGATGACATTGCACCACCACATGACGGCCATCCGGTGTGAAGACCACACCCTCGGGAATGCGACCCGTCGGCATCACCTGACGCCGGGTCCAGCGTCCCTGTTCCCGCGCCAGCAAGACCACCAGGCCGTGATCCCGATACAACGGCCCGTCCGGCACCGTGTTCGATCCGTTCATCAACACCGCCACCGCCAACCGTCCGTCCGGACTGATGTCGAAACTCTCCGGCCCAGCTGCCAACGGCACGAAGTCGACCGTCTCGAACTTCTCCCCCCGCAACTCCACCACCGTCAGGGCATCCGTATCCAACCCGGTCCCGGCGCCCGCACCACTGGTCAGGACCTGCGTCCCGTCCGGCGTGAACATCACCCGATACGGCCGCCCATAGACCGAGATCCGTCGTCCGGTATCGACCACCGTGTCATCCTGCCATTTCAACACGGCCAGGACACCGGCCCGCGTGATCGACGCCACCAACCAGCGGCCATCCGGACTGCTGGCCACATCCGACACCTCGGCTTCCGGCTCCGCGATCCGGACCGACTGGGTCCGGGTCAATTGGCCGTTCACGAAACGGAACACCGACACCGAACCCTCCGCGCGGTTCGCCACGGCGACCCGTTTGCCATCCGCATTGAAAACGATTCCCGATGGCTGCAACCCGGTGTCGACCGTCGACGTGACCCGGGGTGGTTCAACGGAAAGGTCCAGCACGTGGATCCGTTGCTGGGGCCGCCAACCATTGGTGCGTCCGGCATCCAGCACGATGGAATCCGCGATCAACACGTGCCGTTGGTCCGGGCTCAGGGCGACATTCGACGGCGGACCGAGGACGGTGTTGGCGATGTTGGTCAGGTGTCGGATCGCCGGCGGGAACTGCGAGAAATCGAGCAGGCTGACCGTGTCGGGTGAGGAGTCGGAGAGCACGCGCTGGGCGCCGGTCACCAGGTCGAGCTTGTTCTCATTGGCCGAAACCACCCAGTCGGCCGCGGTCAACCCGTGACCCATCGCGATCAACAACCCTCCGACACCGACCACGGACCGGAGCGTGGCCGGTCGGAGAAACCGCAAGGCGGGGAACATCCATGCGGTTTGCCCGGATGCCATCGGGGCGTCAATGGCCAATGCTTCGCGGCGGACTGGGGCGGCGACGTTCGGTCGCCGTAGAAGCGTCGATGGGAATGAACACCAAGGGACGTCAACAAACCGTTGAAGCCCCTGCCCCGCATTACCCCGGCGTCGACCGTGCCAGGACGCGCCCGCCAACCCTCCTGATCACCGCTCCGCCAGTGGCACGACCTTCAACCCGGTTGTCCCGGTGTAGATCGACTGGGGCCGGATCAACCGGTTGTCCGCCAACTGCTCGAGAACGTGGGCCGTCCAGCCACTGGTCCGGGCAATCGCGAAGATCGGCGTGAACAGGTCGGTGGGAATGCCCAGCGAGTAGTAAACAGTCGCGCTGTAGAAATCGACGTTCGCATGGAGATTCTTCTCCTGGAGCATGAGCTCCGCGATGCGCTCGGACATCTGGATCCACTTCGGTTCACCGAGCTTGGCCGACAACAACTGAGCCATCCGCTTGAGATGGGGTGCGCGGGGATCGAGCACCTTATAAACGCGATGCCCGATGCCCATGATCTTCTGTTTCTGCCGCAGGCACTCAGCCACGTAGGCGTCCACCGCCTCCAACGAACCGATCTGCTGGAGCATCTTGATGACCCCTTCGTTGGCCCCGCCATGCAACGGTCCCTTCAAGGTCCCGATCGCCGTCGTCACCGCGGAATACACATCGCTCAACGTCGCGATCGTCACCCGCGCACTGAAGGTCGAGGCGTTCATCCCATGGTCGGCATGCAGCACGTAACACATGTCCATGGTGTTGACCTTCTCCTGGGACGGCTTCACCCCGTCGATCATGTACAGGAAGTTCGCCGCCTCGCCCAAAGTCGGATCTGGCGTCACCAGGGGCAGTCCCTGGCGTGCCCGATGGAAATAAGCCGTGATCACCGGAATCTGGGCCACCAACCGCAACGCCTTCCGACGCTGCGCATCCATCGCATCCGCATCCGCCGTGGTGTCATAGCATCCCAACGCCGAAACCCCGGTCCGCAAGGCGTGCATCGGCGGGGTGTCCCGGGGCAAACGCGTCACCAGATCGACCACTCCCTGCGGGATCTCGCGAAACCCGGCCAGGGTCGTCTTCAATTCCGCCAGTTCCTCGGCATTGGGCAGGGCATTGTGATACAAAAGATACACCACCTCCTCATAACTGACCTTCCCCGCCAGCTCGTTGATGTCGTACCCGCAGTAGATCAACTGTCCGATGTCTCCGCGGACATCGCTCAGGCGTGTGTGGGCCGCGATGATTCCATCCAGTCCCTTGGCAAAAACGGTGGCGTTATCAGGTGTGCTCATGTCGTGGTAAATGGCTTCGCTCCAACTCCAGCAGAACCAAACTCTGTTGAGCGCTGCTGCTAGGCGTCAACGGATTTTCCCGAAGACGGCGGAACTTGCCCACACAAGCCCGCTATGCAAACGCCGGATCCCACCTGATCTTCTCCCCCATGACACTTTCCGTGGTCATCCCCGCGTTCAATGAGGAACGGCTGCTTCCCGGCACCCTCAACGCACTCCACGCCGCCCTCCAATCCCTCGCCCCACTCGGCTGGAACCATGAAGTGATCGTTTGCGACAACAATTCCACCGACCACACCGCCCGCATCGCCGCCGATCTCGGCGCCCGGGTCGTCTTCGAACCCGTCAACATGATCGGTCGCGCCCGAAACGCCGGAGCCGCCGCCGCCACAGGCGAATGGATCCTCTTCCTCGACGCCGATTCCCAACCTTCCCCCGCCCTCCTCCAGGCCACCGTCCAGGCCATCCAGTCCGGCAAGGTCCTCGCCGGTGGCAGCACCCTCCGAATGGATCAGGGCCCCTTCTCCGTCCACTTCGCCGCCTCCATTTGGAACACCATCAGCCGCGTCGGATGTTGGCTCGCCGGTTCCTACATCTTCGTCGAGACCGCCGCCTTCCGGGAAATCGGCGGATTCAGCCTCCAACAGTTCGCCGCCGAGGAACTCGACCTCGCCAAACGTCTCAAACGCCTGGCCCGGTCCCGCGGCAAACGCCTCGTCATCCTCACCACCGCACCCCTCGTCACCTCCGCCCGCAAGGCCTCCCTCTATCGACCCTTCGAGATCGGATGGTTCCTGATCCGCGCCCTGTTCCGTCCCCGGTCCACCTTCGCCAACCGCGAGGCCTGCGCCATGTGGTACGACGGACGACGTTAAAAAACTCCTTCCCTGCCCCAGACCCGTCGCGTTCACTCGCCGGACCGCGGCGCGCGCGAAACACGGCCCGCTGCGGTCCTCCATCGAAAATGAAAATCGTCCTCGCGTACTCGGGCGGCCTCGACACTTCCGTCCTGCTCCTGTGGATCAAGGAAACCTACGGCAACGCCGAAATGATCGCCTTCTGCGCCAACATCGGCCAGGAGGAGGAACTCAAGGGACTCGACCGCAAGGCCGCCAAGACCGGCGCCTCCAAGATCTACATCGATGACCTCCAGGAGGAGTTCGCCCGCGACTTCATCTTCCCCATGCTCCGCGCCGGGGCCATCTACGAGGGCCAGTATTTCCTCGGCACTTCCATCGCCCGCCCCCTCATCGCCAAACGCATGGTCGAGATCGCCAAGGCCGAGGGAGCCGATGCCATCGCCCACGGCGCCACCGGCAAGGGCAACGACCANNCCGGCAAGGGCAATGACCAGGTCCGATTCGAACTCACTGCCGCCGCGCTCGCCCCCGAACTCACCATCATCGCGCCGTGGCGGGACGAGCGGTATCGCAAGGACTTCCCCGGACGCCAGGAGATGATCGATTACTGCGCTGCCAAGGGCATCCCCATCCAGGCCAGCGCCAAGAAGCCCTACTCGATGGATCGCAACCTCCTCCACATATCGTACGAGGCCGGCATCCTCGAGGATCCCTGGTACGACTCCTTCCACCTCAAGAATCGCGAGTATTTCACCACCCTGTCCGTCCTGCCCGAAGACGCCCCGGACAAACCCGAGTACGTGACGCTCGATTTCGAAAAGGGCGACTGCGTGGCGGTCAATGGCAAGCCCATGAATCCGCTCCAGATCATGAAAACCCTCAACAAGATCGGCGGCAAACATGGCGTCGGCCGGGTCGACATGGTGGAGAACCGCTTCGTCGGAATGAAGAGCCGCGGCGTCTACGAAACCCCGGGCGGAAGCATCCTTCATTACGCCCATCGCCAGATGGAAAGCCTCACCATGGATCGCGAGGTCATGCACCAGCGCGATGCCCTGGTCCCGAAGTATGCCGAACTGGTGTACAACGGTTTCTGGTATGCACCCGAGCGCCTCGCGCTCCAGGCCTACGTCGAGGAAAGCCAGAAGAACGTCTCCGGCACCGTCCGAGTGAAGCTCTACAAGGGCGGTCTCTACGTCGCTGGACGCCGCTCGAAGTTCAGCATGTACAACCCCCACATCGCCACCATGGAGGCCGATCCCACCAAGGCCTACAACCAGGACGACGCCACCGGCTTCATCCGCCTCAACGGCCTCCGGCTCCGCGTCAATTCCCAGGTCAACGGCGCCACCAACCTCGGCGGCCCCGGCCCCGCCTGATCCCTTCTTCCAATCCGTGGCAGTCGACGTCGGCTGCCACGGATGACCCCCCCCTCTCCTACCCCAGTCAGGGCTGGCCACCCACCCCGGGCTCATCCCGCTCCAGTCGGATCCGTACCCCCACCCGTTTTACGAATTCGTCCCACTTCAGCGACTCCTTCGCCAGTTGCTCCAGTTCCGACTTTTTCACCTGCAACGTCATCACCGATCCGGTCGCGGGCAGATTCCCACCGGCTTCCTCCCGCACCTCCTCCCGTTCACCGCCCCCGCGACCCCCTTCCCGTCGTGGCGCCCGGGCCCTTTCCCGCACCTTCCCAGCCGGTGCCGCACCACTGATCACCACCGTCAGCGTTTCGTCCGGTCGCAATGCCCGGATGTTCCGACCCTGTCGCAAGGCCTCCAACAGGCGGACCTTTACCCCCTCCACCCGCTGCTCTTCATAAACGGGACCCTGCCGCTCGCGCGGGTTGGGAAACGGCTCGGGTCCCTTTCGACCCCGGACCTCGCGCCGTGCCTCTTCCCAGGCCTCATCGACTTCCGCCGCACCCACCGCGGCGTCTTTGTCACCGACCGGGGCTGGCGCCAGGGGATAATCCACTTCCAACAGGAACACCGCCCCGTACCCCTCCAGATACAGCGCATCCAGTTCGTTCTTTCCGCCCATCCGCAGGTTTCCAAATTCCAACCGGAACGGATTCGAACGCCGTTCCGCCTCCGGATGCAGCGCCTTCTCCAACACCCGACCCATGATCGTCAGGTCTTCCCGGACCGATCCGGCATCCGCGCCGGCATCGCCCATGGGCAACACCAGGGTGCGATAACTCGCCGGACCCCGCGCCCCGAAGGTCATCTCCGAAAACTCCTGCCGCATCCTCGGCAGTCGACGACGCGTCTCCTCCACCATCCGTTCGCCCTCCCGCGTCGCCCGCATCAACTGTTCCTGCAGCATCGCCGCCAGTTCATCCGGCAAACGATCCGAGTCGGGCGAGAACCGGGACTCCGGTGGAAGCGGCGGTGCGCCAGGATGCCTCTCCCGCAGTTCGTCCGGAGGCGGCAAGGGTGGTTGATCCACCCCGATACGACGTTCCGCCGCGTGAAGGTTCACGCTCAGCACAATCCAGAGGATGGCGCCCAGCCCGACAGTACAAGTGTTCTTCATCAGGTGATGTTTGTTGGTTCGGAACGGCCAATACATGCGCTTCCATCCGGTGTTACGCAGCCGGCCCGGAAAAGTTCCGAACAATTCCAGATACTTCTCCGCATCGCCATCCATCACGCGCTCGCCTCCGCCACCCACCCTTCGGCATGTTCAACCCATGTCTCACCGTCTCCAGTCCACCTGGACCGATCGGCTTCGTCACCTGATGCCCTTCGGACTGGGCCAGACCAAGCCCACCCACTTCCGGGACATGCTCGGCATCGTGTGGCGCAATCGCGACAACCTGCCCTACGCCTGGAAGGTCCTCAGCCGCGGGGTGTGCGACGGTTGCGCCCTGGGCGTGGCCGGATTCCACGACTGGACCCTGAGTGGTACCCATCTCTGCATGACCCGGCTCAACCTGCTTCGGTTGAACACCATGCCGGAGTTCGATCCCGCGCCCCTCGCCAACCTCGAACTCTTCCGCGCCGAACTCGCCCGCCTCCGTGGCGCCGCTCCCGGCGATCTCCGTTGGGACAACGCCCAACTTCGCGAACTCGGTCGCCTGCCTTATCCGCTGCTACGACGTGCCGGCGAACCCGGCTTCACCCGCATCTCCTGGGACGAAGCCCTCGGCCGCCTCGCCACCCGCATCCGCCGCACCAATCCCCGGCGCCTCGCCTTCTTCATCACCGCCCGCGGCGTGACCAACGAGGTCTATTACATGTCCCAGAAGGTGGCCCGCTTTCTCGGCACCAACCACATCGACAACGCCGCCCGCCTGTGTCACGCCCCCAGCACCGGCGCCATGAAACATGCCCTCGGCGTCTCCGCCAGCACCTGTTCCTACTCCGATTGGTACGGCACCGATCTCATCGTGTTCTTCGGCTCAAACCCGGCCAACGATCAACCCGTCTCCACCAAGTACCTCCTCGAAGCCCGCCAACGCGGCACCCGCGTCGTCCTCATCAATCCCTACCTCGAACCCGGCATGCGCCGTTATTGGGTTCCTTCATCCGCCTCCTCCGCCTTGTTCGGCACGCCCATGGCCGATTGGTGGTTCCCCGTCCGGCAGGGCGGCGACATCGCCTTCATCTACGGCACCCTCAGGATCCTCATCGAACGCGGTTGGACCGCCGACGACTTCATCCGCGACCACACCACCGACTGGGAACAACTCTCCAAGGCCGCCCTCTCCCTCGACTTCGCCACCCTCGAAACCGCCTCCGGCCTTCCCCGCGCGTCCATGGAGGAGTTCGCCACCCTCCTCCATCAATCGCCCAACGCCGTCTTCGTCTGGAGCATGGGCATCACCCAACATCTCTACGGCGCCGATGCCGTCTCCATGGTCCTCAACCTCGGCCTCGCCTGCGGCTACGTCGGACGCGAGAAAACCGGCCTCATGCCCATCCGCGGCCATTCCTCAGTGCAGGGCGGCGCCGAAATGGGCTGCTACTCCACCGCTCTTCCCGGCGGCAAACCCATCACCCCCGCCAATCGCGACGCCCTTGCCCTCGACTACGGATTCCCCATCCCCGACTGGCCCGGCCTCACCGCCGTTGAAATGGTCGAGGCCGCCCATCGCGGCCAACTCGACATCCTCTATTCCGTCGGCGGCAACTTCCTCCGCACGCTCCCGGATCCCGATCACGTCACCAGCGCCCTCCGCAATGTCCCCGTTCGCGTCCATCAGGATATCCTCCTGGTCGACCAGATGTTCGAACCCGCCCAGGAGGAAGTCCTGCTCCTGCCCGCCAAGACCCGATACGAACAGGACGAGGGCGGCATCGAAACCACCACCGAACGGCGCATCGCTTTCTCCCCCGAGATCCCGCGCGTCGTCGGTGAAGCCCGCGCCGAATGGAAGATCCTTCGCGATCTCGCCGCCGCCACCTATCCCGACTGCGCCCACCTCCTCGGTGGCGAAGACGGCTGGAAACTCCGCGACGAAATCGCCCGCATCGTTCCCTTCTACGATGGCATCCAGAATCTGAAGAAGACGGGCGACGCCATCCAGTACGGCGGCCCGCGCCTGTGTGAGGGCGGCAACTTCCTGACCCCCGATGGCCGGGCCCATTTCCGCGCCGTGCCCCTGCCGGCCGAAGTGTTGGAACCCGTCGGCACCCGCTCACGGGAAGGCCGCCCCCGTTTCCTCATCTCCACCCGACGCGGCAAACAGTTCAATTCCCTCATCTACGCCGAGATTGATCCGCTCACCGGCGCCGGACGCGACGCCGTGTTCATCAACCCTGCCGACGCCGCCGCCCTTCACCTCGCCCATGGCGATCGCATCCGGATCCGATCCGACACCGGCACGTACCAGGGCACTGTCTTCACCGCCGAGATCGCGCCCGGCAATCTCCAGGTCCATTGGCCCGAAGGAAACACCCTGCTCGCCCGCGGCCAGGTCGATCCCATCGGCGGCGTCCCCGACTACAACGCCTGGGTGGAAGTCGTCCAATAACCCTCCCCGTAGCAGTCGAGGTCACGAGACTCCATTTCAGTCCCGATCGTGATCCCCGTGGATTGCCACCGTTCGCCCCGGCCTGCGTCCCCAACGGGGACCCGGAATTCAGCCCAGGGCTGAGGGAG
>DITU01000115.1:16539-16841 GCA_002422905.1 Verrucomicrobia bacterium UBA6176
GACCCTTCGGGCCGGCGGGGCCGGACTGCGTCCTTTCCCGCCCGTGGCCGGCGAGGTAACGAGATTCAGATCCTTCCCCTTCCATGCACGACCCGGCTTCACCCCATCCACGCCTCCAAGTCCCGAACCCATTCCGGCCGGTTCACAACCTGCGACTGGCAACACCTGGGCTCCGAAGAATGACCAGGGACAGGCTTCACCAATCCCCCAAAACCCCACCCCCCGAATCCGTCGCTGTCGTACTCGGACTCGAAGCCCCGCCTCACATCCCCGAGGAATGCCAGCCATCAGCCCGGGCGTGA
>DITU01000157.1 GCA_002422905.1 Verrucomicrobia bacterium UBA6176
ATGAACCAAGCCCACTAAAGGGGCTGAAGGGCCAAAGAAAGCCTTAACCTGGGAACGCGGTTGACTCTTGGAAATCGCCCTTCAGGGTGCTTTCACCTATACGTAGCCGGGGGATTTATCCTCCGGCGTTCGCGCGAAACCTGATGATGAACCAACCAAACCACAATTGTCACAAAAAGCCCCTCTCCCTCGGCGGGGAGAGGGGACCGATTTGTCGCTTTCTGAAGCGTCCCAGGCCCGTTATTTCGGGTCCTCCATGTCGGGAATCGAGCGGGTGTAAACGCCCGGCTCGACCACCTGGGGGGACGCCTGCGCGCCTTCGACCGGCGGGTCGATCAGCATCTTCTTGTCGAAAATGGCGTTCTCGCGGTCGGTGAAGCTCAACTGGTGCTCGTGCCCAAGCTCAATCGCCTGGGTCGGGCAGGCATCTTCGCAGTAACCGCAGAAGATGCAGCGCAGCATGTTGATCTCGAACTCCAACGGAATCTTCTCGGCATTGAGCCGATCCGCCTTCGGACCGTCAGGCCCCGGCGGCGTGATCTTGATCGCCTTGGGTGGGCAGACGAACTCGCACAGCTGGCAAGAGACACACTTGGTCGCCCCATCCTGGTCCCGGACCAGATAGGGCGCTCCGCGATAGCCGGCATTCACCCGCCAGGGAAACTCGGGATAATACCCGTCACCCAAATCCTTGGCGGTGTTGTTGCCCTTCACCGTGCGCACGAAATGCCGCGCAGTGACCTTCAACCCCTCCACCAGGGCGGGCACATAGGTTCGCTCGTAGAAGGACAACGGACTGCGATCAACAACCTTGGTCATGTTCTTCCTTCGTGTTCACCGCTCCACCAACGCCAGCACCAGTGCCGTCACCACGATGTTCCCCAGTGCCAATGGAATGAACCGGCGCCAACCCAGGTCCATCAACTGGTCATACCGGAAACGCGGCAACATCCAGCGCACCCAGATGAAGACCACCATCAGGACGATCATCTTGCCCAGGAACACCCCGATGTGCAGCAACCCACCCAACAGGGTGCTCGCCGGAGTCCCGAAAAATGGCAGCGACCATCCCCCGAAAAACAACACCACCATCATCGCCGACGCCCCGATCATCGCCGCATATTCCCCAAGAAAGAACAGGGCGAATTTCATCGAGCTGTATTCCGTATGGAATCCACCCACCAATTCGGTCTCCGATTCCGGCAGGTCGAATGGCAGTCGGTTCGTCTCCGCAAACACTGCCACCAGAAAGATCACGAAGGCCAGCGGTTGGTAAATGATCAGCCATCCATTCTTCGCCTGCCATTCAATCACCCGCGACAGGTTCAGGTCTCCGACCACCAGGAAAACCGCCACCACGCTCATCCCCATCGCAATCTCATAGGAGATCATCTGCGCACTGGCCCGGATGCCGCCCAGGAACGGATATTTGGAATTGGACGCCCAACCGGCCAGCACGATGCCGTACACACCCAGCGATACGATCCCGAAGGTATAGAGGATCCCGACGTCGAGATCGGCGATCACCATCTTCTGCCCGCCCAACTGGGATCCGAACGGAATCACCGCCAGGGTCAGGAATGCCGGGATCACCGAGATCGCCGGTGCCAGCCAGAAATAGATGGTCCGCACATAGGACGGTGTGAAGTCCTCCTTCAACATGAACTTCAGGCCGTCCGCCATCGGCTGGAACATGCCCCAGCTCTGAAGCAGTTTCCCGAAAAACGGGATCTTGAGGGCCAGGGGAGGCGCGGTCCGGTTGGGCCCCACCCGATCCTGGATGGCTGCGGAGACCTTGCGCTCCACAAGGACCGCATAGGCCACAAAGGTCATCACCACCGCGAAAACCACGATGATCTTCACCGTGCTGAACAGGACGAACTGCGCGGTCGGATTGCTGAGAAAATCTTCGAGCATGCTGGGTCCTTCTTCAGACCGGGACGGTCACACCGCCATCGCCGAGCTTCGCCCATTCAACCCCGGCCAATGCAGGCACCTCACCTGCCATCCGGTTGAACAGGCCCTCGATCGTCGAAAATCCGGATGCCACCCCGAGTCCCCGGGCAATCTCGGCCAGGAACTCCCATTCAGGCCGGGCATCCCCACGCGGTTCCACCGCTTTCATGAACCGTTGCACCCGGCCCTTCACATTGATGTAGGTGCCGCGCTTCTCCACATGGGCGCACCCAGGCAACAGGATGTGGGCCAGGGCCGTCGTCGCGTTCGGCAGAATGTCGGACACCACCAGCGTCTCCAGTTGTCCCAACAACTCCGCATCGAGCCCGTACTGGGTCACGTCCTCCCCAAACACCAGCAACGTACGGATCCGACCTGCCCGGATCCCCTCGGCAATCTCCGGCAACCGGATCCCCATCTCCGTATAAGCAATGCCCGTCAACCGGACTCCCTGACTGTTCGGATTCCGATCCTCACTCACCAGCAATCGATCCCCTTCACCTTCGCGCGGGATCGAATCCGTGATCGCCCCATGACGCGCCGCAATGGCCCGGAGCAAATACAGCTCCTCGGTCGTCTGCCGCGCACTCGCCACCACCGCCACACTACCCTTGGGCGCCGAAATCAGGCGGCTGACCACCTCCGCCACAGCCGTGGTCCAGGTGGACCGGGCACCGCGGATCAGGACCTCCTGCAAGCGATCGCTGCGCCCCACCCATTGGTAGTTCAACCGGCCCGCATCACACATCCAACTGCTGTTCACCGCATCGTTCTCACGCGGTTCAAACCGGTGGATGACATTCTCGCGGGACCCGACCTGGATGTTGCAGCCCGTGCCGCAACTGTTGCACAGGCTCTTGGTTTCCTTCAGGAACCAGACCCGCATCTTGAATCGGAAATCCTTGGAAGTCAGGGCCCCCACCGGACAGAGGTCGACGGTGTTGAGGGTATAATTGTTGTCGAACTGCCGCCCGGGAGCCGCCGCGATCGTGTTGTACGAACCGCGATTCACGATCCCGAGGGCGTCGTCGCCCGCAATGTCCTTGGTGAACCGGATGCAACGCGTGCACAGGATGCATCGCTCGTCGTCCAGGATGATCCGCGGGCCAAGATCCACCGCCTTGGGCTTGTGAACCTTGGGTTCCACAAACCGGGACGCGGCCTGCCCGTGTTCGACCGAATACTCCTGCAACTTGCACTCGCCGGCCTGATCGCAGATCGGGCAATCCAACGGGTGGTTGATCAGCAACGATTCCAGCACCGCCTCCCGCATCTGTCGGGTCGCGGGTGACGACGGATAAAGCTCCATGCCGGGCGAGATCGGCGTCGCACACGCAATCGCTCCCCGCGGCGTCTGTGGCTCGTACGGCAGGACCGAACGCAGGATCTTCGGCGTCCCATCCTCGTTCAGCACCGGCTTGCGCGTCGCCGGATCCATCATCGGCGTCCCGAACTCCACCAGGCACATCCGGCAGTTTCCGGCCACCGGCAACTTCGGATGATAACAATAATGCGGAACTTCACCGCCCGCGATCTGCACCGCCTGGAGCATCGTCGTGGGCACCGGTTTGCCCTGCCAGTCAGGCAGCATCTTGGGCACCTCGATGTCCCGGCCATCCACCTTGATCCGGATCTTCTCCACCGGGGGCGGTGCTGCGGGCGCGGGAGCTGGGGTCACGACGTTCGACATGGATGAAAATCAGTGATGTGCGGTCGGAACAACGCCAGAGGCACGGGCCGACTCGTCCGCCTTGCCCCGCGTGACGAAGTCGTCCTTGAACTTCTTGACGAATGAAAGCACCGGCCAGGCTGCCGCCTCACCAAAGGCGCAGATGGTACGGCCCTGGATGTTCTGGGCGATGTGCAGCAGATAATCCGCATCCTCAGCCCGACCGCCGCCGGTGGTCATCCGGTGCAACGCCTTGGACATCCACAGCGCCCCTTCACGGCAGGGAGTGCATTGTCCGCAGCTCTCATGGGCATAAAACTCGGAAACGTTCGCCAGCACATCCACCACGTCCCGCGTGTCATCCATCACGATCACTGCCCCTGATCCGGACATTGTCCCGGCCTGTTGCAGGGAATCGAAGTCATACGGAAGATCCAGCAGGTCCGCTTCCACCTGGGTCATCTGGCCATCTGCACCCTTCTTCCGCAGTTTGAACTTCTCTCCCGCCTTCAGGACCTTGGAGGACGAACCGCCGGGAATGATGGCGCGCAGCGAACGGCCCGGCCGGAGACCACCACCGAAGTTCTCGTGATGGATGATCTCACCGAGGGTCACCTTCCCCACTTCCACCTCGAAATAACCGGGATTCTTCACATCGCCGCTGAGGGAAACGATCCGGGTACCGGTATTGTTTGGCGTCCCCAGCTTGGCGTACTCGGCTCCGCCCAGTTCCACGATATGCTTCACGTGGCACAGGGTTTCCACGTTGTTCACGATGGTGGGGCACATGTAGAGGCCCAGCACCGCGGGAAAATAGGGTGGTTTGATCCGCGGATACGCGCGCTTGCCCTCCAACGACTCGATCAAGCCGGTCTCCTCGCCGCAGATATAGGCCCCGGCGCCACGGTGGACATGGATGTCGATGTCGATCCCGGTGCCGAGGATGTTCTTCCCCAGGAAACCCTTCGCCCGGGCCTCGCGCAGCGCCTGGTTCAACAAACGCGCGCCCTGGGGCATTTCACCGCGGATGTAGATATAGGCGAGGCGGACATCGTTGGCCCAGCAGGAGATGATCATCCCCTCGATCAACTGGTGGGGATCCTTGTGAAGGATCTGCCGGTCCTTGAACGTCCCCGGTTCAGACTCGTCGGCGTTGCAGATCAGATAAATGGGCTTGCCGCTGCGACGATCAACAAAGCTCCACTTCAGGCCCGCCGAGAATCCGGCTCCACCCCGGCCCCGGAGCCCCGACTTCAACACCTCATCGCGGATCACCTCCTGCGGCCCCAGTTTCTTTCCGTCGGGCAATTCGCGCGGTGCGGTGGCCAGCGCCTTGCGCAACGCCGCATACCCGCCGTGGCGGAGATAGCACTCGATGTCCGGCGTATAACCGGGCTGATCCGCGTGCTTCAGGATGAGTCGATACTCTTGTGGCATGGTCGTACTTGACTCGGTGGAATTCCCCGTTAGCGTGGCCGGCCTATCGACTGCCCGATGGTGTAACGGTAGCACAGCAGACTCTGGATCTGTTTGTCATGGTTCAAATCCATGTCGGGCAGCCAACCTCTCCGCGAGGTTGGCAGACAAACTTCAAACCGGGTTTCCAATTCAAACCGGGTTTCCAATTCAAACCGGGTTTCCAATTCAAACCGGGTTTCCAACCCACTTTCCGCACAAATCCCAGCCACCCTTCCGAGCATCGGGACGTTTTCCGCAAAGTTTCCCATTGCAATCTGCTTCGCCCATTTCCCCGTCTGCACTGCACCGGCCAGTTGCAACGTTCCCGATGCGGTGGTGGGAAGGAATTTCGTGGCCATGGACTTACTTCCGTCCTTTCGCCAGGACCCTGTCGCAATCCGCCACACTGCACTTCTCGAGCAGATCCTCGTTGACCATCACAACCGGTGCAGTCCCGCAACTGGCGAGGCACTCCACAAACTCGACGGTGAATTGTCCATCGACGGTGGTCTGCGGACCGTGTCGGTGGGAATCCAGACCGAGTTTGCCGATCAGATGGGCACGAAGTTCGGCTGAGCCCGCCAACGCACAGCTCAGGGTGCGGCACACCTTGATCTGGGTCTTTCCCAGCGGTTCCTGCCGGAACATGGGATAGAACGTGACCAGTTCGTAGACGTTGATGGGCTGCAATCCCAGCTTCTGGGCCGTCCAATCAACCGCTTCCTGCGACAGATGGCCGAAATGCTCCTGCAACGCATGGAGGAACATCAGTGAGGCACTCCGCTTCTGCGGATAGTGCGACGCGAGTTCATCCAGCTCGTTCTCCAATGCTTGGGGTACCGAAAAGCTCATGATCAATCCACCATCACCGGTCAGCCTCACCCATCACGAAATCGATCGAACCCAGGATCGTCACCACGTCGCTCATCATGTGTCCGGGCAACAATTCCGGCAGGATGCTCAGGTTCACGAAGGACGGAGCGCGGATCTTCATGCGGTGGGGCGTGCCGCCGCCACGGCTGTTGATATAGAATCCGAGTTCACCCTTCGGGTTCTCCGCACCGAAATAGATCTCACCCGCCGGAGCATTCACACCCTGGGTCACCAGGATGAATTGGTGGATCAACTCCTCCATCCCGGTCAGCACCCGATCCTTCGCCGGAAGCACAATCTTGCCGTCGCCGACCTGGATCGGTTCCCGCGAGGCATTCTCATGGCCGCCGGGGATTTTCTGAAACGCCTGGCGAAGGATGCGCACGCTCTGGCGCATCTCCTCCATTCGCACCTGATACCGGTCATAGCTGTCCCCCTTGGCTCCCACCGGCACATCGAACTCCAGGTCCCGATAACACAGGTAGGGACTCGCCTTCCGCACGTCGTAGTCGACCCCACTCCCGCGCAGGTTCGGACCGGTCAACCCGTAATCCACCGCCAACGCGCCGCTGACGATTCCAACATCCCGGGTCCGATCGACAAAGATCCGGTTGCGCGTCAGCAACCGATCCACCTCGGCGAGCGTTACCAGGAGTTCATCACAGAACTTCACCACCTTGTCGGCCCAACCGGCCGGCAGATCCCGCGTCACCCCACCGATCCGTGTATAGCTGGTGGTGAAACGCGCACCGGTCAGCCACTCGGCAAAGTTATAGATCTTCTCCCGCTCCGTGAAGGTGTGCAGGAAAACCGTCAGGGCTCCGACATCCATCGCAAATGCGCCCAGACCCAACAGGTGCGCCGAGATCCGCGCCAACTCACAACAGATCACCCGGATGTATTGGCAGCGCAGGGGCAGCGCCTCATGGATCCCCAACAACTTCTCCACCGCCAACGCATAGGCGACGTTGTTGGCCATCGGTGCGAGGTAATCCAGTCGATCCGTATAGGGGATGAACTGGGTATAGGTCATGTTCTCGGCGATCTTTTCGTCGCCCCGATGAAGATAACCAAGGTCCGGAACGGCCCGCGTGATGGTCTCGCCGTCCATCTCGATCAGCAGGCGAAGTACCCCGTGGGTCGACGGATGGGACGGTCCCATGTTGAGGACCAACTTGTCGCCCTTGAGCTCCTGGAGATCGTCCTCGAACACACCCGTCCCTGAAACCGGCGTCCGGCCGGCCGTGTCCCGCACCTCAATTGTCTGCGAAGTCGCCATGATCGTCGTTTCCAGAACCGTCATTCAGCCGTTCGCGAGCGGGGTTCACGCACGATGGTGTCCCGGCCGCCGGGAACGGTGACAAACGGCCCCCCTTCCAACGGTGCCGAACGCGTAAAGGCCACTTCAGGAAGGTCGGTCGGCTTGCCGCCCAACGGGAAGTCCTTGCGCAACGGATGATACGGGTAGCCTTCCCACATCAGGATCCGGCGCAAATCCGGATGACCTGAGAAACGGATGCCCATCATGTCCCACACCTCCCGCTCGTGCCAATCCGCCGTACGCCACACCGTCGAGACGGTCGGCAATTCGGACACCTCCTCTGAAACATGGGTCTTGAGGCGCAAATGAACCCCATGCCCCAACCCGCACAGCTCGTATACCACCGTCCAACGCGGGTCTTCGCCGTAATTGTCCACGCTGGACAAATCGGTCAGCAGGTTGAACCCCAGGACATCCTTCGCCGAACGGCACACCGCTTCGATCCGGGAGGCATCCAGCACCGTCAGGGTGATCTCTCCCCGGAACTCGACCGGGTCCGAAAGAACGTCGCCGTGCAGTTCGCGCAGGCGTTGGGCAAGTTCCACTGCGGTGGTCGGGAGGTTTGCCACGGTCACGCCTTGAATTGAGGGGTCTCTTCCAATCGCTGGGCCGTCACTTCGATGTCCAGACGACCGTACTGCGCGGGACCGGAATCCTGCTTCAGCGTCCGGGTGATCGGTTCACGTCCCACCTTCGCCTGAAGCTTGATCAACGCATCCAGCAAGGCCTCGGGCCGGGGCGGACATCCAGCGACGTACACATCCACCGGAATGACATTGTCTACCCCCTGCAACACGGAATACGAACGGTACATCCCCCCCGTCGAAGCACAGGCGCCCATCGCAATCACCCACTTGGGCTCCACCATCTGCTCGTAGATGCGTCGTACCGCCAACGCCATCTTGTAGGTCACCGTCCCCGCCACAATCATGACGTCGGATTGCCGCGGCGAAAAACGCATCACTTCAGAACCGAATCGAGAAATGTCGAAGCGACTGGCCCCGGCGGCCATCAACTCGATCGCGCAGCAGGCCAACCCCATGGGCATGGGCCACAAACTGTTCTTGCGGAACCAATTCAACGCCGCATCCACCTGGGTGTGGATCACTTCGCCCTCGATCTTGGAATTGTATCCAAACTCGGTGGAGTGAAGACGTGCAGACGGTTGAAGCGCAGTGGTTTCCATCAGAAAAGACCCTCGCTACGGCTCATCCCGGAGGGCAGCGAACGGGGCAAAACTATGGTTGCCCTCCCAGTGCTGCAAGCCGCTTTTGTGAATTCTTTCACAAGGATTCCAGCAGGAACATCACCCCATTTCCACCACCCGTCCCGTTTGCCAACGCACACGATCCGAACCACCCCCAACCCCAATTTCAGCCGTCTGCCTCATGATTCCGCCCACCGCCTCCCAATCGTCACCCGATCGGAACTTGTCATTGACAGAGCATCTCGGGCAGGACGCTAATCGCGCAGGTTCGGCTTGGGATTCCAATCCGGACCGGTCAGGCGCCGCCTCCCCGGAGCCAAGCCCCGAAGGACGGCGACGTCGGCCTCGATCGTAACGCGAACGAGTGACACGCCATGACCAAGAGCAACGAACTCCTGTTGGAGACCTTGCGGGATACCAAACACCCATTCCGTGCCGTCGGTGACCGACCGCGGAAACCCCAAAAACATCGCTACGAACGCCGCAAGGCGCGCGAGTGCCTCCGGCACGGCGACTGGCAGGGGGCTGACTGAGTCATCCCCCGGACAATCTGGCCGGACTCCCCCGGATCTCGGAGTCCGGCCTTCGCAATTCCTCAGGTCATTCCACAGTTGCGGTCCTGGCCGTACCGGTCCGAAATGGACCGGTCATGAGTGTCCGTCATCGGTTGTTGCACCGGGTATCCCTGTTCCTCCTGCTGGGTTGGATGGGAACCGCGGCGGATTGGCCTCGATTCCTTGGGCCGGACCAGGATGGAACATCGACCGAGACCGGCCTGTTCGACCGGCTTGATCCACAGGGACTCCCGATCCTTTGGGATCGACCCGTGGGCACCGGATACTCGGCCCCCTCCACCCGGGACGACCTGCTGGTCCTGTTCCATCGGTTGGGGAATGAGGAGATTATCGAAGGCTTCGACGCCAAGGTGGGAACACCCCGGTGGCGCCATGCCTATCCCACGCGTTACCAGGATCCCTACGGCTACAACAACGGCCCACGGTGTTCACCCATCCTGACCGTCGAGCACGCCTTCACGCTGGGTGCGGAAGGCAAGCTGACCTGCGTCCGGTTGAAGGATGGGACCCGGGTCTGGCAGCGCGATACCGCAACGGAATTCGAGGTTCCAGAAGCCTTTTTCGGAGTGGGCAGCACCCCGGTCCTCGAAGACGGACGGTTGCTGGTCATGGTCGGTGGGCAACCCAATTCCGGGGTGGTGGCTTTTGATCCGGCGACCGGCAAGACGCTTTGGGAGTCGGTGGGGGAAAAGAACTGGGCGGGTCAACCAATGCTGGGCTGGCCCGGGGATCTCCGGGTGGAATGGCGGCGTTGGGACAAGAGCGCGAGTTACGCCTCGCTGCGCACGGCGACGGTCAACGGCCAGCGCATTGCCCTCGCCTGCATGCGCCAGGGATTGGTCGGATTGAACCCCACCAATGGCACCGTGTTGTTCAGTCGCTGGTTCCGTGCACGGGTCGACGACTCGGTCAACGCCATGACCCCGATGGTCGCCGGCAACGAAATCCTGATCTCCAGCGCCTACGCCCGTTCAGGCTCGGTCCTGCTCCGACTCGAAGCCGGCAACACACGGTTCACCGAACCCTGGAAGAACACCTCCCTCGAAATGCACTGGAGCCAACCCATCCTCGTCGGTGGACATCTCTACGGTTTCAGTGGCCGCAACGAACCGGATGCCTCGTTGCGCTGCGTGGAATGGGGAACCGGAACCCTCAAGTGGCAACGGGATGAGCGCTGGCCGCGTCACGGCGGTGAACAACCCCCGGTGTTCGGGCGCGGCTCCTTCCTCCACGCCGACAACCGCCTCATCGCTTTGGGCGAAGGTGGCTTGTTGGGGCTTTTCGACCCCTCCCCGGAAGCCTGTCGGGAACTCGGTCGCTGGCAGGTTCCCTCGCTCAAATACCCCTGCTGGGCCGCCCCGATCCTCACCGATCGCCGGCTCTACCTGCGTTCTGAATCACGCCTCATCTGCCTCAACGCCGCCCGGAAGTAACCTCGGTCCCAGCCCCCGTCCCCAAACCCACATCGCCCCGATCGCCCTCCCACCTTCCTCCGCAGCCACGCACCCGGCCCAACCACCTGCCGTCCTCCGCATGGAACCGCCCTCCACCGCCCAAACCGCTCCAACCCCGACCCCGCCCCCTCTCAGCAAGGGTCAGGTATTCGTCCGTCGCCTCCTCAGCACCGTCATCCTGTGGACGGTGGTGTTGACCGCCATTTTTTCGGGAAATCAGTTCGTCCGGGAATACGTGTTCCTCGGCATGATGCTGGTCCTGGCCTACACCGGACTGAGCGAGTTCTATGGCCTGGTGGAGAAGCGGGGGCTCGTCTGCTTCAAATCCTGGGGAATCCTCAACGGACTCCTCCTCATGGGCGCCACGTTCTACTACGTCACCGTCTATCAACCCGCCCATGTCCATCGCAACCTCCCCGCCCGCGCCAACGACTTCGAAACCTCCGTCCTCATCCTGTTCGTCCTCGGCCTGTGCGTCCGCGAGTTCCTCTCCAAGAAACATCAATCGGTCGGCATCACCGCCATCTCGTCCACCCTGCTCGGCCTGATGTACGTCCCCTGGCTCCTCAACTTCATCCAGAAGATCAACTTCTTCCCCGGTGTCGATGGCCGCTTCTATGTCCTCTACTTCATCATCGTCACCAAGTTCTCCGACCTCGGCGCGTACTGCGTCGGATCGCTCATCGGTCGCCACAAGATGATCCCGCGCATCAGCCCGGGGAAAACCTGGGAAGGCTTCTGCGGCGCCATCGTGGTCTCCACCGGAGCCTCCGTCCTCTTCGCCTACCTGGCCGGATCCCGTCTCCAGGGCATGACCCTCACCCACGCCGTCATCCTCGGCATCATCCTCTCCGTCGCCGCCGTCATCGGCGACCTCATCGAATCCCTCTTCAAACGGGAAGCAGGGGTGAAGGATTCCGGGAAGTTCTTTCCGGGCATCGGCGGCATCCTCGACCTCCTGGATTCCCTGCTCTTCAACGCGCCAATCATGTACCTCTACCTCCGGCACGTCCTCACTTCCTGATCGGCGTCGGTAGAAATCCGTCCCCGTCCCGCCCGGCCCCCTTCCATGGCCAACAAGTACAGCTTCCATCTCACGAGCGACGACCGGCGCCGGCCCCTGCCCCACAAGATCATCATCGGCCAGGGCTTCAACGAATCGGTCCATCACGTGGCCTTCAAGTTCCTCGCCTGGGTGCTCTTCTTCCGCGAACGCATCCAGATCGATGCCGATGTCCAGAACGACGCCATCCCGTACGTGCCGGACGTGGTGGTGCTGGGCTACGACATGCGCCCGCAGCTGTGGGTCGAGTGTGGTGACTGTTCGGCGGCCAAGCTCCAGAAGCTCGCCGTCAAATGTCCCGAGGCCGAAATCTGGATCCTCAAACGGTCCCCCGATGACGCCCAGGCCCTGCTCCACACCATGCGCAAGGAGGATTTCCGACGCGGTCGCTACGGAATCATCGCCCTGAACCCGGACCACTTCGACGAAGTCTGCGGGCTCATCCGCGAACGCAACCACTTCCACTGGTTCCGCGGCGACTTCGATCCGCCGCACTTCCAGTTCGAACTCAATGACCTCTGGTTCGACAGCACCTTCGAGGTGTTCCGGTACTGAACAGGCCACTCCTTCCTCCATCGCCGGCTTTGCCTCCCGAAATCGATTTGTCTAACCTCGCCCCCGTGTCCATGCCGGTCACTCCTGAAACGCTCCCCACCCCCACGGTCACTCCCCAGGAGGAAACCCGTGACGCCCTTGAGCCGGGCTATCTCGTGGTGGTCTGGAACGATCCCGTCAACCTCATGGTCTACGTGGTCCATGTCTTCCAACGGGTCTTTGGTTGGGATCGCAAGAAAGCCGAGCGCCACATGCTCGAAGTTCACGAAAAAGGAAAATCCGTCCTCATCCGCGAATCCTACGAGCAGGCCGAATCCCACGTCCATCAACTCCTCTCCTACTCCCTGCAGGCGACGCTCGAGCGCGATTCCCCATGAAACTCCTCGCTCGCGAACCCGGCCGCCTCGTCTTCCACCTGTCCGCCAAGGATCGCAACGCCATCCGCGCCCTCCTCCGCCGCGCCGCCGAAGTCGGGCGCTCCCCCTCCCCCATCTCCCGCGGCCCCCTCGCCGCCCTTCCCGAGGATGCCCAGGAACTCCTCGACGCCGAGCGTCTCGCCGAATGGAACCGGTTCCACACCGATGTCGCAACCTGGCTCGACGACCCGGCCCGTTGCGTCGCCGGCAAAGGGGGCTTCGGCCTGACCCTTTCAGACGCCGATGCCGAAATCCTCCTCCAGGCCCTCAACAGCGCCAAGGTCGGTTTCTGGGAAGCCCTCGGTTCGCCTGACCTGGAGAATGGCGATGAACTGGCTCCCACCACCGACAACATCAGCCACCTCTTCGCCATCGAACGCGCTTCCCTTTACGTCGCCACCCTCGTCATCGCCCTTCAGGGCGACCAACCCAACGCCTGACCCTTCCCAGTGCCGGCTCCCGTCATCCCTGTCCTCGGTCCAGCCCTCAGGTTTCCCCCGGCCGAACTCGCCCCCTCTCAGGGACTCGTCGCCATCGGCGGCGACCTCTCCGTCGACCGTCTCCTCACCGCCTATCGCGCCGGCATCTTTCCCTGGAGCGCCGAACCCATCTCATGGTGGTCACCCGATCCCCGCGCCATCTTCGAGTTCGATCAGATCCACATCCCCCGCAGCCTGCGTCGCACCCTCCGCCAGTCCCCCTTCCGCATCACCCTCGACCATTCCTTCGAACGGGTGATCCGCGCCTGCGCCGATGTCCCGCGTCAGGACAGCAGCACCTGGATCACCGGCCCCCTCATCCGGGCCTACGTCCAGCTTCATGAAGCCGGTTGGGCGCACAGCCTCGAATGCTGGCAGGAAGACCGGCTCGTCGGCGGCATCTATGGCGTCGCCGTCGGCGGATTCTTCGCCGGCGAATCCATGTTCCATCGCGTCTCCGACGCCTCCAAGGTCGCCCTCGTCTCCCTTCTCGCCCACCTCCAGGAACGCGGCTTTACCCTGTTCGACACCCAGATGCTCACCGAAACCACCAGCCAACTCGGCGCCTCGGAAATTTCACGGACCGACTACCTCGCCCGCCTCGCCATCGCCATCCAACGCCCCTGCTCCTTCCTCCCATGAAACCCTCCCATCCCCGCCCCATCCTCCCCATCCTCGTTCGCATCTTTCTCGGAGGCCTTCTCCTTCTCCCCGCGCTCCACGCCAATTCCCTCCACGAACTGCGCTGTCGCTGGTGCGCCCTCGCCGAATCCGCCCAGGCCGCCCTCGCCGCCGATGCCCCACCCGGCTCCCCGAAATACTCCCCCAGCCGCGAAGTCGACATCCTGCATCTCGCCCTCGACATCACCCCCGATTTCCCCCGCCGTACCATCGCCGGGATCGCCACAATCCGATTCAAGCCCATCGCCCGCGCCCTTCCCGAGCTCAGCCTCGACGCCGAGGAAATGACCATTGATGCCGTCGATGCCACCGAACCCGTCCGCGCCTGGCACTACGATGACCATCGCCTCGTGATCACCTTCGCCACCCCGGTGCCCGCCGACCGCGACGTCACCGTCACCATCCGATATCGGACCGAACCCCGCCTCGGCCTCTACTTCCGCACCCCGGAAATGGGTTATCGCCCCGAGGACTCCCACCTCTGGACCCAGGGCGAGCCCACCGAATCACGCCACTGGTTTCCCTGCTTCGATGCACCCAACGAAAAGTTCACCTCCGAGATCACCTGCCGCGTGCCCGAAGGCATGGTCGTCCGATCCAATGGGCGCCTGGTCTCGTCCACCCCGGACGCCGCCACCGGCCTCGTCGCCGTCCGTTGGCTCCAGGACAAACCCCATGTGACCTACCTCCTGTGCCTGGTCGCCGGCCATTTCAAGGGGATCGAAGACCAGCACCGCGATATCCCGCTCGGCTTCTGGACCCCCGTCTCCCAAGCCGCCTGGGCCCGCAATTCCTTCCGCGATACCCGCGCCATGATGGAGTTCTTCGAACGCGAACTCGGCGTGCCCTTCCCCTGGGCCAAGTACGATCAGGTCGTGGTCGATGACTACACCTGGGGCGGCATGGAAAACACCAGCATCACCATCCTCACCGACCGCACCCTGTTTCCCGATGGCCATGATCCGGTCCGCAGCAGCCGCGGTCTCGTGGCCCATGAACTCGCCCATCAATGGTTCGGCGACCTCGTCACCTGCCGCGACTGGAGCCATCTCTGGCTGAACGAAGGCTTCGCCACCTACTACGACGCCCTGCAGGCCCGCGAACAACTCGGCCGCGACGAATTCCTCGGCCAGATGTTCGCCAATGCCCAATCCATCCTCTCCACCACCGACGGCACCCCGATCGTCTGGCGCAAGTACTCCAAGCCCGTCGAACAGTTCGGTTATCGCGCCTATCCGAAGGGTGCCTGGGTCCTGCACATGCTCCGCTCGCAACTCGGCGAGGATTTGTTCCGTCGTTGCGTCACCACCTATCTCCAACGCCATGCCTATGGCGTCGTCGAAACTTCCGATCTCCAGAAGGTCATCGAGGAACTCTCCGGCCTCAGCTTCGACCGTTTCTTCGATCAATGGCTCCATCATGGCCATCATCCCGAACTCGACGTCCAATACAGCTGGGACGCCACCACCCGCCTCGCCCGGATCTCCGTCGCCCAGAAACAGAAGCTCGGACCCCAGGTCATGCTCTTCGACTTCCCCCTCCCCATCCGATTCGTCACCCCGTCCGGTGTCGTGGACCGGACCCTTCGCATCCACGAACCCTCCGCTGATTTCCAGATCCCCCTTCCCGAGGCACCCGACCTCGTCCGGATCGATCCGGAATTCACCGTGCTTGCCAAGGTGAGCTTCGATCCCCCCAAGGCCATGCTCACCCGGCAACTCGCCGCCACCAACGATCCCATCGGACGCCTTCACGCCGTCGAAGCCCTCAGCAGCAAACGCGACTCCGCTTCCATCGAACAACTCCAGAAGACCCTCGGCAACGATCCCTTCCACCTCGTCCGCAGCGAGGCCGCCGACGCCCTGCGCACCATCCATTCTCCCGAAGCCTTCGTCGCCCTCACCAATTCCCTCGACCAACCCGATCCCCGCGTCCGCATCGCCGTCCTCAAGGCCATCGGCGGCTTCCATCACGACGACGTCGGTCCCATCGGCGCCCGACTCCTCCAGTCCGATCCCCATCCCGAGGTGCAGCTCGCCGCCCTCCGCCTCCTCTCCAATCCCACCTTCACCAACGGCGCTCCCCAGCTCGTCGCCTGGCTCGACACCAATTCCTTCCGTCAACGGATCGCCGATGCCGCCTTCGACGCCCTTCGCCGCCTCGAAGATCCGACCGTGGTGCCCCAACTCCTCGCGGTCATCCAGCGCCGTTCCGCCGAATTCCCCACCGACGTTCTCCGGACCAGCCTCGCCACCGTCGCCTGGCTCTCCCGTCATGCCGACGACCGATCCACCGTCCGTGAACTCCTCGTCTCACGCGTCAATGACCCCCGCATCTCCATCCGCCGCGCCGCCCTCGATGGCCTTGGAGTCCTTGGCGATCCCCAGGCCATCCCGGTGATCGAACCCTTCTCCCGCGCCGCAAAAGGCCAACCCGAACAGGCCGCTGCATCGGCTGCCCTCGACAAGATCCGGGATCAACGCCGACCCGCCGTCGAACTGGGCGATCTCCGTCGGGAAGTCACCGATCTGCAGAAGGAAAACCGGGATCTAAAGAAGGAGTTCGAGGCCCTTAAAAAGAAGTTCGAGGCCATCACCCCACCAACGATCTCCACCAACACCGTCCCCGCGACCAACTCCCCTCCCGCAAACCCCGAACCCTGACCCGTCCCACCTCATCTGCGACAGCGGAGGTCACGACGCTCCATCTCCGCCCCACCCTCCTCGCCTGACACCCAGCCCCCGGGCACGGAGCGCCCGGGGACAGGCTCACGCATCGCACCGGAGGATCAACAACCCGCAACCACCGCATCCGGCATTGTACCGGATGTCGGCTCCCGGATTCCTCCGGCGTCGGGGTCGGAATCGGCATCGGAACCGGCATCGTGCCTGGAGGAAGGAATTCCCCATTGCCCAGGCGTTTCCGGACCCACAACTGCTCAACTTCTTGTTGCAGGTGCAACACGAAGTTGAGCGGACCGGGGTTCGCCCGGGTTTGCAACCGGAGGGGATTCGTTTGGGGGACCGGGGAGCCTATCCCCGGATTCCGTCCGCGTCGGGGTTGGCATCGGAATGGGGATCGACACGGTGTCCTCACCCAGCCACCCGCAGAATCAACACAGGCGACTCCACTACTCCCCCCCTTTTTACCCCCCCTTTTTCTTGTCCTTCGTCTGTTTCACAGGCTGAAAGCCTCACCGGCTGGCCTTCGTGGGGAGTTCTCCTCAAACTCCCTTCCCACACAGACCGCGCCCAACGTATCGTTCAGTCCTTCCGATGAAGCTTCACCTGTTGCTGACCTCGCTGGTCCTGATGGCCTCCTCCCTGAAGCTGGCGGCGACTCCCCCGCCGCCCCCGCAAAGCCCCGTCCCGCTCTTTGACGGTCGTTCCCTCGACGGTTGGGAAGGCTCACCCCGCTGGTGGCGGGTCGAGGACGGCGCGTTGGTGGGCGGTTCGCTCACCGACAACATCCCGGAGAACGAATTCGTCGCCACCACCGCCCGCTACACCAACTTCATCCTCCGCGCCGAATTCAAGCTCACCGGCACCAAGGGATTCATCAACAGCGGCATCCAGATCCGCAGCGAACGCGTTCCCAACAGCACCGAGATGTCCGGTTACCAATGCGACATCGGCGAACCCAACTGGTGGGGCAGCCTCTACGACGAATCCCGCCGCAACAAGGTCCTCGCCTGGTCCGACATCGCCTCCCTCAACCCCGTCATCCGGCGCAATGACTGGAACGAATACGTCATCCGGGCCGATGGCGCCCGGATCACCACCTGGATCAATGGCGTCCAGGGCGTCGATTACTACGAACCCGACCCCGCCATCGCCGGGCTCGGCGGCCGACTTGGATTCCAGGTTCACGGCGGCGGCGCCGCCCTCGCCGCCTTCCGCAAGGTCTCCATCGAGATCCTTCCTCCTACACTGCGCCCGACAGGAGCCGGGACACCTCCCGCACCACCCCACGCTTCACCCCTCGATCCAGACGAACAGGCCCGCACGTTCTCCGTCCCTCCCGGGTTCACCGTCGAACTCGTCGCCGCCGAACCCGACGGCGGGAAGTTCGTTCCGCTCGCCTTCGACGCAGCTGGCCGGCTCTGGACCAGCACCGCCCTCGAATACCCCATCGACGCCAATGAATCCCCCGCCGAAGCCCGTGCCCTCTTCGATCAGGGTGGCAAGGATCGGATCCTCGTCTTCGACACCCCCACCGCACCAGGACGGCAAAAGGCCCGGGTCTTTGCCGAAGGCCTGGCCATGCCGCTCGGCGTCCTTCCCTACGGCAACGGTGCCATCGCCCAGTACGGGTCAGAGATCCGATGGTACCGCGATACCGACGGCGACGGACGTGCCGACCGGCACGAGGTGTTGTTGAAGGGTTTCGGCATCGAGGATTCCCACCTGTTCCCCCATCAGTTCACCCGGGCACCCGGCGGCTGGATGTGGCTGGCCCAGGGCGCGTTCAATTCATCCCAGGTCGAGGGTCCCGACGGCCGCGTCGTCCCCTTCAACAAGACCAAGATGGCGCGCTTCAAACCTGATGGCACCGGCTTCGAAACCATTGGCTGGGGTCCCTGCAACATCTGGGGCCTGGTCCTCGATCGCCATGGCGAAGCCTTCATCCAGGAAGCCAATGACCAAGGCTGGCCCGTCATGCCTTTCCTCGAAGGCGCCTCCTACCCGTTGTGCGGCGATGACATCCCTCGTCCCTACGCTCCGCCGTTCCCCAAGACGGCCGAAAAGGAAATGGGCGGCACCGGCCTGTCCGGTCTCGCCCTGAGCGAAGGTTCAGATTCCTTCCCTGCCCCCTGGCGCGATGTCTTCTTCGTCGCCAATCCCATCACCCGGAAAATCCAGGCCATCCGCGTCCATCGCGGCGGTCAGGGCTCCGATCCGCGGCAATGGGGCAATGGCTGGTGGCTCGAACACCTCCCCGACTTCGTCCTCAGCAGCGATCCCTGGTTCCGGCCCGTCGCCCTCTCGCTCGGACCCGATGGCTGCCTCTACATCGTCGACTGGTACAATCAGGTCATCTCCCACAACGAAATCCCCCGGTCCCACCCCGAACGGGACAAGCTGCGCGGCCGGATCTGGCGCGTCCGACACGATTCCCAACCGCATCGGACTTCCGTCCCCGATCTCGCCCGGGTTCCCGAAGCGGATCTGCTTCGTCACCTCGCCGCCCCCAACACCTGGGAAGTCCAGAACGCCTGGCAACAGATCATCGACCGCAAGGCGTCCAGCCTGGCCCCCGCACTCCATGACATCCTCGATCGCGATTCCAACCCGCCCGATCTCCGTCTCCGGGCCCTGTGGGCGCTCGAAGGTCTCCGCGCCCTTGACCCGGTCCGCCTGATCCGCCTTTTCCCCACCACGGATTCACGTTCCCTGCGCAAGGAATTGCTCCGGGCCCATGCCGACGGCGGGTTCCCCCTCGAATCCACCCTCGCCTTCGCCAGCCGCGCGGTCGGCGATTCCGACCGTCTGGTCCGACAGGAAGCCCTGCGGTCCCTCGGCAAGATCATGGAATCCCACGCGACCAGTCCCCTGCCTTCCCCGGCCGACCGCGTCACCGCCTACAACGCCTGCGCCAGTCTCCTCCTCGCCGCCGCCAACAGCAGTGCCGGGGATTGGTCCCGCAACCCCACCTTCTTCCGCGAGTTCGAACGTTACCTCGCCCGCGTCCAACTCGAACGGCATCGCCCCATGCTCAACGAGTTCCTCAACTTCGATTCACGGCCCGTCACCCGCGAGGCACGCGCCCTCGGTTCCGTCATTGTCGGTGGACCCGAATCCGCCCGGCGCCTCGCCCGACTCATCACCGGACTCGACCGCGGATTCACCACCGAGGAATTGCTGCTCGTCGCCACCGTGGCCGACGACCCCTCCGCCCGGGATTCCCTCCAGGCCGCCCTCGCCCTGCCCGGCACCCTCCAACTCCTCCACGACCAACGCGCGCGCCTCGGCCCCGCCGTCACCAACATCGCCCCCCTGCTCGCCGTCGCCGCCCGCAACCTCTTCACCAATCAACCGTCCGCCTCCAACGCCGATCTCCTCGTACGCCTCGCCTCCGG
>DITU01000017.1 GCA_002422905.1 Verrucomicrobia bacterium UBA6176
CGCTACATCGCGCACAACGGCGAGATCAACACCCTCCGCGGCAACATCAACTGGATGCACGCCCGCGAGTCCCTGTTCGCCTCGGGCCTGTTCGGCGAGGACATCCAGAAGATCCTGCCGGTGGTCGATCCCAATGGCAGTGACTCGGCCATGTTCGACAACGTTCTCGAGGTCCTCGTCCTCGCCGGCCGTTCCCTGCCGCATGCGATGATGATGATGATCCCCGAGCCGTGGTCGAACCACGAGTCGATGAGCGATGAGAAGAAGGCGTTCTACGAATATCATTCGTGCCTGATGGAGCCGTGGGATGGCCCGGCCTGCATCGCCTTCACCGACGGTGTGCGCATCGGCGCTTCACTGGATCGCAATGGTCTTCGCCCGTCCCGCTACTACGTCACCAAGGATGACCTGGTCGTCATGGCCTCCGAGGTCGGGGTTCTCGACATCGCCCCTGAAAACATCGCCGAAAAAGGCCGCCTCCAGCCGGGTCGCATGTTTTACATCGACACCGAGCAGGGCCGGATCGTGGATGACGAAGAGATCAAGGAGGAGATCTCCCGGGAACAGCCGTATCGTCAGTGGTTGAACCAGTTCACGGTCGATCTCGCGACCTTGCCGGATCGTCGGGTCGACGATGGCGGTGAACGGACATCCGTCCTGCAACGGCAGATTGCCTTTGGGTACACGTTCGAAGACCTCCGTCTGCTGATGATCCCGATGGCCCGGGACGGGGTGGAAGCGATTGGCTCGATGGGAACGGACACGCCGTTGGCGGTGCTCTCCGATCAACCGCAGCCGTTGTACAACTACTTCAAGCAGTTGTTCGCCCAGGTGACCAATCCTCCCATCGACTGCATCCGGGAGGAGATTGTCACCAGTGCGGAGACCACCATCGGCACCGAGCGCAACCTGCTTGAGCCCGAGCCCGAGAGCTGCCAGCTGATCAAGCTGAAGTACCCGGTCCTCACCAACGAAGAGTTCGCCAAGCTCAAGCACATCGACCAATCCGGTTACCGGTCGGTCACCCTGCCGATCCTTTACAAGGTGGATCGCGGCGCGAAGGGGTTGGAGAAGGCGTTGGCCGACCTGTTCCGCAAGGCAAGCCGTGCCATTGAAGACGGAGCCACCATCCTGATCCTGTCGGATCGGGGTACGGGCCCGAGAAATGCCCCCATCCCGGCCCTGCTGGCCGTCAGCGGCCTTCATCATCACCTGATCCGCAAGGGCAGCCGGACCCGGGTCGGGCTGGTTCTCGAATCGGCCGAACCGCGCGAGGTGCATCACTTCTCGTTGCTGCTCGGATACGGTTGCGGAGCGATCAATCCCTACCTGGCCTTTGAATCGATCGACGACTTGATCCAGCAGGGATTGCTGGTCGGCGTGGATCACAAGACGGCCTGCAAGAACTTCGTCAAGGCTGCCACCAAGGGTGTCGTCAAGGTGGCCTCCAAGATGGGCATCTCCACCATCCAGTCCTATCGCGGCGCGCAGATCTTCGAAGCGGTCGGCATCAGCGAAGCCGTCATCGACAAGTATTTCTCCTGGACCTCCACCCGCGTCGAAGGCGTTGGCCTCGAAGAAATCGCCCGCGAAGTGGAAATGCGGCATCACAAGGCCTTCCCCGACCGCAAGTTCAAGTCGGTCACCCTCGATGCCGGCGGCCAGTACCAATGGCGGCGCGAAGGTGAATATCACCTGTTCAATCCTGAAACCGTGCATCGCCTGCAGAAGGCGGTCCGTACCGGCAACTATGCCGCCTTCAAGGATTACTCCCGACAGGTCGACGAACAGTTCAAGCACTGGTGCACCCTGCGCGGACTCCTCGATTTCAAGCCGGCCACGCCGATCCCCATCGAGGAGGTGGAGTCGGTGGAATCCATCGTGAAACGGTTCAAGACCGGCGCGATGAGCTACGGCTCGATCTCCAAGGAGGCGCACGAGTCGTTGGCGATTGCCATGAACCGGTTGGGGGGCAAGTCCAACACCGGGGAAGGGGGCGAGGATCCGGAGAGATTCATTCCCATGGCGAATGGCGACTCCAAGAATTCGGCGATCAAGCAGGTGGCTTCGGGTCGATTTGGCGTGACCAGCCAGTACCTGGTGAGTGCGCGCGAGATCCAGATCAAGATGGCCCAGGGAGCCAAGCCCGGTGAAGGCGGTCAGTTGCCCGGCACCAAGGTGTATCCCTGGATCGCCAAGACCCGGCATTCGACCCCCGGTGTCGGCCTGATCTCCCCGCCGCCGCACCATGACATCTACTCGATCGAGGATCTGGCGGAGTTGATCCATGATCTCAAGAACGCGAATCGCGACGCCCGCATCAGCGTGAAGCTGGTGTCGGAGGTCGGAGTGGGAACCATTGCTGCCGGCGTGGCCAAGGCGCATGCCGATGTGGTGTTGATCTCCGGATTCGACGGCGGCACCGGTGCTTCGCCCCAGACGTCGATCAAGCACGCGGGCATCCCGTGGGAGTTGGGTCTGGCGGAGACGCACCAGACTCTGGTGCTCAACAATCTGCGCTCGCGCATCGTGGTGGAGACCGACGGCCAGTTGAAGACGGGTCGCGACGTCGTGATCGCCGCATTGCTGGGCGCCGAGGAGTTCGGATTTGCCACGGCACCCCTGGTGGCACTGGGCTGCATCATGATGCGGGTGTGTCACCTGAACACCTGTCCCGTGGGCGTGGCCACCCAGGATCCGGAATTGCGCAAGCGTTTCACCGGTGACCCGGCCCATGCCGTGAATTTCATGCGGTTCATCGCCGAGGAAGTTCGCGAGATCATGGCGCAGCTCGGATTCCGTTCATTGATCGAGATGGTCGGTCGCACCGACCGCCTCGAAGCACGTCAGGCGGTCGAGCATTGGAAGGCCAAGGGCGTGGACTTCAGCAAGATCCTCTATCAGCCCGAGGTCGGACCCGAGATCGGCCAGTACTGTCAGATGAGTCAGGATCACGGGATCGACCGGTCCCTCGACGTCACCACCTTGCTGGGACTTTGCCAGCCGGCACTTGAGCGGGGCGAAAAGGTCAGGGAAACGGTTCAGGTCCGGAACGTGAACCGGGTGGTGGGAACCATCACCGGAAGCGAACTGACCAAGCGGCACGGGGCGGCGGGTCTTCCTGAAGACACCATCCACCTCACCTTCAAGGGCAGTGCCGGTCAGAGTTTTGGCGCGTTCCTGCCACCGGGCATGACCTTCGTGTTGGATGGCGATGCCAATGACTACTTCGGCAAGGGGTTGAGCGGTGGGAAGCTCATCCTGCATCCGCCGGCCGCCAGCACGTTCGAGGCGGAGAAGAACATGATCGTCGGCAACGTGGCGTTGTACGGTGCCACCGGCGGTCAGGCGTACATCCGGGGCATGGCCGGCGAACGGTTCGCCGTGCGGAACTCGGGCGTGACGGCCGTGGTCGAGGCGGTGGGCGATCACGGGTGTGAGTACATGACCGGCGGACGGGTGGTGGTGCTGGGCCCGACCGGCCGGAACTTCGCGGCCGGCATGTCCGGCGGCGTCGCCTTCATCCTCGATGAAGCGGGTGACTTCGCGAAACGCTGCAACGGGCAGATGGTGGGATTGGAAACACCGGACCAGGAGGACGCGGCCGAGCTCAAGGCGATCATCCAGGAACATGCCATCAACACGCGGAGCACCCGCGCGGCTCAGATCCTGGCGGAGTGGGACAGTTACCTTCCGAAGTTCGTCAAGGTGATGCCGAGGGATTACAAGCGGGTCCTGGGTGCCTTGAAGAAGGCGCAGGCTGAAGGTTTGACGGGTGACGACGCCTTGAACCGGGCTTTTGAAGCCAATTCCAAGGATGCCTCGCGCGTGGGAGGCGGTTGATATCCGGACACACACGGGAAACGAACAGACTTAATCCGAACGAGACAGACGACATGGGCAAGCCCACAGGATTCCTAGAGTACATCCGAGAACTGCCGCTCGACCGCAGCGCAGTGAAACGCATCCGGGACTGGAACGAGTTCCACGAGCACATGGAGGAGGATCGTCTGCGTCAGCAGGGCGCCCGGTGCATGGATTGCGGGATACCATTCTGCCACAACGGCTCCTTGATCAGCGGCATGGCCTCCGGTTGCCCGATCAACAATCTCATTCCGGAATGGAACGACCTGATCTACCGCGGCCTCTGGCGCGAGGCGTTGGATCGGTTGCACAAGACGAACAACTTCCCGGAGTTCACCGGCCGGGTCTGTCCCGCGCCCTGCGAAGGTTCCTGCGTGCTCGGCATCAATGCGCCGCCGGTCACCATCAAGAACATCGAGTGCTCCATCATCGATCGCGGTTGGGAGGAAGGCTGGGTGAAACCCGAGCCTCCCAAGAAGCGGACCGGCAAGAAGGTCGCCGTCATCGGTTCCGGCCCCGCCGGCCTCAGCGCCGCCGCCCAGCTCAATCGCGCCGGTCATTGGGTCACGGTCTTTGAACGCGCCGATCGCCCCGGCGGACTTCTCATGTACGGCATCCCCAACATGAAGTTGGACAAGGAAAAGGTCGTGCGACGCCGGTTGCGCCAGATGGAGAAGGAAGGGGTCGCCTTCCGATGCAACTGCGAGGTGGGCAAGGATCAGACCGCAGCGCAGTTGATGGAGGATTTCGATGCCGTGGTGGTGTGTACCGGGGCAACCAAGCCCCGGGATCTCCCCATCGAAGGCCGTCCGCTCAAGGGGATCCACTTCGCCATGGAGTTCCTCCACGGCAATACCAAGGCCCTCCTCGACAAGTCCGCGCCTCCCATCACCGCCGAAGGCAAGGACGTCATCATCATTGGCGGCGGCGACACCGGCACGGATTGCGTCGGGACCTCCATGCGACACGGCTGCAAGAGCCTCATCCAGGTGGAGATCCTGCCGCGTCCGCCTGAGACCCGGGCCCAGGACAATCCCTGGCCCGAGTGGCCGAAGGTCTACAAGATGGATTACGGACAGGAAGAGGCCGCCGCCCGGTTCGGTTCAGATCCCCGCGTCTATCTCACCACCGCCAAGAAGTTCATCAGCGACGACGCCGGCAATGTCGCCGGAGTGCACCTGGTGGAGATCCGATGGGAGAAGAACGAGAAGGGACAGTTCATCCCGATCGATGTTCCCGGCACCGACCGCGTGGTCCCGGCCCAGTTGGTCCTGCTCGCCATGGGATTCCTCGGGCCCGAACAGCCGCTGCTCGAAGCCCTCGGCGTGGAACGGGATCCCCGATCCAACATCAAGGCCGAGCACGGCAAGTATCACACCACCATCCCCAAGGTGTTCGCTGCCGGGGATTGTCGCCGAGGCCAGAGCCTTGTGGTCTGGGCCTTCAACGAGGGTCGCGGCGCCGCCCGCGAGTGCGACCGCTTCCTGATGGGCTCGACCGAATTGCCCTGAAGCTTCAATCCATTTGGGCGGGGTGACGATTAACAGTCGTCACCCCGCTTTTTTGTGCCCGGGTGGGTTCCCAGCCGGCTGGGGTTGCAAGGGCCAGGGAAGTTCATGGTCCTCCAACCGTTCACTCTTGAACTGCGGCGCAACATGGAATCGGAGGACGGTATCCTGACGGATCTCAAAGACCGCGTTCAGGTGCCGTGGTCGGGTGACCTGGGTTGATTCAGCGGAAAGCTCGACCCAGCAGGATCGGCTCCCTCCAAACGCGTCCTCCGGCATGGGACTGGAGGAGTGTCGGTAGGCATCAACCCTCCAGACCTGGCCAAGATCGTCCTGGACGGATGCCAGGTTGATCCGCGTTCCCATCGGCAGATCCGCTATCTCGTAGCTCAGGCTCAGTCTATTGGGGCGATCCTCGTTCCGCTCGCTGACCCGCACCCGGGAGAAGGTCGCCTCTGGCACCGACACGCCTTGAAACGAGACTTCGGGTGGCTGGTTGTATACGGGCTTTAGATCGATGGCAGCGTCCTCGTCCGTCGGCTGCGGTGTTATCGTGGTGATCAGCAGCGGGGGTGAACGGACGATCTCGATCGGCGGCCCATCCGGACGGGTGTTGACCGCCACCTCCAACCGCCAGGCCGGTTCATCAAAGAACAGCCCGCCAGCAAGCGAGATCCGGGTGGTGGTCCTGGATCCGTCCGATTCGACCCACCGGATGCGGTTGCCGCCGGGATCAGAGAGCATGCAGTCGAAGACCTGGACCGGATGGTCGGATAAGTTGCCGTTGTCCCAAGCCATAGCCGTATAACGATGGATGATGCGGTCACCGTCCTTGGTGGTGAAGCCACTGCCGGTGGTCGTGGCGCCGAGCAACCGGAAGGTTATCCCGTTCGATTGACGCGTCGCTGGAAGGTTCTCCGGCACCCATGTCGGACCGCGGAAGGGCTTTGGATTTACCACCCGCAGCATTTCCATCGGGTTCCTTCCAATCCCGGGCGGAGCTCTCAAACCCAGATCAAACGTCGGCATGCGCCTGGGAAAGTGATGCAACAGCAGGAGGAAGTCCCAGTTGTCGGAGGAGTATCGCTGTTCACAATAACCGGCCAGTTCGGCCTGATTGTAGACTGGGGACAGGTCGAAGAAGTGGGGGCCAGCCGGTTCCGTTGAAGTGGGAAATTCCTCGGCGATCCAGATGCCGAGGCGCGGATGGGGAGACGCAAATCGAGGCAGCGGTGTCCGGTTGAGCGGCACCCACTTTGGAAGGTTGACCCATTTGTTCGCCCAGATCCCCAGTCGATGCCAGCCGTCCGCTGGAGCAGTCAGGTTGGTGCCCACACCGGTGGCCACGACGCGGAAGGTTCGCCCGTCCCGGGTGTGAAACCGTTCTACTGGCCGAAGCCATCCGCTCTGCCATCCCGCCCACACCATGACCAAGGCGAGCATCACCCCGATCCACCGGGCACGGCGTTGCCGCCAAGGGCGGGAAGACGGGCGGACTATGGGATCAGGGAGGCTCATGATGGGCGGGATTCGTCTGGGCTCTGCGACTTCAATCAGCGGCAAGTTATGGCCGCATGTCAATCTGGTGTTCCAATCCCCGACATGAAGCCGGGATCAACACGGCGCGGTCGACCGTCGTACTCGAACTCGCTCCGCACCGATGAGGCTCGAATGGAGCGGCGACGTTTGGTCGCCGATGAGCATCGGGCCAGCGAGTGCATCCACCACTTCCCGCCAAGGTGGCCTCGAACGCACGGGCCGGTTTGCCTCCGCAAAACACCCCATTCCAAGCGGGATCGCTCCCCCGCAGGATCAGACAGGTTTGCTGATCGGTCTGTACGACTCTGATGGCTGGATGCCTGGGTACGGGATCGGCCGCTACACCCCGGATTTCAGCCGCTCAACGATCTGGATCGGACCACTGATCCCTCGGAGTGCCCATTGAAACCAAGCTTTGGTAACGTGAGGCTGGTTCAGGATTTCAAAGTCGATCAGTCCGCACGCCCAAAGCCGCACGTCCGCAACCGGATTTCTTCACAGTGAACACTTCAATTGCCATGGGTGCGTCCCCGGTGTGGACCCGCCGCTGGTTGGCGATCCTGTTGCCGCTTCTGGGCGGCATCCTGTCGCTCCGCGCTGCAGATCCTTCGATCGCCCGCACCTGGGACAATCGCGCCCTGGCAGCGATCCGTGCCGACACTCCCCATCCGCCTGCCCAGGCCCGGAACCTCTTCAGCCTCTCGGTGTGCATGTACGATTCCTGGGCCGCCTACGATCCCCAGGCTGTGGGCTATGTCTATAGGGGCAAACATTCTGCGTCCGATATAGCGGTCGCCCGACGCGAGGCGATCAGTTACGCCGCCTACCGCATGCTGCAGGAGCGTCACGCCTACTCGCGCACGGCACCGACGACCCTCGCAGGGAACGATTCCCTGATGGTGTCACTAGGCTTTGCAACCAACAACGCGTCACGCGACCTGTCGACCCCGGCGGGTGTGGGGAATTCGGTGTACGACGCTGTCTCGGCTTGGTTCATCCATGACGGTTGCCGGCAGACGAACGGCATTGCATGGCCCGACGCACAACCGCCGGTCGCCTACCCGGGTGCGCCGGTATCGCAGGGTGGCTATGTGTTCTTCAATCCGCCCATGGCCATGGGGATGTCCGGCATCGACGACGGCAACGGCAACACGGTGATCGACATCAATCGCTGGCAACGATTGCGGATCGTTGATTCGGTGGATCAGAACGGATTCCCCCAGGGCCCACTCCAGGGATATCTCGGCGCCCAATGGCTGGACGTGCGGGCCTTCGCCCTCGGTCGATCCGATCCGGCAAGGCCGTGGATTGATCCCGGTCCCCCGCCGTTCTTCGGCACCGCATCCCACGCGGAGTTCATCAGCAATGTGGTGGAAGTCATCCGGCGAAGCAGTGAACTGACGCCGGATGACGGGGTGGAAATGGATGCCTCCCCGGGTGCGCAGGGCAACAACACGCTGGGGACCAACGACGGACATGGCCATGCGGTCAACCCGTTCACCGGGCAACCCTATGCGCCCAATGTGATGCGGCGCGGCGACTTTGCCCGTGTGCTGGCTGAGTTCTGGGCGGACGGACCCAACTCGGAAACTCCCCCGGGACATTGGAATACCGTGGCGAATGATGTCTCGGACCATCCCGGTCTGGAGAAACGCATCGGTGGAATCGGGCCGGTGGTCGACGACCTGGAATGGGACGTGAAACTTTATCTGGCACTTAACGCCGGGGTTCACGAGGCGGCCTGTGCGGCCTGGGCCATCAAGCGTTACTACGACGGCTGGCGCCCGATCTCCGCCATCCGCTATACCGGAGGCCTGGGACAATCCTCAGAGCCCGGTCTTTCATCCTATAACGTCCGGGGACTTCCCCTGATTCCCAACCTCATTGAGCTGGTGACTCAGGCCTCGATCGATTCCGGACGCCATGCCGGTTTGTCGGTTGGAAAAATCGCCCTGCTCGCCTGGCCCGGGCAGCCCGTCGATTCGGCCGCCACCCATCAGGGTGTACGATGGCATCTGGCCGCCAACTGGGTTCCCTATCAGCGGACCAATTTTGTCACCCCGGCATTTCCCGGATATGTCTCGGGTCACAGCACCTTCAGCCGTAGTGCGGCCGAGATCCTGACGGCCTTCACCGGGTCCAGCTATTTCCCGGGAGGACTTGGAACCTATAGCGTCCCGGCCGACACAGGATTGGGCTTTGAAAAGGGACCGTCCCGTCCGGTCCAGTTGCAGTGGGCGACCTATTATGATGCAGCCGATGAGGCCGGCATGTCGCGCATCTGGGGTGGTATCCATCCGCCTGCCGATGACTTTGCGGGGCGACGGGTGGGCGCCGAAGCGGGCAAAGCGGTCTGGGCATTGGTGCAGAAGTACTGGGATGGGTCCGTCACCCATGTGGAGGTGGCGATCCGATTGAATGCAGCGGGTGAAGGCGAGACCACGTTTGTCACCCGACGCGGGTTCAAATACCAACCGCAGTTCAGCCCTGAGCTTGGCGTACCTTTCGTCAGTGACGGCCCGCCGATCCAACAACCCTTCGACGCGGCAACCGTGGTTCGCACCCGCACGGTGGATGGCCCCCAGGGATATTATCGGGTGCTCACCGTGGAGTAGACGGGTGGGGTGCAATATTGCGGAAGTGCGGGAAGAGAAATCTCACGCGAAGGCGCGAAGAAGGGACCTGGGTTTGGAAGAGTCCCACGGTGGTGCTCACCGACCAATGTTGGTTGATCCCAAGAACCGAAGTTGAGTTGGTGTCAGTCCAGCACTACAGCCTCCCAACACCGACCCAAGGAATTCCCCTCCGCCCTCCGTGTTCCCTGCGTCTCCGTGCGAAACACCTCCATGCCCACCCGTAGTCGGGAAATTGCATCCCACAGGGACGCTGAGGCGCAGAGAGGCATTTCCAAAGGCCCGTCCCAGGGGGTTCCTTATGGCTTCTTCGTGGCTTCGTGCCTCCACCGCCGCTTCTGGTTAGCCGCGTTCCGCCAAACCTTGTTTTAACGGCGGACTAGCGGCCGAATAATGGCACTCAACTCCGTCAGGAAAGCCACCCGGATGCCCTTTGAACCGAAGTTCACCCTCACCGCCCGGATCGCCACCGACCTCATGCGCATCGAGGGCGCCAAGCAGGCGGTCGTCCACCTGCCGATCACGGCCGCGGTCGTGAGCAACCTGTGGGAAATTGCCCGGCTCTATTCGACCCACTACTCGACGCTGATCGAGGGCAACCGGCTGACACAGGAACAGGTGTCCAAGGTCATCGGACAGCAGGAACACTTTCCCGGCCGCGAGCGGGATGAAAGGGAAGTGCTCGGCTACTATGCGGCGTTCGAAAGGGTCGAGCTGCTTGATCCACGTCAGCGGAAGGTGCTGGGCCTGTTCCGGGACCGCGACACGATCACCAGCCACGAGGTCGAACTGCTGTTCACACAGCCACATGCTGTAGCTTTCAAAGTCGAGAGAAGCGTGCTCGCGTGAGGAGGCTTTCTCTCATTCCCCCAAAGTTATCCGTGGATCGGGGTGTAGCCTCAGGGATTGGCGAACGGTCGGAAACGTGCCAACACTGTCCCGGGCAATAGGTTCCACCCACGCCGTGTCCGACTCTCCTTGCTGGGGGTTGGGCTTCGAGCCGGGTCCCTTGCCGCAGTTGATCGAATCCAATCCGTCATGGTCCCGAAAATCGCATCCCTTCTGATCTGGGTTGCCGCAGCGCTGCTTCATCCGGCGGCCTCGGCAGCGAACGTCTTCTGGAGCCTTTCTGCAACTCCGGCAGGCTCGGGGACGAGCCCCAGTTCCAATTCCACGGTTCCCACTGGACCCAACGGCGCGTGGGCGGCGGGGGAACATCCCAACGGTGCCTCCAGTTCGGGAGCCTCGGTGGCCTGTTCCTATCAGGGGATCTTTGCCGGCAGCGGAGCGTCGGGTGGTCCGAACATCAATGCCACCGCCTCCAATGCCGCGGCCAGTGCCGGCGGCAACATCACGGACACGATCACCAACCAGGGCGATCAGTCGGTGATCGTTGTCCTGGAGACGCTGGTGAATGCCTTCGGTACATCCCAACGGTCGGGCAACGTCTCGGGACGGGGCTCCGGACTGGCCAACTACTCCATCTCCCCGGGGAATGGCGCGACCCTGCGAACGGGCAGCAGGGGCGGCGGATACCAGGTGACATCGATCGACGGGGCAAGAACGGTCCTGGGTCAGGAGGGGTGGTTCCTCAGTTCCTACCAGGTGCCCCCGTCCGGTCGCCTGACCCTCCAACTCACCGCCAACACCGCATCCAGCGGCGGCGGATCGGGAACATCCAGTTCCGGAAGCGGATCCGGACGTGCCATGATTGCCGTCCGGATCATTGATGTGGCGGATGTCGCCGGATCTGCGCTGGCACAGACGACCGCCTCGGCGATCCTGGTCTCTGAATCTGGACGGGATTACGTGCGCAGCACCGCGGTCGAGTTTGAGTCGTGGAAGATCGTCCATTTCCCACTTCCTCCGGAGAAGCGTCCGGGCGATGACGAGGACAGCGACGGGGACGGATGGACGAATCGGGAGGAGTTCCTCTGTTTCACTGATCCGCTCGATCCCACGTCGGCCTTGAGGCTGGGCATCGAGATCGTGGGCGGGAAGGTCCGGCTTCGGCCGAATCGGACCCACGGGTTGGCCCGCTACACCATTCGACGCTCCGACTCGGGGCTCGCACCGCTGGATTTCGTCGAGGCCCTCAGTTTCGATCCCGCCAGCAGCAACTCACCCGAGGTGTTCGAATTGCCGCTCACGCCCGGGGTTCCGGCTTCGTTTTACCGGGTGACGGTGGGGGAGCGTGGAACAGACTGATCCCGGCGCGCCTCGGAAGGCGCTGGGAAGCGGCCTTGACGCCCGGCAAGGCCCGTGAGCCTTGCCATTGGCCTTGGAAAGTGTGCCGAGGGTGGGTTGTGTCGCGTATTTCCCACTGGTCAAGCGAGGAAGGGGTCAGTCCTCACTTTGGACACACCGCACCCGGGTTTTGAACCGCCTGAACCCATGCCACGAAGTCTGTCGATCGGGTTTGAGGACGCGATGGACCCGGTGATGATCCGCCATGACCCGGACCCGCGTCTCAAACCTGCATCGGGCATCTCCGAAACCGTGCGCCGGAGCACCGACACGCCCTTGAAAGGGTCAATGGTGAGAACTGACCCCTCCGACAACCCGACTACAACTTAAGCGACCCCGGCATACACGCCGGCATCCCGCTCCGGGTAGCACTCATACACGTGTTCAAACAGCGCCGAGCACTTTTGCGCGTAGAGCGGTCGGTCGTAGGCAGCGGGCGCGTGTCGAGCACGTCTTCGATGGCGAGCTTGAGCTGTGACCGGGCCGATGACTTCTGCCGCAAGTTGAGCACGAGCAATCCCTTCAGCCGGTCGAGGAGGACGCGAGCCACTCTCTTGACCTCGGCGCGCTCGCGCTTCGCTCAACTCCGGGGCCGGGCGCGTGAGGATGTCGAAGAGTACGAGTTCCTCCTCGGTCATGTTCTCGCGGACGTGGCGTTGCTGCTCCTCGCTCAGGCTGCGACTGAGCTTCAGCAATTCCTCAAACAACTCCTCGATGTTCCGGCTGCCTGCGTTGTAGGACTCAATCAGTTCCTCGAATTTCCCGGCGAAGTCGGCGCGGGTCTTGTTCAGGCGGATCAGCTTCTCCAGTTGGGCGCGGATGGCGGCCTTGAGGACTTCCAGGTCGGTGTTCTTCTGCTTCGATTCCTTGAATCGGCTGCGCAGTGCCTCGAAATCAATCTTCGACAAGTCCATCACCGGAGCCGGCTTTGCGGGCATGTCCACGCCGGTAATGGAGGCGTCGAGCAGCTTCGCAATGTCTCCCATGACTTGCGTGATGTCGGCGGCGTCTGGATTCAGCTTGGCGCGGATGGCGTCGGCGATGGTGCAAAGCGTGGCCACCCGGCTGGCGAACTCCAGCGCGGCGGGGTCGGGCTTCACCGCCCTGTGGAGCGTGCTGACGATGCGCTCGTGACCGAGGAACTCCCGTCGGAGAGGGTCAGGCGAGATCAGCGCGTTGACCGCGTCGGCTTGTCGAGATACACGGTCGAGCAGCTCGGCGCGTCGAACCCGGTCAGCCACATGGCGCAGACGAACACGAGCCGGAGCGGGTCGTCGGGGTCCTTGAACTTCTCGTCCAGTGGCGGCTGCGATTCGTTCATCCGCTTGCGGTGGGGCGCGATGTCCAGGCCCCGCGCCTGCATTTGCTGAATCTCGTTCTGGCCGGGGGACACGATGACGGCCATGTCGGTGGTCGTCAGGACACGCAACCGCTCCAGCAACCCGTTCTTACTGCCCTCGGCCAGGTCGTAGTGGGCCAACCGCTTCTTCGCCACCGCGATTTCCATCTCCCAATACTTCCGCACCTTGTCGTGCATCTTCAGCGCCGTGGCCTTGTCGATGGCCACCACCATCGCCTTGCCGACGAAGCCGCGCCCGAGGAAATGCCGGACGATGTCCTGCGCCACCGTGTCCAGCCGGTCGTCGCGCGTCAGGATGTGGTATTGCCGGCTCAACTCCCGTTCGAGCTTCGCTTCCTGTTCGGGGTCGAGTTCTGCCGCTTCGATGAGGTTGTAGATGTCCTCGTTCAGGTCCGGGTTCACGAGCTGCAACTCCGGCGTGCGGTTCTCGTAGAACAGCGGCACGGTCGCCCCGTCCTCGACCGATTGCTGGAAGTCGTAGATGGAGACGTAATCGCCGAACACCTCCTTGGTTCGTTCCTCCCCGGCGATGAGCGGCGTGCCGGTGAAGGCCAGGAACAAAGCCTTGGGCAACGCGGCGCGCATGTTCAACGCCAGCGTGTCGTATTGGCTGCGGTGCGCCTCATCGGTCAGCACGATCACGTCTGATGGTTCTGCCCAAGGATCTTGGCCAACCCCGACTTGTGTTCGGAGAACAGCGTGAAGTTCTCCACCAGGTCGAGCAGGCGCGACCGGTCGCACGTACCGCGCAGCATCACCTCCAGCGACACCCGGCGCGGCTCATCCTCGCGCTCGATGCGTTTCCACTCGAAGAACCGCTCCCAATCCGCGGTGAGCGAGCCGACGCGGCTGTCCGTGCCGTTCGAGGCGATGAGCAGCGCGTTGAACCAGAAGAGTTGCGGAATCTCCGCCTTGTAGTGCGTCAGGTTCTCGTCGAACGCCGCGCGTGCGGGCACGCCGGGCTTCTTCAACTCGATGACCACCAGCGGCAGGCCGTTGACGAAGCCGACCAGATCCGGCCGGCAGGTGTAGAGGGCGCCGGTGACGTTGAATTGGCTCACCAGCAGGAAATCATTCGCGGCGGGGTTTTCCCAGTCGATCACCCGAACGCGAACCGTTTGCTGCCCACCGCCCCGCCGCGGTGGGGCTTCCGGATCAGCCACCGATACCGCGATGCCCTCCTTCAAAAGCCGATAGACTTCCCGATTGGCCGCCGGAAGCCCCATGGCCGAACGGTCGCGGGTCAATTCATCGATGGCGGCGATGATGGCCTCGGGCGGCAGCGTGGGATTCAATCGCTCCAACGCCGCCCTCAACCGGGACACCAACACCACCTCGCCCTTCGTCTCGCGACCCAGACAACTCGTGGGAGGCGACGTCAGGAGACTCTGACTTCCCCCCGCAGACAATTGAGTCTCGTCCCCTCGACTCCTACCCAGGAACTCCTCCAGACCCCGCATCGTTGCCCATCCTAATTCAGCCAACAACCGCATGGCGGGCTGCTCGACCAGCTGCTCTTCGGTGTAGGCGTTGCCGCTCATGGGGTGGTCATAGCAGGCTCAGGAATTTCTGGACCAATTCGTAAGCCTGCCGCGCCTGCATGGCTTGTGTATCCGCGTCGGGCGCAGAATGAAACTCCACCAGTTGTTGCGGGCCGAACGCATCCACGCTGGCGAACTTCTCCCGCAAAATCTCCACCGCCTTGGCGATGTTCTTTTCCCTCGCACGCTTCTTCCAGTCCTCGGCGAGCTTGGCCATTCCGGCGGGGAGCTGTCCAAGGCAATAGCAGAAGTCGTAGGTGTCCTTCGGTTTGTCGCGTCCACCCATGGCGTGGGCCTTCATCACCAGAAAATCCGCCAGCGAAGCAACCCGCAATGTTACGGTGTTGGTTGCGCCGCGCACGTTCTGGCCGGGTATCCTGAGTTCCACCGGAGCGTGAAATGCCTCACTGCAGGCCTCAACCTGAAGGACACGAAAGTCCGCGAGCAGCTTCGGCTTGTTCTTCTTCAGCTTCACTTCCTTCGGCGCAAGGAACTCCACCTCCACCTGCACGGGCTTTTCCCCATCCTTCAGGTCCACCTCGACCACCAATTGAAAATCCTTTTCGCCGGCCCGGTAGCGTTTCGTGTCCAGCAACAGCTTTATCAGTTCGGCGTAACGCCCATCCTTCAACTTCGCGGCGTCGAGCGCGAGGTCCACGTCAATACTGCCAACATGCGGTTCGTCCGCATCCGGCAACAGCAGATCCGGCGTCCATCCACCCACCACCACGACACAATCCACAAAGGACGCCAGCACCTGGCCAACATCCACCAAGACCCGACGTGCTGCCACCGTCTGGCGCTCGCTGTAATCCGCCTCGTTCCGTGGCTCGGGGTTCATACGCTCAGCCCCCGCAGTTTCCATTCGGACTTGAGGCGTTGATTCAACAACGCCTCCGCCGCTTCCTCACCGCGACCGCCGCAGTGATACAGGTCCACATACGTCTGCACCGCGTTCGTGCAGCTCATCCGGTTGTCACCCATCGTGCCGCCGTCGCCCAGATAGAACACACCGTCATCATCGGGAATCAGCACCACCAGATTTTCTCCCGAATCCACCTGCTTGGCTTCGACCAGCTTCTCGAACCTGGAAACCTCCTGCGCGCGGACATACAGCCACGTCTTGGGCTGTCGCACATGCGGCGCTTGAAGCTCCGCTGCTGAAAATGCCGCGTAGGCCGCGAAACCGCCGGTCTGCAAGCCGAGTCCGGCCAGCGCATCGCGCAGTTTCCTTCCCTGCAACAACGTGAAATAGCCACGCCGCTCATGGCGCTCGAAGCGATAGGCGTCACGCCACGCGAACAACAACTTCAACGGGTCGCGCAATCGGAAGCCGCCGTGCTCAGCGCCCTCGATGAACGCCTCGTCGCGCAAATGGCGCACCATCTTGTTCACCAGACCGAGGCTCACGTTCGGCTGGCAGTGAATCTGCATTTCCCGCTGCGTCCATCGCATCCCGGCGTGCTCCGGCGACAGCAATGACCGAATGACACGCCCCGCTTCCCGTGTGCTCAGGTTTGCGGTCGGTCGGGGGCGTACCTGCACCGATTCGTTGCCCGTATGCTGGAGGCGGAGCAAACCGGGGACATCCAACCGGTGATTTCCCGCCAGATCAAACCAGCCCCAACCGTGCTCCGCGCACAACTCCGCCACGCGTGGCGACACCCACGGCAACGCCAGCACCGGCACAACCACCTTGGGCCGCCCCGCCGGGGAAAAGACTCTGTCCGCCAGCATCCGGAAAACGCTCGGGCGCAACTCACCCTTGCACTCCACGCACAGCGCCGCCTTGCCCCCGCCGGGCAACGGCACGGTGGCCAGCAAGTCGAATCCGGCGTCCGACGCCCCGCCCACATGCTCCACCTGCCAACCCCGCAACCAGTCCACGCCCCGCAGCAATTCCTCCAGCTTCGCCACCAAAGCCCTCTCCAGCGCCGCTCCTGACAGGTTCCTTATGTTCATGGAATGCTCAGAGTTCACGGTTTCGTGAACATTTTTGTTTTTGTGAACATTCGCAACTTCAGTTTCCCGCCCTTTTGGCTGATGCCAGCTCCTCCCCTCTCCCCTTGGGAGAGGCCGGGTGAGGGAGCTCAGCTTGCCCTGAGAGCAGACGCGGCAGCAGCAGGTCGCGCGTCCGGCGAAGGTTCCGGATTGGATGCTGCAACATGGCTAACCGGTCGCGGCTCAATTCATCCATGGCGGCGGTGATGGCCTCAGGCGGCAGCGCGGGATTGAGCCGCTCCAACGCCGCCCGCACCGGCGCGGCCACAATCGTCCGTTCCTCCAGG
>DITU01000043.1 GCA_002422905.1 Verrucomicrobia bacterium UBA6176
TCGCCCCTTCGTTGTTCAACCCCTTCCCCGTCCCTAGGCCCTTCCCGCCGTCCTTCGTCCCTTCGCCCCTTTGTTGTTCAACCCCTTCCCCGTCCCTAGGCCCTTCCCGCCGTCCTTCGTCCCTTCGCCCCTTTGTTGTTCAACCCCTTCCCCGTCCCTATCCCCTCCGCGGGATTGAATTCACCCCCCTTTGTAAAATCTCCCGGCTCACCCCTTCCGGGGATTGAGCTTCGCCCCGTCCCCACCCTTCAATGCCACTTCCTGATGCGGAACCATGCCACAACTTCGACCCCGTCGGTCGGCTTCGACCGGCATGATTTCCTTCGCATCTCCTGATTTCAGCGACTCATCATGTCTTCCCTCCCCACGCCCAAGGACAAGCTGCTCTACACCCCCGGCCCCCTGACCACCTCCCTGGCGGTCAAGCAGGCCATGCTCCACGACGCCGGATCCTGGCACTGGGAGTTCAATGGCAAGGTCAAGGCCATCCGCGAAAAGCTCCTCGCCATCGCCGGTGTTTCCCGTGCCCAGGGCTGGGAAACCGTTCTGCTCCAGGGCTCCGGCACCTTCGGCGTCGAATCCATCTTCCTCACCGGCGTGCCCCCCGACGGCAAGGTCGCCGTCCTCTCCAACGGCGCCTATGGCGAACGCATGGTCCTCATGCTCCAACACGCCCGCATCCCCCACATCGTCCTGCGAACCCCCGAAAATGTCCCGGGCGACGCCGCCGCCCTCGATGCCCTGCTGACCCTGGATCCCGCCATCACCCACGTCGCCGCCGTCCATTGCGAGACCACCACCGGCATCCTCAATCCCATCGATGCCCTCGGCGCCGTCACCCGGCGTCACGGCCGCATCTATGTGGTGGATGCCATGTCGAGTTTCGGAGCCTATCCCATCGACTTCGAAGTCTGCGGCATCGATTACCTCGTCTCCTCCGCCAACAAATGCATCGAGGGTGTCCCCGGATTCTCCTTCGTCCTCTGCCGTCGCGCTGTTCTCCTCGCCACCGAAGGCTGGGCCCGATCCCTCAGCATGAACCTCCTCGACCAGCTCAAGGGCTTCGATAAGAACGGGCAATTCCGTTACACCCCACCCACCCACGCCCTCCTCGCCTTCGAACAGGCCCTCGCCGAACTCGACATCGAAGGCGGTCCCGCAGGCCGCGCCGCCCGCTACCAGGACAACCACCAGACCCTCGTCGCCGGCATGCGCGGCATCGGCCTCGTCCCCTACCTCGATCCCTCCGTACAAAGCCACATCATCACCAGCTTCATCTACCCCGCCCATCCCGCCTTCAACTGGTCCGACTTCTATGCCCGGGTCGCCGGAAAGGGTTTCCTCCTCTACCCCGGCAAGATCTCCCAGGCCGACACCTTCCGGATCGGCAACATCGGACGACTCTTCGCCAACGATATGCGCGCCGTCGTCTACGCCATCCGCGAAGCCCTCGTGGAAATGGGCGTGCCCGTCTCTCCCGTCTCCCCTTGAGTCCCATGGCCAATCCCGTCGGATCCTCCAGCCCAGCGCGCCGCCTCCTGCTCGTCGCCCTGCTCGCCCTCCTGCATTTCAGGGCGTTCAGCAACCCGCCGACCCCGCTTCCCAACGCCCATTCCCACAACGATTACGAACAGAAACGGCCCCTCGCCCTCGCTCTGGATCACGGATTCCACTCCGTCGAAGCCGACATCCATCTCGTCAACGGCCAACTCCTCGTTGCCCATGACCGGCATCAGGTGAGCCCCGAACGCACCCTCGCCGCCCTCTACCTCGATCCCCTCCGCGATCGCTGCCGCACCAACGCCGGCCATGTCCATGCCAACCTTCCCGGCTTCACCCTGCTCATCGACATCAAGGCCGACCCCCAGGGCACCTACGCCGTCCTCGATCCACTGCTGAGGCAATACCGGGAAATACTCACCCGGTTCACCCCCACCAACACCATCCCGGGCGCCATCACCGTCATCCTCTCCGGCTCCCGCCCCACCGACATCGTCGCCGCCCAACCCGAACGGTTCTGCGCCATCGATGGACGCCCCGCCGATCTCGATTCCCGACCCTCCATCCATCTCGTCCCCCTCATCAGCGATGCCTGGCCGTCGCATTTCCAACGGCCAACCCATCCAGGCCTCTCGGAACCCGATCGTCTCAAACTCCATCAACTCGTCCGACGCACCCATGCCCAAGGCCGCCGCATCCGGTTCTGGGGTGCGCCCGAGCGCGATTGGCTCTGGACCGAACTCCGCATTGCCGGCGTCGACCACATCAACACCGACCGCATCCCCCAGCTCGCTGCCCATCTCCGCGGTTTGCCTCCACCGCCGCTTCCCCTCCCCGATGAACCCTGATCTTTCCCTCCCTCAACCCCCACCCAACCCCCTGTTCACATGCCCCTGAATCGTCGCCTGTTCCTCAGCCAATCCGCCGCCGCCGCCGCAGGACTCGCCCTGTCCGGTTGCGCCACCAACACCCGACCCACCCGCAAGCTCGGTCCCAACGATAAACTCAACCTCGGCATCATCGGCGTCGCCGGGCGCGGCGGCGAGAACCTCGAAGGGGTCAAACACCAGAACATCGTCGCGCTCTGCGACGTGGATGACCAACGGCTCAAGGCCGCCTCCACCCGGTTCCCCTCCGCCTTCACCACCACCGAATTCCGTCGGCTCATCGACCGACCCGACCTCGACGGCATCGTGATCTCCACGCCCGACCACACCCACGCCATCATCGCCATCGAGGCCATGCAGAGCGGGCGCCCGGTCTACTGCGAGAAACCCCTCACCCACACCGTCTCCGAAGTCCGTCGTCTCGTGGAGGTCGCCCGCCGCACCGGCGTCGTCACCCAGACCGGCAACCAGATCCACGCCACCGACAACTACCGGCGCGTCGCCCAGATCATCGCGTCCGGGATCATCGGCCCCGTCTCCGAGGTCCATCACTGGGCCGGTTCGGTCTGGGAAACCAAACCCGTTCCCCCCGCCGCCATCGCCCCGCCCGGACTCGATTACGAACAATGGATCGGCCCCGTCCAATGGCGGCCTTACAGCCCCGAATGGGTCCACTTCAACTGGCGCCGCTGGTGGCATTTCGGCGGCGGCACCCTCAGCGACTTCTGCTGTCATCACATGGATCTCGGTGTCTGGGCCCTCGGCCTCGGGTTGCCGTCCGTCATCGAGGCCGAAGGTCCCCCGCCCGATCCCGAATGCGCTCCGACCTGGCTCAAGGTCCGATACGAATTCCCCGCCACCTCGCGCGCCCGTGCCACCACCATGCATTGGTATTCCGGCACCAAACGTCCGGAGATCGCCGGTACTCCAGACCTCTCCAAATGGGGCGGTGGCACCCTGTTCGTCGGCTCGAAAGGCATGTTGCTCGCCGATTACGGCCGATTCGTCCTGCTTCCCGAAACCCAGTTCAAGGACATCCCCCTGCCTGCACCCGACTACGCCAAATCGGTCGGTCACCATGAGGAATGGATCCGGGCCATCCGCGGCGAAAACCTCGCCCTGCCCCGGTTTGCCGACCTCGGCCCCACCAACTCTCCGTTCGCCTATGGCGCAATCCTCACCGAGATCGGTCTCCTCGGCAGTGTCGCCTACCGCACCGGCAAACGCATCGAGTGGGATGCCTCCCGTCTCCGTGCCAAGGGCGTCCCCGAAGCCGACCGCTTCATCCATCACGACTATCGCAAGGGCTGGAAGCTCGGTTGATCCCGGGCCGAAATTCGGGGCCCCCGATTCCGCCGATCCCAACCAGGAGGCGGAGTCGGATGAGCCGCTTGATCCCGAAGGGATGACAGCCAATAGCCCGGGGTCAGCGAAGCGCCACCCCGGGTACCGATCAGGAAGGCGACTCAACCCTGGAGGCGTTGCAGACCTTGGCTCCATCCGTGTCCATCCGTGACATCCGTGGTTTCAAAAGCCCGGTTTCTTGTACCACAGATCCCTCCGCTTTCGTGCCCTTTCGTGTGTTTCGTGGGCAAAAGCCTTCCCCGCCTGTTGAACCACGAAATACACGAACCACACGAAAGGGAATCGCGTGATCCCGGTACGAAATCAGGGCTCGGCTCCATCCGTGTCCATCCGTGACATCCGTGGTTTCAAAAGCCCGGTTTCCTGGACCGCAGATCCACCCAGTCTTCTTCGTGCCTTCGTGTCTTCGTGTGAGATCTACCGTTTTCGTGCCCTTTCGTGTGTTTCGTGGGCAAAAGCCTTCCCTGCCTGTTGAACCACGAAATACACGAACCACACGAAAGGGAATCGCGTGATCCCGGTACGGAAGCAGGGCTTGGCTCCATCCGTGTCCATCCGTGACATCCGTGGTTTCAAAAGCCCGGTTTCCTGGACCACAGATCCACCCAGTCTTCTTCGTGCCTTCGTGTCTTCGTGTGAGATCTACCGTTTTCGTGCCCTTTCGTGTGTTTCGTGGGCAAAAGCCTTCCCTGCCTGTTGAACCACCAAATACACGAACCACACGAAAGGGAATCGCGTGATCCCGGTACGNNCCCAGTCTTCTTCGTGCCTTCGTGTGCGATCCATTCACGCCCACGCGTAATTGAAACTGATGCTGATGCGCTCGGCCTTGACCGGGTTGGCCACCACCTCGTGACGCATCCAGCTCTCGAACAGGATCACGTTCCCCGCCACCGCCGGGTAAACCACATAAGTCCGGTTCTCCCGACGCGGCTCACCCACCCGCGGCGGCGCTGCCATGAACCGGCTCAGGCGCGGATCCTCAAACTTCAACCCGGGACACCCCTTCGGCGTCGCCACATAATACGTCCCGCTCACCACCGAGTTCGGATGCAGATGCAGGCTGTGCGACACCCGATGCGGCATGATGTTGATCCAGCAATCCGTCATCTCCAGCCGACGCCCCCCCAGATCCCAGTCCAATGCCTTGGCAAACCCCTTCACGTGCCGGTCCACCAACCGTTGCAGTTCCATGAAGGTGCTCGACATCCGATGCACCCCGTCCATCGATCCGTACGAGGTATAACCCCCCGGATAATTCTTCTCCGACCATTCACGACCCTCCTCGTCGTAGGCCTCGATCTGCCGGCATTCCTTCTGCAATTCGCGGTTCCACTTCTCGCCCGCCCGCTGCAATGCCGCCGTGTAGATATAGGTGGGAAACCAACCCTCGATGCGCTTCACCCCGC
>DITU01000143.1 GCA_002422905.1 Verrucomicrobia bacterium UBA6176
GCTTGAAATAATCGTAGAGCAGGCGCGGCTTGTTGGAGAGCACCGCGAGCGCGGCGTCGTTGCCCATGGAGCCGATGGCCTCGACGCCGTCCTTGGCCATCGGGGCGATGATGATGCGCTCGTCCTCGAAGGTGTAGCCGAACGCGATCTGGCGCTGGAGCAGCGTGGCGTGGTCGGGCGGCTCGACCGGCGGCGCCTCGGGGAGGTCGCTGAGGTGGACGAGGTGCTGCTTGATCCACTCCTGGTAGGGCTGGGCGCCCGCGATGGTGCGCTTGATCTCCTCGTCCTCGATGATGCGGCCCTGTTCGGTGTCGACGAGGAACATGCGGCCGGGTTGCAGGCGGCCTTTGCGCACGATGTCGGCGGGTGGGATGTCGAGCACGCCGGCTTCGGAGGCCATGACGACAAGACCGTCCTTGGTGACGCAAAAACGCGACGGCCGCAGGCCGTTGCGGTCGAGAATGGCGCCGATCTGCACGCCGTCGGTGAACGCGACCGCGGCCGGTCCGTCCCACGGCTCCATCAGGCAGGAGTGGTATTGGTAGAAGGCCCGGCGCTCGTCGTCCATCGACTCGTGGTTGGACCAGGGCTCGGGGATCATCATCATGACCGCGTGCGCGAGCGGGCGGCCGGCGAGCACGAGCAGCTCGAGCGTGTTGTCGAACATCGCCGAGTCGGAGCCGTTGGGGTTGATGATGGGCAGGATCTTCTCGATGTCGTCGCCAAACACCTCGCTGGCAAAGCGCGCCTGGCGGGCGTGCATCCAGTTCATGTTGCCGCGGAGCGTGTTGATCTCGCCGTTGTGCGCGATGTAGCGGTACGGATGGGCGCGGGTCCAGTTCGGGAAGGTGTTGGTGGAGAAACGGGAATGCACCAAGGCCAAGGCGGTCTTCATGGCCGGATTGCGCAGGTCGGGGAAATACTTGGCGACCTGGTCGGTCAACAGCATGCCCTTGTAGACGATGGTCCGNNTGCGGATCACATACAGCTTGCGCTCGAAAGCCAGTGTGTCGGTGGTGTCGGGTCCGCGCCCGATAATGGGCATCCGGATGCACGGTTCCGCGGCGCGGGCGGTTTCGCCCAGGGATGAATTGTCGGTGGGGACAACGCGCCAGCCCAGGAAGTCCTGATTCTCTGAGTTGACGATCTTCTCGAAGGCGAGCTCCACCTTGCGCCGGGTCCGGGGATCCTTGGGCAGGTAGATCAGCCCGGTCCCATAATCTCCGGCCGCAGGCAGATGGATCCGGGCCGTCCGGCAGGCTTCCATCAGGAATTCATGGGGCATCTGGATGAGGATGCCGGCACCGTCACCGGTATTGGCCTCGGATCCACAGGCACCGCGATGATCCAGATTGTTGAGGATCTGGAGCCCTTGCTGGACGAGCGAGTGCGATTTTATGCCGCGGACATGGGCCACGAAACCGACGCCACAGGCGTCGTGCTCAAAGGCCGGATCGTACAAGCCCTGCTTGGCGGGCTCTTCAGCCCGCGGTGATGTGCGCTCACGCGCGATTCCGTTTTCCATGCTCATGATGACTGCGACGCCCCAGTAGAAACGACCGGGACGAACTTCAGGAAGAACTTTCCACATTCCTCCTCACATCCCGCCTCCGGAGTGGCCAATCGCATTCATGAAAACAAAAAGCCCCGTCCGGGATCGGACGGGGCCTGCATTCGAACGGGAGTACCTTAGCGGCTCAACCGGAGGAACAATTCGCCGGTGCCAGAAGGCACCGTGGCGGAGTTCCCGGTCACACCGGCAACCGGCGTCCACGCGCCGGTCACGGTCGGGGCTGATTCCAGCACATACCCAGCCGCATCCGCGGGCCAGGTCACGGTCAGCGTGTCACCCGTGCGACTCACCGACAGCGAAGGCTGCGGAACAACGGTCACGCCCAGAACCAGCGGGAGACCCTCTGCCGTGGGTCCGCCCATGGCCTCGATCTCCTCGTTGGTCAAGCGTCCGGCCCGGATCTGCACCGAGCTCACGTACATCATCCGGCGCTCGTCCTGGTCACCGTCAGCGAACAGGATGGCCGTCGGAGCGAGGGAACGACGGGTGTTGTCGAGGCTTTGGTTGGCCGTCCAGTTGTGCTGGAAGATGCCGTCCACGTACTTGACCACCACCGGCGGGTTGGCCGCCATGTCATAGGCCGCCACCACGCGATGCCAGGCACCCGCAGTGAACTGGCCCGTGCCCACGTAGCCGTCGCCACCCTGACCGAAGTTGCCACCCTGCCAGAAGAGATCGCCGTCATCCGTATTGTTCGCCGAACTGGTCTGCCAGAGGGACGCGGCTCCGGGTCCCGTGGTGTCGATGTAGACGTCCATCGCCAGGGTGTACTGGTTGACGCGTGTGCCGCCCCCGTTCGGGGCGATGCGATGGGTCATGATGTAACCGATGTTGCGGTCCAGATCGCCGGGAACCCGCATCACCAACGCTTCTTCGCCGTCGATACCTTCGATCTCGAACAGCGTGGTGGTGCCGAATTGGGTGCCGGTCTGGGTCAGGCCGTCGACCCCGTCCAGATACTGGAGATCAGACCCGATGCTCGCGGAGAGGTTTCCGAAGGCGAAGTCCCACTGACCGGTCACCGAGATCGGCGGCAGGTACACCGGGATTCCCGAGGCGGTCGGTCCACCAAGGAATACGGCCTGGGCATCCGTGATCTTTACCGGCCGGATCTGGACCGAGCTGACATACATCATACGGCGCTCGTCCTGATCACCGTCCCCAAAAAGGATTGCGGTCGGAGCCAACGAACGGCGGGCATTGTCCAGGCCCTGATTCGCGGTCCAGTCGTGCTGCTTGATGCCATCGACATACTTGGTGACCACGGGGGGTGTGGCCGCCATGTCGTAGGCCGCCACCACGCGGTGCCAGGCACCCGCAGTGAACGTGCCCTTGCCGATGTATCCGTCACCACCCTGGCCGAAGTTGCCACCCTGCCAGAACAGGTCGCCATCATCCGTGTTGTTCGCCGAACTCGTCTGCCACAACGCGGCAGCGCCGGGTCCGGTGGTGTCGACGTAGACGTCCATGATCAACGTATACTGGTTCACCCGCGTGCCGCCGCCGTTCGGGGCAATGCCGTGCTCCATGATGTAGCCGATGTTGCGATCAAGATCGCCCGGAACCTGCATGACCTTGGCTTCCACGCCCTGGATGCCATCGATTCCCAATTCGGTGGTGGTTCCAAACACCGTTCCCGTCTGGCTCAAACCATCCACGCCGTCCAGATACTGGAGGGGCTTGCCGATGCTGGGGCTGAGGTCAGCGGACTCGAAGTCCCACTGGCCGGCCACCGGGCTGGAAACGATCTGCTGCGGGATGCCCGCCGCGGAAGGTCCACCAAGCACCACGGCTTCGGCATCCGAAATCCGGCCTTCACGGATCTGGACCGAGTTCACCCACATGCGACGACGCTCATCCTGATCACCGTCGGCGAAGAGGATCGCCACCGTGCCGAGTGAACGGCGGGTGTTGTCGAGACCCTGGTTCGCCGTCCAGTCGTCCTGCTTGATGCCATCGACGAACTTCGCGACCAACGGCGGGTTCGCCGCCATGTCGTAAGCCGCCACCACGCGATGCCATTCACCGGCGGTGAAGGTCCCCTTGCCGTTGTAGCCGCCGCCACCCTGGCCGAAGTTGTTGCCCTGCCAGAACAGGTCACCGTCATCGGTATTGTTCGCCGAACTGGTCTGCCAGAGGGATGCCGCACCGGGTCCGGTGGTATCCACGAAGACATCCATGATCAGCGTGTACTGATTGACCCGCGTGCCGCCGCCATTGGGAGCGATGCCGTGGGTCATGAGGTAGCCAATGTTCCGGTCCAAGTCGCCGGGCACTTCCATCACGTTGGCGACTTGGCCATCAATGTTGGCCAGGCCGAGGGCGGTCGTGGTTCCGAACAGGGTTCCAGCAGCCGTCACCCCGGCCGCACCGTCGAGATAGCTCAAGGCCGTGCCAACCGTTGCACGCAGGTCGCCGGAGTCGAAGTCCCACTGACCCGCAACCCGGGTCGAGGATCCGCCCGCCACATTGATCCCGAAGTTCCAGGTGGCCGCCCGCGTGACCGCCGCGGAGTCGGTGTAGTCCAGCCGCACGACATTGTCTGCCGTATCGCGGGAAGCATTCGGGTTGTAGGCGACCGTGATGCGGTCACCGGTCTTGGTCAGGGTCTGGGGAACGACCGTGGTACCGTTCAAGGACAGGGCCACACCACCGGTCGCCACCGTCGTGGCGCCATCCACGACCAGAGCGGTCACGGGAGCCGACGAAGGATTGCCGGCCGAGCCGGGCGAAGGGGAAACTTCCGCCACGTAGGGTCCGTTGGCGTTCGGGGAACTGTTATCCCGGAACACGCGCAGGGCGCGGGGATCCGTTGCCGTGTCATTGAGCAGAAGGCGTGCTCCATCCGATGCCACCGTGTACCATTGCAGGTTCGCACCCAGACCGGTCTGCCAGTACACGAGACGGAAGGGATAGAGACCCGCCTCGGGGGCCGCCACTGTCCATTGGTTCTCGTTCTTGGTATTGGAGGTGAACGCCGGAGCAAAACGCTCGAATTCACCGACCTTCAACCCAAAGAAATCCCGGGGATTCGTACCGACCGTCACGACATAGGAATCGTCATTGTTGACGTCCGTCCGGTCCGTGCCGACCGCAACGCCGAAGGTGGTTTCGCCCACGGGCAATTCCACCCACCCAACAACCTCCACCGCAAAGGCCGCCGTACTTCCACCGTTGCCGGGAATGCCCGGAAACAGGAAGGGCGAGAAGCTGGCGATGAAGAAGCCATCGGGGTCGTACATGTCGAATCCGACGCCCTCGAGTTCGAAATTGATGACATCCGCAAAGGTGCTCCCGCCCCCGTCAGATCCGGGGACAGCGTCGTTCGGGATGGCGTTGCCTTCGGCATCCTTCAGGGTGCCGTTCAACTGGCTGAGGGCGCGGACAAAATTGTTTCCGACAACGGTGTCCGCCGGTGCCTGGATGGTGCGCGTGACAAAACCGCGGTTGCTGGAGGTGCCGGGGGCTACAGCCAGGCCCGACGGCAATGCCGTCGTACCCGCCATTGCCGATCCAGCACCCAAGGTCATCGCCACGCTCAGGAGAGCGAAGGCGTACTGGGTGGTAGTTTTCATTTTTGTAACAAGAGGCTCCATCTCGATAGAATCCCGGAACCTTCGATTACCTAATCCTAATCATTAGATCCTTACCACCCCCTTTTCCGGGGAGGGGCTTTTGTCGGGACCAACTTTCCCAGCAACGGTGATCGCCTTCCCGGTTGCCCGAATTCGTCCCTGTCGTTGAACTTGCCCCATGCCGAAACAGATCTGGCCATTCGCCGGGATCCTCTCCGCGCTCTTTCTGGGTGCCGTGGTCGTCCTCCAGTTGCGCGAGTCCAAGCGCGCCCGTGCCGAGGCCGAAATCCAGGCTGAAGCTGCCAGCCAGTTCGCCGAGGCCCTCTCCCGCACCAATCAACTGCTCGACGCCGAACTCTCCCTGGCCCGGGCCCAGGCCGCAGAACTCGCCGAACAGGTCCAGCAGGCCACCACCGACCGCTCCCAACTCGAGCAGCAGATGCGCTCCGAACTCGATTCCCGGAATATCACCATCTCGGAGCTCCAGGGACGCCTCACCATCGACATCCTAGACCGGATCCTCTTCGACTCCGGCGAGTCAGAACTGAAACCCGAAGGCCAGCAGGTCCTCCTCAAACTCGCCGAACTCCTTCAAAAGAACACCAACCGACAGGTCCAGGTCGTCGGTCATACCGATAACGTCCCCATCCATGTCAGCACCCGGGGCGGTTACACCGACAATTGGTCCCTCTCCGCCGGTCGAGCCACCGCCGCCGTCCGGTTCCTTCACGAGAAGGCAGGGCTCGACCCTCAGCGACTCGCAGCAGTCGGTTTCGGGGAATTTCGGCCCATCGCCGAAAACACCACCGCAGAAGGCCGCGCCCGCAACCGACGGATCGCCGTGGTCATCCTCCCCGAAGAAATCGCCCCCACCGACCAACCGCGGACAAAGCCCACACCCACTCCCGTTCCCTCCCCTTTGCCTGACACGCAGGCGGATGCCGACCAAACTGCGGACTGATGGAGCGCCCACTCCCGGAACCAGAAACGGTGCCATTCCATCTTTCTGATTCATTTCCAGCCGTCCACCGGCACTCTCCACGCAACATGTCGTTCTCGTTCCGGTTCCTGGGCACCGGCACCTCACAGGGAGTTCCGATCATCGGAAAATCCTACCCACCCGCGTATCTCGCCAATCCCCGGAACCACCGGCTTCGTGCCTCCATCTACATCGAAACCCCGGCCACACGATGCGTGGTCGATACCACGCCCGACTTCCGCATGCAGATGATCCGCGAGGGACTCGGATATCTCGACGCCCTCATCATCACCCATGCCCATGCCGATCACATCATGGGCATGGATGACTGCCGGCGTGTTTGCGACATCCGGGGTGGATCCCTCCCCGTCCACGCCTCGACTGAAACCCTCGCCACGCTTCGAAGGGTTTATGACTACGCTTTTGACGGACGCCCCATCCCCAGATCGTACTTCCATCCTGAACCCCATGAAATCCGGGGCCCGTTCCAGATCGGCGACCTTTCCGTGTCCCCTCATCCCCTCCCACACGGGAGCATCAAGACCCTCGGTTTCGTTTTCCGACACGGGACCGCTCGTTTCGCCTATTTCTCGGACTGCAAGGAAGTCACCGAGGAAGCACTTGATGCCGCCCGCGGCTCGGATGTGGTCGTTCTCGATGCCCTGCGTCGGGATCCCCACCCCACCCACATGTGCCTCGACGAAGCGTTGACCACCGCCCGACGCATCGGTGCCGGCCGCACCTACCTGACCCACCTGACCCACGATTACGACCACGACCGTGACCAGGAAGAGTTGCCACCGGGCGTTTTCCTCGCCTTCGACGGCCTTCGGGTGGTCCTCCCATGAAACCGGTCTCCGCCGTCCCTGATCCCGCCCGGAGGACCCTGTTCTACATCGGGTGCAGCCTCATCGTCCGCACCGCTTCCTACTTCTACTTCCGGTTGCGCACGGTGGACATGCATCATGTGCCGCTGACCGGACCGGTGATCCTGGCCTCCAACCACGTCAGTTACCTGGACCCTCCCCTGATCGGCTGCACCCTTCTGCGGACAGTCCATTCCATGGCCCGAAAATCCCTCTTCGAACACCGACTCCTGGCCTGGGTCATGCGCGGACTGGCAGCGTTGCCAATCGATCGGGACGGAGGGGGTGGAGCCGGCTTGAAAAGCATCTTCGAACGACTCGCGGCGGGCGCAGGAATCCTGCTTTTCCCCGAGGGAACCCGTTCTCCTGATGGTCGGATCCACTCCGCCAAAGCAGGCGTTGGATTGGTCATCATCCGCTCCACCGCTCCTGTTATCCCCGTCCGAATGGTCGGGGCCTACGAAGCCTGGGGACGACATCGACGACTGCCTCGACCGGCCCGCATCACCATCGTGTACGGACCACCCATCGATTTCGAGAAGCTCCGGGACGAGTCCAAGACCTGTGACAAGGCCCGACTGAAAGGCATCTACCAGGAAGCCGCGGACCTAACCATGGAAGCCATCAATCGATTGATGGACGCCCCTTCCAGACGAAAGTAGACGAGCCTTGTCCGACCCGCCGCTGCGTGCTGCCCGGGAAGCCATGCAGGCCGACCGGATGACAGTCCGCGCTCTGTTAACCAATCCGCCAGACAATGCGCGCCTTGCCAAGATCGTAGGGCGACATCTCCATCTTTACCCGGTCACCGGTCGTCAAACGGACAAACCGTTTGCGCATCTTCCCGGAAATGGTGGCCAGGACCAGGTGTTTGTTGTCCAACTCCACCCGAAACATCGTTCCCGCCAAAACGGTAACGATCTTGCCCTCCACCTCGACGTGTTCCTGTTCCTTCATCAACAAAGCTCCTTGCCTGTACGAGCCCGGACCACTCGGCAACACCGACTTACACCACCTGACCCGCTCCTCCACCCATCGGCCGGAACGGGTGTCGGGAGAAAAAGAAAGGCGGCCCCGGCATGACCGGAACCGCCCTTGTGTAAAATGCGAATTAGTAGCGACCACGGCCGCCACCGCCGCCACCGCCGCCACCGCCACGGCCACCACCACCACCCCCACGACCGCCGCCGCCACCGCCGCCGCCGAAGCCGCCACGATCACGACGAGGTCCGCCGAATCCACCACCACCACCGCCGCCGCCGCCCTCTTCACGAGGACGGGCAACGTTTACCGTGAGGTTGCGGCCGTCGAGATCAGCCCCATTCAAGGCATCAATGGCGCGCTGGGCCTCTTCAGGCGAGGACATGGTGACGAACCCGAATCCGCGGGACCGACCGGTAGCCCGGTCGAACATCAACACCGACTCCATGACGGTGCCATGTGCGGCGAAGGCGTCCTGAAGGGTGTTCTCGGTGGTGTTGAAGGAAAGATTTCCAACAAACAACTTGGTACTCATTCTGTGCGATTTGTCCCTAGACCGAATCTGCTCTCTCCAAACTGTTCCCGCTCGTCGGGTTTCAAATCATCACTGAACTGCTGTTCAACTGAGGATCCACCAAGTCTTGGAAGCGACAGGCAATCTAACTGACGACCAGTAGACTGACCAAATAAGGGCAAATGGCAATCAGTATGTTGGGCCTACTTCAATACATCACCGCCATCCACAGGCCGCGCCCAGGAAAAAGCTTCCACCACTCGGCTGTCCCCATGCACCAGGGAAGGAAGTGGCGGCACAGCAGATTCTCCAGGCCAAGGGGTCAGCGAGCCACACATCACCAACCCCATCCGTACCGGGCGAACGACGAAGGCTTTGCGGCAAAAGATCCAGCCGGGACGACCGATACGACCGCAGGGATACGGCCCAGATCCCCACGCCCACGCCCCTCAAGCCCCGCGCCACCCTGTCCGTGATTCGTTCCCACACTCGTTCCCACACCTTGCCCTGGTCACCGCCCTCATCACCATGTTTCCAGACCGATCTTCTGAACCTTCCCCTGGCGCATGTACTTGTGACAACTGACGCAGGAGAAGGTCATCTGGGTGTATGCCACCGTGGCTCCATCAATGTTTTTCGCCTCGGCCGCCCGCACCAGCTCCTCGGCCGATCTCCGGAACTCCATCGTGAACAGTTCGTATTCCGGAGTCTGGCGAACCATCCATCCGCCGCCACGACTCAGCCGCACCAGGCGCTGGGCGCTGGCTCCGATCAATGCAAAATCCTGCAAGGCCAAACCTCTCAGGACCTGCTGGGAGTGGTCCAGCTTTCGCCGCATCACATCACCCGTACCGTCGTCTCCGGATTGTCCCGCCAATGGCCCTGATGCCGTCCCCATCAGGGCCGGCAAAAGCAGCGTCAATCCAGCCAGTCGGGCGACATTCCTGATCGGGGTCGAGGTCGGTGTTTTCATGGTTTTCCTAGGAAAGGCTTCCCGACAAGTCTGTGCTTAATTCCTCGGACCCGCCATCCAAGGATTGAAAATTACCCACCCTTCCTTGTCAGGCATCCACGCTTGCCCCATACCCTGTCGCATGACGCGATCCCGGCTCCGGTCCTTGTTCACCGTGATCGCCCTGCTTTGCGTCGCCTTGGTCATCCCGGCGTGCGCGGTCCGACCCGACACCGAAGACTTTGATGTCACCCTGGTAAACGTCGCGCCCGGCGGGACTTCAGGAGGTGTGGGCGAAGCCTCGCTTCGGTTTACGATCCGTCTCCAGAACGCCAACCCCCAGCCAGTCAGCCTCACCGGTTCAGCCCACAGGATCCACATCAACGGCGTCTATGTCGGCCAGGCACTTTCCAATGCCCAGACCGAGGTTCCCCGACTCGGCACCATTACCGAAGAGATCACGGTCTTCCTCTCCACCTTCAAACTGGCCCGGGCCCTCTACGGGGTCTATCGCGACCAGATCGCCAGTTATCGCATCACCTCCACCCTGTATGGCTCCACCTCCACCTTCCGCACCCGGAAGGAGGGTTCGATTGATCTCCGCGCCCTGGGCGATCTGGCAACTCCAATCCACGGGCCATGAACCCGGTCCGCCCGGATCCCGAATTCGAAATTGCCGCTTGCCGTGGCAACCGCCCTGCTGCTAACCAATGCGTTCCTTTTTCGAAGGAAGGTATCGATTATGTCTCGGATTTGCAGCGTGACTGGCAAGGGACCCATCAAGGGTCATCACATCTGGCGTTCAGGTAAGGCCAAGAAGAAAGGCGGCATCGGCACACACGTGACCGCGATGACCAAGCGCCGCTTCTTCCCCAACCTGCAACGGATCAAGGTTCTTCTCCCTTCCGGTGAAGTCCGCTACATCCGGGTCGCCGCATCCGCCATCAAGAAGGGCCTCGTCATCAAGGCTCCGCCCCGGACCTGGAAGAAGGAAGCGGCTGCTGCAGCGAAGTAGCCCTCCCACCTGGGTGCAGTCACCCCTGACTGCCTTCACGGTTGGCCTGCAACCACACTCTTTGAAGTCAGGCTATGCGGGGCATCAAGGCCGTCGGTTAGCCGACGGCCTTTTCCATTGCAGCCGCCTGCCTTCTTGAGGCCGATGACCGACAGGGGTGGGAGCAGCGGATTTGCCTGGGAACAATCGCCCAGCCGTTATCTACCCTTGCGGGCCGCGATCAACGCACGGCGCATTTCACGGTCCGCCTCACGCTCCTTGAGGGATTCCCGCTTGTCGCCAAAATCCTTTCCACGTCCCACCGCCAACCGGACCTTGACCCGGTGCCCTTTCCAGTAAAACGCAAGGGGGACGATGGCGTGACCCTTGATGTTGGACAGGCCTTCCAACCGTCGGATCTCGCTCTTGTGAAGCAGCAATCGGCGCGGGGTCTTCGGAATGTGATTGTACACATTCCCGTGGGAGTACTCGTCGATGTGCGCATTGTGCAACCACACCTGCCCACGCTCCACTCGCGCAAAGGCCTCGGAAATCTGCCCTTTTCCGGCTCGAAGTGATTTGACCTCGGTTCCCCGGAGCGCCAGACCCGCCTCCACGGTCTCCAGGATCTCATAGTCCCGGCGTGCCTTGGCATTCTGAAGTATATCGGTCATAAACGACCAACCGGAGACCAACCCAAGGGTCGCGTCTCCGGCCATCCACCGTTCCATTCACCCTTCCATCCACCGACCGGAAATCGTGATCCGTGCCGGCGGCCTGAAATCAGTCCAACACTTCCGGGGACTTGAGCTCGAAACCGATCTTGCCCTCGATGATTTCGAGGAGTGCGATGTCCGCCGCTCCGGCAGTGACTGGCGCGTCCACCAACGGACGACTGGCCCCGCCGCCACCGTTCAACTGGCGCACCCGGCGGGACACGATGTTCACCAAAACGTGGGGGTTACCCACCTTCTCCAGAGCCAACTTCGTCAATTCCGAGTTCATTCCTAAACTGTCCTTAACAGGCCTGCCATACTAGCCACCCCGCGGAACCGCAAGCAACGGCATTCTCGGGGTCCTGGCAAAGGAGCAAAGGGCCCCGATTGACTTCGGAACGTTCCATCAGATGGTGACCCACCCACGGGGCACCCGGGGGACATGCCAACGAATTTCAATGAGCGAGATCATCCAGGGAATCAGGGAATTGTCCGATCAAGGTTCGGGGCCAGGCGACGAGATACCTGGAGCCCTGCTGAAGTCCTCCGTCTACGGCATCAACCTGAGCGCCGACACCCTCCAGGGTAATCTTGCCGGGGACGGCACCCTCCTGGTGTTTCTCCGCCATTTTGGTTGTATCTTTTGCCGCGAAATGGTGGCTGACCTCCGGCAGCACGCTTCGGAGGACGGTGAACGGGAACGCATCCTCTTCTTCTTTCAGGGAACGGTTCCCGAGGGTAGGGAGTTCTTCGCCGATCATTGGTCATCCGCACGCGCCATCGCTGACCGACCACTCCGTTTCTATCAGGGTTTCGGTGTTCCAAAGGGATCCCTTGCCCAGATCTACGGTCCCCAGGTCTGGCGCCGGGGTATGCAGACTTTCTCGCGGGGAAACCGGCCGGGCCTGGTTCAAGGTCATGTCCGGCAGATGCCGGGATTCATGTGGGTCCGGGATGGCCGAATCCTCTGGAGACACGATTTCGAACACGCGGGTGACAATCCGAATCTCTCCAATCTTCCCTTCATGCCCATGCCGACGAGGGCCTAGACCAAACCGTCGGAAACACTCCGGTTGGGTTTCAGTACCGGTCCACTCATCCCCATTGCAATCCAGGTTGGCGAAGCGCCTTGAGCGCCTCGACAACACCCATGCCGACCCTGGCTTCGGCTGCAAGCCCTTCAGCCCGCTTCCGCCAGAAAGCCTCCTCGGTCGGCGTCGGCATGTAGGGCTTGCCATGGGGCACTGCCTGACCCACCAACAGCGCGAGGTAACCGTCCATGCCGAATGAATTCGATGGATGCACCAAGGCTGCCCCTGCAACCACGGACGGGCCGTTCTCCCGGAAAAAATCAATGATGTCAGCCGCCCCGTGCAATGCGGTTTCAGTGCGGCACCGCCGCCAGAACGGGGTGTCCAGACGGGTGTTGAACATGTAATGAACCGCCAGGAAATTCCTGATGTCGTCCCACTGGGCTCCGTTGTATCGGTTGTAAAGACGAACCATTGAGTCACCCGGTTCACATAGGCTGTCCCCAAGGGAATCCGCAAGGGAACTCGCCTCGACACAGATCATCTGCAGGGCCGTCGCCTCAAGAGGCTCCACAAAGCCCGCTGAATTTCCCATCGCCACCACATTCCCGATCCAACTCCGCGCATACCGACCCGACCTGAATTTCACCACCCGGGTCCGATCATGCGGGATCTTCGGATTCTTCCGCAGCAATTCCTCGCGGGCCGCGTCGTCGGAGATATGAGCTGACGCATAGACATAGCCCCGATTGATGAAAGTCTCGTGCTCGATCTGCCACGCCCACCCGCTGTCCATGGTTTCCGCCGTCGTGTACGGATGAACAGGTTCGTAGGTCCGCTGCCATCCACCGATCACGGCACGGTCACAGAACAAGGAATCGGTATAGTCGACATACGGCTCCTCCATCACCCTCCCCACCAACTCGGATCGGAACCCTGAAGCATCAATGTAAAGGTCGGCTGTGTATCGGGTGCCATCGCTGCCGACCAAAGCCTGGATGCCATTGCCCCCCTTCTCGGCCTGCACGGTGGCGTCAGTGATCATCACACCGCTGGAGGCGCACTGGTTTTCAAGCCAGTGCACCAGCTTGATGTTCTCGATATGGAACGCGTGATTGTTGTGAAACCGGGGCAATCCATTGGGTTGACGGGGAAAAGCGCGGTCCTGGGCCATGTAGGCCGATGCATGACCAAGCCACGGAATGTCGTCCTGATAGTAGAACCCGTTGTTCCTGGACAATTCCGGAAGGCGCTTTTGGAACTCGAAGGCGAAACTGTAGTAGAAGTGCGGCCGCGGTCCCCAGATGAACTTGATTCCCAGTTTCCAGGTGGGTTCAGCCTGGGCATAGAACTCCTGGGGCTTGAGCTTGAGATACTCAAAGAAGTGCCTCGGAAACGTGGCCGTCGTCCCTTCCCCAACCCCGATGATCCCGATCTCCGGACTCCTCAGTACTCGGATGGACAGGTGCGGCAACTTGCGTTTCAGGGTCAATGCCGCCATCAGGCCGGCGCTGCCCCCACCCAAAACCAGTATCGATGCAACCTTCATGGGTACCCACCAACAGTGAGGCGGCGAAGGCCGTTCCCACAAGAAACAGGAACAACCTTCGCCGCTGGGATGATCAGGTCAGGATAGATGCGACAACACGTCAGGGCCGGACCAACCGATAGAACCGGTCCGCCAACCCGGACACTCCCTCGACCTGAAATTCGGATCCACTCAGACCAGTCGCAACCGGCGCCCAACCTCCGCTGATGCTGGACGATCCCTCCAGGTCATAGGTGCCGGAAGCCGGCGCCTGCCATTGGAGGGTCAACCGGTTCGCCGCTGGATCGAACAACACTCCAGTGAACTCAGGCGGCAACAGGGGCGGCGCATAGGTCGGCGCCTCGGTCGCGTACAACGCACTGATTTCCGCCGCAGTCATTGGGGCGTCCAACACCCGCAACCGGGCCACACTCAACGACCCCCGCAATCCTGCGGTCGCCCCGCCCCCGGCGTCGGTCTGCGCCGCAAGGCGGAAGATCAACGGTCGGCCTCCGTCGGGCAGGTTGTCATTCGAATGGGTCGACAACGGCCCCGGCATCAACCTTTCGGTGGCCACTTGGCCATCGGCATACACCGTGCCGATCGTCGTCAGCGGATCATAGGTATAGGCCACATGGGTCCACCGACCCACATGCACATTGTTGTTCCAACCGATGTCATAGCCACCCCATTGCCCGACAGCACCAAAGGTGCCGTTCGAGCCATGGTTGAACGAGTTGTTCGAGCCATCCGGACCACCGCGACGTCCCCAACTGAAGATCGTCTCCTCCCCGGCAGCCGCCGGATTGAAGATCCACGCATCCACCGTCCGCGGCGAATCCATCGTGATGAACAACGGAACGATCGGGCCATCCATGTGTCCGGCGCCATCGAAGGTCACGCCTTTCACCCCCGCAACGGTCTCCACCACACCACCAACTGGTCCAGACCTGAAGTTGCCGCCCAGGCCACCCGAATTCGGCCAAGCCGCCAAAGGTCCCGGCGTCAACTCGGATGCGCGCAGATCAACCAGTGTACCCACACGCCCCGCAGCAGGCACACTGGATGCCGAAGCCGGGTTGGATCCGCGCAACACTTCCTGTCCGTCCATGACGCCATCCCCATCGGAATCCGGATTCAGCGGGTCGGTGGCGGTTTCCGCGCCGTCGAGCAATCCATCCTGATCCGTGTCCGCCACCAAAGGATTGGTCGGCGCCGCCACTCCATTCACCGTCCGTTTGACCTCGTCGCCATCCTTCACGCCGTCACCATCCGCATCCGGATTGTTGGGCGGCGTGCCGCGCTCGTACTCCTCCAGGTTGCTCAACCCGTCGTCATCGAAGTCCAAGGCAGCATCCGCCGGATTCGTCGGGTCGAGGAATTCCGGATACTGGCGTTCGTACCAGGTCGGCAGACCATCGTTGTCGGTGTCGATCAACCCGAACTCGTTGGCCTCAGCCGCGAACTGCGCCGCGATCGCATTGCTGTCCAGGGTCCGGTCGTGAACCCGGATCCGGGCAATGGTCATGGAACCGCGCAGACCGGTGGTGGTACTGCCATCCGCCTCGTTCTGGGCAGCCACCAGGAACGGCAATGGGCGCCCGGCAAGATCCAGGCGATGAGTCACCAGCGGCGCCGCCAACTGCTCGGAGTTCACCTGTTGACCGTCCTTGTACAAGGTCGTCAAAAGCGCATTGGCATCCCAGGTGTACACCACGTGGGTCCATTGCCCCTGGGCAATGTTGCCATCCCAGCCGATATCCGGCCCACCCCATTTGCCGACTGCCCCCCATGTCGCGTTGATGCCGTGGTTGAACGACACGTTGGATCCCTCGGGCCCGCCACGACGTCCCCACGAGAAGATGTTTTCCTCATCCGCCGCCACCGGATTGTAGATCCAGGCTTCGATGGTCCGGGCTCCATTGCCCGTCAGCCACGGCGCCACCGCCGGGCCACGGAAGAATTGGGTGGTGCCGTTGAAGGTGAATCCATTGACCGTCAAGATCGAACTCACCGGCGTGGAAACCGGGGCAACAAAGTCGCCAACCAGAAGTCCGGTGTTTGTCCAGGTCGTGGATCCACCCAACGGGAGCTTGGTTGCATCCAGTTCCACCAATGGCCGCGTGATGTTCGGCGTGCTGGCTGCCGACAACGGATTCGATCCGTGCAACACTTCCTGGCCATCCAGGAAGGTATCGCCATCGGTGTCCGGATTCAGCGGACTGGTTCCCGCAGTGACCTCTGCGCCGTCCATCAAGCCGTCCGCGTCCGAGTCAGGATCGAGCGGATTTGTCCCCGCCGTAACTTCCTGCCCGTCATTCAATCCATCGCCGTCTGTGTCCGCGATGTCCGGCCGGGTGCCGTCCTGGAACTCCTGGAGATTGGTCCGTCCATCGTTGTCCCGATCAAGGGCTGCATCGGCGGGATTGGTATGGTCCAGGAAATCCGGATACCGCTTCTCATAGAAGTCCGGCAATCCATCGCCGTCGGTGTCCCGGATCCCGAACTCATCCAGGCCCTGATTGTAATTGGCAGCAACCGTGGTGGCATCCAACGCCAGATCATGGACCCGGAGACGGGCGATGGTCATCGAACCGCGCAGGCCGCCCGTTGGTTCTCCGCTCGCCTCGTTCTGGGAGGCAATCCGGAACGGCAACGCCGCGCCGCCGCTGGAGCTCGCATGGGTGTTCAACGGACTGGAGAGTGTCTCCACGTTCGCCACTTCGCCGTCTGAATAGACGGTAGTGGTGAGGGTTTCGGCATCGTAGGTGTACACGACATAGGTCCATCGACCTGTGACCTCCTTGTCTTCCCAGCCAATGTCAGGAGCTCCCCAGTGACCCACCGCACCGAAGTCCGGGCTCTGCCCGTGATTGAACGAAACATTGGATCCGTCCGGACCCCCACGGCTGCCCCATGCGAAGATGGTTTCCTCAGCCGCCGCAATCGGGTTGTGGATCCATGCCTCGATGGACCTTGAATTGCCACCGGTTACCGATTCGGGAGCGGCAGGTCCGGTATAGAAGTGCGTGGTACCATTGAAGGTGACCCCCTTGACCGTATCCACCGTTTCCACTGAAGGAACAGCTGCGGCCGAACCGGGAACAAAGGCTCCCCCAGCGGTACCCCGGTTGGCCCACGAGTTGAGCGGCCCCAAAGGCAGGGTGGTGGCATCGATGTCGACAATCACAGCGCCGTAGGCGAGCGGACTGGCAGCTCCCGCCAGCGCGGCCCATGCCAGACGTGAGACGGGTGCGTGAAGGCCCGCCCCGGAGAGGGGATGATGTTTTTTCATGACAGATGGGAACGCTGGAGTATTGCGCCAACTGCTTGCCAAAGGCCAATGCCCCCATTGCACGGGTGCATATGATGGTTGCCACAGGGCATGGTCCTGATTTGAAGAAACACGAAAGTCATCGATTCCCCAGCCGATACTCGGTGGGTGAACAACCCATCCCCCGTTTGAACGCCAGTGAGAACACGAACGGGTTGGCATAGCCCACCGAATCCGACACCTGTTCCACCTTCCAGTCGGTGGTCGCCAGAAGCCGGGCAGCGTGACGCAGGCGCAGGTGGATCACCTGATTGTGGGGGCTCCGACCGAACTCTCGCTGACAAAGGCGCCGCAGCTGTTCCCGACTGCAATGCGCCTCGGCGGCCAACCGATCCAGAGGCCACGCCTCGTGCAGGCGGCCCACCACCCGTTCCCACACTCCCGCAAAGGCGTCTGGTACCCGGCTTGCCCCGCAAAAGTGGAGGACCTGCGAGTGCAGGAGACTCACCCAGTCGGACAGCAAGGCGGGTGATTGCCCGGCCCTCACCGCATCCCTCAGTCCCAAAACGGCATGCCGTACCGGTCCCACCGGCCAAGGCGCCACATGCGGCCTGGCCAATCGCGCCGTTGCCGCCTGGTGACCGGGCTCCAGAACACAAACCCAGACATACTCCCAACAGCCGTCGGCCGGCACCTCAAACGCATTCTCGCAGTGGGCCGGCAACAGACATCCCGATCCTGGCCCTGCTGCCTGCCATTCACCATCCACACGGACACGAACACGTCCTGACAAGGTGACGGCAAAGAAATTGGAGGTCTGGCATCCTCGAAAAACCCGGTGCGGGGACTCAGCCCGCGCGAGTCCGACATGAACAATCCGATGCTCCTCCAAAGCCGGACACACATCGAAATCTTCCAGCCACGGCCTCGGTTCCGCACTCGGTGCCCGCACTCCGATGGCCCGGAACTCCGGCCCCAGAACGGTCTCATCCGACATCCGTGGAATGGCAACTGTGACGAGAGTGGTTCTCGGAAGGCTCATGGGAACAACTTCACCTTCCTCCCGTCCACCGGCATCGTCCATGAGACCGCGCTTCCCCATGAATGAGGTTTTTCCCCGGAACCGACGATCCGCAATGGGCCAATCCCGAACCCATTCCCCGCGGGTGCTCCTACCGAACCACCTCAATTCAAGGGCCTGGAGTCCGCCCGCGGGCAAGCAATTCGACCAACCGGTATCCCACCACCGCCGCCACCAGGAGCAGCAGAATCCCGCTGGCCTGCGACAAGCGCGCCAACGCACGCGGCGAGAGCCGGCCTCGCCCTCGTGACACTCCCCATCCCACCAGGCTGAACCAGACCATTCCACCGCCGGCGACCCCCGCGATGAACGGCCACTTCGATCCCCACCGATACGAAATCCAGTCCCGCGACAACAAGGTGGCAATGACGGTGAGCCAGAGCAGCAGCAATCCTGGATTTCCCAGCACCCGCAGGAATCCGGTCCAGAAGGCCGTGTGCGGATGAAAGGTCTCCTCCACGAAATGTTCGACCCGATGCTGGCCCGGGATGGGAGCCCCCCGGAGGTATTTTGTCCCGAGCCAGAGCATGAGAAGGAAGCTGACCAACTCGATGGCGGCATGGATCCAGTGGGAATTGAAAAAACTGGAGAAGCCGGCAAAGGCGATTCCGCAATAGACGGATTCCATCAGCACCGCGCCCAGGGCCAGAAAGACACACCATCGAAACCCGCGCCGGGGTCCCTCGGCCATCAACGTGGCATTGATGGGCCCGCCCGGTATGCTGGTCACGAAGCCGGCAACCCATCCCAACAAGGCCGCCACCAACGACTGGGTGTCCATGGGATGACGTCAACCCGCCTTCCGCCCGGCCTCATCTTCCTCCATCCCGTCATCCTCGTCGTCGCCATCGTCCGTCTCGACCCTCTTCTGCATCTGCCGCGAGATGAACGGACGGATGAAGCCGTACAGGAGGTAGGCGGTGAAGATTGCCGGTGCGAGATAGGGCAGCAGTCGTCGCCACAACATGACGAACGCCACCACCACCAGGACAATGATCACCATCTTGGTGAACGGCCGTTGCGTCCTCCAATGAATGCGTTTGAAGGTCGGATACTTCACCTGGCTGACCATCATCAACGACAGGAAGACCAGGATGACCGGAAGTGCGAACCGCCAGTTCTCTTTCGGAAACGCCTTCTCATCCCAATGCACCAGAAACAGCGTCAACGATGCCACCAGACCCGCGGCTGCCGGGATCGGAAACCCCATGAAATGCCTGCCTCCCCCCGTTCCTGCCATCACTGCCAGGCAATTGAACCGGGCCAGGCGGAACGCCCCGCAGATCACATAGGTCGCTGCAATGAACCAACCGAGTTCAGGGTGCTCACGGAAGACATCCTTCAGGACAATCCGGTGCACCAGAAATGCGGGAGCAACGCCGAACGAAACAATGTCCGCCAGGGAATCAAACTCCCGGCCAAACGGACTCTCATAGCCACCCATCCGCGCCACACGCCCGTCCAGGAGATCAAAGATGCAGGCCAGGAGGATCAGGAACAGCGCCACCTTGATGTCGCGGTAATTCCCTGCGGCGAGGTCGGCCTCGACGATCTTCGTCAGCGCGAGGAATCCGCAGAAGAGGTTTCCTGCCGTGAACAGGTTTGGAAGCAGATAGATCCGCAACCGCTCGCCGCCCTCGCTGGAGTCCGTCAATTCCTCTCGATACCGATCCGCTGATTCATCCCGTTTCCCCGTGCTCATGTGATGTCACTCAACCCCGGTTGAAACCCGACCCACCCTCCGCATCGGCTACCCTACGCAGCACCCGACCTTGCGGGGAAGCTGGATTCCGACCGGTCTTTGCACGGGGACCCATCCTGGAACGGCTCCCAAACCGGAGCAGCGATGTCCGGTCGGTGTAAGCGCATGGATGGGGAGTGGCGGCGGCGAGTCAAAACTCCTTCAGGCGGTTTCCCGGGTTGCCCTCGGATTGAACACATGCGACTCAAGACGGGTCGTTTTTCACCTCATGCCGGCCTCCGCTCCTTCACCTTTTGATATCACGCCCAGGACCCGGATCCTCTTCGGCCCGGGTACACTTCCAAGACTGGGTTCCCTGGCCCGCGAACTGGGAGGCACACGGGCGCTGTTGGTCACCGACCGCGGCATCGTCGCAGCCGGACATTGCGACCGCGCCATTGCCTCGTTGCGGGATGCGGGATTGGAGATCGCCCTGTTTGATTCCGTGCGCGAGAATCCCACCACCCTCGATGTCGACCGCTGCCTGTCGGTGGCCCGGGAAGCCCGGGTGGACCTCATCGTGGGTCTGGGTGGCGGAAGTTCCATGGACACCGCCAAGGGAGCCAATTTCCTACTGAGCAACGGCGGTGCCATGCGGGATTACTGGGGAGTGGGCAAGGCCTCCCAACCCATGCTCCCGCTCATCGCAATCCCCACCACCGCCGGAACGGGAAGTGAATGCCAGTCCGCCGCCCTCATCGCCGATGAGGTCACCCATCAGAAGATGGCCTGTCTGGATCCCAAGGCCGCCGCGCGCATCGCCCTGCTGGACCCCGAACTGACCGTCTCCCAACCACGGCGGGTCACAGCGGTTACCGGCATCGACGCCCTCGCTCATTCACTTGAAACCGCGGTCACCCGCCCTCGAAACCCTCTTTCCAGCCTCTACTCCGCGGAAGCCTTTCGCCTCACCATCCACGCCCTGCCCTGCGTCCTGACGGATCCCACGGATCTCGATGCACGCTCCCGCATGCTCCTTGGCGCAGCCTTCGCCGGTACCGCCATCGAGATGTCCATGCTCGGGGCCGCCCATGCCGCCGCCAATCCCCTCACCGCCCACTTCAACCTGGTTCACGGCGCCGCCGTCGGCCTCATGCTCCCCGGTGTCATCCGCTTCAACGCCGCCGATCCCGTCTGTCGCGAGATCTACGCCCAACTCGCCCGCCATGCCGGCCTCGCCGGATCCCACCTGTCGTCGAGCGCTGCGATCGATGCCTTGGTCGATACCCTTGTCCATGCCTTGAATCTGGCCGGGATTCCCACCGACCTTGCCACCGCCGGTGGTGATCCCGACCGGATTCCGGACCTGGCTGAATCCGCAGCCCGCCAGTGGACTGGAGGATTCAATCCACGGCCCGTAACCGCTGTGGACTTCGAGAACCTCTATCGCGGGGTGATCCTCCCAAGGCGGACATCGTGAACCACCCTCCGTCACCCACCCGTCAGGCTCTGGGTCTTGTGGCCTGGGTGGGCTTCAGCTTCCTCGCCGCTGCATCCTCCCTGCTGGGTTCTCCGGACGAATGGTATTCCCGACTCAACAAACCGTCCTGGAATCCCCCCGGCTGGGTGTTCGGCCCCGCGTGGTCTCTGCTCTACACCCTCATGGGAACCGCCGCGTGGCTCGTCTGGCGCCAGGGCGGCTGGAACCGACAGGGTGCCGCGCTCCGATGGTTCATCCTCCAATGGATCTTCAACGCCCTCTGGACACCCCTCTTCTTTGGTCTGCATCGACCCGACCTCGCCTTCGTCGAAATCCTTATCCTGATCTCCGTCCTGACGGTCACCCTGGTCCGCTTCTGGAAGATCTCGCGCCCCGCAGGAGTCCTCCTCATCCCCTACCTCGCCTGGGTCTGCTTCGCCGCCTTCCTCAATCTGACCTTGTGGCGACTCAATCCCTGAGTCGAAAACGGAAGACGGAGCCGCCGAGTTCCCCGATTTGGCAGATGATGATCGGCTACGGAAATGGGGATGTCATCACCCCCGCAGCAAGTCCCAACCCCAGATTCCAAAGGCACCCGACTGCCTTCCCATTTGAGTGATCTGCGGCCCACCAGGTCCCGCCCGGGAGATCAACGAAAAGGCGCCGCGGAGACCTGAGGTCATCCGCGGCGCCCGTTGCAGATCGGACCGCCGGAATCCGGCGAACCCGATCAGTAAGCGATCTGGTACAGACCCATGGAGTCGGCAGCGGGAACCGTGAAGGTCCGTTCCGTGGTTGTTCCAACCGTGGTCCAGGTGGCATCCGTGAGGGCCGCCTTGCGACGGACCTGGAAGGTGCCGGAACCGCCGGTCCAGGTCAGGACGACCTGATCACCAGACAGGCTGGCCGAAGCCACCACGTCGGCGACCACCACCGGCGGATTGATCACCGTGGTGTTGATGGGAATGCCGGCCGCCGTCGGAGCGCCCAGCGCCAGGATGTCGGCATCGGTCATCTTGTAGTTACGGATCTGGACCGCATTGATGTAGGCCAACTGGGATTCGCCGTCTTCGTCGGCAAACAGCAACAGGCGATCCCGCAGCGCATGGCGTCCATCCAACACACCGGTTCCACGCGTCTGATTCTGGAACAACTTGCCATCAATGAATTTGGAAATCACGGCCTGCTCCAACTCATTGTTGTCGGTGTGATCCACAGCGAACACCACGCGATGCCACTGGCCGCGCTGCACGTAAGTCTCGAAGTCTTCGGTGTTGGCGTACTGACCACCAATGCCGNNGCCGTTTTCGGGGAAGTGGATGTCGATGATCAACGTCCACAGATTCACCAAGCTGCCGTCGCCATTGGGGGCGGCATTGTGTTGCATGTCATAATAGGTCCCTGCGGTCGATGCCCCTGCGAAACGGAGCACGTTCACGCTCTGACCGCCAATGCCCGGGATGCCGAAGCTGGCCGAGGTACCGAACTGGGTCGCACCCTGGCCAGCGGGACCGTAGGTCAGCGGATAACCGACCGTCGCCGACAGGTCACCGGAATTGAAGTCCCAGTGGCCGGTGATCGCCGGCGGTTGGGGCGGCGGACGGGTGGAGAATTTCCACGACTGGTTCTTGGTGGTCGAACCATCCGCGTACACCAGACCGATGGTCACCTGGGAATCACCGGGGAAGGGGGTCGTCGGCGTGTAGGTCACCGTGGAAACGTTGCCGTCCCGGGTGCGGGTCGGGGTCACCGCCTGGCCATTCACCGTCATCTGGATGCCTGCCGTGTTCACCGCCGAAGCACCGTCCACGATGGTCGCCGTGATCGTCGGATCCAGCCGGACACCGGTGGCATTGACTGCCGGCGTCACCGTTCGGGTGAAGGGCGACACCGGGGTGCCCGTGGAGGTCTGGTAAGCCTTGATCGCACCAGCGGCGGCCCGGTCGTTGACCAGGATCCGTTGGCCGGTGGCCACATCCACGGAGAAGAACTCGACGCTGGCGCCACCGCCACCCTCGAAATGGATCAGGCGGAAGGGATACAATCCCGCTTCGGTTACCACCAGGTCCATCAGGGTGTCGGCTGCACCACGGCCACCATCAAAATTGCCGATGTTGATTCCATCCAGCGCATCCCGGGGAGGAGCACCGCTGCGCAAGGCGAAGCCGTCGTCCGAGTTCACACCCAGGCGGTAGTAGCCCGGGGCGAGTTCCAGCCACATGGTGGCTTCGGTGGAAAAGTTGTTGATGTCGCCGGGTTCAAGCCCCGGATACGCCACGTCGCCCGGGATGCTTCCAGCGGAAGCGGCCGATTGTTCGAAGTTGATCGTGTCGACCACGAAAAACCCGTTGACCGGACCGGGCGTTGCGTCGTTCAGGTAGGCCTCGCCGAAGGTCGGATCAATCAGCGTTCCAGCCAACTGTTCTTCTGCCCGGGCGATGGTGGTGGAGAGGGAACCGGACACAAACGAAGCCCATGCGGTACGGAACAGGATGCCCGGGGTGCCAGCGGTCGCCAACGGACGGGCGATGGACGCGGGCAGGGTGGCGTAGTTGCCGACGGTGAAGCTCCATTCCTGGACCACATCGCGATTCGCGGCGTCCTTCGCCTCGATCCGGACGTTCTGCATGGAGCCCGCCGCCAGAAGCGTGGGGATGGTGTACTGCACCACCGTGGTGGCCCCGCTCTGGTTGACCGTGGCGGTCACCGCAGCACCATTCACCAGCATTCGGACGCTCTCGAGGTTGATCGCCGAAGCACCCGCCTGGATCTCACCACGGATCAACGGCAATGCCGGGGCGCCGGACGAACCAGGCGCCGGGGAAATGTTCTTGAAGAACGAGCTCGCCGAAGCCGTGTTCGCCAGGTTGAAACCCTGGAGACCGGCGCCGTAGATCTCGGCAACATCCGCGGCGGTCAACGCCCGACGCCAGATGCCGACGTCGTCGACGGACAGGTCACTGAAACGGGCGCCGGTGTCATTCGCGAAACCGTATCCGCCCGTGCCTTCATTACCGATGTTGTACTCCAACCCGAGGTCGAACGTGTCCACATCGCCACGGTCCTGGATCGAGATCCGGGACACCTCCACGCCATCCGCATAGAATACTGCAGCCCCGGTGCGCGTGTGGGATACCACCAGATGATGCCAGTTGCCGTCGCGGATCACCCCGATGTTCGGGGTATCGATGCGGCCGATGCCGTTTCCGTCCACGCGGGAGTTCCAGTTCCATTTCCAACCGCCATTGCCCTGGGCCGCCAGCACCCATCCGAGGTTGCCGCCGGACGCCCAGGACTTGTTGCCGATGAAGGCGGGATCACTGGTCCANNAGGTCGGTGGGAGCGCCGAGATTGACGTGCTGTCCGGTCAGCAACTGGACTGCGCCGGCCCCGATGACACCGGTGGTGAAGCCGGGTTCGGCTCCGCCGATTTCAGCCTGCACCACGGGGGTGCCGTTGTTCCCGCGCCCGGTGGCGTCGGTGAAGTTGCTGTCTAACGGGAGGTGAAGTACGAGGCCGTCGGTTACGGCTGCAAAGGTCGCCGGGGTGAACCCGGCGGCAGCCGCCACCAAGGCCAGCGCAAGACTGCGTCGACTGTTGTTGGTCATG
>DITU01000049.1 GCA_002422905.1 Verrucomicrobia bacterium UBA6176
TGCGGGGGGATCCCATCGGGTAGAAATCGGATAGGAAGGGAGTCATCGGTCCGGGGTGTGATGATTGGGATCGATGAGGCGATCACTGTCAGGTGGCGAGTAAGGTGCCCGGGAGCGATTGCCATCGCAGGGTGATAAACTGGGAACCCTGAAGACGGACGGGGCGGAATGAGCCTGCTGGGCACGTGACGTATTCTTTACTTTATCCATGGGGACCCATCGACATCATCCGTCGAAGACTGGTCCCGGAACTCCATGCAATCTTGGTTGTGCCGAAGTTTGGGAGCCTGTCCCCAGAGAAGTTGCTTGGCTCGTGACTAGCCAATTACGCGTAGCCTGTCCCTTCAGGTTCCGGGGCAAATCAGCGTGAGAACCTGTCCCCGAAAAGAGCGCGAATCACCCGGACTACTGCAGTGGGACGGAAGCCCGCTCGGACATCCAGATCATGTCAACATTCCGCGGGGACGGTACTACCAGTTGCATCAGGGCGTTCTTCCATGGAAGACGGGTACGCGGGTCCTGCCAACGATGTATCTCCGCATGACCATCCGCGAAACTGAGGCCACCAGCGCCGTTATGGGTACTGGCAGGGTAATCGATGATCTGGATCTGGGTCGGGGGAAGTCCGTCATTCATGGCCACGGCGAAGTCTCCGAAATTGAGGCTGTCCGGGTGTTCATCAATGAACACATAAGCTTGGGAGTGCCCCATGACATCAATGTCGGACAGCTTGGTAAAAACCGCATAACGCTTGCGGGTCAACGCACTCAGCCAATCGTTACGTGAGTTCATGGCCTGACTCAGGGACAGGCTCCGTACCCGCGGATGGCGCCTCCCACCGATCACCACATAGCTCCGGTCAGCCGGACACTTATATACACCGGCCGATTGCGTGTAGGGTGCCAGCTTGGCGAAATCCTTGTTCATCAAGCCGGCCGAATTCGTGTTGTGCGGGTTGCCCGGATTGTAATCCAGAATCCCGCGCACCCATCCGGACCCATCGGCTGTCAGATCATTCCAAACCAAGCGGTCGTTGTGATCATTGGCGTAAAGGATCCAGGCGAGGGTCAACTGCCGTTGGTTGTTGAGACAACTTATGCCCTGAGCCTTGGTCTTGGCCTTGCCCAAGGCGGGAAGAAGCATTCCAGCCAGGATCGCGATGATCGCAATCACCACCAACAATTCGATCAGGGTGAATGCACGCGAAGTCCGCAGATTGCCACGGTCGCTGCCTGTCCCTTGAATGCTCCCAGAATTCATCGGCTCAGTCGGTAGTAGGATTGATCACCCGGGGATACAGTGGCCCGGTAAGGACTGGTCGCTCCGGTCACCTGGGTCCAAGTACCCCCCAGAACCCCCACGCTCTCCAATCGGGCATCGCCCTCCCATTCCAAAACCAACTGCCCTGATTCAAGCACAACCTTTGAAAATTCCAACGGCACGCCGATCACCGGCATCGGATGCCGGGTGTTCACTTCGATCTCATCGACCGCGCTATTGTTATTGGGGACCCGCAAGCGGATGGCAGTGGCCGCTACCGGGGCGCCTTCGAACGAAATGCCGTACTCGTGCCGCAAATAATGGCGGAAGCTCGCATTTCCGGCACCCCTGTATTCCACCTGTCCAATCGTTGCCCACCCGGTGGACGGATCGCCGGTCACCTCCGTCTCCAAGCCCGGAAATTCGACCCGTGTATACTCAAGTCCATAGATGCCTCCCGCCCGATCCGTCAGATTACCCCCGCAGCAATCACCGGCTACATCACCGTTGTCGCGACCCCAGGCCACGGTTGAAACCTGTACTGTCCGTCCAAAGGCGACCCCGATCCACGGATCCACGTCACCATTGATGAAATCGGCGATCCAACTTTTCGAATTGCCGTATAATCCATCGTTCACCTGGGAGATCAGGTGCACTCCCAGACCCAATTCCGTCGAACCAATGGCTGTGGCTCCTCCCGTCGCCGCCGCATCGTTCGTTGGGGCCGGTGCGGGTGAATTGGTGGTGAAATAATCTCCATTGTTGCCGTCCCACGTGATGCCAAAGCCGGCCGCTGGCGACAGGGCAAGAATCGCTGGATCAACCAACGGCTCAGGATTCAACTCCAATTCGTCGATCGCCACCACGCCGGTGGACGCCTTGATCCGAACCGCTGAAGCGTACAGGGGGGCGTCGGGCTGGCCCACCAGGTATGCATGCCGCAGATGGGGATTGAACACCCCGGCATAAGCCGCCCGATACTCCACCTCTCCGACCGTCTGCCAACCCGTGGATGGATTGCCGGTTTCCGGCGTGGCCGGTCCCGCATCCGCCACCCAGGTCACCTGCACGGTGTAAGTGCCCAGCGCGCGATCAGTCAAAGTGCCCCCGCAACAATCCGTGGCATCCCCGTTGTCGCGCCCCCAGGCGACGCTGCGCAGCCGTGTCAACTGCGACAAGCGGATCCCAACGGAAGGCGAGGCATCGGTGGCGGCGGGAATCCAGCTATGGGCATTGCCATAGGTTCCGTCGTTGATGTTACGGATGAAGTGGACTCCGGCGTCCAGTTCACTGCTCCCGAATGCGACACCCCCGCGCGTTGCCAATCCCGCGTGTGCACGTGCCGGCGCATTGGTTTCCGGACTGGAGAACGCCCCGTCCGTTCCATCCCATTCCAAAAAGAAGCCAACCGCTGGACGGACCACCAACAAATCGCTCAATGGCGGCGGCGCCACCGTCGAACGCGGATTCACCTCGATCTCGTCAATCGCCACCGCAGGATTGGCGACCAGGATCCGGATGGCTGTCGCCGGGATGGGTTGTCCGTTCCGGCTCACGTCAAAGGCATGCCGCAATGACGGGTTGAACGCCGGCGTTTTCGCGGCCAGATACTCCACCGACCCCACCGTCACCCAACCTGTGGTCGAATCACCCGTCTCAACGGTTTCCACGCCGGGATTCTCCACCGTCGTCACCTGAAATGTGTACAGGCCCAGCGCGCGGTCAGTGCAGGTGCCACCACACGCAGCTTCCACCGTATCTCCATTGTCCCGACCGAAGGCAATCACCCGGACATCGGTTCGTGCAGGAAAGGCGATCCCGATGAACGGCGCCGGGTCGGCTTCCCCACCCACAGCCCCGAGGGAAATCCAACTGCTCGAATTCCCGTATCGGCCATCCGCCACGTTGCGGATGTAATGGGTTCCAAAATCCAATTCACTGCTGCCAAAGGCCCGGGCGCCCTTCGATTCCAAGCCGTCGTGTTCCGGGGCACGTGCCCCCGCTGAAGTCCCAAAAAAGTCACCGTCATTGCCGTCCCAGCCAATCGAATAGCCTTCTCCGGGTGTCACAACCAGATTCCCGGTCAGATCCGTCTCCAGCGCGAGCCGCGCATTGACCTCCACCTCATCGATGGCCGTTCCAGCAGTCGGCACCTTCAGACGCATTCCACTCGCAATCACCGGCGCACCACCCACCGCAGCGATGTCGAATCGATGCCGCAAATGCGCCCTGAATGGCAGCCCCGATGACTTATAGTTCACCTGCCCCACGGTCACCCAACCCGTCGATGCATCCCCCGTTTCCATCGTGTCGGGCCCCGGCACCGCCACACGCGTCACCTGAATTGTATAGATGCCCAGCGCACGATCCGTCAGTTCCCCGCCACAGCAATCGGTGGCATCCCCATTATCCCGACTCCAGGCGATGTTTCGCAGGTTGATGTTTCCGCCAAATCTCAAGCCGATGTAAGGATTCGGATCCGGCAAGGTGAAATCAGGGATCCACCCCCAGGTGTTTCCGTACCGGCCATCAATGACGTTCGTCGCAAAGTGATTGCCCGCCGTGAACTCGCTGCTCGCAAAGGCGGTGGTGCCCTCTGATGCCAGCGCCCGGTTTCCCGGGGTCCGCGCCGGAGATTCCGGTGTTGAAAACGCTCCATCGTTCAGGTCCCAGGTGAGGTTGAATCCTGGCGATGCTGTAATAACGATGAAGTCCGAGATCGGAGGCACCGGATCGGCCGGCGGATTCACCTCCAACTCGTCGATCGCAATGCCGGCATCCGACACCTTCAACCGCAGGCCCGTCGCCTGAATCGGATTTCCGTCCTGGCCGATTTCAAACCGGTGCCGCAGGTACGCAGAGAAATTCAGGTTATCGGCCCCGGGCAGGTACTCGACCGTTCCCACCGTCACCCAAGCTGTCGCCGCATCCTCTCCTTCACCCACTTCGGTTGGACTCGCAGCACGGGTAATCTGGATCACGTAGGCACCCACGGCCCGATCCGTGCATGTCCCACCGCAGGAGGTCTCCACGGTGTCCCCATTGTCACGGCCCCACGCCACGCTGGATACCGCCACCGTCTGGGGAAAGGCCACTCCCACGAACCGCTCCAGATCCGGCGGGTCCGCCACGAAATCCGCGATCCAACTCGAACTGTTCCCGTAGAAGCCGTCGTTGATGTTGATGGCATCGTGAATGCCGCCCGGAGCAAACGAACTGCTGGCGAAGGGAAACGCCCCACTCTCCGCCGACGCCGCATTCAACGGCGCCCGCGCCCCACTTTCCGGACTGCTGTATCCACCGTTGTTGCCATCCCAGGTCAGGGTATATCCGGTTGCCGGAGTGAGGACCACCCGCGATTCCTGCGCCAACACCCCGCCCGCTCCCCACATCAACCCGGCTGACATCAGCAAGGAGATCCACCCGCGCGAAGGGTCGGGCCGGGAAATGGAACAGAGCGGTGATGGGGTATGGTGGGAGTCCATGCTCATGGGTGATTCTCGCTTTCACGCATCATCGCTCGACCGATCTCCTCCGGTGGACCGCGGGACCCACGGTTCCCCGGAGACAAATCCTCTCGGACGTACTTTGCGCGGTGTTCCCATACCATGGACCGGTTTCCATTTCCCCTGCTCTCCCCCCGAACGGGGGGGGGACCCTTGAAGAATCCCACCCCACACGAAAAGGGCGATGGCGAATGCCGGTCCATCCAAATGGGCTGAAAGTTTCCCTCGGACTATCGCCGGTACTTCATGGCCGCCTCGGTTCGCGACCGCACATGCAGCTTGGCATAAATCGTCTTGAGGTATCCCCGCACCGTCTCGGTCCGCAATCCGAGGGCATCCGCGATCTCCTTGTTGGCGAAGCCCCGCGCCACGTAATCCAACACGTCCCTTTCCCGCGCACTTAGATTCTCCGGCGACGTTTCCGGCTGCCCGTCCTGCCGAAACGACTGGACCACCTTTCGGGCAATATAACTCGACATGGGTGCTCCTCCGCGATGGACCTCTTCAATGGCCCCAAGAATCTCCGCAGCCGTCGAGCGTTTGAGCAGGTATCCCGACGCCCCCATCTGCAACGCCTGGAAGATACGATCGCTGTCGTCATAGACCGTCAGCATCACCACATGCAGATCGGGCTCCATCGACTTCAATCTCCGCACACATTCCACACCTGAGATGCCCGGAAGATTGATATCCATCAGCAACACGTCCGGACACCGGCGCGGCCACTGCGCCAACGCTTCTTCGCCGGAACCAAATGTGGCCACGCATTCGAATCCGACCGATTCCGAAATCAACCGGGCAAGGTTCTCCCGCACCGGACCGTCATCCTCCACGATGGCGACTCGAATATTCATGGGGCTTGATGGGAAACCGCAGGCAAACGAAGTCGGAGCCGAAGTGTGGTGCCGGTCCCGGGACCGCTTTCCACCGCACAGGAGCCCCCGAGATCTTCCATCCGGCGGCGCATGTTCCTGAGCCCGTCATGACGTCCCTCGCCGGGCGGGCCAACGGGCAACCCGCATCCGTCGTCCGAGACGGTCAGGGACAGTTCGTTCCCCATGATGGCCAATCCCAACTTCACCTCGGTCGCCTGGGCATGTCGCACCACGTTGTTCAATGCCTCCTTCACCACCAACAACAGGTGATGCCTGATTTCCGCCGACAACTCGCGATCAGCCACGGTTGTCGGCAGGTCAAACCGGCAGCGGAGCCCGGCTTCCCGCAGGAACTCGCCGGCGAACTGGGCGATGTAATTGATGAAGTGATCCAGCGTATCGTTCCGGGGATTGATCGCCCACACGATGCTGTCCATCGACCGCACCGCCTCCCGTGCGGTGGCGGAGATCTTTCCCAGATCCGCCTGCAGGATTTCGGGATGGTTCCGATGATTCCTACCCAGTTCGGTGAGCAGCGTGATGCGCGTCAGGTTGGCCCCGAGTTCATCATGGATGTCCCGGGCAATCCTCATCCGTTCCTGCTCCACCGTGTGGCGCTCTTCCAGATGCCTCAATCGGCGGCGCAACCGACGAACCGCGGCAAAACGGACCAGCCAACTGCTCCCACCGATCACCACCGTCACCACCAACACCCGGAACCACATCGTCTGCCACGCATGCGGCAAAACCGTGAACCGCACCGAGGCCCCATCCTCATTCCAGATGCCATCCCGATTGCACGCCATCACCCGGAATACATACGCGCCGGGTGGCAATCGCGTATAACCCACCACCCGTTGCGTCCCCGCAGATGTCCAATCCGATTCCAACCCTTCCAGCCGGTGCCGGAACCGGTTCCGGTCCGCCGCATCCAGGCTCAGTGCCGTGTAACGGAACTCAATCCGTTCCAGCCCCGGACGCAGTTCGATCCCATCCTTCACCGCAATTCCGTCGGCCCACACTTCCTCCACCCGCACCGGCGGCGGCGTCTTCCGGATCGGGACCTGGATCGGATCCACCCGCACCACGCCCTTCACCGTCGAGAACCACAACCGCCCATCTCGCGTCCGCAATCCCGACGGATGAAATCCCCCGGTGCATTCCAGGCTCTCCAGGCCGTCTGCCAACCCATACACAATGGCATTCACCCGAGCCGACCGTCCTCCTGACACGGTGTCAAAATCCCGTTGGTCCACCCGGAAGATTCCGCGGTTGCAACCGAACCACAGATGCCCCAATCCATCGTCCACAATCTGCGAGATCACCCCGTCCGGAAGCCCTTCCTTCAGCCCAAATGCCTTCAACCGTCCGTCGGCCCACCGCACCAGCCCATTCCCCGTTCCAATCCACACCACCCCGTTCGCATCCCGATAAAGCGTTCGGATCCGATCGCTCGGCAATCCGCACGACCGGTCCAACACCCGGATCTTTCCCCCGTCCGCGGGCACCCGCCAAACTCCAGACTCCACCGTCCCCACCCACAACCCGCCATCCGGCTCGCGCACCAACGAGGTTACCCCCAGTCCCGTCACCGCAGCCGTCCGCAAATCCTCCTCCCATTGGCCTGCACGGAAGCGCTTCAATCCGCCCTGCATGGTTCCCACCCACACACCCCCTTCGCCGTCTTCGCACAACGCCATCACCGGATCGTCATCACCGGAACTCCGTACCGGAAAGTTCTCCACCTCCCGACCCCGGATGCGGAACAAGCCACCATCCCAGGTTCCCACCCACAATGATCCGTCCGGATCAGCCAACAGCGACCAGATGCATTGGTTGTCCAACAGGTAGTTCGCCGAATACGCCTCGAACCGTCCGTCACGACCCACGCTCAATCCGCCGCAATTCGACCCCACCCACACCTTTCCCTCAGCATCCTCCGCCAATGACATCACGACGTTGTGCGACAGTCCGTCCCGGGTCGTCAGTGTCGTCAGGCGTTGCGCCCGGATCCGATTCAATCCCCCTCCCACCGTCCCCACCCACAGGTTGCCTTCCCGATCCTCGAAAAGGCACCGCACCGAGTTGTCGGACAATCCGTCTTCCGTCGTGAGTGATGTGAATTTTCCGTCCTTCAAGCGACGCAATCCGCCACTGGCCGTTCCCACCCAGAGATTCCCGTTCCTCGTCTCGCACAGGGCCCAGGCCGCCTCCAGCAACTGCCCCGGTTGCTCCCGATAAACTTCCGTCCTCCCTTCCACCAGACATCCCAGATAGCCGTTCACCCCCCCGTACCAAATCCGACCCGATTCCCCCGCCGTCACCGCCAGCACCCCTGTGAACGCACTCGGATCCGGCCCCGTCGGACGGCGCATCGGCAAGGTCCCCCCAGCCAGAAAGTGCACGCCCCGGATCACCACCCAAAGATCCCCATCCTGACCCACCGACATCCCTTCCACCAATTCACCCCGGTGAACCCCGGTCACCACCCCGTCCCGCCATCGACTCAATCCCCGCGGTCCACCCGCGTGAATCGTCCCGTCCAACCCCTCCGCCAGACAGGCGACCGTGTTTCCCTCCAACCCGTCCAATTCCGTCCATGCCCGGAACGTCTCCCCGTCATATCGCACCAGGCCCCCGCCGTCGGTCCCGATCCACAGGCTTCCGTCCCGCGCCCCCAGCAGGCTCAGCACCCGGACATTCGGCAGTTCCGATCCCTCCCCAAACACCACAAAGCGCACCCCATCGAACCGCACCAACCCGTTCAACGTCCCGATCCAAAGGTAGCCATCCACAGTCTGGCAGATCGCCGTCACCGTGTTTCCGGGCAATCCATCGGACGTCTGCCACACATCGATCCCATACTCCCCGGACCTTCGTGCCGATTCCACCGACAACGTTGTTCCCGCCGGTGCAAACCGGTTGACCAGCGAACTCGTGATCGACATCCCCGTGTAACGCGCCGCCCGCCCCGTCAGGGGCTGCCGATCCGCCCCCGATGCCACCTGACGCCATTCCTTCCCATCCTCCGACACCTCGATCCGATATGCCGTCGCCAACCGATCAATAAAGTGGCCCTCCCGGTCACGTCCCCAGACCACCTGATCCACCAGCATCGACGCCCCCAGATCAATCTGCGCCCATGAGCCCGCCACACGATCCGCGATCCAACTCCGTCCGTTCCCATAACGACCGTCGTTCAACCCCTCGAGAGTGTGAATTCCGTAGCCGGAATAGGATCCGGAAGCACTTGCCTGCGCTCCGCCCGATCCCAATGCCAGATTCACCCCGGGCCGCCCCGGGCCATACACCTCCAACTCGTCGAGACACGGCTCACCACGATTCGTGTCCTCCACAACAAACCGGATGTGGCGTACACGAACCTCCGGAAACCGGTCCACATTCCGACGAGGATGCACCGGTTCCCGCACTCCCATCCCAACCTGACCAACCTCCCCCGCCCCTGCCCGGGTCACACCCCCGGCCACGCAGAGGACGCCGCACAACAGAAGCAGACCGGCGCCAACCCGGCCGATATTCCACCCACTCCCTGCTGCACAACCTGACTTCAAGAGTCCATTTATGCGCCCGAGCACTGGACCGAATCAATGCCCCCGAACATGGGTGCATCGACGCCCGAACAGGGGTCCGGTCATCCTCGGGTCGTAAAACCAACCCCTTCAACGCTGGGGAAACATCCCAGCCATCCAGCCGCCATCCACGCACAACGATGCCCCCGTCACGAAACCCGCTTCATCACTCGCAAGGAACAGGGCCGCGTGGGCGATCTCCTCCGGCTTGCCCATCCGACGCTGCGCCTGGGTGGAACACATCTCCTGATAGGCCGCCTCCGGGTCCGGATACTCCTTCAACCGCGCCTGGACAAACGGAGTCTCCGTCCGACCCGGACAGATGCAATTGACCCGCACCCCGGATGTCGCGTGATCGATCGCTGCGCATCGGGTCATCCCCACCACGGCATGTTTGCTGGCCGAGTAGGCAAACCGATCCACCAAACCCTCCAGTCCCGCCGCGGACGCCATCACCACCACCGAACCCCGTCGACGTTCCACCATTCCCGGCATCCAGGCCTTCAGCGTGCGGAACACGCCCTGGACATTCACCGCAAACACCCGTTCCAGGTCCGCCACCGACGTTGTCAGGAGCGTCCCCACATGGCCCACCCCCGCATTCGCCACCAGGACATCCACCACCGGCACCCGCTCCAGCGCCGCCGAAAAATCAGCGTCCGACGTCACATCCAGCGCCAAGGCATCCGCCTTCCCTCCCTCAGCCCGGATCCGGTCCACCGTCCCCTGGGCCGTCTCCGCCCGTAAATCCGCAACCCAGACATGGGCTCCCGCACGGGCAAAGACCTCGGCGATGGCCTGGCCGATCCCGGAACCGGCACCGGTGACGAGTGCAGTCTTGGAAACCAGTGAAAATGGCATGGGCCAACCCTGATCCATCCGCCAACCGTTGAACAGTCAGCGCAACAACCCCGGCGCCAGGGACGAACTCCATCCCAGTTCAGGGACAGTTCAGGGACAGGCTCCATTCCCCGGCCCAACCTCACTACCGCGATTCCCCTGGACCTGCCCCCGCAAACGCCGTCCCCGCAAACGCCGCACCCTTGGGGACAGGCTCCCTCCCCGTGGGGACAGGCTCCCTCCCAGGCGCCCACCCCCTTCACACAATTCCCGGAACCTGTCCCTTTGAATGGCCCATTTCCTGGGGGACAGGCTCCACATTTCCGGCTCCCCGGTTCCCCGTCGGCCACCCTCTCTCGGAGCCTGTCCCCACCGGGAACCGCTCGGAGCCTGTCCCCACCGGGAACCGCCCGAGACCGATCAATCCACCCCGGGATTCGCCGCTTCCATCCGGACAAACGGCTCCAGGGGCATGGGGTGGTCGTGATCCAGGAAATCCTGGCAGACGACTTCGAACTCGGCGCGGTTGGACACCCGCCGGATCCGATGCAGGAACTGGCCCTCCGGATCCACCCCTTCCCCAAGGAAGTTCAGATACTTCTTCATCTTCTCCACCTGAAGCCGCTCAACGAAGTCCCCGGGCGGGGCTGTCTCGACATAGAGTGCTTCCACATATTCCAGCACCTCCCGACCCTTCGGCCAACGCGGCTCCCGACCCGCCTGCACCGCCCGGATCTGGTCAAACAACCACGGGTTCCGGATGCAGCCCCGGCCGATCATCAGCCCCTGGGCCCCGGTCAACCGCAGGATCTCCCTCGCCCGTTCCGCCGACCAAACATTCCCGTTGGCCAATACCGGACATCCCACCGTCGTCACCGCCCGGGCGATCAATCCGTAATCCACCTCGGTCCGATACATCCCCGCCACGGTCCGACCATGGACCGTCAGCAGGTCGATCGGATGCCGCGCAAAAATTCCCAGCAATTCATCCCATCCCGATGCATCAGCGAATCCCAGCCGGGTCTTCACCGTGAAACGCACCCGGGTGATCGCGTCCCGCATTGCGCCGAGGATGCAATCGATCCGGGCCGGTTCCCGCAGCAAACCACCACCGGCACACTTCCGATACACCACCGGAGCCGGGCATCCGAGGTTCAGATCGATGGCCACCACCGGAAGCTGCTCCAGTTCACGGGCGATCCGGACCAGGTGAAAGGGGTCGTTTCCGATCAACTGCACCACCGCCGGTCGTCCGGTCGGATTCTCAAGGATCGCCTGCCGGATATTGCGATCGACGATGCTGGTCGAGTGGACGCGGAGATACTCGGTCCAGTACACATCGGGGCCGCCGTACCGGGAGAGGATGCGCCAGAACGGCAGATCGGTCACCGCCTGCATGGGCGCCAAGGCCAGGACCGGGGTTGCCCCCATTCCCAACCACTTCAATGACCCTTCATTCGGCATCGCGGCCGCCGGTCATAGGCCCACCCGCGTCCATCCGCAACGCGGGATCGACCGCGCTTTCAGGCTTGGGACCGCCATTCCGCCCCCTGAAGGGCCGCCACCTGACAGGCCACCCCACCACCGTCACGCCGTCATCACCCGCTTCAACCGTCGCTCCAACCGCTCCAGCAACGCCGTGTCCATGACCTTGTGACCCTCCGGATCGGTCAGGTAGAAGGTGTCCATCGCCGCCCCTTTTTCGGTGACGATACGCGCCAGCATGATGGAAAAACCGGCCTCATAAAGGACCTTGGACACCGCATGGAGCAGGCCCACGCGATCCTCCGCCTCCAGATCCACCACGGTGGCATCCGGCGAAACGGTGTTGTCGATGCGCACCCGCGCCGCCAGGCGTTCGCCACCGGCCCTGAACAACGTGGGGTAACGCGGCGCCTGGGAGATTGCCCGGTCGAGATCGAAGTCCGCCGTCAACACCGACAGCAGGATCTTCTCGAAACGGCTTCGTGATTCCTGCCCGGGAATCGCTCCCTTGCGGGCTTCGGCCACGTAGAAGGTATCCAGGACGATGCCATCCTCGCGGGTAAACACCTGGGCTCCGAAGATGTTGAGTCCAGCGGCCGACAGCGATCCGGCCACCTTGGCAAAGAGCCCGGCCCGGTCCCAGGTGCACACATGGACCGCGGCATAGCCCCGGTCCCGTTCCTCCTGCCACGCCACCACCGGTTCCAAGGCGCGCTCCGCCTCCGTCAGTTGCAGGTGCATGAACCGATGCGCCAGCGTCAGGTCCCGGACAATGTCCCGGGCGTTGTGCAACTGGAAATACCGCGCCGGCAACCCCTCGAAATGCCCGTCGATCTCATCCGCCGCAAAGGTCTTCGGCAGGAGCTTCCGGACCTCGTCCCGCAACCGGTTCATGAACGCCTTTTGCGCCACCAGGAACTCCGTGTCCCCCCGCATCATGGCCTCCGCCTTGAAATACAGCGTCCACAACAACGAATCCTTGAACCCGTTCCACAGCGTGTCGCTGGTGCCCATCGAATCCGCGAACGTGTGCAACGCCAGCAGCTTCAGGTTCTCCAGGTTCCCCACCTCCCGCGCAAACTCCGCGATCACCCCGGGATCCTCCAGATCCCGACGTTGTGACACCTGCACCATCAACAGGTGCAACTCGATCACCCGACGCAACGATTCCGTCGTCGCCGCATCCAGCTTCAACCGCCGCGCCACCTTGATCGCCAACTCGCCCCCGATGATCTCGTGATGCCCGGTCCCGGCCGCCTTGCCGGCATCGTGCAACAACAGGGCGAGGTAGAGGACGAACGGTCGTTCCAAGGACCGGAACAGTTCGTTGTAGCGCTGATACGGAGCCTCCGCCGCATCCCACACCCGATCCAACCTCTCCACACACGTCAACGTGTGCTCGTCCACCGCGTATTGATGATAGAACTCGTGCTGGACCAGGTTGGTCAGCTTGCCGAACTCGGGAATGAACTTTCCGAGGAACCCCACCTCGTGCATCGCCCGCAGATGCGGCGCCACATTGCCCCGCTGGTTCAGGATCTCGAGGAACGTCACGTGGTTGTGGCGATCCGCCAGGAAGCTCCGATCCAGCAGGCTCACCTGTTGGCGCATCAACTGCGCCAGGTCCGGATGCAGTTCCAACCCCCGTTGCTGGCAGTGCAGGAATCCACGCAGGAACCGGCACGGATCATCCTGCAACGCCGTCTTCAACACATGCCGCAATTGCCCGTTCACCACCCGGAACCCATCGAATTGCCCGGGCAACGCCTTCGCACCCGGCCGCTCATCCGCCGACTTACCCAACGCCAACCGTTGCTCCAGCGTCCTCGTGATGAGGTAGATGTTCCGCGCATGCGTGTAGTAATCCCGCATGAACCGCTCCACCCGCGCGCGAGGTCCCCGATCCGAATACCCCAACCCCGTCGCCACCGCCGGCTTCACATTGGCCGCCAGCACATCCACCGGCCGACCCGTCACATGATGCAGCTCGGTCCGGGTCCGAAGCAGGTAATCATACGCCGTCTCCAACTGCTTCAACTCGGCCGGCCCCAGGAAATCCCGGGCCAACAACTCCGCCAAAGTCGGTATGCCTTCCTTGAAATAGGCCATCCACAGCAGGTTCTGGAAATCCCGCAGGCCACCCACCCCGTTCTTGATGTTCGGTTCCTGCAACGCCGGCGAGTTGCCATGCTTCTGACGCCGCAACCGCTGATCCTCCAGGCGCTGCGCCACATACTCCTCCGCAAACCCACGCACACACCGGGCCCGGAACCGACTCTCGAACAGACCGAACAACCGCGTGTCCCCCGCCACCCAACGCGTCTCCAGCAACGAGGTCTTCGATTGCATGTCCCGGTTCGCCACCTCCACGCAGTCTTCCACCGTCCGAACCGCGTGTCCCACCTTCAACCCGATGTCCCAAAGCGTGTACAGCAACCCGCTCGTCCAGTCCGCCAGGACCTTCTGACGTTCCGGTGCCAGATCCTGCCCTCCGGCATGCAGGAACATCAGGTCGATGTCCGATGCCGGATTCAACTCGCCCCGCCCATATCCCCCGAACGCCACCAGGGCGATGCGCGGCGGGATCGCCCGCGCCGGAAACGCCTTCTGCACCGCCTCCCACACATACCGGATCAGCACGTCCATCATCCCGGCCCGCGCCTGACAGACTTCCACCCCCCCAGCTCCACCCCGATGAAGGATCCGCAGCCGATGCGATTCCATCTTCAAGAAGTGCCGATAACGGGGGAGTTCGTCGGCAGGTTTGCTCAGGGGCGGCAACACCAGACGGCGACGGGCATTTTCCTCAATCTTCGCGATCAACGGGTTCAACGGCGAAAGCCTGCACCACATTTCGAACAATGTGGAGCACTCACCCTCCAAGCTCACAATGCATTGTTCCGAGCGAAACCCATGGAGCGGCAATCGCCGGTCGCCGTCCCGTTCAGACGTCAAGCAACCCTCTCCACTCCGACCCCTCCCTCCGTGCATCCCGCCACACCCCAAGATTTTGGTTTGCACGCCCCCGGTCACCCTTCATGTTCGGCCCCGTCGTCCACGGGTTCCCCTCAGCGGAGCTCCTCTGACTTCGATTTCCCCCCCTCGCAGGTGAAGGTCTCTCCAACCCCTTTTCCACGCGTCCGGAGGTGAATCTGCCGACGACATCAGCATCACCACCCGATTTCATTCATGGCACGCATTCCGAAAACTCCCGCGGCTCCCAAGAAACCCCGCGCCACCCGCAAGAAGGCGGACGACGAATCTCCCGATTCCCTGCCGTTGCCCGGCGTGGAACCCCTTCCCATCCAGCCCGCCGCCCTCCCCAGCCCAGCCCCGGTTCCCCCTCCCGCCCCCGCGGCACCGACCGCCAGACTCGGTCGCGGAAAGAAATCTCCCGCTCCCGCCCCGGTTCCCCCTCCCCATCCGGATCCTGAGCCCGAATCCACGTCGTCGACCCTGATGGAGAATGTGGAGGCCGAAGAGGAACCGCCCCTGGTCCTCAAGGCGATCATCAAGCCCCGGGAACGGATGGAAAATCCCAACGAGGATACCCCCGCGCCTCCCGCTCCGGACGCACCCGCCTTCGTGGTCACCGCCCGCACCATCCATCTCCACGAACTCCAACCCATGCCCATCACCCCGCTCAGCGAGGTGGCCAAGGAGTTTGGCATCGAGAATTATGGCACCCTCAAACGCCAGGAGATCATCTTCCAGATCGTCCAACGCAATCTCCAGGCCGGGGGCACCATCTACACCCGCGGCATCCTGGAGGTCATGCCCGAAGGCTTCGGTTTCCTCCGCTCCCCTGCCTTCAATTACCTCCCCTGCCCCGAAGACATCTACGTCTCCCCTTCCCAGATCCGCCGCTTCGATCTCCAGACCGGCGACGACGTCGAGGGCCAGGTCCGTCCCCCCAAGGACAAGGAGAAGTTCTACGCCCTCCTCCGCGTCGAGAAGGTCGCCGGCCTCGATCCCGACATCGCCAAGGAAAAGACCCACTTCGAAAACCTGACCCCGCTGTTCCCCAACAAGCGCTTCATCCTCGAAACCAATCCCGAGGAACTCAATACCCGCGTCGTCGACCTCGTCTGCCCCATCGGCAAGGGAACCCGCGGCCTCATCGTCGCCCCACCCCGCACCGGCAAGACCGTCCTCATGCAGAAACTGGCCAATGCCATCCTGCGCAACAATCCCGAAAGCCACCTCATCATCCTCCTCATCGACGAACGTCCCGAGGAAGTCACCGACATGGAACGGACCTGCCGCGGCGCCGAGGTCGTTTCCTCCACCTTCGACGAACCGCCCGAACGCCATGTCCAGGTCGCCGAGATGGTCATCGAAAAAGCCCGCCGCCTCGTCGAACACAAGAAGGATGTCATCATCCTCCTCGACTCCATCACCCGCCTCGCCCGCGCCTACAACACCATGGTGCCCAGCTCCGGCAAGGTGCTCACCGGCGGCGTGGACGCCAACGCCCTGCACCGCCCGAAGCGCTTCTTC
>DITU01000021.1 GCA_002422905.1 Verrucomicrobia bacterium UBA6176
AGAGGGGGATTGCAGCAGGCATTGGATGGCATTCCTCCGGGATGCGGATGGGTTGGGGACGTTGGTCCAGTGGCACCGTCATTTCCATCCTCGACCCCGTATTGGCTGCGAACGCCAACGGCTTTCCGCAATGAGCCCAGGTTTGGGCCGAGGAACGAGGACCTGCCCTGGGAAAACCATCCCCGTGAAATCCAACCGCAAGGCGGTTGAAATCGCCTTCGGGCGCTTCACCCAGGGTAGCCTCGCGAGCTCGGCGACCCTGGGCCATGGCCGGAATCCCGGTGGGATTCGTACACGTTTCGGCGAATTGGTTTTTCCCGGGAAGAGGCAATGGGGTCGCGTTTAAGGATTCGACATTTGAGCCGATCTGCATGCCCCCGGCCATTCGCGTTGAGCCCTCGGGATTCGAGAGAATGGTTTTGCGGCGAACAGGATCCCCAAGGCGTGGCGATTGGCTGGAGGTCTAAAGAAGCGACACCCCCCCGGATTCCGTGGGAGCGCTTCATGCATACGCGCTGCGTGGGTCCTGTCCGTCGGGATGGGCGTTTGACACCCGGACCCCGGTTTGAGATACCGGCCCCTTCGTCGAAGGGCGGTCGCTTCCAGCGATCGTCCGCGGGGGAACCAATTCCGGATCGGTCCAACCAATCCGGAGGGGGCGTACGGCCACGGGCAACCGTGGATCGGGGGCACCTTTCAGCCCCAGCCCGTCAGCTAACCTCGCAGGCTGTGGAAGGGGCCGGATCACGGATCGCATGCAACGCGCCCGGACACCGCCCTGGGTGCAATGTCCGACGTGAGATCATGAAGAAGCGATCCTGCCAGGCTCCAATGAGAAGGTTGTTCCTGACCGACCATCCACCGGTCCTTCCCTCCGCATCGTCCCAGGCCCACATCCTTTGCCGCCATGCAGTCTGACCCTCCGGATCGTGCACGGCTGGCGGCGCTGTCGACCGCCGCATTGGGAGTTGTCTTCGGCGACATCGGTACCAGCCCGCTCTACGCCCTCCGCGAATGTTTCGACAGTCCCCATGCGATGTCCCTGACGCGGGATCATGTGCTCGGGGTGTTGTCCCTGATCTTCTGGGCCTTGGTCCTGATCGTTTCGATCAAGTACATCGCCCTCGTCATGCGGGCCGACAACAAGGGCGAAGGCGGCATTTTGGCCCTGTTGTCCCTCGCCTTTCCGGAGAAGCGTCGGGCTGAACGGACCGGGCGCCTGTCCCGGGTGATGGTTGGCCTCGGCCTGTTTGGCGCGGCCCTGCTCTATGGCGATGGAATGATCACTCCGGCCGTGTCGGTCCTGGGTGCCGTGGAAGGGTTGAAGGTGATCGCGCCCACGCTCGAGAACTGGGTGGTGCCCGCGACTGCGGTGATCATCGCGGTGCTGTTCATGGCGCAACGGGCGGGAACCGGGGCCGTGGGCAAGGTGTTCGGTCCGGTGATGGTGGTGTGGTTCACCGTGTTGAGTGTGCTGGGTGTGTCGGGGATCCTGCGCGAACCGGGTGTGTTGGCGGCGTTGAATCCCTGGTACGCCGTGAAATTCCTCCTGGAGGGACGATGGCAGGTGTTCCCGATCCTGGGTTCGGTGTTCCTGGTGGTCACCGGTGGGGAAGCCTTGTACGCCGACATGGGACATTTCGGACGTCGGCCCATCCGGATCGCCTGGTTCACCCTGGTCCTGCCGAGCCTCTTCCTGAATTACCTGGGACAGGGTGCGCTGTTGCTCACCGACCCAGAATCCGTGCACAACCCGTTCTACAATCTCGCCCCAAAATGGGCGCTGATTCCGCTGGTGGCCCTCGCCACGGCGGCTGCGGTGATTGCTTCCCAGGCCCTCATCAGTGGCGCGTTCTCCCTCACCATGCAGGGTATCCAGCTCGGCTACATCCCGCGCCTGGTCATTGAACACACCTCCGAACGTCAGCGCGGCCAGATCTACCTTCCCCAGGTCAACCTTGCCCTCGCGGTCGCCTGTCTCGGTCTTGTGTTCGGCTTCCAGAGCTCCTCCAACCTCGCCGGCGCCTACGGCATCGGGGTCATCATGACCATGGGCATCGACACCCTCCTGTTCTTCTTCGCCGCACGTCGCCTGTGGAACTGGCCGTGGTGGCTCGCCAGCCTCGTGTGCGTTCCCATCCTGTTGGTCGAACTGTCCTTCTTCGCCGCCAATGCCCTCAAGATCCCCAAGGGCGGCTGGTTCGCGCTCGTCGTCGGGCTCGCCCTCTTCACCCTCATGCTCACCTGGAAACGCGGACGCGAACTGCTCTGGCGCCGCATCCGTTCCAGCTCCATTCCCGCTGAAAAGTTCATCGAAAGCATCGAACGCCGCCAACCCGCACGCGTCGACGGCACCGCCGTCTACATGGCCGGCAGTCCCGATGGCACTCCCATCGCCCTGCTTCACAACCTCAAACACAACAAGGTCCTCCACCGACGCGTCGTCTTCCTCACCATCCAGGTGGATGAAGACCCGCGCGTTCCGGACGACCAACGGGTTGAGGTGGAAAAATTGTCCCTGGGCTTCTGGCGGGTGCGGGCGCGGTTCGGGTTCTTCGAGGAACCGGATGTCCCCATGGTCCTCGAGATGTGCGCGAAGCTCGGCCTCGAATTCCGCGAGCACGAGACCACCTTCTTCCTCAGTCGCGAGACCGTCATCCCTGCCCGCAAACCCGGCATGGCCCTGTGGCGCGAACGCCTCTTCGGCCTCATGTCCCGCAACGCCCAGAGCGCCACCGCCTTCTTCGGCCTGCCCGCCAATCGCGTCGTCGAACTCGGCATGCAGGTCGAAATCTGATCCCGCCAATCGCGGACGCGTCCTGACGCTCCCCCCTGACTGGAGCGGCGACGTTGGGTCGCCGGAAGCGGTGGATGCGCCCTCCATCCGCGGGCGCATCCTGAAGTTGTTGGCGAGTACGAGTACGAGGGGGCGCACCCCGTTTGCCGCTCCACGGCATCTGTGCTTCAAACCAGGCTCCATCACCGGCATCCTGCCGGAATGGTACGCCGGTCATTCCTGCTCCTGTTGCTCAGCCTGATCCTTCAGGTTGATGCAGCGAACTCCCGCCGTCCCACCCGATCCGCTCCGGTCAGCTACACCGATCTCGGAGCGTGGGCCAAGGCCAACGGCTACCGGACTTCCCAGGAACGCGATTCCAAAGAACTCAACCTCACCAACCGCGCTTCCCGTCTGATCTTCCGCGCCCAGGCCCAACGCATGTCCCTCGACGGTCTCGACGTCCGTCTCACCGCTCCGGTCCGGCAGGTCGGCAACTCCTTCCTCATCGCCTCGCGCGATGTCGAGACGCTGCTGAATCCCATCCTCAATCCGCCCCGGCGCACCGCCAGGAATCCGATCCGCACCATCGCCATCAGCGCCGGTCACGGCGGCAAGGATCCCGGGCACGTTGAAGGTCGGCATCAGGAGAAGCGCTATACCCTCCTCCTCGCCCGGAACCTCCAGCGCCAACTCATCGGCGCCGGCTTCAAGGTGATCCTCATCCGGGATGTCGACGCCTTCATCGATCTCGACGACCGGCCCGCGCGTGCCGCGAAGTCCAAGGCGGATCTGTTCGTGAGCCTTCATTTCAACGGATTCGAAGGTCCCGGTGCCCGGCAGGTTTCCGGTGCCGAGACCTATTGCCTCACCCCGGCTGGCGCCAGCTCCACCAACGACACCGGCAACAACGGCGGCGGCAGTTATCCCGGCAACCGATTCAACTCCGACAACATCGTCCTCGCCCACGAGATCCATCGGGCGATCGTCGAGGGAACTCCGTTGCCGGATCGTGGACTTCGCCGAGCCCGCTTCCGCGAACTCACCCTGCTCAAGATGCCCGGCGTCCTGGTCGAAGGCGGCTACATGACCCATCCCACCGACGCCGCTTCCATCTATCTGGTCGAGGGCCGCACCAGACTCGCCCGGGCCATCACCGACGGCATCCTCTCCTACAAACGCCTCGTCGAACGCAAACGTTGATCCCTCCGATCAGCCCCCGGCCCTGATCCGCGCCAGTACGCTCTCCACGATCTCTTCCGGCGATCTCCGCAGGTCTTCCACCCACGCGTCCGTTGGCGGTTCCAAGGTCGCCAGTTGGCTGTCCAACAGTGTCACCGGCATGAAATGTCCCGGGCGCGCCTGCATCCGTTCCGCAATCACTTCCTTCGGCCCCGTCAGATGGATGAACCGCACCCAGGGTTCCCCCCGCAACAACAGGTCCCGATACGCCTCCTTCAATCCCGAACACGCCACCACCCCAGCCCGACCCGCTCCATGCTCCGACCGCATGTGCGCCTGGATCGCCAGCAACCACGGCTTCCGATCCTCATCGTTCAACGGCGTTCCCGACCGCATCTTCGCCACGTTCGATTCCGGATGGAATTCGTCCCCGTCCCGGAACCCGCACCCGAGACGAGCCGCCAGCATCTGTCCCACGGTGGTTTTTCCGGAGCCCGACACGCCCATGACGATGAAGAACACGGCGGCAATGCTACGGCGGCATCCGCGACGTGAGAAGGAAACAGGCGGCCCGCTGACTGGAGCGGCGACAGCCTGTTGCCGGTTGGCGCGCGGAGGGGACAAGGGGGCGTGCGACGGCACCAACCCGTTGATGCCTGCTCATCGGGTTCCCAGCCTTGCACACGGCCATTTCCACTCCACCCTCCCCACCTCATGAGCATCGTCACCCGCACCGGCGACTCCGGTTCCACCGGCTTGATGTACAACCGGCGCGTCCCGAAATCCCACGCCCGCGTCGAAGCCTACGGAACCGTTGATGAACTCAATGCCACCCTCGGCGTCGCCCGCGCGGCTGCCACCCATGATTTCGTCCGCCCCATGCTCCTCGCCATCCAGAAGGATCTCGTCCTCGTCATGGGCGAACTCGCGACCCACCCCTCGGACCTCGCCCGTTACCTTGCCGATGGTTTCCAGGTCACCGGACCCGAGTTCGTCACGCGTCTCGATCAATGGGTGATCCAGATCGAGGCCCAGGGCATCTCCTACAAGGGTTGGGCCACGCCCGGCGCCACCCCCGAAGCCGCCGCACTCGATGTCGCCCGCACCACCTGTCGTCGGGCCGAACGCCGGATCCATGCCCTCCACGACGCCGGTGAACCGCCCAACCCCGAGATCCTCATCTTCCTCAACCGGCTCAGCGACCTTCTCTGGTTGCTCGCGCGCTGGGTCGAGACCCACGCCGACAACGCCGGTCCCGATCTGGCCTCAGTCTGAAAACGGGGAGCGGGAGGTGGGTTGTTGGCGGAGGGCGCATGGGACTTATGGGACGCAGATCCTCTGCGGATAACCCGCTCACCCCTCCCGGTTCATCTGTCCCAGTTCCCGGACCATTTCCAGTGCGCCGGGTGTGTCCCCGTGGAGGCACCAGGTTTCGACCTGCAAGGTCAGGAGCCTGTCCCCATCAATCCGGATCGCCCCCGTCCGCAACCAATTCCGCCAGCGTTCCATCACCGCTTCCATCCCCAGCAATGCTCCCGGTTCACCCCGCGGAATCAATCGGCCATCCTCCCGATATCCCCGATCCAGAAAACCTTCCCTCACGAAACCCACTCCGGCATTGCGACACGCCCGTTCCAGATTCCGGTCCGGCAACCCCACCACCTGCATCCCCGGGAAACGGGTCCGCATCAGGTCCGACATCGCCCTCCCCAGTTCCCCGTCCTCGTCCACCGCGTGATACAGCGTCCCATGCAGTTTGACGTGGCCCACCCGTACGGACTCACCCTCCGTCATCCGCACCAATCGCTCCACCTGTTCCCGGACCAGGCGGGTGAATCCAGCCACCTCGATCCGGGCTGTTCCCCGACCTGATTCCCCGGGCAACCCGGGATGCGCCCCCAGCTTCAATCCATGACGCAGCGCCAGTTCAACGCAGCGGCGCATCGAATCGTCATCCCCGGCGTGCCCTCCACACGCCACATTCACCCTTCCCACTCCCGCACACAGACCCGCCGTCACGGCCGCCGGTTCGCCCTCGCCGAGATCGCAGTTGAGGTCCCAACCCCTCATCCGTCCCAACCCTCCGGCACCCACGTCACTTCCGCCCCCGCCGACGTCTGGGCCACCCGCCAGAGATCCCGCGGGTCCACCATTCCCAACTTCGGATATCCCCCCACCGTCGGTCCGTCCGGCATGGTCACGATGGGGCGTCCTTCCGGTGGTACCTGCACGGACCCCGGCAGGACGGGTTCAGAGGTCATCAACCCGCCCGGTACCGGTAACGCCGGGCCTTCCATCCGGTATCCCACCCGATCCGACTGCGGACTGACCCGCCATACCGACTCGAAGAACGCTTTCACGGCCGCCGGTTCAAATCGGTCCGCCTGGGGTCCCGGCCAGACCCGCACCGTCATGCGGTCCCGTCCGGGCAACCACCTCGGATCGACCCAACGCGATCCCGTCATGGAATCCAGCGCCGATTCCAAACCATTGCCCGTGATGCTGTCGCCGGCCTGGGGGACCGTCCCCAGCGAAGCCCGGGCGTTGTAGGAGGCACTGCCCAGAACCAGCGGAGCGGAAACCCCGCCCCGCAATGCCAGGTAACTCCAGACCCCATCATGGCCCCCGCGAAACACCAGCACCTCGCCGGGTACCAACGTCTCCGTCGACCAACAACGCACCCCGCGCACGCGTCCGTCCGGTGACCGCACCTCCCCGTGTGCCTCCGCCCCGCCTATCCCCACTGTGACCACTTCCAGCGCCTCCAGCATCTGGCCGCCCCCCGCCATTTCCAGCGCGGCCGACTCTTCCGGATTCCCCAGCAAACGGTTCGTCCAACGCAGGGCCATCGGATCCATCGCCCCACCCGCCGGCACCCCGTACCGCGCCCAACCCGGTCGTCCCCCATCTTGAATCCCCAGCATTCCGCCCGACGAAATCAGCCGCAGCCACGGATCCTCCCGTTCGGTCCAACGTGCTGGTTCCCAGTTCACCGCCGCCTCGTCCGTCTCCACGAATTGCACGCCGTCACCCACCCCCAGCAGGAACCGGTCTTCCATCCGCTCCGCCCCCGGGTCGAAGATCCGCCGGGTCGTTGTCCCGAGGAGATTCCATCCCCCCGGGCTGGGTACCGTGTAGATGCCGGCATGACTCCCACCCATGGCCACACTGCCCGCTGGAACCCGTGCCCGCGGCGAATCACGTCGGGGAACCCGCAGCCCCGGATCCAGCCCGGTCAGGTAGGGAAAGCCGGGGCTGAACCCAAGGCATTGCACCCGATACTTTCCCCCCACATGCCGCCGGATCACCTCTTCCCGGCTCATCCCCAGTCGTTCCGCCACACTCCCTAGATCCTCGCCGTCGTATCGTACCGGCATCTCCACCGTCCGGGTTGGGCGCCTGTGGATTTCCTCCGGAAATCCCGAAGCCATCCACGTCTCCAGATGCCTTCGGGTCGGTCGTTCCCCGTCGAACCGCAGCAACAGCGAACCAAATGCGGGGATCCACTCCGCCAATCCCACCAGCGGATCCTCCATCAATCGCCGACCCCATCCGGACCAGTCGGCTTCCACGGGTTCGCCCGCCCGTCCAGCCATCGCGAAATCATGGGCTGTCCCGGCCCGTATCAGCCAACCCACCGACCCAAACGCCAAGATCGAGAATTCCGACATCCACCCTCCTCAGAAGCAGTTACCGGGCCCAGTGCCTTGGTGAACGATTGGGATTGTCCCGGCAATCATTGCTCCGCCAGCAATTGGTCCAGCTCGGCAATTGGTCCTTCATGGTGCTGTTCGATGGCCAGTTGGCGCGCCCTCTCGAATGCCGCCCGCGCCTGATCCGGGCGACCCAGTGTCTGATGACATTTCCCGATCAGGATCTGGACCACCATCCAGTCCGGCTTCCGTCCCAATGCCACTTCCAGTTGCTGCAACGCTCCGTCGAAGTCGCCCCGGTCAAACAACCCTTTCCCGAGGCTGAACCGGGCCAGTTCATTCTGCGGATGTTGCTCCACCATCTGCCGCTGTCGCTCCAACCGGTCGTCCATGGTCCGCACCCAACCAAATCCGGGTCGCCTCCGTCAAATCCCGCGAACTTTCCCGGACCCACTCAATCCAGTGTCGCCGGTGCCGCCTTTCGGACCTGGATGGAGCCACCGCTGGTCCGCAGCTTCACCGGATGTCCACCCCCGTTCACCGGTCCCACCAATTCGCTCCGTCGCGCCTTGCCGGTGACGGTCACCGGGAGTTCGGATTGCACGCCGCCGCCGGAAGTGGATGCATCCAGGTCGAACGCGGCATTGGCCGGCATCGTGACCGCAATGCTGCCGCCGGAAGTCTCCAGTCGTACGGGGCCGGGAAGAGGGGCCGTAAGGATGGCCCGGATGCTGCCGCCACTGGTCGAGCCCCGGACTTCACCCGCCACATTCTCAACGGTGATCCCGCCTCCGCTGGTGGAGACGTCAACCGGTCCGGCATAGGGCCCGACCCGGATGGAGCCGCCCGACGTCTCCGCTTCAAGGGATCCGCCACCGCCCCGGATCTCGATGGATCCCCCACTGGTTTCCACCGTGGTCCTGCCCTGACATTCCAGCACCTCGATCCGGCCACCCGACGTGTCGCCCACCAGGGTGCCAGTCAGTTGCCTGAACCGGATGCTCCCCCCGCTGGTCCGCGCCTGCACATCGGCGCCGACCCCTGTCACATGCACATGCCCTCCCGAGGTGACGAGGATCAGCCGGGTCTGAACCGGGACCGCGATCCGGTACAACGCCTCGCGCCGGTTCCCGCGCCAGGACCAGCCGAATCCCGGAGTCAATGAACGCGCCACCTTCACCGAAACCTCGTTTCCCGCCTGCTCGAAGTTCACCGGGCGCTCCGCCAAAAACTCCTTCTCCTTGCGCTCCGATCCCATCCTCACCTGTCGCCACACGTCCACCGCCACTTCATTCCGGTCGTGGGCGACCACCTCGATCGCCCCGAAATCCACTTCCACGGTGACCTGTCCCTGGGGTTGGACCACGAACCGGCGCTCCACCCGTTCCTCGGTGGCACCCAACAGCACCGGAACCGACAGCCAGGCAATGAGGAGGGAGGGAAGGGAAGGGAATCTCATGGAATGTGGAGGGCTCGATCAGTTTCGGTCGCATCGCCGGTCCTGGATCGTTCGGATCCGCTTGGACGTCGGCAGGCTTCCAGTCCGGGCGATTACCCAAGGTTGAGACTTCGGTTTCAAATTCTTTTCCATCCCCACGCGCCCGGGCACTCTCCGCCCGTGCGCGTCATCCTGGTCAACGAAGCAGCACGCCCGCACAACGGGGGCGCGAACCGGGTTGTCGTCGAAACCTGCCGCTTCCTGCAGGACGCCGGACATCAGGTCCTCCTCGTCTACCAGGATTCCGGCCCCGTCGCCGTCGATTGCCCCGTACGTTCCCTCCCCAACGGCGGCAACCCGGGCGATCTCACCGCCCTGTGCCAGGAGTGGAAGCCCGATGTCATCCAGCTCCATGGCGTCCGTGTGCCGGGACTCATCGATGAAGCCGCCGCCTTCGCTTCCGCCGTCTTTCTCCACGACCAGTCGTGGTTCTGTTCCAGCGGCGACCGGATGTCCCGTGATCTCGCTCCCTGCCATCGCCCGCATGGCCTGTCGTGCCTCCTGTGGCACTACCTCCAGGGTTGTGGCGGTCGCTCACCCCTGGGCAATGCAGGACGGTGGTCCCGCACCGATGGCCTCGCCCGTATCCGCAACCATCCCCACCTCCGCATCCAGGTCGCCTCCCGCTTCATGGTGAACGGGCTTCTTGAAAACGGGTACGACTCGGGGCGGATCGATCTCGTCCAACTCTACGCCCCGATCCCCGCCGCCGTCCCCGATCCGCAGGAACCCGGACTCCTGCTCCTTCCTTCCCGTCTCGTTCCACCCAAGGGCGTCCAGGTCGCGTTGGAGGCCCTCAACACCCTCCGTGATTTTCCCTGGCGCCTGGTCATCGCCGGCGATGGCTGGCATCGCGCCGCCCTCGAAAAGCAGGTGGCCAACCTGGATCTCCAGTCGCGCGTCCGGTTCCTCGGTGAGATTGCCCCGCTTGCTCTTGATGCCTGGTATCGTCAATGCCAATGGGTACTTTTCCCCGTGCTCCGGCACGAACCCTTCGGCCTTGTTGGTGTGGAAGCACTTGCCCATCAACGGCCCATCATCGCCTTTGGAGGCGGCGGAGCCGATGAATGGCTTGCCCATGGAATCTCTGGAATCCGGGTCGGGGAACGGACCGCCGCCGCCTTTGCCGATGCACTGCGCCGGGGCCTCACCGATCCACACCTCCGCCAATCCCTGCAGGAAGGCACCCGCGCCCGCTATTGCCCGTTCAAGCCTGATGCCTATCTCCAACGCCTGCTCGCCAGCCTGGACCAGGCCCGCGCCACCTTCCCCGGCCGGACCAGTCGCTGATCCAACTCCGGTTTCCCGGTTCAATCCCGGAAATTGAGGAACCCCAGCGCCACCGGGAAATCATGATCCCGCACCGCGGCCATCACCGCCTGGAGATCGTCCCGACTCTTGCCTGTCACCCGCAGCTCATCGCCCTGGATCGCTGCCGTCACCTTCAGGTCCAGGCCACGGATGAACACCGCGATCTCCTTCGCCATCGCCCCTTCGATGCCTTCCTTGATCTTGATCACCTGACGGGCATGGCCCAGCGGCGAAAGATCCGCTTCACCCTGGTCGATGCTCTTCGGGCTGATTGATCGTTTCGCCAGCTTGTTCACCACCATCTCGACCAGACCCCTCATCTTGAACGCATCCGGTGCCTTCAGCCGGATCTCGTGTTTCTCCAGAAGGATTTCCGCTCCGCTCCCCTTGAAGTCGAATCGGGACAACAACTCCTTCTGCGCCTGGTTCACTGCGTTCTCGATCTCCATCGAGTTGACCTTGGATACAATATCGAAGCTCGGCATGGACCCATCCTGCCCAGACCTCAACGCCGGACGGAAGCCGCCGCTGTCCCCAAAGGAAAACCCCGGCCAGCCGATGGCTGGACGGGGCGTGATCAACCCGTTGCCGGGTAGACTTGAGCCGGAACGACCGATCCAACTGCATCGTTCCGGCTGAGGAGGGTCAGCGCAGTCGGGTGATCCGGAAGAATCGCTCGGTGGATTCCACTTCCACTTCAAACTCCAGTTCTTCGGATTCGGCGACGAACTCTTCCATGACCGGGACCCAGGCATCGAAGTTGCCCGTCATCTCGATCTTGTAGGTGCCGCCGAGATTGACCCGGGCCTGGACCCGGACCCGGCTGACCTCAACCGACAGGGTGGGGGTGAAGGGCGGCGAGGCGATGAGAAGCCGGGGCATCGAGGTATAACCGCTGCCGGGATTGACGATGGAGATGCCGACCACCACGCCGTTCTCGATGATCGCGACAGCGGTGGCTCCGGTTCCGCCGCCACCGACGATCCGGATGACCGGAGCTTCCGGATAGCCTGCACCCTGATCCGTGATCAAGGCACCCACCACGAATCCATTGACCACCTGCGGGACCGCATCGGCAACCCGGGGAGGTGTCGGTGGGGCCACGATCACGACGGTCGGGACGTTGGTATAGCCATTGCCGGGATTGAGGATGGCGATGGACTTCACGATCCCGTTTTCGATGGTGGCCCGACCGATGGCTCCCGTTCCGCCTCCCCCGGTGAACGAGACGGCAGGAGCATCGACATAGCCGTATCCGGCATCCACCACGGTGACACCGACCAGGAAGCCGTTGACCACCTGGGCGGTGGCGGTGGCGGTGCGGGGAACCGGTTGATTGGAGATCACCGAACTTCCGTAGGCATCCAGTTCAATCAGGCGGGGACCGCTGAAGGCCGTATTTCCACGGTCGATCAGCTCAGCCCGGAATTCCTGGGCGACGAACGGTTCGATGGACGCGTTCAGGAGCCAGTTGTTGGACGAAGTGACGAACGTATAGGGATGGGTGGGTGTATAATCCACCAGGACCTTGTCAAAGGCTCCGGATGCGGTGGTTTTGGCGCGGATGATGAGTCGGTCGAATTCGCGTTGGTTGCCGAACACCGGACCGTCGCCTGCGGCGAACACATGGATCCGTTCGACACGAACGGGATTCGGGGTCTGCCACTCGACGAAGTGGACGAATCCCGGGGGGCGGCCATCCGCGAAGGTGAACTCGAACCAGGAATCCCCGAGTGCGGGGAAGGTCGCCCCCAGGATTGCCCGGGGGTTATAGGTGTTTCCGGAGAAGTGGACTGCCGGAGAGGATGAGGATGTCACCACCGCTCCCAGGTTGACGTCCCAGAGATCGTTGGTGGATCCCTGGATGGCCAGGGTCTGGCCGAGGGATGTCAAATGGGTCGCTCCGCTCACGAGCAACAACAGTAAGGATGCAAGCTGTCTCTTCATTGGTCTTTCGATTGGGAATTGTTTATTCGTTTGAGCTTCTGCCATCTACTGCGGCTCAGGTGCGGAAGGCAATGACAAAACATCCACGATGAGGACTCCGTTCCCATAGGGATACCTGGACCTATACGGGTGCCGAAGCGCGTCCTCCAACGTCCCCTCCTTCCAATCCCTTGGACCGGTCCGGATGAGGGTCCTCACGTTGCAAGGTTTCAGGGCTCCCTCCCTCATCAGTTGGTCCAGGTCCGGGTTATAACCGGTGGGAACAGTCATGACAAAGCGTCCCCCGGGAGCCAACAGGCTGCGGCAATGCTCAACCGCTTCCCGGATCTTGTCGCCGGAAGAGCCGACCGCATCGTCATCGAATCCGATGTGTTCGAAGGTCGAGATCGAGATGATCAGGTCGAACCGGGTGTCGGGCTTGTACCCGAGGATGTCCTCGTTGATGACATCGGGTCCCTTTTCGAACTTGTCGACGATGGTGTGGGAAGTGGTGGCGTAATGGGACAGGACATTCCCGACTTCGAGGATCCGTGCTCCGGGATTGTCCCTGAGCAATCCGAGGCCGATGGGGATTTCCACCATCCTTTCACCGGCCCAGGTCATGTTGTATCGGGCGTAATGGCACTGATAGGTCTGGCCGGAGAACTGGAACTGTTTGGGTTTGAGAAGTGGGATGATCAGCGGCGCAAATCCGACCCTGAGGGGTTTCAGGAACATTTCGGATGCGCCAAACCGTTTGGAAAACCAGCGCACCCGGCCAACAAGGGAACTATACAGATGACTGCTCATATCAGACTTGGGATTCAGGGGCGGCCTCGGTGGTGAGGTGGCGCATGCGACGGACAGCCTGGCCGAGGTTGCGGCGGCTGAAGAGGGCGGTGCCGGAGACGAAGGTATCGGCTCCGGCCCGGGCGCATTCCGCGGCGGTCTGGTCGGTGATGCCGCCATCGACCTCGATCCTGAAGTTGAGCCCGAGCTTCTTTCGCCAGGCATGGACCTGCTGGATCTTGGGGACGCATTCCTCGATGAACGACTGGCCGCCGAACCCGGGGTTGACCGTCATGATGAGGACGAGATCGACTTTGGACAGGAAGGGTTTGATTTCGGCGATGTGGGTGGGTGGGTTGATGGCGAGACCGACCTTTTTTCCGAGGGAACGGATCTTCCAGAGGAGCGGGGTGACCTGGGCGCCGAGCTCGACGTGGGTGGTGATGCCGTCGGCGCCGGCCTTGCAGAAGGGTTCGAGGAGGATCTCGGGACGGGAACACATCAGGTGGACATCCAGGAACCGTTTGAAGTGGGGTCGCACGATCTTCACCACCTGCGGGCCAAAGGAGATGTTGGGGACGAAATGCCCGTCCATGATGTCGAGATGGAGCCATTCCGCGCCCGACCGGTTGGCGCGGGCGGCTTCATGGCCGAACCGGGCGAAGTCCGAAGCGAGCAGGGAGGGGGCGATGATCACGGGAGTGGGGCTGGGAGTGAGGGTTGAAAGGGGAACCTCCGACAAGGAGTCCCCGTCGGGATCGGTTGACGGGCGGGCATGTGGTGATGCTCGCCGGGACTTGAGCCGATCCGGACGGGGACCTGGGGCAGGGGCGGATCAGCGGGTCGGGGAGTAATCAGTGGCGGCGAGGAACACGGATTTCACTCCACCGGGAGCGGTGAGGGAACCGCCGGCATTGGCTTCGCTGGCTTCGCGGGCGGTCTTCCACGCGGGATCATTGCCAAAGGAGCCGAAGGAGGCCTTGGCGGCATCACGCGAGGCGTGGGCGAGGAAGTACATCAGGGTGACGTCGGCCTCGGGTTGGTCCGCCATCTTGTGGAAATAGAGCCAGTTGGTCATGCCATGCTTGGCGAAGAGGCTGATGGTGTGGTCGCGGAACCGGGCATCGAGATTGGGGAGACGACCGGGCGGGGTGGTATAGGTACGGAGTTCCCAGACGCCACCCTTGGAGATGTTGCCGACGCGATGGACCGGCGAGTAGTCGGTGCGGATGAGGAAGGGGTTTTCGGCCTTGGTGACCAAGGAACCGTTGGCTTCGGATGCCTTGTAGGCGGCCTTCCAGTCGGGATCGTTGGCGAAGGCGTTCCATCGGGTTTCACGGGCCTCGCGCGAGGGATAACGGAGGAGGAAGAAGAGTCGTTGGTCGGCGGTATCGAGCGGGGTCCAGTAGCCGACGCTTTCGACACCGTGCCGCTTGAACAGGCCAAGGGTGTGGTTGCGGAAACGGTTGTGGAGGTCCGTGGCCTTGCCGGGCGCGATGGTGTACACGCGCATCTCGTAGACAGCAGGGCCGGCCGAGGTGGTGGTGGCGGTGCGGGGACCGACAAGGATGTCGCGTCGGGGTCCGGTGGAAGAGCAGCCGGCAAGGGCGAGCGCGCCCGCGGCAGCCGAAGTGGAGAGGAGGAAATGCCTGCGATTCATGGTGGTGGGATTGGGCGTCAGTCCCACCGGAGTGGTCAAAGGGAAACTGGAGATGGGGGGGATAAGGTCAGCGCGGTGGGACGGGTTCGATGTCGAGGGAGAGTTCGCTGTGGCCATCGATCTCGAAGTGTTCGACTTCAATGCGGACGGTAGTGGGGCGGTCGAGTTGGAGGATGGCTTCGTTCCGTTCGGGGCCGTGCCAGGTCCAGTTCTCGATCAGGATCCGATCATCGACGGTGACCCGGACACCGTCGTCGCTGCGGGTGATCCAGCGCCAGGAACCGGCCGGCAGCGGGAGGGTGGCACGGGCGATCATGCCGAAGCGCTCGCCACCAGGACCCTCCTTGGTCATGGCGTCGGAAATGGCCAGGTCCCGGGGGCCACGTCCGCCGTAGTTGAACCGGAGCGAATCGACACGGGCCTGGACGGCACCGGGAGCGGAGGCAAGGGCGCGCCAGGCGACCAGGTTGGTGCGGGGATCGGGACCGGATCGCCACGAGAAGAAGATGGCGTCCCAGACGGTGCGGAGGACCTGGCCGTGAAGGGTGCGGTCCAGACCGGAGCCTTTGAGATGAAGTCGGTACGGGGTGAAGCCGGGGCCGGGTTGGATGCGGATGATTTCGGACGGGGATCCGGGACGGGGGACACGGACGAGGGTGGCGCCCGGGGCTTCGAGGGAGGCGATGAGATCCGGGGTGTTGAACACTTCCCACGTGGGAGAACCGTTGGTGGCGGTGATGGGTCGGACGAAGGGGCCTTCGTGGTCCCAGGGTCCCCATTCATCGAGGAGGATGTGTTGGCGACCGTGGAGGTGCTTGCGGGCGCCGACGGGCTTGGAGATGCCGTGGAGGGTGTAGCGGGGAAGGCTCCATGCGGGGGCCACGCCTTCAACGCGGGGTTCCGTGCCGGGTTTGACAAGGAACTCGACGGCGTTGGGGAGACCGAGACGGACGGTGTTGTTCAGGTAGAGATTGTCGCGGACATGACCTTCGCCATCGTCGCGCAACTGGAGGACGGGGAGGCGTTCAGTGGGTTGGAGGGGTCCGAAGGGGTGATTGGAATCGAAGATGAACAGATTGCGGTCGATGATGTTGCCGATGACTTCGGAAGGCCCGCCGGCGACACCGGGAAGGCGGAGGAGACCGGGGTCGGCATCCCACCAGAGATGGATGCCGGCGCGGTTGTTGCGGAAGGTGTTTTTGGCGATCCGATTGGACGAGGCGTGTTCCATGTTGATCGCGCCGCGTTCGAGTCCGTATCCGAGGCCGCCATTGGCTTCGAAGTCGTTTTCGACGATGAGGGTGCCGGAGGAGTAACCGCCCCAGATGCCGCAGATGCCGTTTCCAATGATGCGGTTCCGGGCGAAGACATTGCCTTCGCTAAAGGTCATCTCGATGCCGTGCGCGGGGGAAAAGGAGAAATCGTTTCCGACGAGGATGTTGCTGTTGCAACCGCGCCGGGAGAAATCGAGGGCGAGTCCGGGCGGGACCTGGATCAGCGCGTCGACGTCGTCCTTGCCGGTCTCCTGACGGAGACGTTGGCGCTCCTGATCGAGCCAGGTTTCGCCCAGGGCATCGCGCCCGGCGAAACCGAAGAAGCCGTCGCCGCCGTGGGTGGCGGAGTTGTCGGCGAAGGTGTTGGAGTTGGATTGTTCGAAGCAGAGGATGCCGGCCGAATCCTGGCCTCGATTGTACACGCCTTCGGAATGGCCGCGGACGCAGAAGTCGAAGGCGTTTCGGGAAATCACATTCCGACTGCTGCGCCACAGGGCGATGCCCCAGCCCGAGAGGAAGGAGGCGTCATTGTCGAAGACCTTCGAGTCGTCGACACGGTCGAGGAGGATCCCGTTCTGGCCGCGTCGGATGCGGATGCCGCGGACGGTGACGTGGGAGGAACGTTCGATGCAGACGGCGCCGCCGTATTGGTTGCGCCAGGGGGTTTGATCGTTGTGATGCGGGAAGAGCCAGTCGGCGGCGTCCTCGGCCTGCGGAGTGGAACGGAGGCGTTGCCGGAAATTGCCGGAGAAGTCGCCGCCTTCGATAACGAGGTCGTCGGTGCCGGAAGCGACCACACCGTTGAAAAACCCGTGGACACGGGCGTTGAGGAGAATCACGCGGGCCTGGCCATCGATGCGGATGCCGATGCCGCGCAGGACATCGCCATCGGTTTCACTCGGCGCACCGCGGAGTTCGGAGCCGGGGGCGAATTCGACGGTGATGCCGCTGCCCTGGATCTGGAGGACACCGTTGGTGTTGGCGTCGGCGATGACGGTGCCGGGGGGGATGACCACGCGGCAGGACTGGGTGATGACAGTGTCGTCGCGGGTGACCAGGAGTTCGGGCAGGGCGGCGACGGCCTGCCCGGCGGCGAGGCAGAGGATGAAGGCGTGGACAGACCGAAGGAACATGAACCGAGCCTGAACGAGATCTGTCGTCCGGACGAGTGGATCGTGAGGTCGGATCGGGGGTCAGGCCGGATCAGAATCCGGGGGGGCGGGCGAGGTGCCAGGAAGAAGCGGCCTGACAGGCGCGGGCGATGCGGAGCAGGGATTCTTCACCGAACCAGCGACCGATAAAAGTGATGGTGGCGGGAGGTTTTGGGGATTTTGCGCCGTTGGGAATCACGACGCAGGGATGGCCGCTGAAGTTGGAGAAGAGCAGGGCATCACCCTGCCAGGGCGGAGCGAGGAGGGCATCGAAGCGGACGGCGAGGGATTCCATGGCGTCGGCCAGTTGGGTGCGGGCGCGATTGGCTTCGAGGTATTCGACGGCGGTGATGAGGCGTGCGGCGCGGAACTGGTTGGGCCAGTTCCAGCCGGCCTGTTGGGCGAGGGTCTCGGCCCGGCCATCGCGTACCCAGGGTTCGAAGCTGGCGGAGGCTTCGGCGGAGAGGATGAGGCGAAGGGGCGCGGCGGGGTGTTTGGGCAAGGTGATTTCCTCGATCCGGGCGCCGAGACGTTTCAACAGTTCGATGGTTTCCTGGTGTCGGGGCCAACCGGCCTGATCCTTGGTGAGATCGTCGCGCAACACACCGATCCGCAGTCCCTGGATGGAGGTGGCATTGTCCCAGGCGAATCCGCCGGGGATGACGCTGCGGTCCAGGCCATCGGGGCCGCGGATGACTTGCAGGACGAGGGCACAATCTTCGGCGTTGCGGGCGAGCGGACCGAGTTTGTCGAGGGAAGCGCACAGGGTCATGGCGCCGGTGCGGGGGACGCGACCGAAGGTGGGGCGGAGGGCCGTGATGTGACAGACGCTGGCGGGGGAGACGAGGGAACCGAGGGTCTCGGATCCGATGGCGAAGGGGACGAGACCGGCGGCGACGGCGGCGGCGGAACCGGCGGAGGAACCGCTGGATCCTTCGTTGGTGTTCCAGGGATTCCGGGTCTTGCCGGCATACCAAACGTCGCCCATGGCGAGTTCGCCGAGCGACAGTTTGGCCACGAGGACTGCGCCGGCGGCGTTGAGTCGGTCGATGACGGTGGCGTTGGACTGGGCGACGGCGTTGGAACGGACGGCGACGCCCCAGGATGAAGGGGTGCCGCGGACGTCGAGCAGGTCCTTGGCGCCGTAGGGAATCCCGTGAAGCGGACCGCGCCAGCGACCGGCCCGGATCTCGGCATCGGCCTGACGCGCGGCGGCGAGGGCGGATTCCTCAAGGAGGGTGACGGTGCAGTTCAGCGTGGGGCCATGCTGTTGGAGTCGGTCCAGGCTGAGCCGGGTGAGTTGTTCGGAAGTGATCTGACCGGACCGGAGCAGCGCGGACAGAGGGGCGATGCCGAGCCAGGGGAGATCGGTCGGGTCACGGGGAACCACGACGTTGGTCGGGGGTTGCCAGTTGAATCCGTCGGGCCGACTCCGGACGGTGGTCTCGTCGAAGGGTCGAAAGACGAGGGGTTGCTGGACGGTGGGATCGACTGGGTTGGAGCGGACTTCGAGGAGGGCGGCGCGTTCGCGCAGGGCTTGATCCTTGAGTTGCTGGACCTGTTCTGCGGACCAGTTGAAGCCCAGCCAGCGCAGCACGGCGGGGAGATCGTCGGCGGGCGCTGCGCTGGGCGTGGTGACCGGTTCCTGGGCGTGGAGAAAGGTGGAGAAGAGTCCGGCGACGAGGAGGAAAAGAACGGACCGACGCATCATGGGTCGGAGTGAATCACGGGGTGCAATCGGGGGGAATCCCCCGGGAGCGCGGGATTCATTCCGCATATCGATGCCCCATCCTCCAATCCCATGTCGTACTCGTACTCGTACTCGAAACCACGGGGATCCTGCCCGTGGGAGAAACCGGATCACGAGACCGAGTACGAGTACGATGACGAGTACGATCCCCCGGGAGCGCGGGATTCATCCCGCATATCGATGCCCCTCACGAACCGGCCAAATTCACCACAGAGGACACAGAGGACACAGAGAGGGATCCCGTAGGGACAGGCTCCCTGGACTTCAATGCCCCATCCTCCAATCCCATGTCGTACTCGTACTCGTATTCGAAACCACGGGGATCCTGCCCGTGGGAGAAACCGGATCACGAGACCGAGTACGAGTACGATGACGAGTACGATCCCCCGGGAGCGCGGGATTCATTCCGCATATCGATGCCCCCGCGAACCGGCCAAATTCACCACAGAGGACACAGAGGACACAGAGAGGGATCCCGTAGGGACAGGCTCCACATCTCCGCCCCATCCCCACGGCGACCAAACCTCTCCGCACCGCTCACCATTCCCCTTCGGCCTTCTCGGCGTTCTTTGCGGCTTCGCGTGAAACCACTTCCCGTGGCTCACCAGAGGAAGGATTGGACGGAGGTCCATTCCTCGTCGTCGCGGCGGAGGGAAGCTCTCCAAGCGACGAGATCGCCGAGTTGTTGGCGGGCTGCGGTGTCGAGGGTGATCTGGGTCCAGGAACCGCCCCACCGGGGTGGAGAGACCTCGCGCTCGATCAGGAGAGGGGCGTTGGTGCTGGTGTTCGATCCGCGGAGTTCGAGTCGGAGTCGGACGGTCCCCGAGGGTGGGCGGGGGGCTTTCCAACGGACATCGATGCGGAGCCCGCCGATCTGATCGGGGGTCGAGCGGAGGAATGCCTGGTAGGCATCGCGCTCATAGAGGCTGGGAGCGACGGATGCCCGACCCTGACGGTCGAGAAGACTGGGGAGGACCTTGGCGATCCTGGCTTCACCGGCGCAGAGCGAGACGGCGAGCAGCGGGAGAAGCATCCATCGCCCGAGCGTCAGGAGAAGCGACACGATCAGAAGCCCCGGGTGGGGATGGTGAGGACGGCCGGGCGCGGGGCGAGCCGGGTGGAGACGGGGGGTGGCGCGATGATGGCGGCGGCCGGGGCAGCGAAGGAGGCGGAGCGGTCGAATCCGGCGGGCAACGCGGGCCGTGCGGCGGTGGCGGACTGGGCGGGACCGCCGAAGGCAGGAGAAGTTGCGGCGGAGGGTTCGAGTCCGGTGAGGAGGGACTGGAACTGCTGGGAGCGGCTGGGTCGGTCGATGATGGATTTGAAGGGACTGAGACCGAGTCCACCGGCGGCGGCTTCGGGGGCACCGGCGACGCCCTTGGGGAGGTCGGGATCGAGGAGACGATTGAAATTCGCGGTGCGCTGTTCGAGGGCGGTCAGGCGCGATTCATCGACCAGGGAAGCGGCCGGATTGGAGAAGAGGCCGTTGTCTTCGGTGAACGCTTCGCGTCGGAGGGCAGCCGGATCAGCCATCTGACCGTAGCGTTGGAAGACACCGGGTTGATTGGTGGCCCCGCCTGCTGTGTTGGAACGGGAGGTGGCGGAGAGGGGAGTGGCGTCGGGATTGAACTCGGGACTGAAGCCGCCGTTGGAATCCTGCCGGTCGAAATCGCCGGGCTTCCGGTTTTCGCCCGTGGAATTGGCGGCATTGGACTCCGTGGAGCGGAAGTAACGGTCCTGGGCGGATTCAAGACTGCCCAGTCCCTTGAACGGTTGGCTGAAGCGGGGTGAATCTTCCTTCCCCGCCTCGGTACCGGACCGGCGGAGATTGACCTGGGACGCGTTTTCGAGAAGCCAGTTGCGGCGTTTGTCGAGTTCGATGGACCAGCGCCGTTGCATCTCGGGATCCAGGCTGGGAGCCGAGCGGGGAACGGCAATGGAGGGAACGAAATCGGCCCCGGGCCGGGCGGCGTTGAGTTCCTGCTGCTGCAGGATCCGATCAAGGACCGGATCGACGGGGCGGGGACCGGAATTGAAACCGGTGCCGGGACGGCTGGGACCGCTTTCGATCAGCTTTTCACCGGCCAGGCCGGGTGAGGACAGGAGGAGAAGACCGCAACCGAAAGCGCACAGACCCGCGGCGAGGCCGGTTCGTGAGAAGGTAGGTGCGCTTGTCGATCCCATGTGACCCAATTTGCTACTCCTGACCACCCCGGGAGTCAAAGAAAAGGAACGGGTCAATCGAGCCGCACCCGGAGTTCGCGGGCGATCCGAAGGAAGGCTTCCGCCGCGGGGCTGCCCGGCTGTCCGACGACGACCGGGATGCCGGCATCGCCTCCTTCCCGGATGCCGGTGTGGAAGGGGATTTCGCCGAGGAAGGGAAGTTCGCGACGTTCAGCTTCGCGCCGGCCGCCGCCCGTTCCGAACAGGGGGATGCGGGTGCCGTCCGGGGCATCGAACCAGGCCATGTTCTCGATGATGCCGAGGATGGGGACCTGGACCTTCTCGAAGAGGGTGATGCCCTTGCGGACGACGCCGACGGAGGCTTCCTGGGGCGTGGTGATGACGACGCCGCCGTCGAGGGCGACGGTCTGGCAGAGGGACAGTTGGGCGTCGCCGGTACCGGGCGGGAGATCGACGAGGAGGTAATCGAGATCGCCCCAGTCCACCTGGGAGACGAATTGCTGGATGGTCTTCTGGATCATGGGCCCGCGCCAGATCACAGCCTGGTCGGGTTCGAGCAGGAAACCCATGCTCATCAGGCGCACCCCGTGGGCCAACGGCGGGATCAGGCGTTCATCCTCCCCGACGGTGGGGCGTTCCTGGATGCCCATCATGAGGGGAACCGAGGGGCCGTAGATGTCGCCATCCATGAGGCCGACGCGGGCGCCGGTGACGCGAAGGGCGCAGGCGAGGTTGACGGCGCAGGTGGATTTCCCGACGCCGCCCTTGCCGGAGGCGATGGCGATGACCCGGCGGATACGGGGGTCCTTCTGGCGTTGGAGCACTCCCGGGGGTGTGCTCGCGGCGGCCGCCGGGGTGGGGACCTTTACCTGTACATGGGCATCCGACATCCCCGGGAAGGCGTCGCGCAGGGTGAGACGGACGGCATCGGCGACCTGCTTGCCGACTTCTGGATTGGGAGAGGTCAGTTCGATGAGCACGCCGATGGCGGCGCCATCGATCTGGACATCCTTGACCAGACCGAACGACACGATGTCGCGGGAATAGCCGGGATACTTGACGGTGCGAAGGGCGGAAAGGACGGCGTCCTGAGTGGGAATCACGGGGTGTAGAAGAAGGAAAACCCCCCGGAACGGCAAGTTCCGGGGGGTGGTCGGTGATGAGGGGAGAAGACGTCCGGGATCAGGGCATGGCCGGTTCGGCACCGGCGGCGGGCACCTGGGTGGAGAGGGCTTCCTTGCCTTTCAGGCCTTTGCCGTTGAGGGCGCGGAGGAAGGTGACGATCGAGTCTACCTTCTCCTGGGGAAGCTTTTCACCGAGCTGCATCCAGGCCATCTGGGAGACGGCATCGGTCAGGGATCGGCAGGCGCCGTCGTGGAAATAGGGGGCGGTGAGGGCGATGTTGCGGAGCGACGGTACCTTGAACACGTGGAGATCCTCCTCCTCCTTGGTGACATCGATGCGACCCTTGTCGTCGAGGTTGGAGTAGGGATTGATGGCGCCGACCTTGCGGAAGCCATTGCCGCCGAGCAGCGGGCCGTTGTGGCAGGTGGTGCAGCCGACGGTGAGGAAGTCATCGAGACCCCGGAGTTCCGCCGCGGTCAGGGCGTTGTCCTTGCCCTTGAGGAAGTCGTCGAAGCGGTCGCGGGTGACGAGGGTACGTTCGAAGGCGGCAATGGCCTGGGAAAGATTGTCGTAGGTGATCGGGCTGGGAGTGCCGGGGAAGGCTTTGGCGAAGGACTTCTGGTAGGACTTGATGGCCGAGAGCTTCTCGACCACAGCGGCTTCGGAGGGCATGCCCATCTCGATGGGGTTGAGGATGGGACCCTTGGCCTGGCCGGCGAGGTCTTCGGCGCGACCGTCCCAGAACTGGGCGATATGGAAGCCGGCATTGAGGCTGGTGGGGGAATTGCGCCCACCGCGCTTGCCGAGCGCACCCGGGGAGGTGGGTTCGCCATCGACACCGGCCTTGTTGCCATCGACCTGATGGCAGCTGTTGCAGGACTGGGTGTTGTTGATGGAGAGACGTTTCTCGAAGTAGAGGGTCTTGCCGAGGGCAACGAGGGCCTTGGAATCCTTTTCGGCACCGGGCATCCGATCGGGGATGGGACTGGTGATTTCGAGAGCCTTGGCGCGGAGTTCGGAGGGGCTCTGGGCGAGGGCGGTGGCGACCAACGTGCTCGCGGATGCAAGTATGATCAGGCGGGCAAATGATTTCATCGTGGGGGTAGGATGGGGTTTTTCGGTTTTGCTGCAACTCTGGGAATTCGGAAGGGGCGGCCCGCTGGGGGGGGGGGG
>DITU01000058.1 GCA_002422905.1 Verrucomicrobia bacterium UBA6176
CTGCAACCCCTCCGGGGTAGATATATGTCTTTCATCCTTTCCCGGGGTGCGCTTCGCGACCCCGGGCTACCGGCTCCCAACCCTTCGGGTTGAAGATGCCGCAGGGGACCAAATTTGGATCACCACCAGACGGTCAGGGCACATAAAGGTCAGATTTGCGTGATTGAGGGGGATTTTGCCCGTTATGAGACTTCTTGTTGCGTGGGTTTAACTGGTGGCTATCAATGGCTTCGGCACTCCGGGGACAGGCTCTACCTACCCCAATTTCTCCGCCCAGCGATCCGCCACCGTTTCCATCTCCACGCCCGGCTCCAACCGCACCCATTCCAGATCCATCTGCCCTCGGAACCACGTTCCCTGACGCTTCGCATACTGCCGCGTCTTGACCTTCACCAACTCCACCGTCGGCCGGAACCCACGCTCCCCGTTCAGGTGCTCCATCACCTGCCGATATCCGATCGCCTGGGACGCCGTCCGATTCTTCCCCAACCCCAGTTCCATCAATCGCCGGGTCTCATCGATCAACCCCGCCGCAAACATCCGATCCACCCGCGTCTCCAGTCGGCGCACCAATTCCTCCCGATCCCGCTCCAGGCCAATGCTTCGCCCGACCAACGCCGGTGCCCGCTCGGTCCACACCGCGCGTTGTTGGGAAAACGGGCGTCCCGTCAACCGGATCACCTCCACCGCACGCACCACCCGACGCCGGTTTTCCACATCAATCTCATCGAAGGTCGCCCCATCCTTGCGGGCCAACTCGTCCAGCAACGCTGGCAATGGCATCGCCTCCAATTCGGCCCGCAACACCGGATCCGGCGCCGGCGCCGTTCCCAACCCATTCAACCACGCGTTGAAATACAAACCGGTTCCCCCGCAGAAGATCGCCACCCGATCCCGCTCCCGGATCTCCCGCGCCGCCGCTGTCGCCAATCCCACAAAACGCGCGGCATCGAATCCCTCCGACACCTCCGCCACATCCAACAGATGATGCGGCACCCGCGCCCGCATCGCCGCATCCGGCTTGGCCGTCCCGATATCCATGCCGCGATACACCTGCATGGAATCGACCGAAACCACCTCTCCCCCGATCCGCTCCGCCAGCAGCATCGCCAACTCCGACTTACCGGTGCCCGTCGCCCCGGCAATGATCACGGGATCCTTGCTCATGGCTTCCCGCCAACCGATCCGGTCCCGTTCCCGTTCCCTGCACCCGCTGATTCCACCACTTCCGGCGGCTTCGAATGAAAGCTCAGCAACATCAGGATCCCCACCCCGACGCAGATCGCCATGTCGGCGACATTGAACGCCGGGAATCCCAGCACCTCCGCCGATCCCCGCGGTTGGACATGGAAATAGAGGAAATCGACCACATGGCGGCGTCCGGGAAGCAACCGGTCCAGCAGGTTCCCCACCGTCCCACCGAACAACAGCCCCAACGCCACCTGACCCGGCATCCGATGCGCCTCAAAATGATGTCGCCAGTACCACAACGCGGCCACCGCACCCAAAGCGACCACCGCGAGGGCATGGTTCCTCCCGTGGAACAGGCTCCAGGCGGATCCAGTGTTGCCCCAGTGCACGATGTGCAGGAACCCGGGCAACGCCGCCCAGTGATCGTTCAACCGCAGGCTCAGGACGATCACCAGCTTGGTCAGTTGATCCAACAGGAAGATCACCCCACCCACCGAGATGATCCGCGTCTCTCCGCGACACCCCATCCACCAACCGTAAATCCGCATCACAATCCCTTCCTTCATCGAACCCCCTCCACCAACCGCAGGATGGCTTCCGATGGCACCGTCATCTTCACCACCATCTGGCTCGCTGCCGAGTCCGTTCCGGCATCCGCCACGATCGTCCGCGTCCGTGCCACCATCCCCACCACCGCTCCCTTCCGATTCAACACCGGTCCACCGCTCGATCCCACCGCGAAATCCGCCGTCACATACATCCATTCCACCGGATCCGCTCCCACCCTCACCGACCGCTGCGCGTATCGTGAAACGTGCCCCTGGGTGAAGGTGAAGAGCTCCCCGTTCGGATGCGCGATCACCGATATCGGGCGCCCCACCGGTTCAGCCGGCGCCAGCGGCAATCGCGGCAGGTCCACCGCATCAATCCGGAAGATGGCCACATCCCGTTCCCGATCCGCCGCCAACACTTCCCGCACCGGAAAACAACGTCCATCCGAGGTCATCACCCCGATCGCCACGACATTGGTGTTCCGCTCCTCCGCGAACACGTGGTGATTGGAAACCACCTCACCGCGACGGCCCACGACCCAACCCGTCGCCGTGCCCCCGGTATGCCAGTGGGGACATCGGTTGCACTTGAAGACCGACCCGATCGCCACCACCGAATCGCATGCCTTCCGGTAAATGGCTTCCGGCTTCAGATCCAGGCGCGGCACCCGCAACAGCTCCACCCGCGTCTTCGTCCGCTCCCGCAATTGTTCCCGCAACTCATTGAGGGACGGTGTCCCGCCCGAGTTGTGTTGGCCCCCAAGGTCATCGGCAAACTTCCGCCAGAGCTCCGCATCGTTCCATGACTCCGGTCCGGCCGCCCGCACCACCCCGATCCCGAACATCAAGGTCAGTGCCCATACCCCGCCCCAGCCCATTCGTCGCATCATGGATATCCTTGTCACCCGACCCGCCTCCGGTTGGTGCCACCTGGACCGCCCGTTTCACCGCGGTCGCAGGAACCAGTGGATGTACCCACAGTGATCACAGATCAGGCAATGCCCCTCCGAATCCGACCAATGCGGGTTCATCTCGGCGAGCATCGCCGTGTCCAGGTGGGTCTTCCGTTTGTGGAACGATTCCTGGCTGCACACCAGGCATCGCAAGGTCCGGCCATCCAATTCCACATTCACCGGTTGGGTCTTCAGCATCGACATACGCGTGGGTCTTTCTCCGCTTCGCAACCTCCGATCCCGTGGCCTTCATCGGCACGACAGGATCTCAGCCACGGTTCTTCCTAGGATCGTGGCCTCACCCAACCACGACACCCCCCCTCTGGAAAGGCCGTTTTACGGGACAGGAATCCCGCTCTCCACGTAGCCGGTCAGCACTGCTCCGCGTTCTCGGGAGGGTCACTTCCAAACCTCCGGCCCATTGCCACCTTTTCGACGCCGAATGTCATGGGTCAGGATTGCCCCAAATCCTGCCGTTGGTTGGGAACCGTTGGGTTGCCCAGCCCGGGTGTAGCCTGTCAAATCCCCGATAACCCTCGGTCCAGGTGTACTGGGCTGAGAGTCACTCCCCGATGCTCACCAAATCCGCCCAATCCACCGGGACAACCACCACCGCCCCCGTGGCAATCTCCGCATTCAGACTCGCCAACGCTGCGTTGGCGGTGGACCGGTCATAGCCCTTCGAGCGATCCCTCTGATGCCGGAAGGTCTGCCAGCGGATCGATTGTCGGAACTCGAACAACAAGGGCGAAGTCACATGCAGGGCCTCCGGCATACGGGCAAAATATCGGGCGGCCTCTGCCGAATTCGCCTGCTTGCGATAAAAGGCGCACAGGAAGGAGGTATCCGGATACCCAATCACCTGTTCTCGCCCTCCCGTTCAGCGGCTTTCATCGCCTCCACCTCACCCAGGGAAAATTCCCGGTCGCCCCAGACAGCCTGAAGCCGTGCCATGACATCGGGCTTCGGCGGCTTCTGATCGGAATCGACCGAGCCGACCGCCCGGATCTGAGCGAACGCTTTGCCCCGCTTGATGATCTGCACGGTCTCGCCGTGCTCGATCCAGGCGGAGACCTGACGAAAGTTGTTCCTGAGATCGGCGACCGTTGCGATTCTCATGAGAGGGAACGTGACCGACTTCTTTTCCCACGGAGGAACCGTGCCGCAGGACCTCACCTACCCAGTCCGCCTCAATCCGTCGGAGTGGCCCGGATTTGACATTGGACTCAGGCTTCATCCGCGGATTGTTGGGAACTCTTCAGTGGGTGGTCCGCCTTTCGGGAACTTGGTGCAGCCGTTGTTCTGGCGATACGGCGCGGAGACGCGGGGAGCGGCTTCCGAATGGCGCACCGCAACGCCGCACGGCACAACCATTGTTAGGGGAATGGACGTTCCCTGGCGGGCATCAACGGTGACCCCCGAACTGATCGGCGAGGTCTCCCTCGATACCAATGGAGCGTGGTCGGGATCGGTCCGGCTCCCGTCAGGATCAGGAAGTTGGTTGATCGGCGCCGAATTGACGAACGGTGTCCGGGTGTTTTCAAAACCAATCGATGTGGGTCACACACCCGATCTGGGAATTGTCGCTTGGGAGGTGTCGTCACCGGCAATGGTCAGGGAACCAGGTCTGACTCCATTCCGGCTCGTCATCTCCAATGGGGCGCCCCGCACAGCCACGGGGGTGGTTGCCCGGATTCCGTTGCCGTCCCAGATCGGCGCCTCGGATGTGCGCCTGGGAACCTCGAAGGGCACTGTCCTGATAAGGCCGGGAGATGCGCTGGGGGGCCCGCGGATCGAGGCCGAGATTGGCGAACTGGCGGCTGGCGAGCAGACCGAGGTATGGGGAGCCATGGAAGCGTTTCGCGTCAGCGCTCAGCCAGGGCAACTCCTTTGGGCAGCTCTCTCCGGAGATTCAGGGAACAACGACCAGTCCAATGACTTCGCCGTGGCGGGCCTCGATGTACTGAATCCACCTGGGGCCGGATTGACCCCCATCGCATTCTGGCGCGGCGAAGGGGATTTTCTGGATCACGTTGGGACAAATCATGCCGAGGGCATCGGTCCCGTGGGATTCACCACCCGGGGTACCTCGATGGCCTTCAGGTTGGGTTCACCCGAGGCCGGAATCCAACTGCCAGCCAGGATGGAGCCTGAGATGGGTATTAATAGCCGCCTTAGCCTGCACCTGATTTTCCGCCTGCCCCTCACGACAAACTCGAACGAAACATGGCTGCTGGCATCAAGAACCGATCTTGAACGACCCGAGCACTCCTATGAGGTGGAACACGTTGATGGTGTGGTCAGGGTGTCCATGGCCGGGCAGCCCATTTCTCCCACGCTTTCCATGGTTTTCAGGCCATACGATCTCCGCGACGGACAATGGCACCACCTGGGCATTGAGGTCAGGACGGACTCCGCCGGACAAAAGACTTTCACCGTGCGAATTGACGACTCCTTTTCGTTCAGCAACCCCGTGTCCCGTGAATTCACCCTGGCAGGGATCGGATCACCTCTCCGGCTGGGAGGAATTCCCGGAAGATCAGGGTTCCAAGGTGACATCGATGAAATTGCCCTGTTCCAGGATCCGAGCCTTTCCATGTCATACTATCAAATGGCCATGGGAAGCGGCATTGGAGAGTCGGTACTATCGACCTCCTTGGAGGGCCAACTCCCGTTCATTCCCCCGGACACTGCAACTGCCGGACGCCCCTTCAGCCTGGCGGTACTGCTGGAGAACTCTGGCCCAATCACAGCCTCCAACACGGTCCTTGCCGTCAGATTCCCAGCTATCTGGACGTTTCTGTCCGAGATGGGAGATGGAGCAAACGTCATCAGACCGGGCGAGGTGCATCTTCCCGTCATCCGAGCCGTGCCCGGACACGGGGAGTTGAGGGAATTGAGATTCCTTGGGCCGGCAGGCTCAAATTCGGTGCGCGTCGCTTTTGTGGCAAAACCCGGAGTTGCAATCCTGCGGCGCGCGACCATCCCGGTGGTGATTTCCGAGGACTCAGACGGAGATGGATTGCCGGACTGGTGGGAGGAGTTGGCAGGGCTTTCGGACACCGATCCGGATGACGCCACATTGGATACGGACAAGGACGGAATTGATGCACGGGGCGAGTTCGAGGCAGGAACTTCCCCCGTCGATCCTGCGTCCGTGCTCCGTCTTCGGTGGGAATCCCCAATCGCCGGGTCATGGAGTCTAAGTGCAGACTCACGTCCCGGTCGAACCTACGTGTTGGAGAGATTGGTCGGCTCATTTCTGGAAACGGTGTGGGATCCGGTCCAAGTGATTCCTGGGACGGGACACGAGATCAATTTCGGTCCACTGCCCTTGGATCACGGCAACAATGACTACCTCCGCCTGCGCGTGATGCGGGACCGGTGACAAGGATCCCTCCATCCACTCTATGGGACTGGCCCAACCTCTCCCCATTTTCCCCAGTCAGTTCGAGTCCAACTTCCGCTCCAACGCATCGACCATACCGGGACCAGCCCTTGAATTGGCGCCGGTTCGCCTCAGCGCGTCGACAGCCTTCGCTTCATACTCGACCTCCTTGTCACGAACGCCCTGGGTCCGCGCCAGTTTCCGAAGCCTTGTATAAACCTTGGCCTCTTCAAAGGCCTGCATCGCGGGATCCACAAACCGGAGCCCCCGCACCGTCCTGATATGCAACTCACCAGCCGCCTGACAATTCTCGAGGGCCTTACCTGATCTCGCAGCAATCTCCCACCTTTCGGTGGAAGTCCGAAGGATATCCACCTCACTCCCGGGAGGTACCGAAAGCTGCTCTGCCCCTGACCTCTGAAGCGCCTCGGCTGCCTTCTTCCCGTACTCCGCCTCCTTGTCCTTCAACCCACGAATCTGCGCGAGCATCTGAAGTACGGTGTAGACCCTTGCCACCTCGAACTCCCGTATTCCGACATCCATCGTCTGCAGTCCCTGCACAGTTCCTATATGAAGTGCGCCGGCCGCTTCGCACACCTCCATCGACGCACTCATCGACGCACCCGATCTCTCAACCGACCTCCATCTCTCGCCAGACGCCAGGAATGCGTCCGCCTCAAGCAACATAGCGTCTTGCTTTGCCGATTTCACCGGGCGACACGCCCCAATGATTGCCACAACCACCAGCAGCAACCCCGCCCGCACACATCCCCAGGCGGCATTGTTAATCACTTGGGGGTAACGGACCGCTGACCCGCGATCCTGCCGCAAACAATCCGAATTTAGACAGTCCATCCCTGCAGATCGTTATACTCAGACTCACCGCCGCCCATCCCGCAACGCCGCCGCCATCATCACGTACTCCCCCACATTCTCCGCCGTCACCAACCCCACCAGGATCCCGCCCGACAACACCGGGATCGTCATCGGCATTCCCGGCGTCGCCTGGGCCCGTCGCAATACCCTGTCGATCGGTTCCTCCGGTGTCGCCACCACGAATTCCTTGCGCATGACATCGCGCGCCAACGTTTCCGGACCCTTTTCCCGCAACGCCGTGAAGAGGTCATCGCGCAGGATCAATCCCAGCACCTCGCCCTGGGCCACCACCGGGAAGTCATGTTGGAATCCCGCCAACACCCACCCGGACACCTCTTCCAGGGTGTGGAAAGGCGACACCAACCGGAACTCCGTCAGCATCGTCTTCCTCACCGGCACACCCGCGAGGTACGAGTCCGTCGTCACCGACTGGTTTTCCTGGGTGGCACCGATCCATACGAACAGCGCGATGAAGAGCAGCATGGGTTGGTTCACCAGGAACAGCCCGGCGAACGCGAACAACACGGCCATCACGCGCCCCACATTGGACGCCACCTGGGTCGCCCAGACCCGGTTTCCATTCCACGACAGCAATGCCCGCAACACCCGCCCACCGTCCATCGGAAAGGCCGGCAAGAGATTGAACCCCAGCAGAAACAGGTTCGCCGCCATGAGGACCAGCGGGAAACTCCCCTGCAACGTCTCGTAGTTGAACCCCGACTGTGCGGCGGGTCCCAGCCACCACCATCCAAAAGCAAACGCCGCGATCACCAGGTTCACCGCGGGCCCGGCCAACGCGATCAACAACTCCTGTTTCGGACTGTTCCCCGTCGATTCCAACCGCGCCACACCCCCGATCGGCAACAAGGTCACGTCCTTCGTCCGGATCCCGAATCGTTTCGCCATCAACACATGGCCGAACTCGTGCAACAACACGCATCCGAACAGGGCCAGATGAAAGGCCAACCCCGCCAATGCGCCCGACAGGGTCCCCGTCGCCTTCCAGGCCGCCCATCCGAAAAACCCGAGCAACAGCAGGAATGTGACGTGCAACCGCACTTCCACCCCGAAAACACGCCCCAACAGTATCGACCACTTCACGTGCTCATCCTTGCCGCACATACCCACGGTTGCAACCCGGCCCCGCTTCAGCACTTTCCCCCTCGTGAAGTGGGATCTCCCGCGCCGCGTCGCGCTCTTCGCCACCGCCATCCTCGCCGTCTCCGCCCTTCTCGGGTGGCGCGCCTGGGTGGCGTGGTCCGAGACCGGCCGACTCGCCGCCCTCGGTCCCACCCTCGACCAAGGCCTCGATCTCGCCGAGCACTACAAGATCGGCGTCCTGGAAGTGAATCACGCCCTCGCCCGCTATGGCATCACGGGCAGGGCCGACGAACGCGCCCGCTTCATGGAACTCCGGACGGCGCTCCATCAGTGGATCGATGCCCGTGCCGCCGAATCCCGTTCGCACTCCGATCGGGTCATCCTTGGCCGCATCCAGAAGGCCTTCCGCATCTTCGAAGCCGATGCAGACGAAATCCTCGCCGTGCATCAGGATGCCGGCACCCGACTCGAACCCGTCCAACTCATCGACCGCCTTGAATCGGGTTCCCTCTCCCTCCTGGCCTTCGCCACCGAACTCGAATACAGCCATCGCTCCGTCCTCAACACCTACCTCGCCGACGCCGAGAACTCGGTCAGCGCCCTCCACAGCTTCACCATCGGTTCACTCCTCGCGCTCCTCGCACTCATCGGCTGCCTCGGCGCCTTCGTCTGGCACGATCTCATCGCCCCGCTCCACACCCGCCTCCGCGAATCCCGCCTGGCCCTCGAACGCCGGGAGAAGCTCGCCTCACTCGGCGTCCTCGCCGCCGGCGTCGCCCACGAGATCCGCAATCCCCTCACCTCCATCAAGGCCCGCGCCTTCACCCTTTCCCGCTGCCTCAAACCCGGCTCCGACGAACACGTCGACGCCTCCGTCATCACTTCGGAAATCTCCCGACTCGAACGGATCGTCGACGATTTCCTGCGCTTCTCACGCCCGGGCGATCCCTGCCCGCGGCTCGTCCAGGCCGGGACCGTCTTCCGCGACCTGGCCCGGTTGCTCGAACCTGAAATCGCCCGGCGCAATGTCCGTCTTGTGATCGGTGAACTCGACGACACCCCGTTCCCCGCCGACCCGGAACAGCTCAAGCAGGTCCTCATCAATCTCGTCCGAAATTCCCTCGAAGCCTCACCGCCTGGCTCCGCCGTCACCCTCAGCGCCCAACCCGGCCAACTCCGCAACGGCCGCCGTTCATTCCCCGTCATGGACATCGCCGTCTCCGATTCCGGCCCCGGCATACCCGAAGAGGTCCAACGCCGCCTGTTCGACCCCTTCTTCACCACCAAACCCTGCGGCACCGGACTCGGCCTCAGCATCGGCGTCCGCATCATCGAGGGACACGGCGGCACCCTCTCCTACCAGACCCATCCCGATCGCGGCACCACCTTCACCATCCATCTCCCCCTCGTCGCCTCTCCCACCGAGTCCCGACCCGCCTCCCGCATCCTCGCCACAGTGGCCACCGTCCCGTGATACCTCCCGTGCAACCCTCCCCACGCCTCCTCCTCATCGAGGACGATCCCGGCGCCGCCGCTTCCCTCCGTCGACTCCTCGCCGCCGAGGGATACCAGGTCGAGATCCAGTCCGATGGCTCCGCCGGCCTCGCCGTCGCCCTCGCCGGCAACCATGACGTCGTCGTCACCGACTGGCGTCTTCCCGGCACCTCCGGCCTCGACATCATCCGCCAGCTTCACCTCGCCCAACCCCGGCTCCCCATCGTCCTCATCACCGCACACGGTTCCACCGAAACCGCCATCGAAGCCACCAAGCACGGCGCCTTCGAGTACCTCCTCAAACCCCTCGACATGGAGGAACTCCTCGCCGTCACCGCCCGTGCCGTCGCCACCCGACGCCTCATGGCCGAACCCGTCGGCCTCGGCGAAGGCAGTCCAGCCCAGGACACCCTCGTCGGCCAAAGCCGCGCCATGCGCGACATCTACAAGGAAATCGGCCGCGTCGCCGCACAACCCGTCGATGTCCTCATCCGTGGCGAGACCGGTACCGGCAAGGAACTCGTCGCCCGCGCCCTCTACCAGCACAGCCACCGCGCCCAGGCCCCGTTCATCGCCGTCAATTGCGCCGCCATTCCCGAACCCCTCCTCGAATCCGAACTCTTCGGCCATGAACGCGGTGCCTTCACCGGCGCNNTGTTCCTGGACGAGATCGGCGACCTCACCCTCCCCACCCAGGCCAAGCTCCTTCGCGTCCTTCAGGAACGCGTCATCTCCCGCGTCGGCGGCAACGAGATCCTTCCCGTCGATGTCCGCATCCTCGCCGCCACCCATCGCAACCTGGAGGAGATGCTCGCCGAACGCCTCTTCCGCGAGGACCTCTTCTATCGCCTCAGCCAGTTCACCATCACCCTTCCACCCCTCCGACAACGCCCCGAGGACATTCCCGCCCTCACCCGCCATCTCGGCCTCCGCTTCGCCCGCGAACTCGGCGTCGGTCAACCCGCCTTCACCAACGAAGCCATCCAACTGCTCCAGGCCCAACCCTGGCCCGGCAACGTCCGACAACTCGCCAACATCGTCCGACAACTGCTCCTCCTCGGCCGCGGCCATGTCGGCATCGATCACGTCCGCACCACCCTTGCCAAGTCCGAACGCCCCGCCACCGCCGACGCCACCTCGGCGCTCGAAATCCTCGCCCGCCATTTCCTGACCCAGGCCCGTGAGACCGGCTCCGACGACGCCCATCAACGCCTCGTGAATGAAGCCGAGCGGGTGTTGTTCCAGATCACCATGGAACAGGCCGGTGGCAACAAGACCCAGGCCGCAAAATGGCTGGGCATCACCCGCTTCACCCTCCGCGAACGCCTCAATCACCTCGGCCTTCGCGAACCGACCTGAGCCCCCCGGTCACGTCCCACAGAACGTCCGATACCGCGCCGTGCCCGCAGGCGGCGGACCATACGCGGCCAGGACTTCGGCGGTCGCCCGATACGGGCTCGCCAACACCGACAGCAGTTCACGGATCGGTCCGGGATCGCCACCTTCCACCGCCGCATCGAGCGCCGCTTCCACCCGATGATTCCGTGGAATCACCGCCGGGTTGTTCGCCTCCATCAGCGAACGCACCTCGCTCCACGGTTGCGGTTGGGTCTCCAATCGCTGTCCCCAGATCTTCAGGAATTTCGACCAGGTCGGATCCCCTCCGCCGTCCACGCCCGGCCCTTCCAACAACCGGCGGAAGGTCTCCGTGTAGTCCGCCTTCGCCACTTCCATCCAACCCAGAATGCATCCCATCAATGCTTCATCCCCGGCCTCTTCCGTGAACAGCCCCAGCTTCCTCCGCATCATCGCCAGCCATTGTGACAAGTACCGCTTCGGATACCCCTCCATGATTTCCCGGGCCAGGTCCAAGGCCCGCTCCGGGTCCGCATCGATCACCGGCAACAAGGATATGGCCAGGCGCGTCAGGTTCCATCCCGCAATGTCCGGCTGCCGCCCGAAGGCATACCGCCCCTGATGATCGATCGAGCTGAAAACCGCTTCCGGATCGTACCCATCCATGAACGCGCACGGTCCGTAATCCAGGGTCTCGCCCGACAACGCCATGTTGTCGGTGTTCATCACCCCATGCACGAACCCGACCCGCGCCCATTCCGTCATCAGCGAAATCTGGAGATCCATCGCCCGCTGCAACAGGGCCACCGCCGGATTGTCCGCCCCCAACAACTCCGGTGCATGACGCTCCAACGTATGCGTCACCAACAACCGCAATCCGTCCACGTCGCCGAGCGCGACCAGATGCTCGAAGGTGCCCACCCGGATGTGGCTCGACGCCACCCGCGTCAGGATCGCCCCCGGCAACGTCTTCTCCCGGAACACCGGTTCACCCGTCGCGACGACCGCCAGGCTTCGCGTCGTCGGTATCCCCAACGCATGCATCGCCTCGCTCATCACATACTCCCGCAACATCGGCCCCAGCGCCGCACGCCCATCGCCTCCCCGCGAATACGGAGTCCGGCCCGCCCCCTTCAACTGGATGTCCCGACGCCGTCCATCCGGTGTGATCTGTTCCCCCAACAGGATGGCCCGCCCATCCCCCAGCCGCGTGAAGTTGCCGAATTGATGCCCCGAATACGCCTGGGCGATCGGCTGCGCACCTTCAGGAAGACGGTTGCCCGAAAATACCGACGCTCCCTCATCCCCGGACAACCGGTCGGGATCCAGCCCGAGCTCCAATGCCAGGACACGGTTGAACAACACCATCTGCGGCTTCCGCACCGGCGTCGGCTTTGTCTGGGAATGAAACACCGCCGGCAACCGCGCATACGACCCGTCCAGACGCCAGCCCGCTCCGCCTTCGTTCCCAGCCTTATCCAACGACATTTGTAACCACCCTCAAACCGAACCCCTCCCACGGCAAGCCTCCCATCCCAAACGATTGACTGTACCGGCTGGACGGTTTACCCAGCCCTCCCATGAACGACGTCCTCCCCTCCACCCGCGATCGTCTCCTCGACGCCGCTGAAATCGTCGTCATCAGTCGCGGCACCAACGCCCTTACCCTCGAAGCCGTCGCCGCCCAGGCCGGCGTCTCCAAGGGCGGCCTCCTCTACCACTTCCACGCCAAGGACGACCTCCTTCATGCCATGATCCAGCGGATGATCGACCTCTTCCGCGCCCGCATCGATGCCGCCCTCGCCCTTGAACCCCGTCCTCCCGGCGCCTTCACCCACGCCTGCATCAACGCCCTCTCCGAACTCTCCCCGACCGAACAATCCCGCTTCCAACGCCTCAGCTCCGCCCTCCTCGCCGCCATCACCTCCGATCCCCGCCTCCTCGACCCACTCCGCGAACTCTATCGCGAACTCTTCGCCGGCATCGCAAACGATGGCATCCCGCCCGGCAAAGCCCTCGTCGCCTTTGCCGTCGGCGATGCCCTGTGGTTCTGGAGCATCTTCAACCTCCCCCAACCACCCGCTGCCCACGTCGCCGATGCCATGAAGATCATCCGCAGCCTCCTGGCCACCCCACCCCCCCCGATCCTCCCGCCGCAAACCTAAACGCCCCACCACCGCCTCCACCAAACCCCGCACCCGCTCTCCACGTCCTTCATCCCTTCGCAAGGTCACCCAATGAATCTCCCCTCCCGACTCGCCCTGGGCAGCGTCGCCCTCCTCCTCGGCGGCGCTTCCATCGCCTGGTCCCTCCACTCCCGCTCCAATCCCGCTCCCACCATCCCCACCCCAGCCACCCACTCGCCCTCCAACCCATCCCGCTCCAGCCAATCCCAGGATGTCGGTTGCCTGGGTCGCATCGAACCCGCATCCCGCATCCGCCGCCTCGCCCAACCCGAATCCATGGGCAACATCACGGTCTCCGAACTCCTCGTCTCCGAGGGCCAACCCGTGGCCGCCGGCACCCTCCTCGCACGCTTCGGCGACTTCCCACGCCGTCACGCCGCCATCAACCAGGCCGCCGCACAACTCGCCTACATCGAACGTCGCCTCGAACAGGTCCTCGCCGGCGCACGCACCGGCGAAATCGATTCGGCCCTCGCCCGCGTCCAACGCGAGGAAGCCCGGGTCGCCAGTGCCCAACGCGAACTCCTCCGCTTCCGTCATCTCACCGANNACCGGCGCTGCCACCCGCTCGGAAAACGACCTGCGCGACTCCGAACTCCGCATCGCCCAGGCAGACTTCAATGCCGCTCGCGACGACGCCGCTGCCATCGCCGAAGTCCGCAAGGTCGACGTCGCCCTCGCCCATGCCGATGTCGCCCGCGCCCGCGCCGCCCTCGAACTCGCCCGCGCCGAAGCCACCCTCTCCGAACTCCGCGCTCCCATCGCTGGAACCATCCTCCGCATCCATGCTCGCACCGGCGAAAATGTCGGACACAACGGTGTCCTCGAAATGGCCGACCTCACCGCAATCGATGCCGTCGCCGAGGTCTATGAAACCGAGGCCGCCTGGGTCCACATCGGGGCCCGCGCCGAAGTCATCCTGCCAGGTGGCCGGCGCCTTCCCGGAGTGGTGTCCGAATTGGGTTGGTCCATCCGCAAACAGGACCTGCTGGATGCCGACCCCGTCGGCGACATCGATACCCGCGTCGTGGAAGCCCGGGTGCGCCTCGACACCGATGCGTCCATCGAACTCGCCCGCTCCTCCAACCTCCGCGTTCAAGTCGTGATCCGATCCAACCCGGAGCCGGAGCCCCAACTGGAATCACGCGAATGAAGAGCGATGCCTGGATCCGTCCGCTGCAACTGGCCTGGCGTCAGTTGGCCCATGAACCCCTCAAACTGATTGCCGGAGTCGCCGGGGTGATGTTCGCCGTGATGCTCATGTTCATGCAACTGGGCTTCAAGGACGCCCTCTTCGACAGCGCCACCGCTGTCCAGGCTCACCTCTCCGGCGATCTCTTCCTCGTCCACCGCCAAAGCGAGGCCCTGTGGCGGCCCATCCCCTTCGCCCGCCGTCGCATCGCCCAGTCCCTCGCCATCCCCGGCGTCGAGTCCGCCACCGAGATGTATGTCGGCCTCGGTAGTTGGCGAAATCCCTGGGACGCACGAAAACGCACCCTGCTCGTCCTCGGATGCGACCCCGCCGCCGGTGTGCTCGCCTTCGACGGTGTAGCTCCCCATTCCTCCCGACTCCGGCAGGTGGACACCGCCCTCTTCGACAGCCGTTCGCACGCCGGCTTCGGTCCCGTCGGCGCCACCCTCCGCTCCAACTCCCCGGTCGAAGCCCATCTCGGCCAACGCCGAATCTCCATCCCCNNGCGTCTTCAACCTCGGCGCCTCCTTCGCCGCCGATGGCAATCTCATCACCAGCGAACTCAACTTCCTCCGCTACTTCCCGGATCGCTCCCTCGCCGAGGCCGATGTCGGGGTCATCCGCATCCATCCCGACGCCGATGTCTCCGCCGTGAAACACGGAATCGCCCGGCGCATGCCCGACGAAATCCATGTCATGGACCGCAGGGAATTCATCGCGTGGGAACGACGCTACTGGGAGGAGGTCACACCGATCGGTTTCATCTTCGCCCTCGGAACGGTGATGGGTTTCGTGGTCGGAGTGGTGGTCGTCTACCAGATCCTCTTCACCGAGGTNNAACAATCACCTGCCCCAGTACGCCACCCTCAAGGCCATGGGCTATTCCCAACGCTTTCTCGGATCCCTCATCGCCTCCGCCGCCTTCATCCTCGCCGTCCTCGGCTTCCTCCCCGGCATGACCCTCGCCGCCTACCTCTATCATCTCGCCCGCCAGGCCACCTTCCTCCCCATGACCCTCCTCGACCACAAACCCCTCCTCGTCTTCTCCCTCACCCTCGCCATGTGCTTCCTTTCCGGCGCCTTCGCCCTCCGCAAACTCAAGGCCGCCGATCCAGCCTCCATGTTCTAGCCCAGGAGACCCGGACTCCTTCCCATCACGCGCTCCCGTCCCCACCCAAACCCGCCATGGCTCCCGTCGTCCAACTCGACTCCGTCTCCCATACCTTCGGCGATGGCCCCTCCCGCAAGGCCGTCCTCCGCCAGGTCTCCCTCCGCGTCCACTCCGGCGAACTCGTCATCCTCACCGGCCCCAGCGGCTCCGGCAA
>DITU01000081.1 GCA_002422905.1 Verrucomicrobia bacterium UBA6176
AGGACTTGAACGGACGAGGTTCTTGATCCATGGCGTGCGGGATTGGAGGGGGAGGGGGATAAAGGGAGGGAAAAGGTGAGGATTGATTTGGGGCTCAAGTCCTCGAAAGCCGTATAACCTTTCTGGAAGCGTGGATTGGCTCAGTCGGTGCTGCCGGTTTCCCGATCAGACCGTTGTTCCATGATCCACGTGTGGGCCTGGTCTGCGACCTTGCGAACGAGCAGGAGATCATCCCGTCCGAAGCTGTCGGTCGATTTCCAGGAGTCCTCCTCGCGATCCTTGTAGATGCGGCTGAAGGTCACGTTGTGACGTGGCCCCGTAGCCGTTTCGTTCCGCCAGATGGCGGCCTTGATTGAGCCCAGGCGCACTTCGTGCACGGGCTTTTCCTTGGGTTTTTGCATATAGGTGGAGCTTTCCATTAAACCTCACTAAACAACCTTACAGGTCGCTTCTACCATATCCCGCGACGCTAACCAATAGGGTGCAGTGAAAGAGCAGGCGGGTCGCTGACCAGCGCGATGAGCGGGGTGTCGGTGTTGGCAAAATCGATCGCGTTGACGGTGACGGCCCGGATCAGCCGACCTGCCGGTGCGAAAACCGACAGCGCAGGTGGGTTCGTATCGGCGGGCAGGGCGACGTGGATGTTCAGCGGGGAGAGGGGCGGTATCCCGGCGATCCGGCCGTACTGTTGGCCAATGATGATGACCTGCGTGTTGTGCTTCCGGGAACCCTCGAACAGTTCTCGCAGGATGCCTTCCCCGCCGGGCACGGCCATGAGTCAGCGGGCCATCACCTGCATCCAACGCATTGCTGATGGCGCGAATCCGACGACACGTGAGGGGCCTGGCCTCCAGTCGAAAAGAAGGAGGAAGAAAAGAGAAAGGTAGGCAGGGAAAAAGGAAGTGAGGATGGGGAAATGGAGAAGGGGAAGGGTGAACAGAATGAGAACTGGTCGGAACCTCCCAGGCCGCCGGGGTGGCTGCCGCGTCGAATTGGACGTGGGTCGTGGCCATCGCTGATGAAGCCATCCGGGAGCGGGGAGAGAAGCGCGCTTCCCGGCCGAGCGGGTGCCCCGGAAATTCACTTTGGAGTACGAGCGACTGTGGGGCGTGCTCATCGAGTTGCGCGTGATCGACTGCCAATCACTGGATTCCGAACGGTGGTTGATCTCCACCGGCATTCCGTTGGTGAAGCAGGAACTGTTGGAACAGGTGCCACGGGGGGAGGCACTGCCATGGACCTGGTTGGGATGCTGGTTGGGGGCGTCGGTGACCGTGCTGACCGCGCTGCGGGACGCGGTGCTGGGGTTGTGGAAGGAATTGGCGCCGGAAGCTGCGGCAGAGCTCTTCCATCATTTCCACGCCCATCCCCGGGGCACGTTTTGCCATGGCGGCGTTCTTTCGCCAAGCGGTCCGGCTGAATGGTTCTTCCTACGAATGTCGGATTCACGGCCGCTGGGGTTTTGGTAGCGGTAATGGATGTTCGGATTCGAATCTTGAACGTCGTGCCAGGTTTCCTCTGTCGTCGATGGGTCGCGATGGGAATCGCGTGGGGAAGGAGCGGGTCGAAAGATGCGCTTCGAGGTGAACTCGCCGGGTCCGTGAACGCTGTCGGGTGCCGGGTGCCCCGATTCCCGCACCCGCTGCGGCGCATGAGGCAGACGGGGTGGATCACGGAAATGCTGACAGCGTGTGTGGTCGCTGCGGCGGTGTCGGGATCCGCACTGGCTGCACCGGAGCCGATCCAAACCTTCGACGTAAGGCCGGATCTCTGGGTGGCCCAGGACGGAAGCGAAGGTCCCCGAAGCCTCTCGTTGCTGGCCGGGAAGTTGAGCGGTCGATTTGGCGAGAATGCGATTGCCGTGCCTGGGCTCGAACCGGACGGGCGTCCCGGATTGCTGATCGGCGGTGGAAGGGCCGGTACCAACCAATCGGCCGGATTGGCGGTGGTGGGCGTGGTTGGCCCGGATGACCGCTTCGAGTTTCGACAGACTTTCGAGGGAGCCCTCCGAAAGCCTGGCTTCGGACGGATCCTGGCTGCTGCGCTGGATTCGAAGGGACGCCAGGTCCTCGCCATCGGTCTGCCGGAACGCGTCAACGCCACTCCAAGTCTCACCCTCTGGCGAAGGTCAGCAGATGGCGGGTGGGAGGCTATTGAGAGACCGGGCCCGGAGACGCTCGCTGGGTTGAATGACGCGATGTTCGTGGAAGACCTCACTGGGGATGGCGAGATCGACCTGGTGCTCGCCCACCAGCGAAACCGCGAAGTGCTGCTCCAGGTTCTTCCCGGGGTTGAAGCGGGCTTCAGTCGTCAGCCCCGGTCAGTTGCCCGTTGGCCGGTCCCCATGGACACCGCGCAACCTGAAATCTTCGTTGCCGGTGATGTCGACGCTGACGGTCTCACGGATTTGCTGGTGGGGATTCCCGGCAAGAACACGGAGGAAGCCGGGCGCGTTTTCCTCATCCGGGGACAAACGTGGACCACGAACGGTGCGGTTGACGCCGTCTGGACCGGCACCGCCCGCGATTCCTTTGGCAAGGATGCATTGGTCGAGGATCTGAATGGCGACGGCGTTCGGGACCTTGTGATTGGCGCTCCGGATGCGGAGGGAGATCGAGGACGGGTCTATGTTTTCCGGGGTCGACCGGGAGGGTGGGAGTCGGAGCCTGCGATGGTGGTGAGCGGGGCGGCACCGGGAGATCGACTTGGGTATGCGATGGCCGCAGGCCGGTTCGCGGGACGGGATCGCGATGGCTTCCTGGTGATCGGTGCTCCCGGGGCTTCACCACCCGACCGGGCGGGCCGCATCCATTGCATTGCCTGGGGAGATCTGCGGACAGGAGTTGTTTCTGAAATTCCCGGCCTGCGGCTGGAAGGGAGATTTGCCGGGGCCGAACTGGGAATCCATCTGTTGGGTCCGGGCGACCTGAACGGCGACGGAACAGTCGATCTGGTGATCGGGATGCCGTCCGCGGGCATCCACGGTAACAGGGCGGGTCGCGTGGACATCCTTCACGGATCCCCGCGATGGCCGAGCTCCGGCATCTGGATTCCGACATTCCCAAACGCATCACCCGCCGCCTCCGATGCGAATGGGGCCGCCACCATGGGGAACCGGAATGTCAGTCCGGCGTTGGATTCCGCGCCGACCGCGGACGGGAACTGGAAAGCTCCATGGAAAGCGGGTGGTACAGCCGTGGTGGGATTGCTTCTGGGAACGGGATTGTTGTTTGGATGGCGGCGATTGGAACGGGTGATCCGGGACCGGGAACGCCTTCAGATCGCCAGCGACCTTCACGATGAGCTTTCGCCCAGCCTTTCATTCCTGGCCCAGTCGAAGCGGGCGGAATCGTCGGAAGTCGCGGAGGCGGCCCGCGAGGTTGCGACGGGAATCGAACGGACCCTCCGGGCGATCCATCCGGAGCGGCAATCGCTCTTCGAACTGTCGTGCGTCCTCACGGAGCTTTCACAAACCCACCTGGGTGACCTTCCACTGCGTTGTCGGTTCGCGTTTCCGGAGTCCTTGCCGACCCACAACCTGAGGCCGGGAGTCACCGCCGCCATCCTCCGCGCCACCCAGGAGGCGCTCAACAACGTCCGAAAGCACAGCGAAGCGACCACGGTGCTGGTGGGCATCAGGCGGGAAGGGGACACGTGGGTGGTCTTCATCCAGGACAACGGCGTTGGGTTGGAGCGGAGCGAGGAGAAAGACGGACGCATGGGGTTGGCCGGCATGAAAGGTCGGATGAAGGAAATCGGCGGGGAATGCGAGCTGGTGCCAACGCCGGGCGGTGGAGCCACCGTCCAATTGCGGTTGCCGCGTATATGAACCCAGCAACCCGCAATGCACTGTCCGCAGCTGACGCCGATCAGGCCATGAAGGCCGGTTGCGTGAGACAGGATCGGCGCAGAAGTCATCCCGCTTTCCTTTTCATCGCTTTGTCCTTTCGACAAATCGCCTCCAACAACGGCCTATATCGAATCGTATGCGTGTCCGCCTAGCCATCCTCGAAGACGATCCGGTCCAGAGCGCATGGATGGCTCAAGCCATCAAGGGTCAACCCTGCTACGAAATGGTGGGTGAATTCGGCAGTGTAGAGGCTCTTCGCCGCGCCATTCCGTACCTGAAAGCGGACGTCATCCTGATCGACATCCAGCTCCCGGACGGCTCCGGTCTCGATGCGATCCGCTTGATCAGGAAGGCCTCCCCCAAGACCCGGGCGATCGTGGTCACGGTGCTCAACGACTCGGCGATTCTGCTCGCTGCATTTCAGGTGGGTGCATCGGGTTATATCCTGAAGGGAGACGACACCAAAAGCCTGCTGGTGCGACTGGAAGAATTGTTGGCCGGAGAGGTTCCGATGTCGCCGGGGATCGCGCTGCGGCTGTTGGAACATTTCCGGAAGGTGCCGGGGGATCCGGGCGCACTGGGGAGTCTTTCGACGGCGGAACGCGAAGTCCTTGGCCTGTTGTCGACCGGAATGACCAACAAGGAGATCGCGCAGGCGCGTGGCGTGTCCGTGCCCACCATCCGCAGCCAGCTGACTTCCATCTACCAACAGCTCCAGGTCGGGAAACGGACCGAAGCGGTGGCATTGTTCACAAGGCATGGGTGAGGGGGAGTCACACACTCAAACTGCATGAGACCGACACTTTGGTTACTGATGGTCCTGGGTTTGGTGTCGCAGCCGATCATCGCGGCATCGGTGGTTACCCAGCACCGCATCGAGCCAATCCGGGTGGGGATCCCCGCTTATGAAAGGATTGTTCTCTTTTCCCAGGACGGGATCAGCGGGGCGCCCAAGCGCATAACAACTTCCTGCGAGTGCGCCCGCGTCCTGGGGTATCGGGGTACACCGGAACGCAACACGGGTCTGGAAATCCTGGTGCAGATCGTCCCGACGCGTGATGGCCAGTTCAATTACGGCGTTGTTGCAGAATTCGGGCCGGATCGGCAGTTGGAGGGGCAGATCGACGTGACCGCGGTGGGATCGTTGGAACCGATGCCGTCGAGTGCGGGAGGGACTGACCGGATCGGGTTCACGGATCAGGTGGCAGAGGGGGCGGTGGTCCTCGACGTGAGGCCGGTTCATCGCTTCGGGTATGCTCATTTGCCGGGCGCACTCTCGATTCGCCGACAGGAACTCCGGCGCGCAGCCCGGCAGTTGGGGGACGGATTTGTGGTGGTGGGAGATGGTCATGACGACGAGGTCCTGAGGACGGAAGTCATGGCGTTGCCCGGGTATGATGCAGAGCGATTCAAAGTCCTGGTGGGCGGAGTGCGGGGATGGAGGGCAAGGGCGGGTGCCTTGGAGGGGACGGAGATTGCGGGCACTGGTCTGGTTCATCTGCGTGCGGGTGAAGTTCTGGAATGCCTGACTGATCCCGAGGTGAAATGGGTGACGTCACCCACGACGGCCTCTCCCGTGGGTGCTGCTGATCTGGTGTTGCCGGTGCTGACAGCGGGCGCGACTTCGGATCCGTCCGGTCAGTTGCGACACCTGGCGACCCATCTTCCTTCTCCCCGGGCAATCTTCATAGCGATGGAACCCAGTACAGCCAGCTCGTTGCTGGCTGAGGCGATTACAAATTACCCCGGCCTACCGGTCTATGTGGTTGAGGGAGGAGTCTCCGCATTGCAGGCCGAGGCCGCGTTTCTTCTGCGCATGCAGTCCCGTTCCACGGGCAGACAGGCGGGAGGCCATGGCCAGGATTCGGTTCGCGGCGGATTGAAATCATCCGGCGCCCGATGTTGCGGGAAATAGGGAAACTGAGCGGACACATGAGACGAAACCATTGGAAGCGGAAGGGCGGCAATCGCACTCGGTCGATTGTTGTTGGCTTGGGGTGCGCAATCGGGCTGACGGGCGTCGATGCCCTTGGCCAGATTGCGAACTGGAACGGAGGGAATGCGCTGCGGCGATGGGATCTGGCTGAGAACTGGGATCCGCAGGTGGTCCCCTTCGACAGCCCGGGTCTGAGTTACACCGTCCTTGTGCCCGACCAATCGAGCATCAGCTTCCTCGGCGACACCGTGGGAAGCGTCGGAGCGCTTCGGTTGGGAGCAGGCAGCCTGCTCGACCTCAGTGAAGACAGCGCGCTCACGGTGACCGGCACGACGCTCATCCGTGGGCGGATTCAGGCCCATTCGGCGGGAACCCTTTTCACAGCGTTGGGAACCGGGGTAGTTCTGGAAGGCAATCCCAGCATAAGTGCACGGGCCGGTGCCGGTGTTCGGATTGCTGCCAGCGGGCTTAGCTGGCCCCGGCTGGATGAGGATCGGGTGATCCTCGAAGCCGCCGATCCCGGCTCGCGGATTGAGTTGCGCCAACTGGCTTCCCTGAGTCTGAGCCCTGGTAATGGGCCCCGGGCCTATTCCATTCGAGCGGTCGACGACGGCTTCATTGATCTCTCGGCCATGGGGACGATCGCCGGTCCGGGCGAGGACGACGAGCTGGCCTTGGTCGTCGCCACCGGCGGCACCCTTGCGCTGGATCAACTGCAGCAGGTGACTGGGAGGGTTCGGTTCGAGGTGTTGTCCCCGGATTTTGAGGTTCCCCGACTTCAAAGTGGCACGGATCTCCAATGGAACATCGGCACGAATCTGCCGGTCACCGCTCCCGCCCTGCAATCCCTGACCCGCGGCGGAGTGCGGGTTGCCGATGGTGCCATGTGGGACGCTCCGCAACTCCTGCGACTCGACTCGACCGCCTTGGAGGTGCAAGGCACCGGATCGATCGTGGCCACGAATCTGGCGGGCTTTCGCAATGGAGACCTTCAGGTGCACCCGGACCGGAACATTCAGTTGGGAACTCTGGCCGACCTCTTTTCCTCCCGGATCTCGGTTGCCGATGGTGCCACGTTTCGGGTTGGGGCGACGGCATATGACACCTATGAAGACTGGCGTACCTCGCCGACGCTGTTTTCGGCCAGCGGATCGGGGTCGCGACTGGACCTTTCGAGCTTACAAACGCTGACCGCGCAGGGTGGTTGGGGTGGTGCGTTCAGCTACGGGGTTGTCGCCGAGAACAACGGGGAGATCGACCTCTCTGGAACGACCACCGTGGTGGGTTGCCGGTATGATGCGTACGAAAACGATGACTTGCTCGCGTTTCATGTGAGGGACGGCGGCGTCCTGAGGCTTCCGAACCTCCGGACGCTGACCCGGAGAACCCAGTGGAATCTGGCGGTTCCCCTGTTCTCGCTTCCGGCCTTGGAGACCGTGGATCACGCACAGTTCAACGTGATGGCGGCAGGACGACTGGAGCTGCCGGCGGTTCGGAGTGCCGACAGAACTGGGTTGCTGATGGGGGATGGTGCCACGGTGAATGCGCCCGAGATGACCTTCCTGAACGTGGGAAGTTTTGGATGGGGTTTCAATAGCACGTTCAACGCACCGAAGCTGATGCAGTTCCGGGACAGCACGGCAGACATCACGCCCGGCAGGAATTTCAATGTGCCGGCCTTCTCCGACATCTTCAGCTCGCGGATCAGCGTTTCTGGAGGGAGAACATTTCGGGTCTCGGCGACGGAGTACAATACCTATGAGGACTGGCGTTGGTCGCCGACGCTGTTTTCGGCCAGCGGAGCGGGGTCGCGACTGGATCTCTCAAGCTTACAAACGCTGACCGCGCAGGGTGGTTGGGGTGGTGCGTTCAGTTACGGGGTTGTCGCTGAGAACAACGGGGAGATCGACCTGTCCGGAACGACCGCCGTGCTCGGCTCCCGGTATGACGCGTATGAAAATGATGACTGGCTCGCGTTTCATGTGAGGAACGGAGGCATCTTGCGGCTTCCGAACCTCCGGACGCTCACCCGGAGAACCCAGTGGAATCTGGGGATTCCCCTGTTCTCACTCCCGGCCTTGGAGACCGTGGATCACGCGCAGTTCAACGTGATCGCGGGGGGACGACTGGAGTTGCCGGCTGTTCGGAGTGCTGACACCACCGGGTTCCTGATGGGGGACGGTGCTACCGTCGACGTTCCCGAGATGACCTCCCTGAGCGTGGGAAGCTTTGGATGGGGTTTCAACAGCACGTTCAACGCACCGAAGCTGATGCAGTTCCGGGACAGCACGGCAGACATCACGCCTGGCAGGAATTTCAATGTGCCGGCGTTCTCCGACATCTTCAGCTCGCGGATCAGCGTTTCCGGAGGGAGAACATTTCGGGTCTCGGCGACGGAGTATAATACCTATGAGGACTGGCGTTGGTCGCCGACCCTGTTCTCGGCCAATGGAGCGGGGTCGCGACTGGATCTCTCAAGCTTACAAACGCTGATCGCGCAGGGTGGTTGGGGTGGTGCATTCAGTTACGGAGTTGTCGCTGAGAACAACGGGGAGATCGATCTCTCTGGAACGACCACCGTGGTTGGTTGCCGGTTTGACGCTTACGAAAACGACGACTGGCTCAGTCTCGACGCGCGGACCGGTGGATGGATGAAGCTCGGGAACCCCGTGATCAGCCGTCGTGCACGGATTCAGGCTTCTGGGAATGGAACACGACTGCAGGTCGGCAATATCTGGATCCAGAGCCCGGCCGTGCTCGGAGTCAGTGGGAAGGCAATGATGGCCGTGGGCGGTGACTTTGGGTTCGATGCCGTGGACCCGAACGCGGTCGTGATCGAAGGGGCCTATTTCCAGATGAATGGGGTGGCTCCCCAGCGTTTGGAAGTGGGGGGACGCGACTTGGGGGTTGCTGGTTCGGGCTCGCGAAACTTCGGGATGAGTCAGTTGATCGTTGGTGAGACCAATCGCGCTTCGGTGGTCCGCCTGGTAGATGGCGTCGATAACGGTCAGCGGGGTGGGACTGCCAGTCCCGAGGCCCTTTATCTCTATGGCGAAGACGGAATCGGACTCCGCCTCCTGGGCGGATCGCGTCTCGTGTTGGGCGACATCAATGCCTACGCATGGCTCAACGGGACCATGCAGCATTTGAACGGGCTCATCCCGGCGGACGTGAACTCGGTCGCATTTGGGGACGGCTTCCTCGCGCGTCGTGGCGGACCGAGGATCGTGTCCCAGTCGCCCACTGTTCCGGTTCAGCCCCCACTGGCTTCGATCGAGATCGGTTTCGACATGCCGGTGGTCGATGGGTCTTTCGGAGTGGACGACGTGGTGATTGCCGGGCCGGGCGGGGTTGTTCCGGTGACGGGTGTGCAGAAGACCGGCAATACGACATTCCGGGTCGAGTTCGCGGCGGTGTCGGCGAGCGGCACCTACTCGATCCGCATCGGACCGGGCATTGATGAGGCAGCAGGCAACCTGACAGGCATGGACCAGAACGGAGATGGGGCGGGGGGTGATCCGGTGCTCGATGTCTATGTGGGGGAGATCGTGGTGGATGGCAATCCGCCGCAGGTGGCCGGGGCATTTGTGGTCCAGGGCGGCACCCGGGTGGGGTTGCGATTTGATGAGCCGGTTGTGGGGGCACAGGCCGGCGTGGCCTCGAATTACCGCGTCGACGGCGTGATGCCGCTGGCGGTGGAGGTGCGTGACGGCGGCCGTGCGGTGGTGTTGCAGGTGGCTCCGATCACTGGCTCAGGATTTCAGGTTCAGGTTCAGGAAGCCCGCGATTCCCTCGGCAATACGGGAACGGTTTCGCAGACCGGCATTGTGCTGCCGTGGATGCAGCAGGATCTTGGAAATCCGGGCGTCGATCCGCTCGAAGCAGGGTGGGCACTGACATTCGATGATTCGACCTATGAGGTGTCGGCGGGCGGCTCCGGATTTTATCATGATCGAGGACTATTCCTCCATGAGGCTCGCGTCGGTGACTTCGACGTCCGCCTTCGTCTGTCGAGTCTGAGTCCGACAGGGAATGGCACGCATGCAGGACTGATGGCCCGGGAGTCGTTGGTGCTTGGCGCACCCTATGTTTTTGCCTTCGGGGGCCATGGATGGGGATGGAATCAGTTCGGGGCGTTGAGGCGGGTTTTGCCGAATGCCGGCTGGGAATGGTGGCCAGATGGCAACTCCGGGGTGCAACTGCCTTTCCCGAATGCGTGGATGAGACTGCGAAGGGAAGGAGACATTTTTCGGGCCTATCGCTCCGGGAATGGAACTGACTGGACGGAGTTCTCGACGGTCACACAGGTGCTTCCGAGAACGCTGATGGTTGGTTTGGCGATCTCCTCGGATAACAATGCGGCTGGGGCCTCGACCCGGGCGTCGATATCGGCGTTGGAAGACCTCGGTCCCGGCTTTGTGACATTGCCGCAGCCGCAATCCGTGGCGTCGGGCGAGACGGCATTGTTCGGGGCTTTGGTACGGGGTCATGAGCCGCTCAACTATCTGTGGTTCCGGGATGGGGCACCCTTGGAAGGGCAGAACGGACCCTCACTGGCGATCCCGGCCGTACAGGTCTCGGCCGTGGGCGATTACCAACTCAGGGTATCGAATGCGTGGGGTACCAACTGGAGTGGGATCGTGGCGCTCACCGTGGATGGCGTTGGAGTCGGGGGTGGATTGGAAGGCGATGTCTCTCCTGCGCCAGCGGGAGACGGGGTGGTGACAATCCAGGATTGGGTGCGGACCGGCCTGCTGATCGCGGGCCTCGAAGCGCCGGCCAACTCGAGTCATTTTCAGCGGGCTGATTGCGCCCCCGCGCCCTGTGGTGATGGGCGACTGAGCATTGCGGACTGGACGATGGCCGGGCTTTACGCCGCGGCGTTGGTTGAACCGGTTCCCACTGCCTGCGGGCCCACAAGTGGGATTGGGGGCGCTTGGGAACGCGCGCTGTCACGGGCTGCGAGCCCAGCGGCGGACGTCGGACGATCCATCTGGATGAAGCTGGAACCCACTCCGACGGGGCAACCGCTGGATCTCCGGATCATGGCGACCTGGACGGGTGGCGAGAATGCCGCCGGATTCAGCGTGGCCTTCGATCCGGCCCGGCTCCAACTGGTTTCGGCCGAGGCGGGCCCTGGGGTGGAGGATGCAATCTTCTATACCAACACCCGACAGCAGGGTGAGGGACGCATTGGATTCGCGGTCTCGCGGGACATCGGAACGGCTTTCACTGCCTCGACCGTGGAATTGGCCCGGGTTCGGTTGCAGCCCACCGTTGGGGTCGCCGATGCCGTCATCGAGTTCGCCGACGCTCCTGTCCCGCGGGAAGTGGTGGATCCCGCGGCGTTGACCCTCGCGGCCCTGTTTCAGGGGACAGCGATTGGTGTTGGATCAGGACCGCGGATCTCAACCTCAGCGGTTGATCAGGACGGCAAGTTGCGGATCCGGTTCGATGCGGAGACGGGTTCACGATGGTCGATCGAGGCCAGCCAGGATTTGGGTAAATGGACGGGTGCAGCGGAGGTGGTCGCGCACGACGGAGTCGTGACGCATGAAGTGCACGCCGTTCCGGACAACTCCCACCAATACTTCCGAGCCCGGCGCCTCCCATGAACCGCTTCGCCAACCCGAAAGATTCCATGTCTCTTCCCCGTTCCTCCCTCCGCCTCATCCAGTGGTTCAGCGTCTTCCTGTTCGGGATGGCGTGCGTCCGGGCCCAGGAACCAATTCTACGCAACGTCCGGATCACGGCAGACCCGGCAGTGGCCGGTCAGGTGTTCGAAGTCGCTGTCGAACTGGTTGCCCTGGGCGATGAGAATTCGGCGGGGTTCAGCCTGACGTTCGATCCGACTCGGATGACTTTCGAGGGACTGCTTCCGGCGACCTCCGGAAGACGGCTGATCGCCAACACCAACCGGGTTGCGCAAGGTCGGGTTGGAATCGCGGTGGCAGAACCGCCGGGCCGGACGTTTGGAGCCGGTGTACACCGTCTGGTATCGGTGCGGATGCGCGCCGCCGTTGCCGTGGGACCGGCGGGCCTGGGTTATGCGGACGATCCGGTGCTGCGGGAAACCGCTGCGGTGACGGCCAGCCCACTCACGACCGTGTACACGGGGCTCGACTTGCAGATCGAACCGCTGGTCCTGCCGGCGATTGCCACGCACCCAATCGATACAACGGCGCCGGCGGGGACAAACGTGTCATTGGGCGTGACGGCGACGGGGAGTCCACCGTTGCGGATTCGCTGGGAACGTGACGAGGTGATACTGCCAGGGCGGGAAGGCGGCATCCTGACGTTCCACCCTCTCCGCACCGAGGACGCCGGCACGTATCGCGCCATTGTCTCCAACGGAGGCGGCAGCGTCACCAGCGCGCCTGCCCGGGTGACCGTGCTTCCGGCCCTGATTCCGGTGGTCATCCGTACCCAACCTGAATCCTTCCGCGCCTCGGCGGGCGAAACCGTGCGTTTCGAAGTCCAGGCCGCCGGCAGCGCTCCGCTGACTTTCCGTTGGCTTCGCAATGACACCGAGATTCCCGACGCCACCAATTCCCTCCTGACGATTGCCTCTGCGGGCACCGAGCATGCCGGCCGCTATCGCGCCGTCGTGGGCAACCCCATTTCATCCGTGTCGTCGGCGGAGGTCGAACTCACGGTATCGTCCACACTCCGAACCCTGCGCCTCGCCGACCGGGAAATACCTGCGGGGACGATCATCGAGGTGCCGGTGGAGTTGGATGCCTTCGGGGATGAGAATGCCGTGGGTTTCAGTTTGGCCTTCGATCCGCTCCATCTGGAATTCCTGTCCGCGGAACGACCTGTCGCCGCTGGGCAGATGATCCTGAACGTGCAGGCGGCCGCCGCCGGTCTGGGCAAGGTGGGCATCGCCATCGCCCGTCCCCCGGGACAGAACTTCGGCGTCGGGGCCGTGACCGTGGCCCGCTTGCGGTTCCGGGTGGGAGGAATCCCGGGTTCCCTGGAGGTGGGTTTGGTCGGGGATCCCGTGACGGTGGAAATTGCCGACGTGAAGGGGCGGATCCGCCCGGTCGAGGTGCGGTCCGGACGCTGGACCATTCTCGACACGGCGCCGTCCATCATCGTTCCACCGGCGGGAACGGTGGTGCGGTTGTTCGACCCGGTACGGTTGGAAGTCGACGCCCTGGGGAGCGAGCCCATGCATTTCCGGTGGTTCCGCAACGGACAACCGGTTGACGGAGCGACGAACCGGTTCCTCGCCTTTGTGGCCAGCGGTCCTGGGCTGGCGGGTTCCTATCACGTAGTGGTGAGCAATGCGGTCCAGTCGGTGACCAGTGTTCCGGCGATGGTGGATCTGCGGCGGGTGGTCCGGATCGGGGGAACCAATGTCCCGACCGGAACGACGCTTTCGTTGCCGGTGGAAGCGCTGTTGGCGGGGACCGAGAACGCGATTGGATTCGGTCTCCGATTCGACCCGACGTTGGTGAACCTGATTTCCGTGCAGCCGGGCGGATCGGTTGCGAACGCCAGTTGGATCGTGCGGACCAACGGTCCGGTGGCGGGTGTTGCCGGGATTGCGTTGGCACTGCCGGCTGGCCAGAGATTGCCGGCAGGCACGCAGACAGTCGCAGTGCTCACCTTTGAGGCGGGCCAGAACGCCGGGACTTCGGGGATCCGATTCACCGATGCGCCCATCTCGCGGGAGGTGGCGGATGCGGATGCCCGGATTGTGGCTACCGACTTTCTCGACGGGCAGGTGATGGCGTTCCGGATGGCCCCCAGCATCGTGCGCCATCCGGTCCCGCGTGAGACCACGGTGGGTGATCCCGTGGTGTTTGCCGTCCAGGCCGAAGGTTCGCTTCCGTTGCAGTACGAGTGGCGACTCAACGGGAATCCGGTGATGGGTGCGACCAACCGGATCTACTCGATCCCTTCGGTCCAGACGGCTCAGGCCGGCAACTACTCGGTACGCCTGGTGAATCCCGTGGGGGAAGGCGTCAGCTCGAACGCCCTGCTCACGGTCAACATCCCGGACTTTACCGGGCCGGTGCTCGGCGATTTCACCTATGACCTGGCGCCGCTGGTTCCGGGAGCCACCCTCGTTCGCTCGGGCACCTTCCGACTCGCCGCCTCGGATCCCTCGGGCGTGGCGCGAGTGGAATTCCTTTTGGATGGCGAGCACCTCCACAGTGATCTCGACGGCACGGATGGGTTTGCGAGCCCGGTGGATCTGGAGCGGTTCGCGGATGGCGACCGCATCCTTCAGGTGAGGGCCTTCGACAGCCGCAGCAATCCCACCCAAACCAATTTGCCCGTGCGGATCGCGCTCGCGGTGCCCAACGCCATCCAGTTGACCGCGCCCGCGAACGGGACGGTCACGTCCAACCGCATGATCCGGGTCGCGGGCAACGCGCCGCTTCGGACCCATGTCCGGGTTCATCGGAACGGCTCTCCTGCCGGTGCCGACGCGGCGGTCAGTCCGTTGGGCACATTCGATGCCCTCATTCCCCTGGCCGACGGGACCAACGATCTGACCGCGGCTGCGGTGAATCGGGCCGGGGAAGGTCCCCGCACCCCACCGGTGCGGGTGATCGTCGATTCGAGTTTGCCACCCGCTCCGGGTGGCCTGCGCGGGATGGCCCGTGCCGGTGGGCGTGTGCGTATCGAGTGGGTTGCCGCGGCCGATGCGGTGAAGGGATACGTGCTCTACCGGTCGGGACAGCCGTTTGAACTGAGGAATGCCGCTGTTCGCATCACTCCCTCACCCATACCCGCCACGGCGTTCGAGGAGATTCCGCCCGGGGAGGGAACCTGGCATTACCGGGTGGCGCAGGTGAACCAGGCTGGCGTGGAAGGATTGCTGTCCACGCCGGTGGTGGTGGCATCGGATGCCACTCCTCCGACTGCCCGGATCGAGTATCGGATCGCAGGCACCACCAATCCGGTTTCCGGGCCGGTTGGCCCGGGGTTGATCAGTGTCGTCGTGGAGGTCAGCGAGCCCACCGACGGCAATCCGTTCCTGAGCCTGTCCGTTGCCGGTGCGGCGCCGTTGTCGGTCGAGTTGACCCCCGCTTCTCCCACCCTGTATCGGGGCACCCTTGCCCTGGATGGAGTCCTGTGGGAAGGGGCGGCGCGGGCCACCTTCTCGGCCCGGGACAAGGCGGGGAATCGGGGCGATCAGGTGACCGCCGGACAATCCCTCCAGGTGGACACCGTGCCGCCCCGGATCGTTGCCCTGTCGATCAACCCGTCGGCGCCGATCCGGAATCCGTCCGCCGCTCCGGCGGTGGTGGAGTTCATCGCGACCTTGAGTGAGCCACCGGGAAATGGAATCCAGCCGACCTTCACCCTTCAGTTGTCCCGCTCCAATCCTTCCAGCATTGCACCGCTCGGCCTGACTCCTGGACCGGATGCACGGACCTGGTCGGTCACCTTCCGTCTGCCGGCGGAGGCGGGTCAGGAACCCGAGTTGGCAACGCTCGCGTTCGATGCAGTCGACGCGTTGGGCAACCGGGGTACGGAGATTGTCCCAACCCATGAGTTTGAGGTGTTCGGAGATGAGTTGCCCGCGCTCGCGCCGCCTGCGGGTCTGGTGGGTCGTGCGCTCTCCGGCGGACGGATCGCCCTGGTCTGGCAGGGTGTCACCGGTGCAGCAGGTTACCGGGTGTTCCGAAGGAGCGGGATCAATGCCTTCGAAATGGTGGCATCCGAGGTCGGCACGAACAGTTGGGTCGATCTTCCGCCCGCCGATGGTCGATACGAGTTCGCAGTCGCCTCGGTGCGGCGTGCGGCCGATCGGATGACGGTCGGGCAGGTCAGCGATCCGGTGGCGGTGGATTCCGACCGCACCCCGCCGATCCGGCCCGAAGGGTTCTCGGTGGTGCTGGCGCGCAACGGGGTTTTTGCCCGATGGAGCCAGCCACCCGGAGTCACCGATCTCGCCGGGTTCGCCCTGTATCGCAGCACTTCGCCGATTCCGGCCGACGGTGCCGGACTGGTGCCGCTGATCAGCGGCATTCCCGGCATCCAGGTGGTCGATCCGGCCCCGCATCCGGACCAGCCCTATTACGCGGTGGCGGCGATTGACCGGGCTGGCAATGCGTCGGTGCCGTCGGATGCGGGCTATCTCAACATCCTGTTGGTGCCCCCGCAGGAGGTCGTGGTGGGGGTGACCAATGCCGATCCTCCGGTGCTCACCTGGAACCAGGTGGGATTGGGAATTGCCGGGCACGATGTGTTCCTGGGGGATGAGACTTCCAACATCCCGTTGAACCGGCGCGGCCTGGTGACGGGGAATCGATTCGTCGATGTGGGGTACAACGGGGGGGAACGCCTCTACACGGTGTTCGCGGTGGATCAGAACGGGCAACGAAGCGCGGGACGTTCCGTGCCATTGCCCGTCGCGCGGGTGGCGTTGAAGCCGGAAAGCCTGCTGCGTCGCGGTCTGATGAACCGGCTGGTGTACGAAGTGACACTGGATGCGGATGAACCGGTCGAGCGCGCGAGTTGGGTCGTGCAACTGGGCGGACGGGTGCATCGATCCGAAGAGTTCACCCTGCCTTCCCGGACGCCGGTCGAGGTTCCGGTGGTGGTGGGCGGGTATGAGGACCTGGCGGGAGCGAGCACCACGTGGATCGGAACGCTGGAGCTTGAGACCGCTCCCGGCGTCCTCACGCGTCGCACCAGCGCAGGAACGGTCCCGCTGAGCGATGGTCAGTTGCTCATTGATGTCCTCGCGGGCGATCTCGTTCGAGGAAGCACCGCGCATCCCCGATTCCGGTTGTTGAACCCCGGCACCGAACCCATCGAGGTGATCACGGCAACCGGGCAGGGGACCGGCGCGTCATCGGACATCCGGATCAGTCTGTTCGATGCCGAGGGACGGGTGCTGGCAATGGTTCCGTACCGGTCGGTGCTGGGGCCGAATCATGTGTTGCTGGCCAACGGCGACACCGTGGTCCGCCTCGGACCCGGGGAGGAACTCGTGCTGCCGGAGGTGGCGCTTCCCATTCCGGCCAATGTACCCCGCCGGGTCTGGATCCAGACGGAGATTGATCGGGTTTTGTATGCTTCGGATTCCGAACAGCGGGTGGAACTGCGCGGGGTGAAGTCGGCCTCGGCCTTTGAAGTGTTGGCCACCAGCTACACCGGCATCGTAAGCGCCGTTTCCCCCGAGCGATCCCGGGGTGACGGTCCCATCACCCTTCAAGGTCGGGCCTGGTTCAGGACCGATCGTCAGCCGGCGCCGCGTCAGCCCCTGCTGGTCAAGGTGGCGCATGCGGGCTTCGACCGGACCGAACAGGTGGTCACCGATGATGCCGGACAATTCACCACCACCTTCGCCCCGCTCGAGGGTGAAGCCGGTGGGGTCTACTCGGTGTGGGCCGTGCATCCCGACCTGACCGACCGCTCGGTGCAGGCGCAGTTCGTGATCGAAAGGCTCATTCCCGACACCCGTTCGTTCACGGTCCGCACCCCGTACGGTTTCCGTCAGCCGCTGGGCTTCGGCGTGGCCGCCGGGCCGGGCACGGTGGTGACCAATGTCCGGGTGGAACTGCGTGCGGAAGATCAGCCCGGCGGAACGATCCCCAACGGGATCACGCTGGAACCCGGCCCGGGGCTGGCCCGGCTCGACTCGGAGCAGCCCGGTCGGATCGGCTTTCACCTGACCGGAACCGCGGCGGCACCCCGCAGTTCGCGCCTGATGCTCCGACTGGCCAGCGACGGTCCCTCGGACACTCCGTGGGCCATGCTCGCCGTGGAGTGCGAGTTCTCCGAGGCATTCCCGCTGCTGCGATGGACGCCGGCCCTGGTCGAGACCGGGGTGACGCCGGGATCGAACATCCTGGAACAGGTTCGACTGGAGAATGTGGGGGTGATCGCCGCGACCAATGTCTTCTTCTCCCTACATCGGGCGGATGGTGCGCCGCTGCCGGCCTGGGCAGCCCTTGCCACCCAGCCCAATCTTCCCGAGCTGGCCGTCGGTGGACGGGCCTTGGTGGGCCTGACTTTCCGCCCGCCTGCCTCTCAGCTGGATGGCAATCACCGGTTCGTCCTGCGGGTCCGATCCGCCAACCATCCCCAAATGGACCTCCCGGTGGACGTCTCCGTCCTGACGGCGGGTCGCGGCCAGGCCTTGGTCCGCGTCGAGGACATGTACACCGGGACACCGGGGCACGATGGCGTCGCCGGAGCCCGGGTCCGCCTGAGGAACCAGGCGGTGAATCAGGTGGAACACACCCTCGCGACCGACCCGAGCGGTGAGGCCTTTTTCGAGGATCTCCCGGCGGGCCTGTACGATTACCAGGTCACTTCCGACACCCATGTGGCTGCCAATGGCCGGCTTTGGGTCCGCTCAGGCAGCACCACCAGCCAGAAGGTGATGCTCACCTACAGCCTGATCTCGGTGGAATGGGAGGTGGTGCCGATCACCATTGAGGATCGGTACGAGATCGTACTGACCGCGGTGTTCGAGACGGAGGTGCCCGGGGCAGTCATTACCGTGAGCCCGACCGCCATCAACCTCCCGCAGATGTTCGTTGGAGACGTGCTGCAAGGGGAGTTGATCGTCGAGAACCATGGGTTGATCGCGGCGGACAATGTCCAGGTGCAGTTGCCCGGTTCCGACGGCACGGTCCAGTACGAGATCCTGGGCGGTGTGCCCGAACGGGTGGCCGCCGGGCAACGCGTCCGGGTTCCTTACCGTGTCACCTGTGTGAGTTCGTTCCCTGGCCCCCGCACCACGCCTCCCACGGCCAACGGCACGTTGTCGCAGGCGCGGGGTTCGGGCACGTCGGCGGCATCCCGCCTCGACGACCTTCCAGCGCACGTGCGTCGCGTCGCCCGCACGGCGACCGAAGGTTCCGGCTGTTTCACCCACTCGCAGCCGCTGAGTGTCCTGTTCGATTACCTGTGCGCCAATCAGGAGCGGTTGACGGGTTCGGCCGGCAGCCGGTTTTGGTACAGCTATGTGGGTGGGGATTGTGGCGGGCCACCCGTGACGGGTGGTGGGGTCGCCGTGGGCGGGCCGTCGGGACCGGGCGGGGGCGTCACGGTGAGTGCACCGTTCACGCCGCTGGCGGGGCTCCCGCAATGTTGCCCTCCGGAGAATTGTGAGCCGCAGGGCGAGTGCGATACCAAGTGCTGCGAGCAGGAGAACGCCACCTGCGGCAGTAGTCCGCCGGGCCCACCGACACCGGACATCCCTCCTCCCAGGGGACAGCACGGCCCGCCACCCGGTCCATCACCCCAGCGCGGTGCGGCTCTCGCCAGTGAATCCGGAAGCCCCGTCGGTACGTTCCGATTCTCCAATCGATTGCTCTGTGCTCCCAACGGGGAAACCTATCTGGAATCTGACCGTCGCCAGTTGGTATTCGAACGTGATGCCCGCGGGCTTTCCACCATCCGGGTGGGGCCGGTCCCCTATACCCCGCTCGATACCGCCCGCACTCTCTTCGGTTATCGGGCGAACCGGCTGCGGGTCGTGGACGGTGGTTACCGGTGGGAGAACACCGACGGAATGTGGGAGCAATACGATGCCGACGGTCGGCTTCAGCAGACCGGTCGGCGCAATCGGCTCCAGACCGTGCGTCGCTATGATGACCAGGGCCGGTTGTCGGAGGTGCACGATGCCCGCGGCAATGTCCTGGTCCGCTACACCCGCGACGAGGGGAGCCGCGTCACTGTCATCGAGGATCGGCATGGGCGCCGGACCGAGTACGGGTACAACGGCGGATTGCTCGCCATGGCCCGGGACATCGAGGGATTGGTCACGCGTTACGAGTACGGCACCGATCCCGGTTGCGGCGGGCGTGCGGTTGTTTCCCGGGTTCTCCTCCCCGGCGGTGCCGTCCGCAACTACGGCTACCGCAGCTCCAGCTGCGAAGGTCCCATCTTCCTTTCGCGTCTCGTCGACGATGCCGGCAACGGTCAGGACGAGGAGCATCGATACGATCCCGACAGCCGCACCTATTACCTCAAGATCGCGGGGACGGGCGGCGAGATCCGGGAGAAACGGTTCGACAGCCGGGGCAACCTGATTGAGGAAACTGTCAATGGGCATGTCCAACGCCGCATCCTGCGTGCCGGGCGTATCGATGTGATCACGGATGCCGGGGGGCACGACACCGTCCGTGAACATGACGAGTTCGGTCAGGTGGTTCGCGAGATCGCTCCCGACGGCGGGATCACCCTGCGCGATTATCACCCGGTCCATCATCTTCCCACCCGGATCCAGGGTCCGCGGGGAGCCGTGACGCTGATGACTTATGATGCCCAGGGAAACCTGACCCAGCGCATCGATGCGGCGGGGACCCCGATCGCCCGGACCAATGCCTGGGTTTATGACACCGCCAACCGAATGACCCGACACACCGACGGACGCGGAACCAGGACCGATTACGAGTATGACCCGCGGGGGTTCCTGCGTCGGGAATTCAATCCGGATGATCCCGCCCACCAGACCCGCTACGAGCACGATGACCGGGGGAATCGCATCGCCCTCATCGACGCCCTCGATCATGTGACCCGCTACGGCTATGACGCTATGGACCGATTGGTCGCCGAGACGAACGCCCTGAACCACGTCTCGCTGTACACCTACGACCGCGGACTGTTGATCGAAATGGAGACAGGACGCAATCAGGGCCAACCCGGGCGGGTGGTCCGCTACCGCTACGATGAACAGCGCCGTCGGACCCAGACCGTGCGGGTGGATGACGCCGGACAGGAACACGTCTGGGAAACCCATACCTACGATGGCGAAGGCAGGATGGTGGCCACGGCCAACGCCTTGGGGCAGGTCACGCGGCACGAGTACAATTCCCTTGGACAGCGGGTGAAGCTCTCCCGCCCCTTCAGCGCCACCGAGACCTCCGACATCCAGTACGAATACGATGAAGAGGGGCACTTGGTCCGGGAGATCGACCCGCTGGGCATAGTCACCGAGTACGAACACGACCCGATGGGCCGCCAGCAAAAGGTCACCGAAGCCGTCGGCACCGAGGTGCAACGGTCCCGCACCCGCGGTTATGATCTGACCGGAAACCTGATCTCCATCGCCTACTCGGACGGAACCAACACGCTCACGACCTTCTATGACTATGACCTGCTCGACCGCCGGATCGCCATTAGCGGAGCACGGGAATACCCGAAGCAGTTCGAGTATGACGTTAACAACAACCTCGTGGCGGAGATCAATGGGCGGGGCTATCGGACGGAGCATCGATATGACGCGTACAATCGCCGGACCAATTCTGTGGAGGGGATCAAGCTTCCATCTGAGCCCGGGGAATCGACAGGGTACTACCTCTACAACCCGGTGAACCAAGTTACGCTGGCCGTCGACGGGAATGGAAACCACCAGCAGTTCCACCATGATGCGCTGGGGCGGGTGATCGCTCAGTCCGTCCGGTTGATGAGCAATGAGGGCTTTCTGCCGAACGGTTGGTGGCGTGATCCGCAGCTCACATTAAAGAGTGTCGGCCTCAATCCATGGGGGCAGACCGTAGAGACAACAGATTGGGCAGGGGCAACCGCAGCCATATTGTACGACAGCTTTGGCCGGCCATTTCAGAAGATTAGCGCGAGTGGACTGAAGGTAACACATAGTTACAGTGGGTTGGATAGAGTTATCTTCACCATTGAAGAGGCAAATGAAGCTGGATGTGCCGAATGTTACACGAGGAACACTAGTTATGGGTACAACGACGCAAATGGAAAGTACTTGAGCAAAATAATCGAGCAGAATGGCAGTGGGATAATCCTCGTTAGAAATCGTGCCTTCAAGGAAGTGGAGCGTCATGAGGGCTTCAGGATTCAACGCAAGAAGCTTGACCCGCTGGGGCGTGAGTATCTCAGGGCGGATGCAACCGGCCGAATCATTCAATCAAAATTTGACGCACTCGACAGTATCACGCGCTCTGAAAAGATTGTCGCCAAGTCCGGAAAGGTTGTGGAGGTAGTTGATACGAAATTCGACTCTTATGGAAAGCCTGTAATGCAGGTCTTGGCAGATGGAAGCGCTACAAGGTTCTTGTATGATCAAGTCGGCAATCGGATCGAGCTAGTGGACGCAAACGGCAATAGCACCCGGTGGGAGTACGACGCTCGCAATCGAGCGGTGACTAAGATCTATGCGGACTCAAGCGCAGTTAAGTATCAATATGATCCAAGCGGCAACGTGATTGGTCGGGTTGACGCAAATGGCCAACTGAAAAGGGTTGAATACAGTTCGGCAAACAAGCCAACCCAAGTTACTTATGCCAACGGCGACCGCATCTCCATGGATTATGATCCCCATGCGCGCCTGATCAAGATGGCGGACCGAAATGGAGTCAGCACCTGGGGTTATGATTCTCTGGGAAGGGTTCGATTCAATGAGCAGGGTGGCAGTGGGTTTCGTATTGAATATGAATATGACGCTCATGGCAACTACAAGGAAGTGTCAGTCAGGTCGATGCTTAATGAAGACCGCAGGACCACGCAATATGCTTACGGAAATATCGGTCAAATGCTGAGAATTACAGCCAAGGGTCCGCGGACCATGACGTATATGTACGAATGGGATTCGGTTAATCGTCTGCCTAGAAATATTATATATCCCGATGGTCAGACTCTTGAGCGAAGCTTCGACGATGCTGGTAGAGCAACGAAACTATCTCTGATATCTGAATTTGGCACGACCATAGATACATCTGAGGTTGGGTATGATTATGGGGCCATTATAATCAGGGAGAAGAACGGCGATGTAATTAGTGAGTATGAAAGAGATTCTCTCGGCCAACTGTCAGAGATGTCCGAGATTTCTGAGGAGGGGGCTATTGTCTCGAAGAGACAGTTCATTTCAGATTCTGTAGGCAACAGGCGCCGCGTTAACCTAGATGGAGAGGTGCACGAATACAGTCTAAATGAACTGAATCAGGTTACGGAAATTCGGTCCCGCACCAATCCTCGCCACATTCAACACGACAGCAACGGAAATCTGGTGGACGATGGGCATCATAAATATCATTATGATGGCGAGAATCGACTTAGCCGTATTGATCGGGCTGATGAATGGGTTCGCTTTGTTTACGATGGGCTTGGTAGAATGGTGCTGATTGAAGAGGGGGGTACGAATCGGCCATCGACAAGTCGGCGATTGGCCTATGATGGATGGTTGCCTGTGGCTTACGAGACACCCACGAATCTTGTAAGCTATATACGTGGATTAGATCTGGGTGGAGGCAGAGAGGGCTCCGGAGGCATTGGAGGGTTGTTGGGAATTATGGAGAATTTGCAACACCGAGACTTGGTCGTCGATGTTCGTGGTAACACCTGGCTTAACCGTACTGATTCGAAGCCTGACTGGGAGTCAGTACGGGTGGACATCTTTGGGGTGCCGGATGTTGATTCCTCTGAGTCCGCGGTTCCAACGATCTCCCAAAAGGAGAGTATTACGGGTTGGGGAGTAGTGAATTTTGGTGGGCGGTTCTATCGTCCGGACATGGGCCGCTGGTTGACACGAGATCCTCGAGGAGAGGTAGATGCCCGATCGCTGTACGCATTCTGCTCAAATGACCCCGCGAGTAGGATTGATCCGTTTGGTTTTGTTTGTAAGGAAATTGGACCACTCCAGTTCAGCTTCGGACCTCTTGATATCGCCTCTGAGTTGGTGCCCATGTGGTTCGGTTTTGAGGGATCTGTATCTGGCAAGTTCTGTGCACGTCAGTGTGTAAAGTCAGAGGATTGTCCACTAAAGGTTCCAGCCAATCTCCGCCCAAGTTCTTCCGCCGAGTTTGTGTTTCCAGCAGGACTGGATCTCAGCGCCGGCCTCGAAGGGGACAATTTTGATGCTGGCTTGAGGTTTGAGGTGCGAGCTTCTGTACCGGAGGAGAGTTTACTCGACGACCTCTGGAACATGAATCTATCTGTCAGTCCTCAGGGACATGCTGAGGCAGAGTTTCAGAAGTGGTTCAAATCTATTGATTTAATTGTGGCAAAGTATTCCTGTGTTTGTGCTTCGGTTCAGCTTGAGATGGAGGGTGATATAGAAATGGGGCTCTATCCGACGCGCTTGGCTGCGTACGCTGTTTCTGCGGAGGTTTTATGGGCGCTTCAGGCCGCGCTGGCTGAGGCGGGAGCGGCATGGTCGGCGTGGGGAGGTGCATTCGCTAATGGTGCCCGCTCAGCCGCCCTTGGATTCTGAGATTATGGTCATGTGTTGATGTCCTTGGATGTGAGGAGTCTCGAGCTTTTGACAATATGCTTGAACTCAATTGAAGCGCTCGGTGGTCCAGGCCATTCCAGGAAGAGCGTCCATATTTGGAAAGTTCTCAATAGTGCATCAATTCGGGAATGCGAGCCTATAATTGTCTGGTGTGTACATATTTCGAGATGGCTGGCTTATGGAATCCTCAATGTTACTTATGATTGGTAAGTCTGCATCGATTGATAGCGCTAGTGAGGTGCTTCCGCGTCAAGGGAGTCTGATGCGTTTGGCGTGGTTTTTGATGGGTTGCACCTTGCTGTCTTGCAATCAGGATATCTTTGCGGAGGAGGCCGCGACGGTTTGCGCCCGCGTCAAGCTCGAGATCCTCCAGGAACTCACCCTCGAACGCGAAGCGTTCGAGGCCCGGATGTCCATCAACAACGGGTTGGCGGGGATCCCGATCGAAGGGTTGGGGGTGACGGTGAGCTTTACGGATGCGCAGGGGCGGGCGGTTCGGGCGACGGGGGATTCCACGGATCTGTCTTCCACCTTTTTCATCCGCAACCAGGACGGGTACCAGCTACCCTCAACGGTGGCGGGGGGTGGATCCGCGCAGATGCGGTGGTTGATCATTCCGTCGCGGGGCGCGGCGGGGACCAATGGTCTGGGGGCGACTTATTATGTGGGGGCGACGTTGCGGTATCGGGTGGCGGGGGTGGAACAGGTGGTGGAGGTCTCTCCGGACGACATTCTGGTAAAACCGATGCCGGCATTGTCGCTGGACTATTTCATCCCTGAAGAGGTGTACGGAGATGATCCCTTCACAACGACGGTGGTGGAGCCTCCCATACCCTTCAGTCTGGGGGTACGGGTGATGAATTCGGGATTTGGAGTGGCGCGCCGATTGAAGATCGATTCGGCCCAGCCACGGATCGTGGACAATCGACAGGGGTTGGCGGTGGATTTCCGGTTGTTGGGTTCGGAAGTGAACGGGGGGGCGGGTGAGCCGACCTTGCTGGCGGATTTTGGGGATGTGGCCCCGGGCAGGGCGGGTGTGGCGCGCTGGCGGATGGTGAGCAGCCTTTCGGGAAGATTCGTCGAGTTCAATGCGTTCTATTCCCATGCCGATGAATTGGGGGGCGCATTGACGTCATTGATCGAGGGTCAACCCCGGGCGCATCGGATTCTGGGGGACGTGGTCGTGGATCTGCCGGGCCGGGATGCAGTTCGTGATTTCCTGGGACGGGATGGGGCGCAATTGCGGGTCTATGAATCGGATGGATTGGATTCCCCGGTGACGGATGTCTCGGCGGAAGCGGGTGTGGTTTCGGATGGCGGACGGTATCGGGTACGGGTGCCGGTGATGGGCGGGATGCTGTTCGCGCGACTGGGGGATCCGTTCGAAGGTCGGCGCCTCTTGCGCGGAGCGATCCGGACCGATGGACGTCGAATGTCGGGACCGAACGTCTGGCTGTCTCAGACCTGGGACCGGGCTGGGGGGCGATGGAACCATTTCGTGAACCTGTTCGATCCATCGAATCCGGCGGGGGCCGAGTACCAATTGGAATGGAGGGATCTCGGTACGCCGACAAATCGGCCTCCCCGGTTGGACCAACCGTCCAATTGGACCCTTGCCCCGGGCGATCGGCTGACATTCCCGTTCCTGGCATCGGATCCGGATGGAGACCGGGTGGTGTTCGGCCTGGAGCCGGGGACGGCGGCCGGAGCGGCGACGGTGGATGCGGAGGGCATTTTCAGGTGGGAACCGGGTCGGGTACCCGTACCGAGCACGCATCGTCTGACCGTGAGGGCGACGGATTCAGGATTGCCGTCCTTGGAGGATCGACGGTCCTTCACGGTGACGGTCCGTGAAACGGAGGGCAGCGCCCCTCCAGTGGTGACGTTGGCGGAGGCGGAGGTGGAGTATGCTGAACGGTCGGGCGCGATGCGCCTGGCTCCGGAGGTGCAGGTGACGGATCCGGACAGCGTCGATCTGGGAGGGGGCCGTCTGGTGGTGTCGGTGGTGGAGGGAGGGCGCAGTGCGGATCGCCTGGGCTTGGCGGTTCCGGGTGGGAGCCAGACCAACCTGACCTACGGGGCTGCGGGTGAAGTGTTCCACGAGGGCCTGCTCGTGGGTCGATTCACGGTGACCACGGGAGAGACGAATGTGTTGCGGGTGGATCTGGAGGCGGGTGCGACCCTGGCGAAGGTGCAGGAGATCGCGCGCTGGGTGACCTTCGAGAACGGGGAAACCCGGGGACCATCGGCGTGGCGTTCGGTGCAGTTCGTGGTGGATGACGGTGCGGGTGGGATCTCAACGCCGGTGGATCTGGGGATGGCGGTGCGGCCGTTCAACCGTGCTCCGGTGGCGGTGGACGATGAGGCGCTGACGACGGCGGATGTGCCCATCGCCTTGCTGGTCCCCAAATTGGTCGGCAACGATCTGGATGCGGACGGCGATCTGTTGCTGTTCGAGTTGTTGGACTCGGTGACTGAACAAAGGGGGACGGTGGATCTCGTGGGGCAGGCGGTGGTGTACGTCCCGGACCCGGCCTTGGTGGGCGTGGATTCATTCCGGTATCGGATCACCGATCCCTACGGCGGATGGGCGGAAGGCCTGGTGCGGGTGACGGTACAGGCGCCGACATCGGGGGTGCGAACCATCGTGTCAGTCGTGCCGGACGGCCAGGGAGCGGTGACCGTGCGATTCATCGGGATCCCGGGTCGGGGCTACACGCTGGAATGGTCGGAGGACCTCCTGTTCTGGAGCCGATTGTCCGAGGTGACGGCCGGTGCGACGGGAGGGATTGAGTTCACGGATCGACAGGCCGACCCCACACGACGGTTTTATCGGATCATCCAGCCATGAACATCCGGAGGAGCCTTGCAACGGTGGGGTTGGCGTGGGTGCTGTCAGGATGGAACCTGACCGGTGAAGAGTTCCGTTTCACCCAGGCGGGGGCGTTGGCGGTGCCGGATGGCGGCGGACTGGGAGCGTTCCTGCAACAGACGGTGGCGGATCTGCCCGGGCCGATCTCGGCGGTGCGGGTGGTGCTGGACATCGAGGGTGGATGGAATGGCGATCTCTACGCGTTCCTTTCCTTTGGTGACGGACTGGCGGTGCTGCTGAATCGCCCGGGTCGGGAGTCCGGTAATCTTGCCGGGTACGGTGATCGCGGATTTCGCGTGTTGTTGGAGGACGCGGCGACCGGGGGCGACATCCATCGATACCGTGCCGGTGAGGTTGTCCCGTCGATGTTCGGTGAGGACGGAGCGTTGTTGGGGGTATGGGCTCCGGACGGGCGGGAGACGGATCCGGACCTGACCTTGGGAACCGATGCACGAACGGCATTGCTCTCGCGGTTTTCAGGGGTCGATCCGAACGGTGTCTGGACCCTTTTTGTGGCGGACCTGGAGCCGGGCGGTGTGCATGTGCTGCGCGGGTGGGAACTTAGGATCGAGGTGGAGACCGAGCCCGTGAACCGCCCGCCCGTGGCGGTCGCCGATTCGATTACCCGTCTGCGCGGAGCGGGCGTGAAGGTGCGGCCGGAGGTGATCCTCGGGAATGACGAAGATCCGGATGGGGATGTCTTCCAGCTGATATCCGTTGATGAGGTGAGTGCCGGAGGGGCGCAGGTGAGATTCCAGGAGGGATGGGTCATCTATGAGCCGGGTGCGGGGGGCGCAGTGATCGATTCCTTCGGCTATGTGATCCGTGATTCGGGCGGGCTTGAGGCGCGAGGCACGGTCGTGGTCACGGTGGTCAGTCCGGAAGGGGTGCCCGCGCGCAACATTGCGTCGCTGGAGGTCCTGTCGAGCGGGGACCTTCGATTGAACGGGCACGGGATCCCCGGACGCACCTATCAGATCGAGGCGGCAGAGGATCTTCAGGGTGCACCCTGGGAATTCCTGGCTTCAGGTACCGCCGATGCACTGGGGCTTTGGCGGGTGGAGTTTTCCGGGGGTGGAGACGGACAGACCCGGTTCTTTCGGGTCCGGGAGTAGGCTTTCCAACATTGAACATGAAGCGATCCATCAATGCTGTCCTGGCGATGACGCTGGGCACGCTGGCAGGTGAGGCCCAGGTGTTTTCCGTGCGCCCGGCGGCGGGCGGCATTCCGGACGGTCTTTCCGCCGGGTGGACATCGAGCATCGAGATCAGCGGTTTGCCCAACCACCTGACCGAAGTAAGGGTCCGATTGCAGTTGGAACCGGAGGTGGGGGGCGGATTCGTCGGGGATCTTTACGCCACCCTCCAGCAGGGGGACAGCTTCTCGGTCCTGATGAACCGGTTGGGAGCGTCGCCGGAACGCCCCGGCGGATACGGAGACTCCCAGGCGATCGACGTCCTCCTTTCCGACGCCGGGTTGGCGGACATCCATGATTATCGCATGGAGTTGTCGGGGAATGCGGCGGTGCCGTTGACCGCCCCACTGACGGGTGACTGGCAACCCGATGGCCGGGCTTCGGATCCCGGCGGAGAAGTGTGGAACGCGCCGAGGACTGCGATGCTGAGCCAGTTCATCGGGGTGAACCCGAATGGGTTGTGGACCCTGTTCGTGGCCGATCTTTCCGTCGGGGGCGGGTATCGGGTGACCGGTTGGGACCTCCACATGACGGTCATACCGGAGGTTGAGTCGGGAGCATTCGCGGCCGGAGGCGCCCTGTTGCTGTGGGGCTGGTTCCGCCGAAGCGGGAATCGGCGAGGGAACCGGGACTGAGGGGGAAGGTCTTCTGGGATGACTCCATCCCGTCAAACTGGGGAGACGCAGAGCTTGGGTTGAGGCGATGGTATGGCGGCGGGGGTAGAGGCGGCATGGGAATCTGTCCCTCATGTTACATGTGGGAGGCAATGGGGTCAGTCCCGTAGAATTGACATTTCCAACTCGTCGCCAGGTCATTGCCGGACGGCACGCCCGCTTCGCACCCACGTTGTCGAGGTTTGGGGCCATCGGGACTTCGACCTCCGATTGCAATCCGGGCTTCTGCGGCGGGGGATGCTACCAGTGGAACCGCCAGTTTCCAGCCTAGGGCACGTCGCCTCATTTCCACCCTGCCAGAAGACGTGGATCGACTCCGGGAACTGGGGGCGGTCCCGCCCCTCGGGCGGGAGCGCTGCCTGATTTTTGCCGGGCCGACGGGTGTCGGGAAGACGGAGACGGCGCGGGCGTTGGCGGAGTTGATCTTCGGCGAGGGGCATCTGCTCCGATTCGACTGTCGGGGGTTCCGCACGGCCGAAACGGTGGCGTCGCTGTTGGGCAATCGGGCAGGGGATCGGGGGCGATTCGGGCAGGCCTTTGATGCGGTGCCGAAGGCTTGGGTTGATGACCATCAATTCGTCCCGAGGTCGCAGATGTACTTGGCGGCTTCCACGAGACCGGGAACTAGTCCAATACCCCACGTTCGCAGTCTTCCCAGCAAATGGGCTCGTCGGGGTCGGGTTCGGGGCCGGGATCTTCCGGGGGCAGGTCGGGAAGGCCGGAATCGAAGCCGCGGAGGAGTTCGCCTGGGTCCTCGAGGGAGTCTCCATACCGGCCCACATATCCCTCCCACATTCCGGCAGGGAGTTCGGTGATGAGGCGACGGAGCAGGTCGGGATTCCTCCGGAGGCGGACGAGACGGCGTCGGCGGAAGGGATAGCTCCGGGCGGGCTCCAGCAGAACGGTGGCGGTTCGGACGACTTTCGGGGCGGGGTGTTGGGTGAGGGATAGGAGTCGGTCCTGGTTCCTTTCCGAGATGTGGGACTGGTGGAGCATCCGTTCGAGTTCGCTGAGGATCTCCAACTCCTTCCGCGTCTCGCGCGGGAGGCGGGCGCAGTCCTTGCAGACATGGTCCCGGTGTCCCCTGCCGCTGAAGCGCTCGTTGGCGCGGACCCGTTGGCAGATGTAGCAGAAGTGACCCATCGATCCGGGGCGAGAATGTCGCGGGTGATGTTCGAGTTCGAGCTGACAGTGGGGCGTGCGCATTTCACGCGGAGGCCCGGAGGGCTCGGAGGGAGGCGTCTGATGCTTCCGTGGGTTGGGTGCGGATGCGGGGAATCTGCAACCCCTGCCGGGGTTGAAGAGGGAATCTTGGGACTTTTGACCCGGGGTTGCTTCGCACCCCGGGCTACCGGCTTCAACGCCTCCGGCGTAGGAACGGAGTATCCCTGCCTCTCTCTCCGCGGGTTTCGCGGCTCTGCGCGAGAAAGTCTGCTTCCCTGTCTTCTTCGCGGCCTTCGCGGCTTCGCGTGAGATGGGGGTCAGGCGAATAAGCGGTTCACGCGAAGGCGCGAAGGGGGGACAGACGCTGTCGACGGATCAGCGGATTCCCAGTCGAGACCTCATTTCATCTCCCGCCCACGCAGGGCTTCCTTCAACTGCTTTGCCGCTGCGGCAATGGCCGGCCGGACCTCAACGAGCGAGCGACTCCAGACGATCCACACTTTCCGCGACTGTTTCCTGAGGAAAGCCGGACGCAGGAGTTCGTAGTCCGCCCCGTCGAGGGCCGCGGTGGCTTGGGTGGGCATGATCGCCGCTTGTGGTCGAGCCGCACGAGTTGCGGGCATACCGGATCGGGAATGGGTTTATTGGCCACTGGTCCCATCCCAAGGTCAGTTTCTCTTGTGCTGCTCGAATCGCGCAATGCGTGCCTCGATGTCCTGCACAATGCCCCGCAGTTCATTCATGTCGCCGGTTTCCAAATGAGTCTGCAATCGCTGGAGCAACGGTTCCACCGCCGGGCGATGCCGCTGAATCAGGCTCGCGATGTCGCCTTCGTAAACCGTCACGCGGTCGAACAATCCCTGCCGGTAGAGGGAGGGCAACGCGTAAAGTTTGAGCAGCACCAGCCCCTCCGGCGTAGCCGTCGGCACGTCCAACTCTGCAAAGCGGTGCGTGGTGCCGAAGGAGTGCTGCGCCTCGGCAAACAGCGCATTGGCGGTGAGCAGCACGTCCACGCGCACGCTGCGGAAACGGCCCCGGATGAAGAATTCGTTCTGCTCCTCGATGGTGATTTCAGGGAGTTGCTTCAGCGAAGGCAGCGACATGAGCAAGTCGATGTCCTCGGTGTTCCGTCCCTCGACGTAACGCAGCATGGCGATACCGCCCACGAGCAGGTAAGGCACGCGGCGTTCCCCGAGCAGGGTGAACAGCTCCACCACGTCGCGGTCCGTGGGGAGAACGTGCTGACGCCGGGTCGAGTTCAAGTCTTTGTCCGGCAGCGAGCCACCCTCCCAGGCATCCGGGCCAAAGAGCACCGCGTTGCGGACAATCTCCGCAATCCGGCGAAGGCTGGTTCCTGGCGCGAGGGTGACGTTCATTGCAACGGTCAGACTCTGTCAGAATTCTGCCGGCAAGGAAAGCAGCCAGCCGGTGCCGGTGCGTTCATCTTTTCATCGTGGTTGAAAGTTCAACGGGACGGGATCCCCGCAGGTGGCGCGAAGCTCCCGCTGTGTCAGTGGGCCAACTCTCTCGGCCTGAACCTCGTGCCACCGTAGGCACCGCCCTGACTCGACGCCTCACTTCATCTCCCTTCCACGCAGGGCTTCCTTCAACTGCTTTGCCGCCGCGGCAATGGCCGGCCGGACCTCGACGAGCGAGCGGTTCCACACGAGCCACACTTTTCGCGACTGTTTCCTGAGGAAAGCCGGATGCAGGAGTTCGTAGTCGGCCCCGTCGAGGGCCGCGGTGGCTTGGGTGGGCATGATCGCCGCCACCATTCCCTCCCGCACCGCCATCGCCAGTTGGGGATAGGAGCTCAGGCGCAGCTCGATCCGGAGTGGGTGCCGGGTGCGAGCCGCTTCGGATTCGAGGGCGCGAAGGATTGCTCCCTGCGGACTGCTCAGCACGGCCAGTGGCAAATCATCCAGCACCCGCTTCAAGTCGGAACCTTGCCGTGGAGTCAGTAGTCTCCGGGGAACAAAGAGACCGTAGTCCAGCGATCCCACCGCTTCCGCTCGCAGTCGGTTATCGTCCGTCGGGCGCGTGGTGACTGCGAGGTCGAGCGAGGCTTCGAGCACCCGGTCCAGCATCTCGTCGTTGCGCAGGTTTTCGAAAGTGAACGTCCACCGCCGCGGTTGGGCCGCCTGCCGCGCGAGACCCGGCAGCAGCCACCAATGCACCAGGCTTTCACCCGCTCCCACGGTGAGCTGGATCGGGGCCTGGGCGCAGGTGTTGAGAAACTCTTCCGCCGCACTGAGGAAACCACCGCACAGGCGGTTCAGCTCGGCCCCGGCCGGGGTCAGGCGCAGTGGACCGCGACCCCGCACGAGGAGTTCGGTGCCGAAGAACGTTTCCAGTTCGCGAAGCTGCCGGCTGAGCTGGCTTTGGCGGTTGGGCTCGCCCTGGGCCGCGGCGGAGATCCCCTGCGCGACGACGATCTCGCGGAAGCTGCGAAGCCGGTCGAGCGACAGGCCGGCACGGGCGAACAGGGTTTCGTGCATGACTGAGCAGTCATGTAACATGCGATCCGCGCCAATGAAAGCGCGCGGACGATCCGGCAACGTTTCCCCATCGAACGGCGGGCTTTGCGGCCCTGGTTCGGTTGACCCGAGGGAAAGACCCGGCGGTATCCCGGTATGAGCCCGGCGCAGAGGCAAGGTGACGGTCAGTCCCGTCACGGAGCCGGTGGAGGTGACTCCATCACCAGCGAAAGGTCGAGCGGGTGCTCTTCCCCGAGATGAGGAGCCGGATCAATTCGCAGGCGTCTGAGTTCGGACGCCTCCTTTCCGTCCCCAAGTCGATTGGGGATGGAAAGGAGGTTCTGCCTCCAACCTTCCACTTTGAATCCCTTGTCCGCCGTCAGATTCAACCGCTTCGGGTGCGGGTGGCTGCGGGCCGAACCGAGGTGGATTACCCAACATATACAAGCTACAAAGCACGGCGGGATACCGCCCAGGGCCGGATGTCCCGGTCAGTGTGCGCGCTCCCGGTTGTGTCGCCGCCACCCGTCTCCCGAACGATGGGTAGGTGGAGCCAATCGGAAGCCCATCACGATCAACGTGAACCCCAACCCCGCGGGGCTTCTCCGGAAGCTCCGCGGATCAATTTTCCCCCTTCTCGCAACCAGTCCCCAACCCCTTTCACACCATGCCCCCGATTCCCATCCAAACTTTCTCCGTCCGCGCCACGCCGCAGACCGATCCGATTCCCGGTTCCGGTCAGCGGGCGAATTCGGCCGGCGGCTACAGTTGGGAGCTCGATGATTGGCAGCGGTTGGACCGATTCCTGATCCTGGGCTGCGACGGCGGGACCTACTCCGTACAGGAGCAGGATCTCCTCAAGGCCAACTACGAGTCTGTCTCCCGTTGCCTCCAAGCCGACGGTTTGCGTGTCGTGCACCGACTTGCCGACATCAGCGAGAGCGGTCGCGCCGCCAGGAACGAGGCCGCGATCTTCGTCCTCGCGCTGGCCTTGGCACAGGGCGACCCGGGCACCCGCAAGGCGGCGGCGACCGCGCTGCACCGGGTCTGCCGCACCGGCACGCATCTGTTGCACTTTGCCGCCTATGCCGACGCCTTGCGCGGTTGGGGCCGTGGCCTTCGCCGGGCGTTGTCCGACTGGTATCTGAACCAGAGTCCGGATGATCTGGCCTATCAGGTCGTCAAGTATCGCCAACGCGACGGTTGGTCCCAAGCCGATGTGTTGCGGCGCGCGCATCCGCGCACCGCGTCCCCGGCTCACCAGGCGGTGCTGCGCTGGGTCGCCGCCGGCAGCAACGAACTCGGCCTGCGGGCCGTGACGAGAAAGACCGGAGCCGGTCCGCAAACCCGCAACTATGACGGCACTCCCCGACTGCCGGCCCTGATCCATGCCTTTGACGCCGCGAAACGGTCCACCGCAGAGGGCGAGATCGTGAGGCTGATCGAGGAATACCGATTGCCCCGAGAAGCCATCCCGACGCAGTGGCTGAACAGCCGGCGGGTCTGGGCCGCGTTGCTGGCGCAGATGCCGTTGACGGCGCTGATCCGGAACCTGGCCAAACTGACCGTCCTGGGAGTCCTCGCTCCGGGCAGCGACGATGCCCGACGGGTGACGGAACTACTGCGCGACCCCGCGCAACTGAAGCGGGCCCGAGTTCATCCCTTTGGCTTGCTGCTGGCCCTCCGGACGTACCAACAGGGACATGGCGACAAGGGCGCGCTGCGCTGGACGCCCGTGCCCAAGATCACAGAGGCGTTGGATGAGGCGTTCTATGCCTCGTTTGCGCAGGTCCGACCGGCGGGGAAACCGCTCTTGTTGGCATTGGACGTGAGCGGGTCGATGGACGGATCCACCTTGCACGGCAGCAGCCTCACCGCCCGGGAGGCGAGCGCTGCCATGGCTCTGGTCACCGCGGCCACGGAGCCCGGGGCCACCCTCATGGCGTTCAGCGATGGCTTCGTGCCCCTGGACATCAAACCTGGAATGCGTCTGGACGAGGTCGTCCGGAGGATCTCCAACCTCCCCTTCGACGGCACCGATTGCGCCTTGCCCATGAATTGGGCGCGCCAGAATGCGAAGTCCTTCGGCGGCTTCGTCATCTACACCGACTCGGAGACCTGGGCCGGCGACATCCATCCGGCGCAGGCCCTGCGGAACTACCGCCGGCAAGTCTTTGGTGACGCCCGCTGTGTGGTGGTGGGCATGACCTCCGAAGGATTCACCATCGCCGACCCGGCGGATCGCGGCATGCTGGACGTGGTGGGTTTCGATGCCGCCGCCCCGGCCTTCATCGCGGACTTTCTCCGGGCCGAAGCTCATTGCGAACCTGTCGGCGGGGACTGAGGAGCAGCGGGTTGAGTGGCCGGCTCCGGCGCTCGGAAACCAGGGCGTTGCGGACAAGACGCACGGCGGGTTTCTGAGGGAGGGCCATGGCGTCAGTCCCACATCATCAACCATGGATGTTGGTCGCCTGGCGGCGGTGCCGGAGGGCCATGGGAGTACCAAATTGGGATCGCTCGTTGAATCCGGTCAGTTTGGTCGAGGCTTCGCCATTGCAACCAGGGCGTCTGCGGCGGGGGATGCTACCAGTGGAACTGCATGGTCCCACCCTATGGCCCGTCGCCTCACCTCCATACCTCTAGTCGATGTTGATCGACTCCGTGAACTTCCGAGGAGTCTCCGCAGGCGAGTGTGCGGTCAGGAGCAGGCCTTGGATCGGGTCGCCGCTGCGGTCCAGCGACGGGAGCTGGGAGCAGTTCCGCCCCTGGGACGGGAGCGCTGCCTGATCTTCGCCGGACCGACGGGCGTCGGGAAGACGGAGACGGCGCGGGCGATGGCGGAGTTGATCTTCGGCGAGGGGCATCTGCACCGGTTCGACTGTGGGGAGTTCCGGACTCCGGAGGCGGTGGCGTCGTTGCTGGGCAATCGGGCAGGGGATCGGGGACGCTTTGGTCAGGCCTTTGATGCGGTCTCGAAGGGTGTCTGGTTGCTGGATGAGTTGGAGAAGGCGCATCCGGAGTTCATGCCGTTGCTCATGGCGATGACGGATGCCGGGCGGCTGACGCTGGCGTCCGGGGAGACCCTGGACTTGAGTAAGCTCTACCTGATCGCCACGTCGAATCTGGGATCGGCGGAGATTCTGGGCCGTCAGCATGTGCCCTTCGCGACGCTGGAGAAGCATGTGATCCGCAGTATTCATCGGCACTTCCGTCCGGAGTTGGTGGCCCGATTCCTGACTCCGTTGGTGTTCCGGCCTTTGGACCCGGACACACAGATCCGGGTGGTGGCAATGCATCTGAACCGGTTTCTCGAATGGCACGCGCAACGAGGTTTTCGGATCCAGGCGGGAATGGAGGTCCTGCGCTTTCTGGTCCAGGCCGGGCATTCGTCCAGGCTCGGAGCACGGCCCTTGATTGATGCCATCCATCAGCACGTAGGCGATGCCTTGGCCCATCAGCTTCTCGGAGGCGGATCCGGCAATGGCCGTCTGGTGGTCGTTGGGAACCGACTGCGACTCGTCGAATGAACCTGAAACCGGCAGCTGATTCATCCGCAGATGGCGCAGATGGCGCAGATGCGGGGGAGGGGATCCGATATCGGTTTTCAGCCACAACCGCACCTGGCAGGTGCAGGTCCATTTCGATTCGACCCTATGTTGATCTGCGCCATCTGCGCCATCTGCGGATACACCTGCTTTTCCCAAAATGAATGCCTCAGCCGCCGAAATTCTGTTGGGTGTCGGAATCCTCATCGGCGGCGCGTTGCTGGTGCGTGTCCCTTCGGCAAGCGTGCGGGACGGGTTGGCGGCATCTCGCACAGGCTGACGGGCGATGACGACGCACACGAAGTTCTCCTCGGCCGATCTCTTGGTCCTCCAGCGACAGCTTGCTGAATGGCGCCATGCCCATTCTGGGCGGCCTCGACTCCCGGCCGAGATCTGGGATGCCGCCGCCGCCCTCGCTCAACGGCATCGGCCCTCCGCCGTGGCTCGTACCCTGGGCCTGAGCTATCCCAAGCTCCGTCAGTGGATGAGCCGGCTGCGGTTTGAGCCTCCGACTGCGCCTACCCGCTTCGTCGAGTTGAAGTGGGCTCCGCCCTCGGGTCCTTCGTCGGACCCAGTCGGCTGGGCCGAACTCCGGGATGCTTCCGGCCGTGTGTTGCGCCTCCCGGTGGGCAACGATCCTCACGTCTTGCTGGCTCTGGCCGATTCCTTCTGGAGGCAGGGTCGATGATCCAGATCACTCCCCAGATGCGGATCTGGGTCGCGATCGAACCGGTGGACTTCCGCAAGGGCATCGACGGCCTCGCAGGCATCTGTCGCCAGCAGCTCCAGACCGATCCCATGGACGGTGCCCTCTTTGTCTTCCGCAGCCGCAATGGGCAGGCACTCAAATGCCTCGTCTATGACTCCCAAGGCTTCTGGCTCTGCCAAAAGCGGCTTTCAAAGGGACGCTTCAACGCCTGGCCCAGAAGCGATGGTTCGGCCCGACATTCCCTGACGGCGCACCAACTGCTCACCCTCCTGTGGAATGGCGATCCCAACCGTACCGACACCGCCCCGGTGTGGCGGCCGGTGAACGGTGGGGGTTGAAGCCATTTTTCTTAGAGTCCCTCACAAAATGGTAGCGTTCCATTCACCTCCCGGTATCCTGACCGGGCGTGTCGGACATCCTCCTCAGCTTTCGTGGCCGCGAAATCCGGGCGGCAGACGTCGTCTTCCTGCGGCAACTCATCGCCGATCATCCCGGCCTGAGCCGTCGAGCCCTCTCGGCCCGTGTGTGTCAGGCATGGAACTGGACCCAACCCAACGGACAGTTGCGCGATCAGGTCTGTCGTTCGCTGATGCTCCGCCTGCATCGCAGCGGGCACATCGAGTTGCCCGCCCCGAAACGGAAGGTGGTCAACAACGCGATCCGCCACCGGCACGTGCGGACGGTGGTGAGCTTGGACTCCGCCCCCATCGAAGGGACTCTCCATTCGCTCGGACCCTTGGAAATCCAATTGGTGCGTCGAGCCGAAGGCGAGGATCTCTTCGCCCAGTTGCTCCGGGATCACCATTACCTGGGTTATACCCGGCCGGTGGGCGAACACCTCAAGTATCTGATCCTCGCCGGCAATCGGCCCGTCGCCTGCATGGGGTGGGGTTCGGCCCCGCTCAAGCTGGACCTGCGCGACCGCTTCGTCGGTGCCCCGAAGGAGTCCTACCAGCACCACCTCCATTTCATCGCCTACAACACCCGCTACCTGATCCTGCCCTGGGTGCGTGTGCCCCACCTCGCCAGTCATCTGCTGGCCCGGATTGCACGTCGGATCTCCACGGACTGGCAGGAGCTTTACGGGCATCCGGTGGTGTTGCTGGAGAGCTTCGTCGATACCGAACGCTTCGCCGGCACCTGTTACCGGGCCGCCAACTGGCAGTGCGTGGGCCGTTCGAATGGATTCGGCACAAAGTCCAAACACGGAGACACCACGTCGATCAAGGAGATGTGGGTCTATCCACTGGGACGGAATTTCCGGGCGCGACTGCTGGCTCCATGAAGGATCTCGCCGCACTGCTGCTGCCGGCCGAACAACGGGCGCGCTTCCTGGAGGAGATGAAGCCGACCCTGACCCCGGCACAGTTCGATACGGTGCGTGCCGTCTTCGAAGGTGCGGCTGAACTGCTGGGCATCGTGGAGGCGAAGAAGACTTCGATAGGTCGCCTTTGTGCCCAGATCTTCGGCCCGAAGACCGAGAAGGGCCGGCGTCTGTGCGGCGGATCACCCAAGGAGGCCCAGCCTGGGAAGAAACGCCCGGGTCACGGGCGCGCATCGCATCGTCGATATACCGGGGCGCGTCGGATCCAGGTACCCCATCCTCACCTCAAAGCCGGAGATCCATGCCCGGATTGCGGTCGGGGAAAGTTGCGCCGGCAGAAGGAACCGGCGAGGACCGTGAAGCTGACGGCGCAACCACCGGTGGCGGCGAACATCCATGAAATGGAACGTTTGCGGTGCGACACCTGCAACACGCTGTTCACGGCGCCTGCACCCGAGGAGGCCAAGGGGGACAAGTACGATGCAACGGTGGGGGTGATGATCGGATTGCTGCGGTACGGCAGCGGGATGCCGTCCTACCGGTTGGAGCGCTTGCAAGCCAGTGTGGGAGTGCCGTTGCCGGCTGCGGTGCAGTGGGAGCAGACGGTGAGGACGGTCGAGCCTCTGGAAGTGGTGAAGGACCACATGATGCATCTGGGTGCCCAGGCACCCCTGATGTACAACGACGATACCACGATGCGGATCGCCGGGGTGCGCAAGGAGATCGAATCGGAGGCCAAGCC
>DITU01000001.1 GCA_002422905.1 Verrucomicrobia bacterium UBA6176
CCATGTTGATATCGATGATCTGGGCGCCGTTCTCGACCTGTTGGCGGGCGACGGTGACGGCCTCGGGATAATTGCCGGCGAGGATGAGCTTCGAGAAGCGCGGTGAGCCGGTGACATTGGTCCGTTCACCGATGTTCACGAAGTTGGTCTCAGGCGTGAGGTTGAAGGATTCCATCCCCGAGAGGCGCAGGTACGGGGCAATCTCCGGGATCCGGCGCGGGGGAAGTCCGCGGACGGCATCGGCCATGGCGCGGATGTGATCCGGGGTGGTGCCGCAACAGCCGCCGAGGATGTTGAGCCAACCCAGTTCGGCCCATTCGCGGATCTTGGGGGCCATGGTTTCCGGGGTCTCGGGAAAGCCGGTGGGCAGGAGCGGATTGGGCATCCCGGCGTTGGCATAGATGCAGACGAAGGTGTCGGCGATCTTTGAGATCTCCTCAACGTGGGGTCGGAGCTCCTCCGGGCCGAGGGCGCAGTTGAAGCCGATGGAGACCGGGCGGACATGCCGCACGGAGTTCCAGAACGCCTCGACGGTCTGGCCGGTGAGCGTGCGACCGGATTTGTCGGTGATCGTGCCGGAGATCATCACCGGCAAACGTTCACCCCGTTCGGTGAACACCTCGTCGATGGCATTCAACGCCGCCTTGGCGTTGAGGGTGTCGAAGATCGTTTCGACCAGGAGCACATCGACTCCGCCATCCAGCAGGGCCTCGACCTGTTCGCGGTATTGAAGGCGCAACTGATCGAAGGTCACGGCGCGGAAGCCGGGATCATTGACGTCGGGCGAGATGGAAGCGGTGACGGGCATGGGCCCGATCGAACCGGCGACAATGCCGCAATGGCCGGTGCGGGCGGCGACCTGTTCGACGGCTTCGCGGGCGACACGGGCGGCGGCGAGATTGATCTCGCGGGCCAGGTCGCGCAGGAAGGGATCGCTGATGACGGCGTCGAAGTAGGCGGGATCCTTGCGGCCATCCGGATGACGGAAGAAGAAATCGTGCTGACCGATGGTGGTGGCGGAGAAGGTGTTGGTCTCGATGATGTCCGCGCCGGCTTCGAGGTACTGGGCGTGGATCTCGCGGATGATGTCGGGTTGGGTGAGGAGAAGGATCTCATTGTTGCCCTTGAGATCCTTGCCCTGCCAATCCTTGAACCGCTCGCCGCGGTACTGGGCTTCGCCGAGCCGATAGCGTTGGACCATGGTGCCCATGGCGCCATCGATGATGACGAGGCGCTCGGCGAGGAGACGGGGAAGTTCTGCGCCGCGAGTGAAAAGGGCCGGAACAGCGACCGGAATCTGCATGGGTTGGAGGTTACGCGCGGGGGGATGGGCGCCAAGTGATAAATCAATCCATCAGGATTCAATGATGGATTGGATCCGCACCCGAATCTGGTCCGGTGTGATGTCGCGGAGGCAACGGTGGTCCACGGGGCAGGTCCGCAGGAAGCAGGGGGCGCAGGGGACCCTGGATTTGATGAGGTGATGACGTGGATCTCCGGGCAGGCCGGGCCCGGTGAGTTCGGGGGAGGTGCTGCCAAACGGAACGACGACGGGTGTGCCCACGGCGGCGGCGAGGTGCATGGGGCCGGTGTCGTTGGTGACGACAAGGCGACAGGATTGGAGTGCGGCGGCGAGTTCGCCGAGCCGGGTCTGGCCGGCGAGGACGCGGATCGAACCGGACAGACCCTGGGCGATGGTCTGGGCGAGGGGGACATCGGCGGGGCCGCCGAAGAGGATGAGTCCGATGCCGGGGAGGGGGGCGAGTTGGCGGGCGAGGGATTGGAATTGTTCGGCAGGCCAGCGTTTGGCGGGACCGAATTCGGCTCCGGCATTCAGACCGATCCAGCGGAGGGCGGGGTCGAGATCGAAGCGTTGATGCGTCAGGCGCAGGGTTTCAGGCGGGACATCAATGCGCGGAGCCAGCGGAGCGGGATTGCCGCCGAGGGGTTGGAGCAGTCGGAGATATTGATGGATGTGATGGGCGGAGGGGCCCGGGGCGGGGAGTCCCCAGTTGGGCGGTGCATCGGGTCGGGAGAGGATCTGTCGGATCTCGCGCGGCGTGCGGCGCACCATGGGGACGCTGCCGGGATGATCGGGGACGACGTCGGTGAGCAGGGCGTTGCGCCAGGGCCATGAGCCACCGATGCGGCGTGGGATGCGCGCCAGCCAGGCTTCGAGGGCGGAACGCGGGGAGTTGGGGAAGAGCAGGGCGAGATCGAATCGGTGGGGACGGAGTCGGGAGGCGATGGACCAGGCGGATTCTCCGCGGGCGAAGGGGATGACGGAATCAACGGCGGGATGACCGGGCCAGAGGTCGGCGAGTTTGTCGGCGGTCAACAGGCTGATGGCGGCGTCGGGGAACCGTTCGCGCAGTCGGAGCAGTGCGGGGGTGGAAAGAATGGCATCGCCCAGCCAATTGGTGCTGCGGACGAGAATCCGGTGCGGGCCTTGATGAGGGGGGGTGGACATCCTGGGTCGGGCGAGGACCGACCGGGGCAAGGGGACCCGTTTCGGGGGCGCGGATCAAATCCATCTGATGGACACGCCTCAGCCCTTGTGGTTGGTGCCGAAGTCGGCGGTCTCGAACACGGTGAGCTCGGGTCGACAGTTGAGGCGGATATCGAGGTAGAACGTTCCCAGACCCGGATTGACGTAGAGGGGGCCGCTCGGGGTGTTGAACCAGCCGAGATCGTATTCGCCGGTTTCCTCCGGAACGACGAGTGGACCGAAGCCCGGAATGCGTACCTGGCCGCCGTGTGAATGGCCGGCCAACAGGAGATCCGCGCGATAGGGCAGGTCCCGGGCCCAGATCGGATAATGCATCAGCACGAGGTTGAACCGGTCGGGATCGGGTCGTGGAGGTGAGGATTGATGGTCCAATCCGATCAGGCGCAGGGGCACGTGTGGGAAATCGATGATTTCGTCCATCAACCAGGCGCCACCGGTCGCCGAGCAGGCACGGCGGCATCGGGAGAAATCGGCGGAAGCCCAGTGATCATGATTGCCGGGGACGCCGTACACCGGACAAGGCAACCGCTTCAGGGCCTCGAGCGCCTCGTCGAGATGACGCGACTCCTCAATGAGATCGCCGGTGAAGCAGACGAAGTCCGGGGTCAATCCGCTGATCAGGTCCATGGCCTGGTCGAGGCGTGCGCGGTCGCCCTTGTGATGGATGTCGGTGAAGTGCACCCAGCGAAGCTTGCGTCCGGCGAGGTGTGGATGAGGCGGGAGGGTGAGGTGTCGGATGCGGATCCAGTCGGGTTCAACGCCGACGGCGTAGGCGGGAATGGAGGCAACGAGGAGGCCCAGGCCGAGAAAGGTTCGACGCCGGAGCCGGATCGGTTTTCGCAGCAGTGTGTGGGTGGATTTCATGGTGGCGTTGACAGGGGAACCGCGGTTCCGGGTGACGGATGGGGAGCCTGCGTGGTGCGGGAGTTGGACCGGGCTGGGGTCGGGGTGTTCTGTGTGGGAAGCGTGAATCGGTCGCGGTCTTGAATTGGGAAACCCGAGTCGGCGGATCAGTGGTTGTTCCGGGTCGTCCAACGGCGAAACGGGGTCCGCCGAAAGCGCCCAGGATTGGAACGGTCGTGGCGACGGTGTAATGGCCGGCGACGTTGGTGGCCGGGCAAAGCTTTGTCCAGTTTCCGGGTCCGGCAGTCACGGCAAGGATTCTGGGAGATTTTACATGGCCGACCTGGCCAGACGGCCGGTAAATCATCGGGTGCACCTCAACAGTGACCAGCGACGGATTGGTGTCATTGGCCTTGGGCTGATGGGCAGCGCGTTGACGGCGCGTTTTCTGGAGCAGGGCTACCGGGTGGTCGTGTGGAATCGGACGCGGGAGAAGGCCGGACCTTTGGTCGGGCAAGGCGCGGAATGGGGCGACAATCCGTTGGCGACCTGTGAGCGGGTCATCATCAGTCTGTATACGACCGAGGTGGTCGAGGGGGTGCTCGCCGAGTTGGGAGCGGGATTGCGGGTGGGTCAGATCCTGGTCGACACCACCACGGGTGAACCTGGTCAGACCGCATTGTTGGGGGCGCGGATGGCGGAACGTGGAGTTTGGTATCTGGATGCGCCCATATCGGGTTCGAGCGAACAGACCCGGCGTGGCGAAGCCACCGTCATGGTGGGAGGCGAGGACGAACCGTACGAGGCCTGTGCTGATCTGTGGCGGGTGATGGGTGCGAGAGTGTTTCATGTCGGCTCCTGTGGGAGCGCGGCGCGCATGAAGTTGATCAGCAATCTGGTGCTGGGGTTGAACCGGGCGGCGTTGGCTGAAGGACTGGCCTTTGCCGAGGCGCTTGGGGTTTCGCCCGCCGCTGCGTTGGATGTCCTGGCCGGGAGCAATGCCTATTCCCGGGCCATGGATGTGAAAGGTCGCAAGATGGTTGAGCGGGACTTCTCGGTTCAGGCCCGGTTGACCCAGCACTTGAAGGATGTGCATCTCATGCTGGACGCAGCTGCCAACGCCGGCCTGTCGCTGCCGCTGACCGAGACGCATCGCCGCCTGATGGAACAGGCTGAGGCGGCCGGCCTGGGTGAGCAGGACAACAGCGCGATCATCGAGGTGCTTCGCAAACGGAACCCCACCCTCGCGTCATGACGCCTCCATCCCTTTCCTCCCGTGCCCGCTACGTCGTGCTGTTCACTGCCATCGGCGGCCTGCTGTTTGACGGTGTCGAGCTGGGCCTCATGCCGGTGGCCTCGTTGTCGGTGTCGCAGAGTCTCCTCGGCGACGCCTTCACGCCCACGCTGGGTGGCGATTGGTTCGCGCGCTTCACCGCGGCGCTGATGCTGGGGGCGGCGATTGGGGGAATCTTTCTCGGCAGCCTCGGTGATCGCATCGGGCGCACCCGGGCGTTGGGTGTCAGCGTACTCTTCTACTCGGTTTTTGCGGGCATGGGCGCCCACGTGCGAACGCAGGAACAGATGCTGGTGATGCGGTTTCTCGTGGGATTGGGCGTGGGTGGCGTCTGGCCCAATGCCGTGGCCCTCGCGGCGGAATGCTGGCCGGACAAGTCCCGCCCCATCATTGCCGGCCTGATGGGAGCGGCGTTGAATGGCGGCATCCTGATGCTTTCGCAGATCGCCCGGACGTGGCACATCACAGCTGAATCCTGGCGCTGGATCTTCCATCTTGCTGCGGCGCCCGCAGTCCTCGGCGTGCTTGCGTTGACGGTGATTCCGGAATCGCCGATGTGGCTTGCCTCGCGTGGAAGGCGACGCCAGGCGGATCACGTGAGCACGGGGCGGACGGATCAGGGTCCCGTGACGTCGGCTGACCGGAAACCCGGTGGTGGTGCGCTGGCCGAACTGCTCCGTCCACCGCTGTTGCGGATCACGCTCATCGGGATCCTGCTCGGTTCAATTCCCATGGTGGGCGCGTGGTCGGCCAGCAAATGGATGATTCCGTGGGCGGACAAGGTGGGGGGTGCGGCTGAGCCCGGGTACAAGGCGGTCACGCAGGGTTGGTGGGCAACGGGCGCGGTGCTGGGCAGTTTTTTCGGGGCCCAGATCGCCGCCGGGCTTGGGCGGCGCCGGGCTTATGCCATGATCAGTGTCGGAGCCAGCGCGCTCACCTCACTGATGTTCCTTGGCACTTCCCCGTTGGAGACATCCTTCCTGCCGATCGTCTTCGCGCAGGGCTTCGTTGCCACGCTGTTCTTCGGATGGCTGCCGCTTTATCTGCCTGAGCTGTTCCCCACCCGCGTGCGCGCCGCGGGCAGTGGCATGGCGTATAATGTCGGTCGTTTCGCCACGGCGATCGGCGTGTTGATGGCCGGTGCCCTGTTCGCCGCGATGGGGGGTTCCTACCCGAGGGTGGGAGCCACCTGCGGATTGATCTATCTGCTGGGACTGGTCGTCATCGGATGGGCGCCGGACACCACGGCGAAGAAGCTGGAGGACTGAGTCGTATGCAGGCAGTAAAGATCTCGCGCAGGGAGGGAGAGTGTTGAACTGATGGCCAACTGCTTCAACCGTCTTCGCCCAGTTGAGCCATCGCCGGAAGCGCGGCGGTTGTTGTGGCATGTGTTGTCGGTGGGGGTGGTAACCCGTGATGAACCCGAGAGGCATCAGGCGCACGACAAGCCTGGCGCGTTCCTTTTCTGGGTTTCATCCGGCAAGGGGACACTGGAGACGGGAGATCAGTCGCTTCGACTGGGCCCGGGACCTCGTTGTTGGCTTCTGGATATGCGTCAGGCGCGCAGTTATGTGCCTGATACGGGGTGCAGGTTGGTCACCAATGGACTTCGCTTTGCGGGACCAGGTGTGGAGGCGTGGCTGGAGAGGATTGGATCCACCGGTGAGATCGGTTTCGCACAACCGGGCGACTTCGCCAGCATTCGAAGGGCGCAACGACGGATCGTCGAACTGGTTACCCGGGTTCCCAATTCCTACGAATGGCAGGTCCACCTTCTGGTAACGCAGATCCTGGGGGTGTTGCTCGCGGTGCGGCAGGTGTTGTCCAAGCCCGCCCAACGGACGCCCCTGGCCGTGATGCGGGTGGTGGACACCGTGCATGGCAACCCGGCAAGGAAGTGGCAGGCGCGGGAATTGGCCCGGGTGGCGGGGGTGAGTTATTCGAGATTGCGGGCGATCTTCAAGCAGGCTGAGGGTGAGACGCTGCGCGAGTTTCTCCATCGAGTCCGCCTGGATCAGGCGCGGTTGCGCCTGGGTGATCCGCGGTCCGCCTGCAAGGACGTCGCCCGTGAGATGGAATTCTCGAGCGATCACGAGTTCAGCCACTTTTTCCGTCGGGCGACCGGCATCAGTCCGAGCGAATTTCGCCGACTGACCCGAGCCCAGTCGCCGTGATCACGGACTTCCATGGATTCAGGGTGTCGGGATGGCAGGAAAGACAAGGGTTCTGGCAACGTCCCCATTTGCGCATCTGGACTGCCGGGGGAAGCTGTTGTGTGAAGGTCCTCCTTCGTGGACTGACGGAATGCGGTTCGAACCATGAAATCTGGTCCCATGCATGGCCGCGGCCTTTTCGCCTATGAAACCAACCACTGCACTCCTCATCGCCCTGCTGCTGGCATTGCCGGCAACCCAGGCACAGTTTTCAGCAGGCAATGTGAATCTCGATTCGTTGCCTGGCGCGGTGGCGGGATTTGAAGTGACGCTGTTTGCCCGCGAGCCGGTGGTGCGGAATCCATGTTCCATGGCCTTTGATGCGCAAGGGCGCATGTTTGTCAGCATGGGGCCGCAGTATCGGAATCCCACGCCACAGACGCCTCCGGACAGCGTGGTGCTCCTGCGGGACACGAATGGCGACGGCATGGCCGATCAGGCGCACACCTTTGCCACGGGCTTCAATTGCATCCAGGGGCTTGCGTGGCATGGCCGCGATCTGTGGGTGGCGAATGCTCCGGATCTGACCGTGGTGCGCGACACGAATGGCGACGATGTGGCGGATGAATACATCAGGGTCTTCACCGACCTGGGCAATCTTGAGCACGGCCTCCACGGCCTTAACTGGGCACCCGATGGCAAGCTCTACATGACCAAGGGAAACAGCAAGGGGCTGGCCACGACGGAGCGTCTTGCAAAGGAACCGGATCGTGTCGCTCCGAAGCCCTTTCGTGAACTCTGGGGTGTGCCCGGGCCACCCGATGCGCCGGATTTTCCCGCGCCGAAATCATTCACACGGGAGACCTACAAGGCTGCCTATCATCATCCCGATGATGACTGGGGCCGCGCGGGTGGCGTGCTGCGTTGCGATGACATGGGAAGGAATCTCGAGATCGTCGCCCGCGGTCTTCGCAATCCCTACGGCATGGGCTTCGATCACGGTTTCGACTGGCTCGGCACGGATCAGGACCAGAATGATGGCGACCGGCTTTTCATGCCGTTCCACAGCGCGGACTTCGGCTGGTCGCACCGCTGGAGCACGCACTGGACGGGCGAGAACCACCTGCCCACGGCCCCCATCAGCGCCCCGGTCTATCACGGCAGCGGCACGGGCGTGCTCTTCGCGGATGCGCCGAACTGGCCGGCCTCGCATCGCGGCGTGTGGATCATCAACGACTGGCTGCTCAAGAGGACCCACGTCTATCGCCCGACCTGGGACGGCGCGTTGCTTCAGCCTGCGGGCGGAAAGTGGGAGGACTTCATCTTGCCGCGCGATGCGTTGTATCGACCGGTGGACATGGCCTTCGGTCCCGATGGGGCGCTTTACGTCATCGGCTGGGGAAGCGGCTATGGCGTGGAGCGGAATGCCAAGGGCGAGATGACCAACGAAGGCCGCGTCTTCCGCATCGCGCCGAAGGGCATGAAGCCGCTGCCTCCGCTCCCTGCCAAGCCGCTGGCGAAAATGGGCGTGGCGGAGTTGCAGGCGGAGCTTGCCAGCGTGCTGCCGGTGCGCCGCATCGACGCGCAAGATGAACTCGTCCGCCGCGGGCCAGGCGTGCGTGACGAGCTGATGCGCGGCCTGGCCCGCAGCCAGGCGATCGAGACCTGGACACTCTGGACGCTCAAGCGCCTCGGCGGTGACGCGACGCTGTTCGCGCAACTCGCCACGAAGCCCGATGCCGCGCTCAACACCCGACTGCAGGCGCTGCGCATCCTCGGGGCGATGTCCGCGACCGTCCCCACACAGGTCTTCAGCGACAAGGAACCGCGCCTCCGCTTTGCTGCCGTGCAGGCGGTCCATCAGGGCCGGCAAAGCAAAGCCGTCGCCGACCTCATCGATCTCGCCGCTGTCGAACAGGATCGCCTTACCTACTACGCCACCTGGCATGCGCTGCGCGATCTCGCCGGCGTGGAAACGCTGCGCCCGCTGCTCACCGACCCGCGCGGCCCGGTGCGTTGTGCGGCCTTGCTGGCACTGCTGGACTTGCAGTGGGTGCCCGACCCTGACCAGCGTCAGTTTGCAGACAGGCCCGATTCCACAACCTGGGGCCGCAATTTGCAGTGGGTGCCCGACGCGACCCTGCATGAGTTGGCGCGAGATCCGCACGAGCCCACCCGCCGTGTCGCGCAGCTCGGCCTGGGCAAGAAGATCGAGCCTGGCCCACAGGCCGCGCCCGCCGCGGCGGTCTTGTCTTCGTTGGTCAGCAACCTCAAGGCGGAAAGCGGGCGCGCGTATGCGACCGCGAGTTTGCGGCCCGGTGAGCCCAGTTACACCGACCGGGCTTTCGTCTTCACGAAGGTGCCGCCTGCTCTGGCCGGAGAGGAAATCATCCGCACCGCCAACGAGGACGACGCTTCCCGCGGCAACTCGTTCCTGACCTTCGACCTCGCTCTCGCCGCCACCGTTTACGTCGCCCACGACGTGCGGGTGAAGCAGCGCCCGGAATGGATGCGGGCATTCGCCGACTCCGACCTCACCGTTGCGACAAGCGACACCCAGTTCCGCCTTTGGTCGAAGGACTTCTCGCCTGGCAGGGTGACCCTTGGCGGAAACATCGGCGTGCATGCGGGTCCGAAGGCAAACTACTTCGTCGTCATCCAGCCGAAGCCGCTCCCGCCCCCGGCCGTTCCCGCCAGCGTGGAAACATCGATGGCCGCACTCGCAAAGGCCGATGCGCGCCGCGGCGAAGCACTGTTTTTCCATGGGGCCGCCTGTGCGACGTGCCATCGTGTCGGGGATCGAGGCATCAACTTCGGCCCCGACCTGACGAATCTCGGCGCCCGCATGGAAGCGAAGCATGTCGTGCAATCCATTCTGGAACCCAGCGCCGTGATCACCGAGGGATTCGCCACCCACTCGATTGACGCCGACGGCGAAAACCACACGGGCGTCCTGCTTTCGACCGGACGCACCGTGCGGTTGGGAATCGCGGGCGGACGGATCATCGAAATCCCCGAGGAGAAGATCACGAAGCACGAGACGCTCCCGGTTTCGCCCATGCCGCCGATGGGGGACGTGTTGGCCGCGCAGGATGTGGCCGACATCAGTGCGTGGCTGCTGGGGTTGCGGGAGAAGAACAATGGCGCCAGTGGGTCACCGCGGGCCGGGGGCGAGGACAGAGTGCCGGCATCGACCGTTTGGCCGCGGGGCGACGGGTTCCGCTTCACCGAGAGCCCGGACCGACTTGTCATCGCGCATGCCGGCCAGCCGGTGGCGGAATTCGTGTTCCGGGATGAGCGGATCCTCCGACCCTATTTTGCGAATGTGCATGCGCCGGGTGGGGTGAAGGTCACGCGCAATCATCCGCCCGTCGCGGGGGTGGACGCCACCGATCATGACACCATGCATCCCGGCCTGTGGCTTGGCTTTGGTGACATCAGCGGCGCGGATTTCTGGCGCAACAAGGGGCGCATGGAGCATGTCCGCTTCACCGAACGACCGATGGTGAGGGAGGGTCGGTTCACCTTCGCCACGGAATCCCGGTTGGGTCATCCCGATGGTCGGACGCTCTGCACGTTGATCAGTCGCTTCACGCTTTCGGAGCGAACCGATGCCTGGCTGATCGAATGGGATGCGACGTTTCAATCGGACGACGGCGACTTCACGTTTGGCGACCAGGAAGAGATGGGCTTTGGCGCGCGTGTCACGACTGGCATCACCGAGAAGAATGGAGGCGTGATCACCAGCAGTTCCGGGGTGAAGACCGCGAAGGCCACATGGGGTCAGGATGCCGAGTGGTGTGACTATTCCGGAATCGTGGAAGGGCGATCCATCGGCCTCACTTTGATGACGGATCCGAAGAATTTCCGACCCAGCTGGTGGCACAACCGCGACTACGGCGTCTTCGTGGCCAATCCCTTCGGCCGGGATGCCATGAAACAGGGTGCCAGGAGTGCCGTGACCGTGAAGCAGGGTGAATCCTTTCGCCTTCGCTTCGGCGCGGCGATCCACAACGGGTTGGCATTCGATCCGGCGACGGTTTACCGCGAGTTCGTTGGCTCGACACAGGGCAAGATCGGCAAGTGAGGATCAGCACCTCATCGCATCCCTGAACCGGGAGAAGGCTTTTGAAACCACCGATGGACAGGGACTTGAAGTGAGATGCCTTGCACCTGCGAGGTGAAGCCCAGACCCGAATGGAATGGCCGGCCAACAGGAGATCCGCGCGATAGGGCAGGTCCCGGGCCCAGATCGGGTAGTGCATCAGGACGAGGTTGAAACGGTCGGGATCGGGGCGCGGCGACATCAAAAACCGTGATCCGGCGTTTCAACCGACGCCATGTCGAAGGGATCGTCCAGTCCGCCGGGTTGGCGACTGGAAGAGGACCGGTCCGTGACGGGCTGCCGCCCCGCGTCATTTCCGGGTCGAGTATCGACGAAACAGGATTCCGCCGAGGGCACCCAGCATGGCCATGGTTGCAGCGAGGGTGCCGGTCTCGGGAATGTCAGTGGTACCCCCGATTTCGCGGAGCTGGATCGCGTTGATCACCGCCTGGTCGTATCCCCCCGTTGGAGGGGTTGGAAACAGGACTGGATACACCAGCAGGGCTTGCTCGGTTGAGGTAGCGGTGAATGAGCCAACAACAAATGACCCCACCCCATTCAGGGCCAGGGACGGCACGAACACACGGTTGGGATTGTCCTCGCTCTGGACACCGTCGAACAATTGGAAACCCCAGTTTCCGCCCTGAAGGCCTGAGTTGTGACTCCAGAGTTGGATTTCGTATTGGATGCCGACGGTCAGGAGATCAAGGACAAGGGTGGTTGGAATGGTGAACCTGCCGCCCGTTTCCAGCAGTTGCTGATAGGATGGCGAAAGGGCATCCCAGGCCGCGACGCTGGTGGTGGTATCCATGGTGTCGACGGCAACGAATCCTCCGAAGCTGCCGCCGTTGGGGACTCCGATGAAAGTCACGCCGTTCACCGTGGTATCCACCCCACCCAGCTTCAGTGCCCTGAAGCCCACCCCGTTCAGGCTGATATCCGAGTCAGCGATGGGATTCCCGAAACTGTGCCAATGGATGCTGGCCGCGTGGGTGGAGATGGCGAGGAAACATCCGCCCACCCAGGAAAATCGGCCGCGGAACCATTGTCGGGACGGAGAGTGGCGCACGGGTGCCAGAAATCCCAAGAAGCGCACGGGTTGTCGATTGGCAAATCCCCAGCCGGATCTGGCAGGCAAGGGCTTGGCTTCTGACAGCATCCATCAATGACAGAAGGTTCCTCCGGACCATTGCTCATCCCAAGGCGGGCGGTTCAGTCATCCACAAATGGAGTTTGGCTACCGGCTGGAACGCCTTCGGCGTAAGGATCACACCGTTGGCTCGGATCTCAGGACGTACCTGGGTAGAGGTGGAAGTTTCGAAAACAGGGCAGTTTGGAACAGGCTCTACTTCCCGGGTTTCCAGGACTTGAAATAGGCCTGGAGGGCGTCGAGGGCTTCGTCGTTGTAATGGGTGAAGCCGGGCATGCGGGAGGCGGGTTGCACCGACTTGGGTTTCACCACGTAACGACGGAAGTAATTGGTGTTGGATGCCCAGGTACGAAGGAGGAGCCAGGGCCGGTTGGATTGCATCCCGCCGAAGTCCCGGTGGCCATGGCAGGACAGGCAGTCACGTCGGGCCAGCGTGAAACCGTCACGGGCCAGATCCGGTGCGTCGGGGGGCGGGGCGAGGAGATCGAGGGTGCGGGTGGCGGTGGTGAAGTGGATTCGGGCGACCGCATAGGGATAGATCAGGCCTTCCTGAAGGCCGGCGACGGTGCGGTCGGGACGCGGAGTGAAGGCGGCGGACTGGATATAGAACGGGGCGAGATCGACACCGGAGGCGAGGCTGCGACCCCACGCTTCGGGACCCTGCCCATTGATCTCGAGGATGAGGAGCGGGGAAAAGGCTTCGAGATAATCGCGGGTGAAATGGGCCGAGTAGCCGTCGGTACAGACGGCGAACACCACGTCGGAATCGGGGATGACGGGAAGAAACTGGGCGAGTTGGGCGAGGGGAATGCCGCGGTAGATGGCGGAGGTCTTGAGGGCAGGATCGAGGTGGTTGGTGGCGGTGACGAGGGGCAGGGTGAGGAGTTGGGCGCGGGTGACAAAGCCGTTGGTGGTGTCGGAGGAGGCGAGTCCGGTGATTTCGAGATCGAACGGGGAGGAACGTTGGGGGGCGAGGCGAAGGGGTTCGACGGCGTGGGAGATGAACGCGGCGAGTATAAGGCCGAGCAGGGAGGATAGGGTGCGGGCGTTCATGAGGCGGTGGGAGGAGTGGGATCGGACTCGGGAGTCTTGAGGAAGAGGAGGACGATGCCGACGCAGGTGAACATGCGGAAGGCGGCGGACTGGCCATTCCATACGGAAGATTGCCACATGACGAACCATTCGCCGCCGATGGTGATGAAGGCGAGGAACCAGAGGAGGAGATTGGAGGTGAGGGCGAGGAGGGCGATGGGTTTGGCCTGGGTGAAGGCCATCGGGTGGGAACGAGCGGAGCCTAGGCGGAAGGTGGCGTAGGCGAGAAGCACGGTGGTGAGGGCTTCCCAGGCGATGATGCCGGCATAGAAGGCGTGATGGATGCCGGGCGAGGTGAGGGCGCGACCGCGAAGCTTGTTTTCGGGGAAGGTGGTGTCCATGGAGAGGACATGCTTCACGAACTCAAAGTTGGAGCCATAGTCGACAAGGTTGTTCCAGACGACGATGCCCATGAAGAGGGCGAGGGCGGCGACGAGACTGGTCTTGGCGAGGCGCTCGATCATGGCTTGGCGGGGGTGTTGCAGAAGGTGCCGGTCCAGGCGTTGGTGACATCGAATCGGCCACGGATCACCCCCAGTTCCTTGAGGGTATCGAACTGGAACTTCCAACGCTCAGCAGTGAACTGGCCGTGGACATCGCCCTTGTCGGGGTCACCGGTGACGAAGCGATCCTGTATCAGCGCCTTGACGCTGAACTCCATCTTCTCGGGGGTGAGATCCGGGTTGCGACGACTGATCTCGGCATGGGCGTCGGCGGGGTCGTCGAGGTAATCGCGCCAACCCTGGATGCTGGCGATGACGAAGGCGCGGACGACCTCGGGTTGTTTCTGGATCATGTCGCGTCGGGTGAAGAAGACGCGGTAGGGATCATAGCCACTGTCCTTGATGAGGAGGACGCGGGGCTTGGCACCACCGAGGGAAGCGAAGAAGGGTTCGCTGGTGACGAAGCATTGCTGGATATAAGTCGGGTCCTTGAGGAAGGAACCGACGGAATAGGTATGGGCGCGTTCCTGGACCTTCTTCAATTGGTACCGTTTGACGAGATAGGGGAGCCATGATGTACCTGGACCAACCGCAATGGTGTGGCCGCTGAGGTCGGGGAAGTCGCGGATGGGGGAATCGTCATGGATCATGATCCCCTGGGGGTCGTGTTGCATGGTGGCACCGACGGCGACGACGGGGATGCCGCGGTCATTGGCGGAGAGGATGTCATCGGTGCTGGCCATGCCGAAGTCGCCGGCACGGGTGGCGACGCGTTGGACGGCGAAGGTGTTGGGGCCGCCGGGGAGGATCTCGACGTCGAGACCGGCCTGTTTGTAATAGCCCTTCACGAGGGCGTGATAGAAGCCGCCGTGCTCGGGTTGGGGATACCAATCGGTGACGAGGCGTACCTTGACGGGATCGGCGGCCTGGACGGCGAAGGACAAGGCGAGGAGCCAGAGTGCGGCGCCGGTGATCCAGACCAGGCAACGGTTGCCGGTGGAGAGGGCGGCGGCGGGGAGAGAGGAGTTACTTGATGAGTCCATCATGGAAACGTCGGGCGGTTTTGCGATGACGGGAAAGGAGGCGGGGAAGGTCCAGGCCGGAGATCTGGCCGTTCTCGACGCGGACCTGGCCATGGACGACGAGGGAATCGACCTGGCGGGCGTGGCAGAGGACCAGTGCGTGGACGGGGTTGTGGGCGCCGGAGCTGAACAGGTCCTGTTCGGGGAAGATGGCGACATCGGCGCATTTGCCGGATTCGAGGGAACCGAGGTCCGCACTGCGGCCCAGGTTGCGGGCGCCGTCGAGTGTGGCCATTTCCAGGGCCTGTTCGGGGGTCATGGCTTCGGCGCCGTGAAGGACGCGGGTGAGGAGCAGTGCGGTGCGGGCTTCGTTGAGCAGGTGACCGGAGTCATTGGAGGCTGAGCCATCGACGCCAAGGCTGACGGGCGAACCGCCGCTGCGGAGGTCGTTGACGCGGCAGATGCCGGAGCCGAGGCGCATGTTGGAGACCGGGCAATGGGCGATGCCGGTGCGGGTGCGGGTGAGGCGGGCGACTTCGGAATTGTTGAAATGGATTCCGTGGGCGAGCCAGACGTCGTCGCCCTCCCAACCGAGCCGGGCCATGTAAGGGAAGGGACGGCAGCCGAGGTGTTTCACGGCGTCCTTGTTCTCGGGAATGGTTTCGCCGCAGTGGGTGTGGAGACGGACCTTGAGATGGCGGGCGAGGCGGGCGGATTCCTTGTAGTGCTCACCCGAACAACCGAAGACCGTGCAAGGGGCAAAGGCGATCTGGGCGCGGGAATCCGGGCTGGGATCGTGGAAGCGGTCGTGGAGCCGTTGGCAATCGGCAAGGATCACGTCGAGATCCTGGCAGGACCAATCGGGCATGATGTCACTGGGGAGATTGACCGAGCCGCGACACCCGACATAGCGGATGCCGAGGGAGGCGGCTGCATTGAATCCGGCGTCGAGGATGTCGTGGGCGCCGTGGCGGGGGAAGATATAGTGATGATCGCTGGTGAGGGTGCAGCCGGAGAGCATGAGCTCGGCGCAGGCAACCTGGGTGGCGAGGAAGAGGTCGTCGGGGGTGAAGTTCTTCCACAGGGGAATATGACCGGCGAGCCAGGGGAGCAGGGGAAGGCTGGCGATGGGGGTGAAGGCCCGGGCCAGGTTCTGGAACATGTGATGGTGGGTGTTCACCATGCCTGGGGTGGCGATGCCGCCGTGGGCGTCGAGGGAGGTCACTCCGCGGAGGCGGGGTGCGGGGCCGGTGCCGAGGGAATGGACGCGCCCGTTCTCGGCGAGGAGCCAGGCATCACGAAGGACCCGGCGTTGGGGGTCCATGGTGACGAGGTGCCCGATGTTGCGGATGAGCAGCCGTTGAGGTTGCGGTGCGGAAGCGGGTGGATTCATCCGGGATAGACGGTATGCAAATGGCGTCGGAGTCAACGACCCGGGATGGGAGCGTTGGTCCAGATCGGGGGAGGCAACGTGGGATCCAGCTGGAGTGCGGCCGGGGTGAAGTTGGTGGAGACGACTTCGGACAATGGGGGGGTCTTCGAGATCACACCGAGGTCGAGCAGGGTGGCATTGAGTTCCACCCAACGACTGGGATCGACGGCGCCCATGGATTCGCCGCGGGCGGGGTCGCCTTCGACCAGGCGGAGTTCGCGCATGCGGACATAGGAGAATCGCATGCCGTCCATCTCCATGGACGGGGAGATCTTGAGGATGTGATCGTGGACGGGTTGGGGATTGCGGAAGTACTCCTGCCAACCGCGATAGGCGCCGATGCTGAACCTGGCGACGAGTTCGGGATGTTTCCGGACGAGTTCCTTGTTGGCGATGATGACGCGGTAGGGATCGAAGCCGGAAGCGGAGAGGGGAAGGAGACGTGAGGGGACGCCTTCCTTGAGGGCGTAATAGGGTTCACTGGTGGGATAGGCCTGCATGATCCAGTCGGGATCCTTGACGAAATTGGCGACGCTGCCGGTGATGGGGCGGACGCGCATGCGGGACAGACCGTATTTCTTCTGGAGGAAAACGAGCCAGGTGGCGCCGATCTGGGCGGCGACATCGCGATTGTCGAGGTCGGCGAAATCGCGCACGGGCGAATCCTCCCGCAGCATGATCGACTGGGGATCGTGCTGGAAATAGGAGTTCACCGCGATGACCGGGAGACCGCGTTCGACGGCGATGGTGACGGCATCACCGCGAACGATGCCGAGTCCGGAGGGATCGAGGGCGACGCGCTTCTCGATTTCCGAATTGGGGCCGCCCACGAGGACATCGACGTTGACACCGAGTTCCTTCCAGATGCCGTAGATATGGGCGGCGTAGTAACCGCCGTGCTCGGGTTCCGGGACCCAGTCATGGATGAAATGGAGGGTGGGAGCGGCGTTGGAAACGGAGCTTCCAGAAGTGGTCCCGGGATCCTTGGGGCCGCATCCGGCGGCGAGAAGGGCAAGGCTGAGAACCAGGGCAACGGGATGGAGGGAGCGGATCAAGGGAGGGGGAGAAGGTGGAGGAAGTGGGTGGAGAAAACGGATGGGGCGGCCCGGCCCCGGGGAGTCAGGAGGAAGAGGAAGATCCCCGGGACCGGCCGCCTTTGAGGAGAAGACTAGAACTTGAAGCGAACCTGACCGCTGATGCGGAACGGTTGCTCGGGATAGATCACATCATTGCCGGCGAACCCGGGATCAATGGAGGTCCAGTTCCGTTCGTCGGTGATGTTGAAGAAATTGACCTGAACATCCCAACGCGGCTGGCGATAGAAGACGAAGGCGTTGATGACGAACTGGGCCGGGATGGTGAGTGTCCCGGTCTGGTTCTGCCATTGCTCGCCGGTGACCTGGGGTCCGACGGAGGCGCCGAACCCGGAATCGAACTGATAGGTCAGGTAGGAATTGAACATGACGCGCGGCACACTGGCGGCGCGGAGACGTCCGGAGGGCCGGGTACGACCGTTGGCGGAGTTGTAGTTCGGGCTGCCGAAACCGGTGCCTGAGACTCCGTCGACGATGAATCCGGTGGGGAAGCCGTCGAGATAGTCATAGGTCTGTTGATAGGTGAAGTCGTCCTGCTTGGCGTCCTGATAGGTGAAGTTGGCGGACGCATTGAAGTTGCGGTTCGGTTGGTAGAACGCTTCGAGTTCGATGCCCTTGGTCTCGATGCCGACCGGGGGACCGATGAGCACCGGCGCGACACGGGTCTGTTGGTACAGCGATGCGCTGAGGAAGACGGTGTTGCCGAAGAGGCTGGCCTTCTGGCCGATCTCGATCAGTTCGCTTTCGGAATTGAGGGAACGTTCGAGGCCAGCCACGCCGCCCGTGCCATCGACACCACCGAAGTTGGCGGAACCGGCGACGGCATTGACGAGGTTGTAGGTGACATAGGAGGAGTGCTTCTCATTCCACTTCAGGATGCCGCTGACGAAGACGGATCCATTGAGCACCGATGTCGAGGCGTCATAGAAGGCGCCCCGGGCGCGTTCGACCATCTCCGGGCTGACGGCATCGACATCGTAATAATCCCCGCGTCCACCGACCACGACGGAGAACTTTTCGTGGAAGGCGATGTCCCACTGGGTGAAGAGGGCGGTCTGGAGGATGTCGGAATCCTGATTGCCATTGCTACGGAACGGATTGGCGCCGTAACCGGGCTGACCGGGGACGTTGAACCCACCGCCGGCGCTGATCACGGCGGGATTGAAGGGAAGGCCGAACGTGCTGGGATCCTGGGTGACATCGTACAGGAAGAACGGTTCAACCGAGAAATCCTGGTAGGCGACGAGTTGGGAATAGCGGAAATCAAGACCGGAGATGGTCTTGATCGGGAGGGTATAAGACTTGGCTTCGGGTTCGAATCCGTAGTGGAACTCGAGCCGGTTGTTGATCATCCAGTTTTCCGGCACCCATTCGGTGTAGCCATAACCGGAGAGCTTCCGGCTTTCCTGCGTCTCGCCGTACGCGCGGTTCACGATCTTGGCGGTCTCGCTGACGTTGTACGTGGTGACCATCTGCGAGGAGAACTTCTTGCCGGCGGCGCTGTCGGAGGGGGCATTGATGGTCTGCCAGGGGTATACCTTCACGCGGCTGGCCTGGGCGGGATCAAGCAGGGCGAAATTCGCATTGAGACCGAAAGGCCCGATGGAATTGAGCGGATCACCAAACCGGTTGTTGGGGAGGACCGGACCGGCGATGTAGGTCCAGTCGTCGATCAGTTCCTGCGTGACGCGGTTGATGCCGATGACCTCGTTGAAGCGGGAGGTGTAGAACTGGGCATTCCAGTCGACGGTGAGACGGTCGGTGGGGCGGAAGGTGAGGGCGGCGAAGAAGTCCTGGGTGTTGTCCTTGACGTTCTGGTAATAGCCTTCGGATTCGCGACCGAGGTAGCTGATACGGTAGGCCACTTTCTCGCTGAGGGGACCGCCGACATCGAGGACCCATTCCGGGGTGAAATAGGATTGGCCACCGGGGACATAGGTGCCCCAGCGGCTGATGAGTTCGCCGTGGAAGCCGTCGAAGTAGGGGGCTTTGGTGACGAAATTGACATAACCGCCGGGACCATTGCCCTGGGGACCGTACACGGCGGAGCCGGGGCCCTTGACGATGTCCATGGCCTCGACCTGGTTGAAGCTGGCGAGGAGGGAATTGCGGCTGTAGATGGTGCGTTGACCGTTCTGATAGATCTCGCTGAGTTCGCCACGGATGACGGGGACGTTGGCGAGACCGTACCGGGACGGGGTATAGACACCGGGCGCGTACTGGTTGAAGTCGGTGGCGCGGGTGATGGCGCGGGCTTCCATCTGGGCCTTGGTCACGAGACTGACCGAGCGCGGCGTCTCCATGATGGAACGGTCATCGCCCATGACCGATTCGACGGGACGTGCGGTGGGGAGGACGGTCTCGCTGAGGGGCAGACCTTCGACGACGATCCTTGAAAGGTTGTTGGTATCGGCGGAAGTGGGCTCAGGCGGAGCCTGGGGAATGGGCGGAAGGGAAGGAGACTGGGCGGCGAGGTTGTGCGCGGCCAGTGCGGTGGCGAGGCCGCCTAGGCGGCGGAGTTGGCTACGGGATTTCTTGCTGTGTTTCATATTCGCTGGGTCTGCGTTCCTTGTTGCATCCACGGTCGGACTGACGGGTCTGCCCCTCTGAGGAGGGCTCTGGATCGGCGAGAGCAACGGAAATACCAAGATGCGAGGGCGTGGGGCGGACTGTCGGGTGGACGCAGTGAGGGCAATGGTTCCGATCCGATGCAGAGCCATCGGGAACGGTGTTACACTTCTCGTTCATCCCCTCAATGAAACGCATTCCATGCTCAGCTGGACCGGCGTGAGGCGTGCAATGGCTATATCTGCACAAGCTGCGGAGAACTTGGCGTCTTGATTGGCAGGCGTACGTAGAGCCTGTCCCCGGAGTGCAGAAGCCATCGATAGCTACTGGTTGGACCTACGCCAGAAGAAGGACCGTAAAGGGGGCACTTCCCCTCTATCACAGAAACTCGACCTTTATGTGTTCTGACCGTCTGGTGGTGACCTGAGCTTTGTGGCAGCAGACGTCTTCAACCCGAAGGGTTGGGAGCCGGTAGCCCGGGGTCGCGAAGCGCACCCCGGGAATTGATGAGAAGTGTATATCTACCCCGGAGGGGTTGCAGAGGGTTCTCAAACCCCTCCGGGGGTAGGAGCCCATTCGGACGGATGCCCCGGGGTGTCACTTCGCTCACGCCCGGGCTACCGGCTCAAACCCCTTCGGCGTAAAGGTCTCACCGTTGTCTTTGAGATCAGGACGAACGTAGGTTGAGGTGGACGTCTGAAATTCACCGTGGGAAGGCGTTCCGGGTGATCGCAGGAATGGAAACAGGTGGGAGAACCTTGGCAAGGTGGTCGGCCAATTGGACCAGGAGCCATTCGCCGCCCTGGGCGGTGATGAACTGGAATCCGCAGGGGAATGAATCGGATGGATGAGCAATGGGGACGGTGAGCACGGGCAGGTTGCAGAGGCTGGCCGGGGTGGTGAGGGCGAGGAGACGCGGACGGTTGGGGCCTTGATCGGCCCCGGCGCCGAGATGGGTCATGGGGGTGGCGGGAAGGACGGCGACGGTACCGGGCCGGAGCCATTCGGCAGTGCGTTGGGTGAAGCGACGCCGATCGAGAAGGAGTTGGGACCGGTCGGCTGGGGTCATCCTGCTGCCGGCTTCGAGACGTTGCCGGACGGGTTCACTGAAGGTTTGGGGTTGGGCGAGACAGGAACTGCGGTGGATATCCCAGGCTTCGGCAGCCTGGAGCGGAGCGAACAGGGAAAGCGCGTCATCCCAGCCGGCACGGGATTGATGTGAGATCCGCCATCCGGCGCGGATGAGGAGCAGATGCAGTTCGGCGCGGGTCCTGAGGATGGCGGACTCGCAGCTTTCGGGGAGTGCGCCCTCGATCCAGAGCAGGGTGGGCGGAACGGGTGAGGCGTCGGGTTCGATGGGGATGCCCGGCAAGGCCCGGGCGACAATGCCGACCTCGTCCAGATGGCGTTGGATCCAGCCGAGCGCATCGAAAGAGGGCGCGAGGGGAGCAATCCCGGTGTGGTTGGGAAACCAACCGGGCGCGCGGAGCGAAGTCAGTCCGCACAGGGCGGCGGGGACGCGGAGGGAACCGCCGGTGTCGGTACCCAGACCGATCCAGGCAGCGCCTCCTGCGACCGAGACGGCGGCGCCGCTGCTGGAGCCGCCGCTGAGCCGGGTGGGATCCCAGGGAAGTGTGCAGTCGCCAAACCACGGATTCTCGCCGGTGATCCCATAGGCGTGTTCGTTGAGATGGGTCTTGCTGACCAGGCAGGCACCGGCCTGACGCCAGTGGGAAAGCCAGGCTGCATCCTGTGGAGCCCTGTTCTTGATGAAGGGGGAGGGTGAATCGCGATGGGCACCGCAGGTGGTGGGCAGGCCTTGGACATCCATGAGATCCTTGACCGACACCGGGATGGAATGGAGGGGCGAAGCGGAAGGATGGGAGCCAAGTTGGACGAGGTTGGAAAGGAGGGTGACGGGGTCGAAGTGAAGATGGGCGTTGGTGGGCTTCAGGACATCGATCCGGCGATCGACATGGGCGGCGAGGTCGATGGGGGTAAGGCTCTGGGAGCGGAGGGCCTGGGCGAGTTCCCGGATGGATCCGTTCTGGAGGCAGGGATGCACAGCCAACGGGAAGCAAGGGGCTTGCCTGAGTTGTGTGCGCGCAGATTCCAAGCGGGAGAACAAGCCGCAGATTCCGCAGATTTCACAGATTGGATGGGCCTTGGAAGCGCGGGTCGGATCCCCTGTCAGATGGGGTCAAACCCAGCGCTTCAGGCTCCCTCAACTGCCTCCCCATCTGTGTCATCAGCGAAATCTGCGGCTCCGTCTTCCCTGCTTTGGTGGCCACCCCCTTTTGGACGCGCATCGACTTGCCGATTCCATACCCGTTCTCCTGATCCGTGGCGGAATCCTGCGGGATGGAATGTCCCCTGCTGTGGAGGGGTTGGATGGGATACAGGAATGATCCGGCTTGCACGCCGGTGGATGTCGAGCGGATGCAGGAACTGGCTGCGTGGACGATGCTACAGCTGGGCACGGCGCGGCAGTCGCCATTCTGTGCGGACGTGGTGGAGACGGCGACGGGCAGGAGGTTGATGCGGCGGTTGAACGCGGTGGCGCGGGAACATGATCCGTCGTCGCATGCGGAGGTGCGGGTGATCCGGGCATCGACCAAGCGACTGAAGAAGACGTCGTTGGCGGGCTATACCCTTTATACCACGTGTGAACCATGCCCGATGTGCATGGCGACGGCGTTGTGGGCGGGGTTGGACCGGGTGGTGTACGGGGCGACGATCGGCGATGCGTCGGAGCACTGTGCGCAGATCTATACCTTTGCGAAGGACATGGTGAAGCGGAGTGACCTGAAGTGTGAAGTGGTGGGGCCGGTTGCCCGAGGGGAATGCCGTGGAATCTTTGAGGAGCCGCGCATGTTGGAAATGACCCGGCACTGGCGGAAATCGACCGCGAACATCAAAAAGTGACGGAAGACCCTGGCAAAGCGTGGCGAGATTCTCAGGCACTATGAACAAGACACTGGATTGGATTGGTGAATTGGAAGGTTTGCTGCCCGCGGGACGGGTGGTGACGGCGGAAGCCGAGGTGGATCGGTTGTCCAAGGATTTCTATTGGTACTCGCCGGTATTGAAACGGCAGTTGCAGGACAAGCGGGGGGATGCCGCGGTCCAGGCGAAGTCGGTGGAGGAGGTCCGGCAAGTCATCCGGTTCGCCTATTGCAACGGGATTCCACTGACGCTGCGGGGGGCGGGCACGGGCAATTACGGCCAGTGCATCCCGTTGCAGGGTGGAATCCTGCTGGACCTCGGCGGCATGGACCGGGTGTTGGAGATCACGTCGGAGGGCGTGGCCATCTGCGAGGCAGGGGCGCGGTTGGGGGTGATCGAGAACACGGCGCGGAAAGCGGGTTGGGAACTGCGCTGCTACCCGAGCACGTATCAAAAGGCGTCGGTGGGCGGATTCCTGGCGGGTGGCTCGGGCGGGATCGGGTCGATCACACACGGGGTGTTGCGGGACAACGGGACGGTGCGGCACATCCGGTTGATGACGATGGAGGCGGAGCCGCGGGAGGTGATGCTGGAAGGGAAGGATGTGTTGAAGGCATTGCATGCGTGGGGGACGACGGGGGTGATGTTGGAGGTGGGACTGGCATTGGCGCCCCGGGTGGATTGGGGGCAGATGGCGGTGTCGTTTGGCGGGATGGAAGCATGTGTGAACCATGCGGAGGCAGTGGCATTGGATGGGGCGTGGCAGAAGCGGTTGGTGACCTGTTTTGAATGGCCGATCCCGCAGTGGTTCACCCCGTTGCAGAAGTGGGTGGTGCCGGGTCAGGCGTTGGCATTCTTCGAGGTGGCGGACAGTCAGTTGGAGGCGTTTGGCAAGGCGGCCGAAGCAGCCGGTGGAAAGGTGGTCTACAGGGCGCCTCATCAGGAGCCCCGGCGCGGCGCCCAGTTGTCGGATTATACGTGGAATCACACGACGTTGTGGGCGTTGAAGGGGGATCCGACCCTGACCTATCTCCAATGCGGGTTTGAGCCGGGGCAATTCCGGGAGCAGATGCGGATGTTGAAGGAACGGTTCAGGGATGAGTTCCTCCTGCACCTTGAGTTTCTCAAGGTGGAAGGCGTGGTGCGGCCTGGCGCGTTGCCCGTGGTGCGGTTCACCACGGAAGAACGGTTGCAGGAGATGATCGACTACTGCGGGACCATCGGGGTGGGCGTCGCCAATCCGCATATCAACCATCTGGAGGGCAGTGGACGTTGGCGGGAGGATGACGCGAAGCGGGTGGCCAAGCGGGAGTACGACCCGCAGGGGTTGTTGAATCCCGGCAAGATGTCGCAGTACACGCCCTTGAAGACTGAACCCATTCCCGCATGAAGACCTGGATCCCGGACGACCGATTCCTTCCCTACCTGACATGGAAACAGGTGGAGGCCCTGCCGAAGGACCGCACGCTCCTGATCCTGCCGACGGCGGCGATCGAGCAGCACGGGCATCATCTGCCGTTGGCGACGGATACATTGATCAACAACTACCTGCTGGGGCATGCGCTGAGGAAGGTGCCGGCGGATGTGTCGATCTATGCGTTGGCACCGGTGTGTTATGGCAAGAGCAATGAACACATCGGGTACCCGGGAACGCTGTCGTTGAGCCGGGACACCTTCATGGCGGTGTTGCGGGACTTGGGGGCGAGTTTGAAGGCGGGCGGGTTCGAGAAGCTGGTGTTCTTCAACAGTCATGGTGGAAACCATTCCCTGGTCGATGTCATGGCGCGGGATCTGCGGGCGGAGTTCGGCATGACGACCTTCTGCCTGTTTGGTGGGGGAGGAGCCTCGGGTCTGGATCCCCAGGAGGCGGCCTATGGCTTTCATGCGGGTGAAGTGGAGACCTCGGTGTTGTTGGCGGCCACGCCGGAACTGGTTCACACCGACCGGTACACGGTGAACTATATCCGGCAGGTGGGTGATCCCGGAGTGCTGAAGCCGGAGTTCGCCTATGCCACCTATGCGTGGCTGACCCGGGACATTGCTCCGAGCGGGGTCATGGGCGATCCGAATCCATCGACGGCGGAGAAGGGTTTGAAGTGGTGTGACGAGATGTCCACACGGATTGCCGCGGCGCTGGTGGAGATGTCGGAGTTCCGGCATCGGGAACTGAAATAGGCAGGATGGACCGAAGACGACGCCAGACCCGGGCTCCGGCAAACACCCGTGCGAAGGGTGAATGGGTGGATTGCGGGGATGGCGTGACACTGGAGAGGGATGTGCCGTTCCGGTTGTCAGATGGGACGGTCCTGTACTCGGATCATTATCATCCGCCGGGAAAGGAACGGGCGCCGTCCCTCCTGGTGCGGCAGCCCTACGGAAAGGACATCGCCACCACGGTGGTCTATGCGCATCCGGTGTGGTTTGCGCGCCATGGCTACCACGTGGTGATCCAGGATGTGCGTGGTCGGGGGATGTCGGAGGGGAGATTTGAACCGTTCCTTCATGAGGAACAGGATGGATATGAAACGGTGGAGTGGGTGGCATCCCGTCCGGAGAGTGATGGGCGGGTGGGAATGTATGGGTTTTCCTACCAGGGCGTGACCCAATTGCTGGCGGCGGTGCGACGACCCAAGGGATTGCGATGCATCGCGCCCTGGATGACGGCGGGGGACTTATACCATGGCTGGTTTTATCATCATGGGATGCTGAGGCTGGGTTCGACGGTGGGTTGGGCGGTGCAGATGTTGCGGGGGGATGCGCATCGGCTGGGTCTGGTGAAGGCCGCCGCTGCCCTGGATGCGGCCTGGAGCCAGTCGGGTGGATTGGCGACAGCGGCGCCCTATGCGGAGATACCGGCGCTGCGGGGGCGCGGGTTGCCTGGATACTACCGGGACTGGATCACGCGCGATCGGCCGGGGAAGTTCTGGGAGGAACGGGACATCAGCACGCGTTTGGGTCAGGTGGATGTCCCGGCGTTGCATCTGGCGGGTTGGTACGACACCTACCTGCACGGGAGCATTGGTCTGTTTGAGGGATTGGCGCGGGGCGCGGGAAGCCCGGAGAGCCGGCGGAACCAGTACCTGGTGGCCGGACCGTGGGTTCATATCCCGTGGGGAAACCTGGTGGGGGAAGCGGACATGGGGGCCGAGGCGTTGATGGACACGGACGGGTTGTTGTTGCGGTGGTTCAACCATTGGCTGAAGGACACCGGCGATTTCGCGCGCGAACCGCGGGTCCGTTGTTTTGCGCTCGGGGAGAATCGCTGGCATGAGCCTGCGGGTTGGCCGGGTTTGGAAGGTGGACCCACCCAGTGCTGGTACCTGCGCGGGGGTGGCCGGGCGAATTCAGTGCGGGGCGATGGGCGATTGGAGACGACGCCACCCTCAGGGGAGGAACCGCGCGACACTTATGTTCATGACCCGGATGTTCCGGTGACGGCGCCGGGCGGTGCGGGATCGGCGCAGGGCTGTTTCGCTCAGAATCGGGTTGAGCTGGGCAACAACGTATTGATCTATACCTCGGCCCCCTTGACGGAACGCCTGCACATCCTGGGTTCGCCCCAGGTCCGCCTTCATTTCCAGTCGTCGTGTGCTAACACGGATGTGGTGGTGAAGCTGGTTCGGGTCGGGCGTGATGGAAAGGCGGTGAACGTGGCGACGGGTGGGGCGCGTTCGACCTATATTTTTGGTGAGACGGGGCATGTGGCCGACCGGGTGCATGCCTGGCAATTCGGGATGGAGTCGACCTCGGCCGTTTGGGGAGTGGGGGAACGATTGAGACTGGAGATCAGCAGTTCGGCCTTCCCTTTGTTTGACCGAAATCCGGGATCGGGTATGGCGCCGCGGGATGCGGGGCCGCGGGACTGGAAGATCGCGCGGCAACAGGTGCTGCATACGGCGACGGCACCGTCCTCAATCGAGTTCCATATCGTGCCATGAACCGCAACAACCAGGTCGGGATGACACCGGAGACCGATGGGGCCGGTCGGCCTCCGTTCCTTTCGATCCATGGGCTTCACAAGCGTTATGGGTCGGGTGCGGCAATCCTGGAGGATGTGACGCTGGAGGTTGGTGCGGGGGATTTCATCAGTTTGATCGGACCGTCCGGCTGCGGGAAATCAACGCTCTTGAAGTTGGTTTCGGGACTGACACCGATCACGCAGGGAACGATCACGGTGGATGGGATGGAACCGGCGAATGCCCGCGAGATCATGTCGTTCATCTTTCAGGACGCGACGCTGCTGCCTTGGCGGACCGTGCAGGGGAATGTGGAGTTGGGCCTGGAGTTGCAGCGAACGATGACGGTCGAGCAACGGCGGAAGAAGGCGACGGAGTTGCTGGCGTTGGTGGGGTTGTCGGATGTGGCGTCGCGTTATCCACGGCAGTTGTCGGGCGGGATGCGGATGCGGGTATCGATTGCGCGGGCCCTGGCGACGCGACCGCGGTTGTTGTTGATGGATGAGCCCTTCGGGGCCTTGGACGAGATGACGCGGGACCGGTTGAACGAGGAGTTGTTGAAGTTGCGGGCGGAGCAGGGTTGGACGGCGATGTTTGTGACGCATTCCGTCGCGGAGGCGGTGTTCCTTTCGACGCGGATTGTGGTGTTGGAAGCGAAGCCGGGAAGGATCCGGCGCGACATTGCAGTGCCTTTTGGATTCCCGCGGAATGAATCGCTGCGGAGTGACCCGGCTTACCTGGCATTGGTGGGTGAAGTGTCGCAGGCGTTGCGGGAACTCAAGAAACCGATGTCGGGAGAAGGAGGTGCCGGATGAAGAAGTTCCTGGGAATGGCGGTGTGGCCGGCGGGGGTATTGGTGTTGGTGGTGGGACTGTGGTGGGGTGCGACGGTGGCCTTCGGGATACCAACTTATGTCCTGCCGGATCCGTGGCGGGTGGTGGAGGCGGGCTGGGATCGGAAGGAAAGCCTGTTGAACGCAGTGAAGATTTCGTCGGTGGGCGCGGTGGGAGGATTCCTGTTGAGTGTGGTGGTGGGGGTGATGGTGGCGTTGGTGCTGGCGCAGTCACCGTTGGTCCGGCGCTGCCTGGTTCCCTATACCATCCTGTTGCAGACGGTGCCGGTGGTGGCGGTGGCGCCGCTCATCCTGATGTGGTTCGGGAGCGGGCTGAGATCGGTGATGCTGGTGGTCTCAATCATTTGCCTGTTTCCGATCATCGCCAATACCACGCAAGGATTGACGAGTGTGGACCGCAACCTCCTGGACCTGTTCCGGATGTCGAATGCATCGCGGGCCCAGGAGTTCTGGAAGCTGCGTTTGCCGCATGCATTGCCGGCGTTCTTCACGGGATTGCGGATTTCATCAGGCCTGTCGGTGATCGGCGCGTTCACGGGCGAATGGTTCGCTTCATCGAATGCGGTGGGGGAAGGTGGCTTGGGATACTCCATCATCTATGCGAACAGCCAGTTGCAGACGGACTATCTGTTCGCGCTGGTGATGGCCTGTGCCGTGCTGGGCACGACGTTCTTTCTGGTGGTGGTCACGTGCGAATGGTTCTTCCTGCACCATTGGCATGAGTCGGCGATGAAACCCGAGGGAGATTGAATCCATGTTGCGCGCAATGGGAAACGGCGGTTGGTGGCTGATCCGGCATCCGGACCACGCCAGGCTCGCGGGCGAATTCGCCGCCCGTTGGGGCAATGAAACATTCCGTCCACCCCATCCCCATGCTGATGTGATTGAAGGGATAGGGTCGCATGACGACGGATGGTCGGAGCGGGACCAGGCACCGTTGTTGACGCGGGAAGGGAAGCCGTCGGCGTTCGGGGTGGATCTGGTCGGGAAATATACGGCGTTCGAGGAAATTGACCTGTCGGATTACCTGGCCGTGCGGGGTCGTGCGCTGGAAGTCGTGGCGGAAAGGAATCCTTATGCGGCCATCCTGATCTCGATGCATACGTGCAACCTGCTGACGGAACATGCGGATCGGTCAACGATCCAGCCCGAGCGTTTGCCATTGCTCGACGGGTTCATTGCCTGGCAACGACTTCGGCAGTTGGAACTTCGCGCCGCCTGTGCGGACACCGGGCGTTATGCCGATCTGGATCTGATGCTGGACACCCTGACCGAGCACTTCCGGCTGTTGCAGGCCTGCGACAACCTGTCGTTGCTGGCCTGTGTGGATTTCGAGGGGCCGGCGACCCTGTTGCATCCATTGCCGTTGCGGGATGGGCGGACGAGCACGGTGAACGTGATGCGGATGGGACCACGGCGATTCCGGTTGGATCCGTGGCCATTCGACAGCGGACGATTGGAGTTCGAGATCCCGGGGCGCTGGGTGGAGGGCGTGGTGTTTGATCGGGTGGAAGAGATCCGCGAACGCTACGCGGCGGCGGGAACGCAATGGATCCGGGTGGAGTTGGTGAGCGCGGCTGCATGAGGGATCGACCGGGGTGGTGCCTTGGGTGGTATCACGCGGCAATGTACGGAGTTCGCGCCAGTTCCTGAATGGAACCCGGAGATCTCCGATTGTTCCGGTCACGCCCGGATCCAACGGCCACATCCTTCACGCGGCCTGAAATGGAGGCATAGATTCGGTTCGCCGGGGGCAAGGCAGGTTGATGGAGCGGTTCCGGTGCCCTTTCAGGGCACGGATGCAAATCGGACCAACCCAGGGCATTGGTCGCCAGGCTCCCTCAGCCCTGGGCTGTGATCCGGGTCCCCGGTGGGGACAACTCACCCGAGGCGGTTGGCAATCCAACTGATTCAAGGCGGGAGCCGGTTGACGTTGCCGATTGCCAACAACTTCGGGATGGACCGGGAACGGGTCCGGGGGGGGAAGATCACCCTTGCCGGCATCGTCCATCCTGTTATGACTCACTCACTCTTGCGGGCCTTGCATAAGTTGTTGCCCGAAAGCGACGTCCAAAGATGCCAGGAAACACCGATCCCCTGCTATGCCCAACCGGTTTGGCTTTTGTCCGGACTTTGGCCGTGTTAGGCCAAACACGTTTGGCTTTGCACCCCCATTCAGGGGTACTAGGCCAAACCGGTGATCGATACGTTTGGCCCAATTGTTGTTCGGCTAAAGCGTATGCCGCTCC
>DITU01000135.1 GCA_002422905.1 Verrucomicrobia bacterium UBA6176
AGGCTCAATGACTGGGGACAGGCTCCAAGGGACAGGCTCCAAGGGACAGGCTCCACGGTGGGAGGCGAACAGGGGCATTGTATCTCACCCAGCTTCCACGGGACGCTCCTTCGAACATGTCCGATGCCTCCGATCTCCTTGCCGCCGCCACCGTCCGCCTGGCTGGGGTTGGTATCGATAACGCCCAACTCGAGGCGGAATGGTTGCTCCAACACGTGACCGGCATTCCCCGACTCCATCGCGCCGTCCGCGACCATGGGCCCATCGATTCCGCCGCACGGGTGCGTTTTGAATCGCTGGTCGCCCGGCGTTGCCTGCGGGTTCCGCTCCAGCATCTGGTCGGAACCGCCCCGTTCCTCGACTTCGAACTGTGGGTCATCCCCGAGGTCCTTGTTCCGCGTCCCGAGACCGAATCCCTGGCCCTTCGCGCCCTGCAATTCCTGCCCGATGAACCCCGTCGAGCCATCGATCTCGGGACCGGTTCGGGTTGCCTTGCCCTCGCCCTCGCCCGCCGCCGCCCGAATCTCGACACCCATGCCGTGGACCTGTCCCTGTCCGCACTGGAAGTCGCCCGGGAAAACGCCCGTCGCCTCGGGCTCGAAAACCGCATCCGATTCCATCACGCCGACGCCTTCGGGGATCGCCCGCCGCAGGAGCAATGGGGTCGATTCGATGTTGTCGTGACCAATCCTCCCTACATCCCGGCCGGAGAGATTGCCTTTCTTCAACCCGAGGTCCGTGACCACGAGCCCCGCCTGGCGCTCGACGGCGGTGTGGACGGACTGGACCCCTATCGGAATCTCGCCCGGCACGCCCCTTCGATGCTCGTTCCCGATGGAATCCTCCTCGCCGAATTCGGCGACGGCCAGGCCCCGGAATTGACCGATCTCTTCGCCCGACACGGCTGGAATGAGATCTCCGTGGAGAAAGACTTGAGCGGCAAGGACCGCATTCTCATCGTGCGTGCGCCCCGGTCGAATCAGAGCCCCACCCCACGGTGCGGGCCGACCGATGCGAATTCACCATGGACAGTTTCCTGATTGAAGGTGGGACCCCCTTGCACGGCGAAGTTCGGATCAGTGGATCCAAGAACGCCGTGCTGCCCATCATGGCCGCCACCCTCCTGACCCGGGAGACCTGCGTCATCCATAATGTCCCGGACCTGAGCGATGTCCGGTTCATGTGCCGGATCCTCGAATCCCTCGGGGCGACGGTGCAGTTCGAATCCGGCACCCTGACCGTCCGCGCCGCCGACATCACCGGCACCGGCGACTACGACCTGATCCGCAAGATGCGCGGCTCGATCTGCATCCTGGGCCCCCTGTTGGCCCGGTTGCGCAAGGCCAGCGTCTCCCTGCCAGGCGGATGCGTCATCGGTACACGCCCGATCGACCTCCATCTCAAGGGACTTCGCGCGCTTGGAACCGGCATCCGGATCGAAGGCGGGTACGTGAATGCCGAGTCACCCGATCTCGCTGGCGCCCTCGTGTTCCTGGGCGGCCGGGCCGGTCCCACCGTTCTCGGCACCGCCAACATCCTCATGGCCGCCACCCTCGCCGAAGGCGTCACTGTCATCGAAAGCGCCGCCTGCGAACCGGAGATCGTGGATCTGATCGATTTCCTATGCGCCATGGGTGCCCGCATCCACGGAGCCGGCAGTCCGACCCTGACCATTACCGGCGTCACGGCTTTGGGCGGGGCCACCCATGAAGTCATTCCCGACCGGATCGAAGCGGGCACCTTCGCCGTCGCAGCCGTCGCCAGCGGCGGTTCAGTCACCCTTCGGGGAGCCCGCGCCGATCACCTGGGCGCGGTACTGGACAAGCTCCAGGAAGCCGGCGGCCGCATCTCACGCAACCACGGTACCCTCACCGTTTCCGCTGGATCGGCCGTCCATCCGGTCGAGATCACCACCATGCCCTACTCGGGTTTCCCGACCGACATGCAGGCCCAGCACATGGCCCTGGCCTGCCTTGCGCAGGGCACCAGCATCATCACCGAACGGATCTTCGAATCGCGCTTCATGCACGCCTCCGAACTCATGCGGCTCGGTGCCGACATCGGTGTGGAAGGCCCCAGCGCCATCGTTCGCGGCGGCAAACCCCTCAGTGGTGCCGAAGTCATGGCCAGCGACCTCCGCGCCTCGGCCGCCCTGGTGATCGCCGGCATCGCTGCTTCAGGCCGGACCCAGGTCCACCGCGTCTATCATCTCGACCGCGGATACGAACGGATGGAGGTCAAACTCGAAAGCCTCGGTGCCCGGATCCAGCGCGCTCCCGGCGAATGATCTTCGCACAACCTTTCAATCTGCTTCCACCCCAAGCCTGTCCGCGCTAAACCCTCCCACCAATCCCATGGACATCGTTTTCAACTGCCCGCATTGCCAGGCCGATCTGGAAGTGGATGCCAGTGCCGCCGGCGAAACCATCAATTGCCCCACCTGCAACCGGGAGCTCCAGATCCCGACTGCGGGCAGTCCGGGGACCCAGGCTGCCTCGCCACCTCCGCCTCCACCCCCTGCCCCTCGTCCGCCCACCCCGGACGCACCCATCAAGAAGTTCGCCGTGCCCGTCAGTGACAAGCCCGTCGAACCCCTCATCCAGAAGGCCCTCCCGCCCCTCGAAGCCCAGGCCAAGCACGACGGTAAAAAGATCCTTCGCATCAAGACCATCCGCCACTCCGACTGCAAGGAAGTCGGTCACGACAACTTCGATGCCGACGTGACCGAATTCCTCAACAAGATCACCGAGGAGAACATCGTCAGTCTTACCCCGGTCAACTACAGCTACGTCGAGATGGGCACCCAGAAGCTCATCACCGACTTCGGCTTGATGATCGTCTATCGCGGTTGATCCGCCCTCAACTGCCCCGGTCCCGGATCGCCTCGACAATCTGCGCGATGGCCTCCGCCCGGGGACGCGCCCCCTGCGGTCCCTTGCTGTGCAGTCGGACACTCACCTGTCCGGCGGCTAGATCGCGTCCCCCGACCACCAGCATGGTGTGGACCCGGGCCACTTCGGCATCCTGGATCTTGGCCTTGATGGGATTGTTGCCCAGATCCGCTTCGGCCCGGACCTGATGGGCCCGGAGTTCGGCCACGATGGATTGCGCATACTCGGTCAACGGCGCCTCTTCACCGATGGTCAGTACACGCACCTGTTCCGGTGCCAGCCACAGCGGGAAGTTGCCGGCGTAATGCTCGATCAGGAACCCGATGAACCGTTCGTGCGTTCCAAGCGGTGCCCGATGGATGCAGAGCGGTGTCTTGTCGGTGTTGTCCCGGTCCCGGTAAACCAATCCAAACCGGGCCGGCACGGCAAAGTCCACCTGGTTGGTCGCGATGGTGAATTCCCGGCCGATCGCACTCCACACCTGGACATCGATCTTCGGGCCGTAGAAGGCGGCTTCGTTCGGCACCTCCACGTAATTGATGCCACTCGACTTCAACACGTCGCGAACCATGTCCTCCGTCTTTTTCCAGAGCTCGGGTTCGTTCACGAACTTCTGCCCGAGCCGCGACGGATCATGGGTGCTGAAACGCATCAGGTACCGGTCCAGCCCGAAGATCTTGAAATACTTCAGGTACATGTCGTTCACCGCATTGAACTCCGCGGTGAACTGTTCCGGCGTGAGATAGATGTGAGCGTCGTTCATCTGCATCGAACGTACGCGCATCAGGCCGAACAACTCGCCCGACTGCTCGTATCGGTAACACGTCCCGTACTCCGCCATCCGCAACGGAAGGTCGCGATAACTCCGCGGCTCGGCGGCGAAGATCCGATGATGATGCGGGCAGTTCATGGCCTTGAGGTAATAGCGGGTCGCAACCTCGTCGGCTTCCGCCTCCTTGAACTCCATCGGGGCGAACATGCTCTCCGCGTAATACGGCAGGTGTCCCGAGGTCCGATACATCTTCTCCTTGGCCAGGTGCGGCGTCCGGACCCGCACATAACCGGCGGCAAACTCCGTCTCCTTCGCCAACCGCTCCAACTCCTCCACCAACACCGTCCCCTTCGGCAACCACAACGGCAGGCCCGGCCCCACATACTCCGCGTCAAAGGCAAACAGCCCCATCTCCGCCCCGATCCGCCGATGATCCCGTTTCTTCGCCTCTTCCTGCATCCGCAACCAGGTCTCCAACTCGTCCTTCGTCTTGAATGCCGTCCCGTAGATCCGCTGCAACTGCGGGTTCTTCTCGTTCCCTCGGAAATAGGCGCTCGCCACCTTCAACAGCTTGAACGCCTTCACATTTCCCGTCCGCATCACATGCGGCCCGGCACACAGGTCCACGAACTCGCCATTCTGGTAGAAGGTGATGGTCTCGCCCTCGGGAATGTCCGCCAACCGCTCGGTCTTGTACCGCTGCCCGCGCACCTCGAAATAGGCCCGCGCCTCGTCCCGCGCCTTTTCCACCCGCTCGAAGACCTGGTTCTCCTTCATCACCTTCCGCATCTCCTCTTCGATGCGCGGAAAATCCTCGGGAGAAAACCGATGCGATTTCAGGTCGAAATCATAGTAGTACCCCTCATCGGTCGGCGGACCGATGTCCAGCAATGCGTCCGGCCAGATCCGCAACACCGCCGTCGCCAGGATGTGCGCGCACGAATGCCGCAACCGCATCAGGTCGGTCATCTGCTCGCGCTGATCCAGCGACTTGCGCTGCACCTCGGTCTTCGCGGCCTCCAGTGTTCCCTCGGCTTCTTGATTTTCCATGTCGACTTCCCCGTTTCACCCGTCCGCGATCCCTCTCCCAACAAAAACGCCCCGGACCATCTAGGTGCGAGGCGTGAAGCGCTCATCCCGAATGGATGAACGCTACGGAGTGGTATCGGTTCGGACAGGCTGCACGCCCCACATGAAGCCGGACCCACGCCCCGCAGGCAAGCCCACTCCCCAACCGGTCCAACCCGATGTGGTTCCCAGATCCGCGACATCACCGACTCCGGTCGTGGTCCCGGTGGATCTCCAACCACCTCGGGTGAGTTGTCCCCAACGGGGACCAGGATCCCAACCCAGGTCCGGGGTCAATGCGTCCGCAACGGCGACCGGGATCCCAACCCAGGGCTGAGGCAATTGCGTCCCCAACGGGGACCGGGATCCCAACCCAGGGCTGAGGGAGCCTGGCGACCGATGCCCTGGGTTGTCCCCCCCCGGATCCGTGCCCTGAAGGGGCACAGGAACCGTCCCATCCACCCCTTCTCCCGCCGGCAAATCCAATCTCTGGCGCCCCTTCAGGGCGCATGGACTCTCCCCCCGAACCACCCGGGGCATCGGTCGCCAAGCTCCCTCAGCCCCGGGCTCTGATCTTCCGACCCTTCGGGCCGGCGGGCCGGACTGAACCATACCCGTGCGGTGCACCCAAAGGCTGCGGCTAATTCAGCGGGTTCGCCTGCCTTCGCACCCAGAGGGACAGGCTCCCCCAATTTCGTACTCGTACTCGTACTCGACCCAACGAGGTTTCCCGGGCCCGAGTACGAGTGCGAGTACGAGTACGATCTCCCCGCCCACCCCAGTTGACCCCACAAACCGGGGGACCGCCCCAAACCACCACAGACACCCATGAGGACAGGCTCCCCGGTTTCGTACTCGTACTCGTACTCGACCCCACGAAATTCCCCGGGCCCGGGTACGCGTCGGTTCTCCCCCCAACCACACCCGACCCCACAAGCCCACCGGATTCGAACCCACCCACCGACCCCAATTCTCCGGAAGACTTCCCGGGTCAGATGGCTAGACTCCTCGCATTCCCCACATGAAAACCGCACTCGCACTGCTGTTGTCCGTCCCGGTCGCCTTCGCCGCCGACAAACCACGGATCGACATCTCGAAAATACCCCTGCCCGTGCCCCGCAAGGTCGACTTCACCCGAGAAGTCTATCCGATCTTCAAGGAATCCTGCTTCTCCTGTCACGGACCCGAAAAGCAGAAGGGCAAGTACCGCATGGATACCCGCGAAGGCGCCTTCAAGGTCACCGACGATTACGGTCCCGCCATCAAGGCCGGGCGCAGTGAGGAAAGCGCCATCATCCACATGGTCTGCGATCTCATCGACGAGATGCTGATGCCTCCACCGTCGGACAAACCCGGTCAGTCCGAGAAGCTGACCGCGGAACAGATCGGCATCCTCCGCGCCTGGATCGATCAGGGCGCCGAATGGCCGGCCGGCCCGATCCAGGAAGTCGTTCGTCCGGTGACCTTCACCGCCGATGTCCAACCGATCTTCGCCGCTGCCTGCGCCTCCTGTCATTCGGGCGCCAGCGCCAAGGGAGCGTTCTCCGTCGATACCGCCGAGGCCGTCCTCCGCGGCGGATCCGGCTATGGCAAGGTCATCACCCCGGGCAATCCCGCCAAGAGCGCGCTCATGACCATCATCGCCGGCAAGGACGAAGACCTGCCCTCCCCCGAGAAACACACCTTGCCAGCCAAGCAGGCCGCCGTGATCGAAAAATGGATCGCGCAGGGTGCCAAATAGGCGGACGGAGTCCCGGGGATCAGCTCAGCCGTATCGAGACATTTGGAGGCGGGAACCAAACCCTCGCAGGGACGCACAGCGCCGGAGGACAGGCGCCGTCGGGAGTCTTTGTGTTTCGAAACCCAGGATGTCGCTTCTCCCACGCCCGGGCTATTCCGGGAACCGTCCCCGGCGCAATACCAAGACCTTGATCAAAAGGCCGAAATGCCGGGAGCCCGGTCGAATTCCCCGAATGCCAACGGCTGGATTGGGCTGGCCATCGCTTGACATAACCAACCAACCCATGCTCTAAGAGAAACATGACTTCCCAGACCGCCACCGCATCCCCGCCACCGCANNGCATCCCCGCCACCGCATCCCCGCCCAACTTATAGCCCGGCTCGTCCCGTTTTCCTGATTTTGATGGCACTCCTGCTCCAGGGGCCGTCATGGGCCACCGAACTGACCTGCTGGTTCTCCCCGAACGGCACGGGCAATGGAAGCAGCAGCAATACTCCCCGCGCTTTTTCCGCTTCCTATATCAACCAGACCCTGTTGACCGACACCAGCGCCTCGGTCTTTCGAATCAATCTCCTTCCCTCCACCACCGACTACTCCGTCGATCAAGTTCTCCGAGTGCCCACCCGCTCCGACCGCGCTGATCTCAAAGTCATCCTCCAAGGCTGGGGCACGCACCCCGAAGAAGTTCGGCTGGTCAACACCGTCGCCCCCTCCAACGGTGGTTACCCGCATCCTGATCACATTGTCGCCTTCAACAGGAGTGGCGGAACGGTGCCCCTCAGCCCGGTCCAGCATCTGGTTGTGGAGAACCTTCTCCTCGATGGAAACTGGGCATGGAAGCTGGATCAACTGGCCCATACCGGTGTCGCACAAAACTACAAGAATGCTCCGCTGAATCTCGAAGCCAGCTTCGGCACCGTTCGCCGGGTCATCGTCCGGAACTTCGGCGCTGTGGGCTTTGCACCCTTTCATCGATTCGGCGGCATGGCGGGCGTCGAAACCTTCCCATTTGTCGTGGGAGGGGAAGACCTGGGCCAGGCACTCCCTACCGGCAATCGACGTCCATGGGTCATCCAGCAGTGTGAGGTTCACGGCTTCAATAGCGTCTATGCCGGCTACACCACGGAGCTGATGGCTCATGCCAAGGTCGTCTCCGGTACTACCCCTACCCCTTCCTGGGCATCCGCCGATACCACCCGTCGCTGGGTCACCGTCCAAGGTTGTCAGTTCCGCTCAGGCTCCGACGGCGCCTTCATCATCTCCACCGGCAATGCTGGAGACTCGGGCCGCACCACATTCACCGACAACATCATGGTGAACCAAAGCCTCGGCTACAACGCCGACACCGGTCGGGTGCGCTATGTGGACATCACCAATTCCCTCGCATTGGGAACCTGGTGGTGGGCCCGGATTGAAGCCACCAGTGCCAGCCTGATGAAGGGCTTCAACGTCAGCGGCAACAGTCTCCGCTTTGGGCCTCGGTCCGAATATCCCACCTATCGGTCCTTCTGTTGGAATGCGTCCGGCGCCATCACCGACCCGACACAGATCCTTGGCCGCTACGAAACCAACGCCCTCTTCTCCGGCGCAGTCCTGGGCGCCATTGATGACGTCACCTTCAATCAGAACCAGTTCACCACCATCCCCGCTGCGGTCTTCGACGAGACGGATCCCGGGAACACAGCAAACGCCCTGTACCGATACTTCTACAAGTCTCCGTCCACGTCCGCCTCGTGCTCGACTCCCGCCGTCACTTACAGCTCAGGCTCCAACTACGGGCTCACCAACAACCACGTCTCATCCAGCGCGTGGGACTTCACTTCACTCCAGTCCCTGGCCAATGGCACTTATTCCTCATTCGATTCCACCACCTTCCCGGCGCTGACCACCAATCGGTCCGCCCTCGCCACTGCTCCCTCCAGCTTCGTCCCCTTCGGCCGCGTTGAACGGGTTCTCCCGGTCTGGACCAATCTGAATCGCGCGTATGTTCATCGACTTTCCGAATCCTCTTACTCCACAAACACCTTCGAAGACCAGGCACTCGCCGGGGCACATGAAGTCGCTCTCGGAGTCCCCAGCATTGTTTCCGCCAATCTCCAGGTCCCGGTACGACTTGTGCTCCAACAGACACCCATGGTGGGAGGAGGCGTCACAACACCGTTGTCCGGCAAGCTCGTGTGGGTGAAAGCCACCGGCGCCATCTCCAGCACCCAATGGGCCACCACGGACTCCACCGGCCTCGCCACCGTCACCCTCTCCATCTCCGGGGTCACCCACGGCGAGGTGCTTCTCACCGCCTTCCACGATCCCCGCACCAGCAACGGCGCCAGCGGTTCCTTTGACGAGTATCAGGTTGCCTGGGCTCGCGGCACCTCACCTGTCGGCACCGTCATCCAGGTGGTCGCCGCTCCGGATGTCGCGGTGGATCGACGCGAAGGCAGTGTCCAAACCGCCCAATTCAAACTCCGCCGTTCCGGGCCCGCGGTCGTCAACACCACCAATTATCCGGCCTTGGATGTATCCTTTGAACTGCCTCAGTCTTCCGGAAACCGGACGGCCACCCTCACCACCGACTACGGCCTCACGGCCGTATCTCCCACAACCCGTACCCTCAACGGCAATCCAGTCGGTCCGCACACCGTCCGCTTCGCCGCCGGCGAAACCACAGCCCTCCTGACCGTTACCCCCGTCACCGACAACGTCATCGAGAAAGAGATCGTCTGGCTGCGGTTGCTCACCGGATCCGGTTACGCCCTCGGCAGCCGAAGCGAGGCCCGCACCTATATCTATGACGGCCCGGAATGGACTTTGGTCGAAATCACCCATTCCCAGAATCCCTACAGCGGTGTCACCCGCCCCGCAGGCATCAACAACGATCTCGACGGATCCAGCAACCCCGATCCCCGTGTGGCCGCCGATGCCTATGTCATGCGGACCAACGGTTGGGGGAGCCCCATCTACGGTTTTACCGGAGGAAGCTGGCGCTCCACCTGGACCGAGCCCACCGCCCTGATTGATCTCACCCTGACCTCCCCGCTTTCCCCCATCGTCACCGGCATTTCGGATACCTTGGAAAGCAGCTTTCGAATGTCGGGATGGAAGGAGGAAAGCGGCAGCGGCACCCGCGCCATCAAGGCAGACCAGACCGGTTGGTGGTACCTCACTGTCCCTACCTCAGGGTCGGATGAAGGCTGGTACGTGTACCAGAACAAGGGACTGTGCATCAGTCCCAACAAAACCTATGTCGGCGGCTATTGCTGGGCGTGGCGCCTGGATTCCTACTACCACTTTGAGAAACGACCCGTGGGGTGGAACGGCACCACCTTCATTGACCTAGGCGTCGAGGATTTTACCAACGACAACGGCGGGGAGGCGCTCGGCGTCAATGACCAGGGCGAGTTCGTCGGCGAACGCATGCTGATTGATGAATTCGAATTGCCCACGTACCGCGCCTTTCGCACCCGCCCCGAAGGCCAGGCCATCACCACCCAGGACCTGCTGCCGCCACCAGCCCAGGAGGGTCTGGAAGACCATGAGATCCCAGCCATCGCACGAGCCATCAGCCCAGGAACTTCCACGACCAGTGGGATCGCAGTGGGGGATGCGGTCAAGAATCCGTTGTCGTCAGAGTACCAAGTCCTCCCAGCTTGGTGGGGGTCCCGAGCCAAAGAATCAGGAGTTTGGGAGGCGAATGATCGGGGAGAAGAGGGCAAGGTTGATCTTAATAGGGGACTTCGGCATGGAACATGGACAGGCATGAGTGTCTCGGGCTCTGACTACCAACTGTTTGGTTGGGAGCAGGGCAAAGACGAATCCACCACCAGCGCGGCTTGGTGGCCCAACTACTGGAGCTACGGAGTCCGTTTAAACGATGCCTATGCGGTCATGGGGATTGGGAACGGTTCTACTTGGAAGCTTTTTGAGATAGTTGACGCCAACAACTCCAGGTGGCTGCTGGGCCGGGCTACGAAGAACAGCTCGGATCGCGCTGTCCTCCTTGTTCCCCAAACTGTTCAACCCTGATCACCCTCAACTCCCTTCAATATGAAACGCTTTAACCAGCTCCTTTTGATCCTTCTTGTCATCCAAGGAACTACTTTGGCTCAATTGCTCGAATCCTCAGAAAACATCCTTGTGATCTCCGATCCGTTCAATGCTCCGCTGCTGTATTCACGGGCAAATGTTAAAGTCGAGTTCCAACAAGCAGGCGAATTTGCTGTTAGCGAGCACTATACCGTAAGCAATGAGCTCGAATTCACTGAACCAGCCGGACAATTTCTTAAGCTGAACTTAGCCAGAACCGACTTTATTCATGGGGCAGCTGTTGATCAATCCTGCCTCATTTACCATGAACCTTCCCATGCTGGCCAAGCTTCACTGAGTCTAAGGGGATTTTTCTGGAGCCTCCTTCAGCCCGGCAATCGGCTGCAGACTTGGCCCAGCTCTGACTTTTTCCCAAACCAAACCGACGTCCTCATCGGATTCACGGTGAAGTACAACGACTTCGATCATTTCGGCTGGGTCCATATGCGTCGGCCCGTAATCGACATCATCACGATCTTCACACCCGTCGCCGCCGCGCTGCACCCCGTCTCGGGTGAACCCATCCGCGCGGGCCTGCCCCCGGAGCTTCCCCCCGTTGATGCCGTCATTGATCCCCTCACCGACACCTTGCAGATCGCCTGGCCATCGAGCTTTCCCGGTGTCCGACTCGAACGGACCGACAGCCTGAATGCGCCGGTCGTCTGGACCCCCGTTGAGACTCCGCTGAGCAATGCAATCTCCCTCCCCCTCAACGATGCGGATCAACTCTACTTCCGCCTTCAGTATGTTCCGTAGCCTGTTGCATCGCCGAAGGGGATTCACCCTCATCGAACTCCTGGTGGTGATCGCCATCATCGGGATTCTTGCAAGTTTGCTGCTGCCAGCCCTCGGCCGTGCGCGGGACCGGGCGCATCGGGTGGTCTGCCTCAACAATGTCCGACAATTGATGCTGGGTTGGACCCTGTATCACGTGGACAACAACGGCAGTCTTTCGCCCCATGCCCGGGGCATCAGCGCTGGTCAACACCAGTTCAATCCCGGCTGGGTCTCCGGTTGGATGGGTTACCGCGGACGAGCCGAATGGAACGAACAGAAGACCAACGTCGCCTATATGCTGGCGCCGGGACCCGGCAAGATCACTCCCTATGTCCAGGCCGCACCGACCTATCGCTGTCCCGCCGACCGTAGCGGCATGACCCGGCAGGTGGAGAAACCGCCCCACCGTATCCGCAGCTATGCGATGAACTACGCCATCGGCGGTCATTTCGTCAACGACACCGAGTACATCCTCTCCTTTCACAAGATCACCGACTACTACCGCTTCAGCCCGAGCACTGCGTGGGTGTTCATCGAGCAACATCCATGGACCCTCGATGACGGCTCGTTCGAGGTGTATTGGCCCGGGAGCGGGTTTGCGGCCAATTGGAGCGATTTTCCCGGGGTGCGCCATGGTCGGACGGCGCCGGTGGGATTTGTCGATGGCCATGTGGAGCTACGGAAATGGGTGGAAGAAACCACGGTGGCCAAGCTGACCGTCAATGGCGGGGTGCCGGAGGTGGTGCGGGTGCCCCACAGCGTGGACTTCCAGTGGCTGCACGACCGCACCACCACTTTCGGCACCAACCCCCGGTAAGTTTTGGGAATCCCAGCCAGAGGTGGTGCGATCCGGACTTTGAAGGGCTGTGGGAGATCCGGTGGCCGGCTTGGAGAGCCGGAGTCGTCGCCCGCCAACGCTCAACTCT
>DITU01000113.1 GCA_002422905.1 Verrucomicrobia bacterium UBA6176
TGAAATCCTCCCCTCCTCCGCGTTCTCCGCGCCTCCGCGTGAAACACTCCCCTCCGGAGCGGCGACGTCCGGTCGCCGTCCCAACGCTGCATCCCCAACTTCGCAGCCCCAGGATTACCCTTCCGAAAACCAGGGAGGCACCCATCATTCCTTCGGAAATCCTTGGCGGCACGACCCCTTTCCCGGTTCAGATACCTTCCATCGCCCCCATTTCTCCGCTCCTGACATGATCCCCATATCCCGACGTACCGCCCTCCTCACCCTGGGCGCCACCGCCCTCACCGTCGCCACCGGCTGCGCCACCGCCCGCATCCGCTCCGCATCCAATCCCGCCGCCGCCCGCCGCATCCTTTTTCTCGGCGACAGCATCACCTACGCCGGCACCTGGGTGCAGTGGGTCGAGACCGCCTGCCGCCTGCGTCATCCCGCCGCCCCTGCGGACTTCATCAACCTCGGCCTTCCGTCAGAAACCGTCTCCGGTCTGTCCGAAGCCGGTCATGCCGGCGGCGCCTTTCCCCGGCCTGACCTCCACGAACGGCTCGAACGCGCCTTGTCGCGCATCCAACCCGATCTCGTCGTCGCCTGTTATGGCATGAACGACGGCATCTATTTCCCCTATTCCGACGAGCGCGCCGCCCGCCATCACGACGGACTCCGCCGTCTCCGTCACGCCACCCTGGCCGCCGGTGCGCGCATTGTTCATCTCACCCCGCCCGTGTTTGATCCCCTGCCGCTCAAAGGCCGCACCCTGCCCGCCGGCCTGGACGCCTATCCGGCTCCCTACGTCGGATACGACAACGTCCTCCATCGCTATTCCGAATGGCTGCTGGAACGACGACGCGACGGATGGGAAGTCGTCGATGTCCACGGTCCCATGGCCCGCTTCATCGCCGACCGACGTCAGACCGCCCCGGAATTCACCGTGTCCGGCGACGGAGTGCATCCCGATCCGGTCGGTCACTGGCTGATCGCGAGGGAACTGCTGCGGCACTGGGGATTCCCCGCAGCCATGGTCGACTTCCCTTCCCCGGACAACATCCACGGCGACCATCCGCGCGGACGTCAGGTCCATGAGAAGGTGGTCCAACGCCACACCCTGCTGCGCGACAGCTGGCTCACCGCCGTCGGTCACCTCCGACCCGGCCTCCCCAAGGGCCGCCCCATCTCCGAAATCACCCCCGAAGCCGACCGACTCCTGGCCGAGATACAGGCTCTCATCAGCGGCTGAGCAAGGGTTCGGCACGCCCATCGTACTCGTCATCGTACTCGTACTCGCACTCGACGATTCCCCTCAGCCTTCGGGCTCGAATGCTTCGAGTACGAGTACGAGTACGACGCCGGAATCAGCGATTGTACCCCATGCCGATCATCGGCTTCCGGGAAACCCGAGTATGACCGGATCGGTTCGGCACGCCCATCGTACTCGTCATCGTACTCGAGCTCTCGATGACCTCCCCGTCGATGCGCGTCGCGGATCCGCCTCACAACCCTCCCGGAGTCCCGCCCCGCACGGTCGAAGCCCCCCAGGCCGCCGGATCGCCATGCCCCAGTTCCGGTCTGACCAACTGCAACGTGCTGCCTTCCCCATCCGCCGCCGTCGGCCACGGACTCCGATCATCATAGGCAACATCCACCACCCGCACCCCCGTCGGATCGAACAGCCGCAGCCGATCCCCGGCATTGTTCAATCCAAACGGCATCTCGGCGATCGGGTCCGGCCCGGTCGGATGCACCACCTGGAATCGCGCCCGGTTCCTGCACACCACCCGATATCCACCCGCTGGCAATGTCATCGCAGGAAACAGAAACACGCCGTCCGCGCTCTGGTCGCGCAAGGTCCACCCGTCGAGATCCACCGGCTGGTTTCCCGGATTATGGATCTCAAACCAGTCCCCGGTGTCGCGGTCGGTCGCCGAGTGATAGTTGATCTCGCTGATCCACAATCGCTGCGTCGGCGTTGCCCCCAGCGGTTCCGGTTCGAAATGGGCGATGAACCCATTCGTCTCCCCGTTGCCCACCACCCAATCAATCCGTGATCCCGCCACCGATCCCGTCGGGGTCGTCCAGCCCGCAAACCGATACCCCGGCCTCGCCAAAGGTCGAAGGGTCGTCGGGTACGCCCCGAAATAGATCCCCGTCCAGGGACTGCCTTCCGCAACAATCGTGTTCACCCGGACCTGCCCCGTTCCCGGCGGATCTACCCGGACTTCCATCGTCCCCATGCCACCCGTCAGCGAGAAATGGGAGATGCACTGGGTCCGCACCACACCGGGTCGCGTCGCCGCGAATTCCTTCAACCCCGCAATGTTCCCCTCCCAAACCGCCGGAGTGAACGGAACGGGTTCCTGCTGATGCGGTGCTCCAAAGCCGCGCCCCACCAATTCCTGCCAACTCCAACGTTCCAGATGCGCCGGCATTTCCGGGCGGATCACCGACGCCATCCCGTCGATCACCCCCACAACCCGCGCCTCGCGAAACGACGTGTTCAACAGATCGGCACAGCGCCGGATGAACTGCTCGCGAAACTGCCCGTTGGTCAGCAGCCGTCGGAGCAACAGCGTCCGTCCTCCAGCATTCGGCCAGGCCGTGCTGGTCCCCGTTCCCGCCGTCATGAAACGGAACATGTTCCCATAGTCCGCGTAGTCCCGCGCCATCGCCGCCGGATACACCTGCGCCGGCCAGAGGTTGAACCCATAGTCCTGGTCATACAGCATCCAGCGGAACCTCCCCCGCGCCACCCGCGGCCGCCAACTCTTCACATTGCCTATGTCGAAATTCTGGAAATAGGCGACCGCCAGGCTGTAATCGATGAAGTTGTCGACATCGAGCAGCGCCGTTGCCACATGCTGGTAGTTCGTTCCCGTCGTCAGGTTCCTTCCATTGATATAATCCCGCATCGCGATATAGGCCGTTCCGCTCCCGGCCCGCGTTGAACCATAGCCCTCGATCAGATCTATCGAGCCCTCGGGCACTTCATGATGTGCAATCACATGATGGCTGGTGAGCTTTTCCCGGATGTTGTGGATACCCCAGTATTCCCCGTTCACATAGAGCACCGCCGGTCGATACGCCTGGCCGTCCAGCCCCAACCCTGCCACCAACCGCTGCATCATCGCATCCCGCATCAGGGTGAAGGTTCCCCGCACAAAATAACTGCCCCACGATGCCGTCGGCCCAAACTGGGTGATCGGTGGCCGGGGCACCGTCTGATGCGAACTCTGGTTGTCATTCCCGGAGTTCCTCAGGACCAGGGATTCGAAACGATCGACATCGGATCCGGGAAACACGGCGTGATTGAACGAGCCGGACCCATATTTGCGCCGGGCATAGAGTGAATAGGATTTCTGCGGATAACCCCGCGAACCCCAGCCGCCATGGACCTTCATTCCGGCGTGCTGCCGCAGACCCGTTGTTCCGTCCGGCTCAAACAACTCCACATGCACCGCCAATTCCCGGTCACGCCACGCATTCGAGGCTTCATACGGGAAATTCACCAGCACCTGGCCCTGCGCCCCCAACACCCCGTTGCCCATTCCCGTCAGGTATCCGTCCCGGAAATCAAAGTTCGATCCCGCCGCCGCAATCGATACCACCGGAAGCGTGTGGCTCACCCCGATCAGATAACTGTGCACCACCTCCTGGCTCAGCCGCCCCGCCCCGTCCACCGCCACCGCACGCAACACCCCGCTGTCCTCCACCCGGATCGGTCCCAGCACCCGGGGCGACAACGCCGTCGCCGGGGTTCCATCGGTCGTGAAACGGATCTCATGCCCCGCCATTGCCCCTCTGATTTCCACTTCCACCGCACCCGCATGGAGTCCGCCCCATACCGAGAATCGCGGCGCCTCCACCACCACTGCGGTCGCTCCGGCTCCATTGGCCAGTCCCGGTGTGACCCCGGCCTTTCCGAACAATTGCCATGACTCGCCCCCATCCGGCACACGACCCACCGATTGATCCACCCCCAACGGCGGCACCGCAAACCGGTCCACCTCCCGGCCAAACCGGTCCGACAACACCAGTGTCTCTCCGCCCGCTGACAACCCGAATCCCGTCGTCATCAAGCCTTCCACCCCGGCACCCGTTTCATCCGTCGCATACACCACCAGATGCGACCCCGGTTGAAGCGTCACCTCCGGGAAAACCCAGCGGACCACCCCGGACGGATCATCGCTCAACCCATAACCCGACAGTTCGATCGATTCATCATGCGGGTTGTGGATCTCGATCCAGTCCCAATGGCGCCCCGGGATCACCGCATGCGCGGTTTCATTGTCCGACATCACCTCGTTGATCATCGGTGCCGGTCCCATCGGCGGCAGGGCCTCGGTGATCACCCTCAAATAGCGCTGCTCCCATCCCACCACCGGAACCGTCACCTGATGCACCCCCTCGCCAATGCCTTGAACCGAGGCGCCGTCCACCGTCTTCCATCCCAGCGGCACCTGGAATTGATCGGCCACTTCCACCCGATAATCCCCACTCACCCCTGTCACGGACTGGAACTGGATCGTCAATTGCCCGTCCACCACCCGCGCAGTCGAAACATCCAGCCAGAGATCCGATTGGCCCCGGGCCGTCCCAGCCACCATCAACGCCATCCATGACCACGCCCGGAATTTCTTCCGGCCCATCCCAAGAGCTTTCCTGATATCCAACATCGCTGTCCCATCCGGAGTCCCTGGATGGAACCCACCGGCCAGCAGGTTAGCTCCTCGATCCCAACCCTGTCGACCGTCACACACCCATCCGCGGTGCATCCCGAAGTGGATGGCAATCCCCCAACCCGGGTCACGAGACTCCATCCCATGCCGGTGCCTGTTTTCCCTCTTGCACCGGCAACGAGGGCTCAGCCTTGGTCTCGGCCGCCCAGCTCCTCGACCGGATTGGTCCGAAGGCGATCCTGTCTGAGGATCCGCGTATCGTTATGGATTTCCTCCATGTGCCTGAGCATGTCGGAGGTCAGGCGATCCATCTTCTCGTGCAGGTGCAGGATCTCCAATTCCGCCTTCAGGTTCACGTCATACTCGATGTCCGAGCGCACCCGATCCTTCGCCGCCTGACGGTTCTGGCTCAGGAGCACAAACACCGACAGGAAGATGGCCTCCAGCGAGACGGTCAGGGTGAGGAAACCGAATGGGAACGGATCCCATTGGGGAATCCCCGGGATCTTCACCGTATTGAGAATCAGCCAGATGCCGAACCAGGCGACATGAAGCATGAGGAACGTGATGCTCCCCGCGAACTCGGCGATCCAATCCGCGGATTTCTGTACCTGGGTCCGATTGTCCATCACCTCCTCGTTGACGTTGCGCGTGGCCGTGTGGCGCAGACGGTTCGCCGTATGACGCATCCGCTTGCCCATGGCCGCCAACAGGTCCATCGCTGCCTTCGGCTGGCGCTGGAGGAATTCCTCCAGATTCCGACGATCCAACCGGAGGGCTTCGGTGTCCTTGATCGCCACCGCGCTCGCACTCCTGGGTCCGCGGTCGAGCAGGGACAATTCCCCGATGAACCCGCCACGCTCCACCGTATCCAGGGTCATGCGCTCGCCGGTGTCGTTCTTGAAGAAGGCCTCCACCGCACCCTTGCGGATGAGATACAGCGAGTCCCCCGGTTCACCGATCTGGAACAGAAGTTCGCCGGCCTTGAAATGGACCACCTCCAACTGCTCCGCCAGGCCATCGCGTTCTTCCTGGTCCAGGAACTGGAACAAACCCACATCCTTCAGCAGTTCCGAATCCGGTTGCATGACACAGACCTTATGCCCGACCCGGTGACAGAAGGAAGACCGCTCAACCAGGACCCTGACACGCTCCTTCCCCCGGGAGCGCGGAACTCAACCCGCACCCCAATGCCCCATCCCCACCCTCACCGATCCATCCCCTGCACCAGCAAAACCCATTGACCAACACGATGATTCCATTGTGATAACACACAGATACCTAATTCAGCCACGTCTCTCCTCCATTCCCATGCATGCTGATCCCAACACCGTCTCCAACCAGGAACGTCCCGGTTCCACCCTTTCCGGTTGGCCCATGCTCCTCTTCACCCTCCTGCTCAAGGCAGGCGGCATCACGCTGATCATCCGCGCGATCATCCAGGGCGACGCCAACCAACCCTTCCTCCTCCAGCTGGTCGCAGGCCTCCTCATGCTGCTGACCTCCTTCATCTCCTGGGGCGGCTTCTTCAGCCTGCAACCGAACGAATCCCGCGTGCTGATCCTGTTCGGCGCCTACAAGGGAACCGCCCGTCGCAGCGGCTTCCACTGGGTCAACCCGTCATGACGACCAAGACCTACGCCGCCCCGTGGGGCCGACGCATCTGGCTGATCACCGGGGCCGTGACCTTGTTCGGATTGGTCTTTGCCCTGGTCCTGCCCTGGAGCCTGCCGGTCAGGAATCCCGACGAACGCTGGGGGCTGTGGATTGCCGCACCCGTCACCCTCCTCATCGTGGGGGGCACCTCCTTCTGGATGATCCGCGGATTCGAACTCACCAGCGACACCCTCATCGTGCGACGCAGCTTCTGGTCCAACCGCATTCCCCTGGCCGCCATCCAGTCCGCCGAGTTGGATGCCCGGGCCTGTGAAGGCGCCATGAAAACGCTCGGCAATGACGGCCTTTTCGCGATGCACGGACGGTTCCGCAGCAAACGACTCGGGAAATTCCAGGCTTACGTGACCGATCCAAGGAACTCGGTCGTTCTCAGATTGCCCAGCGACATCGTCGTTGTTTCCCCGGAAAACCCCCGCCAGTTCCTCAGCGAATTGAACCGGCGCCTGGCCCACTTCAAGGAGCCACGCTGATGGCTGGTGAATCCCGCAAACCATTCCTCCTGCGCATCGATCCCAAACTCTGGTCCGAGATCGAGTCGTGGGCCCAGGAAGAGATGCGCTCCGTCAACGGCCAGATCGAGTTCCTGCTCAAACAGGGTGCATCCCGAAGTGGTTGGCAACTCGGCAACGTCACACGGAGTCAGTTGTGATCCTGGTGGACGGCCAACCGTTTCGGAAGTGTTGTCCCCAACGGGGACCGGGAATTCAGCCCAGGGCTGAGGGAGCTTGGCGACCGATGCCCTGGGTTGCCCCAATCCCCGGATCCGTGCCCTGAAGGGGCACAGGAACCGTCCCATCGCCCCCCCGCAAACAAATCAGATCTCCGGCGCCCCTTCAGGGCGCATGGGATTTTCCACCGCGTCACCCGGGGCATCGGTCGTCGAACTCCCTCAGCCCCGGGCTTTGATCCTCCGGCCCTTCAGGCCGACGGGACCGGACTGAACCGTCCCCGACGCGGTGCAGCCGATGGTTGCGGATCCTTCAGCAGATCCGCCTGCCTTCGCAGCGTCGCTTCCATGGATCGCCAACAACTTCGGGATGCACGGCCTCAAACACTCTCCCAATGTCCTGGCTTGTCCGGGATGGCGGATCAGCGATTCACTGCAACATGTCGAGGCACTCGCCAGCAACCGATGGGCTTTGGGAGCATTGCGCGCAGTTCCTGCTGAAGCGCAGCGAACATCCACCGGAATCCCCGAAGGACTGGCGTCAAAGCACTCCCTTTCCCTGCACGTGTGAAGATTGCCTCGAATTGAAGGACTTCGCGTTGGATCCCGTAGCACAGACACATCGGTTCCACATGCGACAGGATCGTCGCCGACATCTTCAGCACATGATCGAACAACACCGTTTGGACATGTCGCATGACACCGATACCCGGGGCACACCGCAAACCCTGGTCTGCACGAAGAACCGTCGGAGCCATCAGGAGCGCTGTGAGCAATACCTCAAGGACATCGCCGCAATGGCTGCGCTGTCCGACATCAAAACCAAGCCCCGCGTCCCCGCAGCGTTGATGAGGGCAATGGAAGCCGCCCGCCATCGAGCCAGGGAATGGTCACCGGCATAGCCAGCCTCACCCGGAAGACCTCGCCGATTCCACAGGTCCCGAAAAATCGGGCCAAACAGGCCCTCGACCTGGCTGTGGAGCCGGGATCACCCCACCTACGACCTCCCCAACTCCACCCCGTCACCCATCAACTTCTTGTTGCACCTGCCACAAAAGGTTGGAGCCATTCCGCCCCAATCCCTTCCCGCTACCCAACGCCTCGCAGATCGACCGGAGCCGGTTCCGCCGGGTTCACGACATCTTCCCGGGTTTCCTGAACTGCCCATCTCATCGGCCCCGCACCAATTCCTCGTCCTTCCCCAACGTCCGCAACTCCACCTTCAAACCCGTTCCTTCCGGCATCCCCACCTTCAACCGCACCGGAATCCGACCCGCTCCACCCGCCGGTTCCATCGCCGCCACCGCCACCCGTTCCACTTCCCTCCACGATCCATCCGCAATCACCGCCTCCGGTCCGCCCACATACCGGATGCTGCCCCCTGGCGGAATCGTCCGGTCGCCCAGGCCCAACACCGGGCGCCCTCCCACTTCCAACTCCAACCCACCCACCGGCACCTTGGCGTCGGATCGGAGGATCCATTGCAATCCGCGGGTTGAACCCGGATGCACATGTTCAAATTCCGCGACGTTCCCCGCTCCGGACGCATGGACAAGGCGCGTGACCTGGACCTCGTTCAAGATCCACCCATCCTTGTCCGCCGCCCGCAACTGGAACTCACGGTTGTTGTCCCGCAACAACGCCTTCAATCGCGGCGTGAACGCACCCGACATCCGCGCCGTCTCCCACAACGCGATCCTCGCCAGGATCGCCGTCGTTGCCCCAAACTGACGCGCGGTGTCGGCCGAAGCCGGATCCGCCTCCAGTTGCGCCGTGCTCGCCAGGCTGGTCGCCAGGGCGAACCCCGCATCAAATCCCGCCGCCCGTGCCAACAACCATTCGGCATCCTCAATCCCCGTGTCGGCCCGCAGCGCAAACCAGCCCAGCATGTGCGGCATCAGGTTCCGCTCGAACAACAGCTGGTTCTTGAACCGGTATAAGGTCTGACTCTCCCGAAACCCCGCATACCACGGTTCACCCCAGTTCATGCGGGTGTTGATGTGCCAGTTATAGTGCGCCGGATTGCTGGCATCATTGATCACCTTTCCACGCACCCCCTCGTCCAACGCCCCATGCCACGCTTCAGTGAACCGTACCCGCCCGTATTGCCCATGCCCCGACGCCCAATTCCCTTCCAACCCGTCAAAAGAGATCTGACGGATCCCCGTCCGATTGCAGAACGCCGCAATGTTGCGTGCGATCTCCTCCGACAACGCCGCGTCCCCCAGGAACACCTGGTAATCGTGATCCAACAGCCGGGCGACCTCCGCCCCCGCTGCATGTCCGCCTGCCCGCGTTCCCCACGCTCCACGCTGACATTCCATCAACCGCCACGGCGCCTCCCCCGACACCGCCCCGAACCGGATCAACTCCTGCCCGATCCGCACCGTGTTCAACGCCGTCTTCTTGAAATGGCCAGGGTCCGATACCACCAACTCCGTTGCCGTCGCATCCACCCCTCCCACCAACTCCGCCGTTCCAATGACCGCCAGGCGCGGATCCGGCACCGGGGTCACATAGGCATCCGATGGCGTGATGAAATTCGACAAGGTATGGACCCCCAGCTCAACCCCGGCTTGCCGCGCCTTGTCCACGCAGTTCCTGAACCCCTCCCATCCATTGGGAAACAAGGACGGCTTGAGCCGGAAATGACCCCAGTCCGCAAAGGGCGAACTGTGATAGAGATATCTGAGTCCGGCCCGTCGGGTCATCTCGATCGCCCGATCCACCGTCGCCTCGCTGAAATCCACGATCAGATACGAAGCCGTCGCTCCCGGCGATTGCTTGCCCCATACCCCGTCGATCACCGGATGCGGAAGGCCTTCGGCCAGTTCGATCTTCCCGATCGTGTCCAACGCCTCCGGCTCAGCACACGCGAACAACCCGATCCGGCTCCCCACGATCCCCCCATCCTTCATCGGCAACACCCGGTACCGGTCGTGACCCCAGTTCGACAGGATGCGTTCCCGATCCCGATTCCTCACAAACGCCTGAAGCACGCTTCCAAACGCCGTCGCCCTGGCTGTATCCCCACGGAACCCCTGCCCCTTCCTCAACTCCTCCGGCAACCCCGGATAGTGTCCGGTATCATCCGCACCGAACTCCGTCATGATGTCGTTCTCCCGTTCGGGATATCCCCCCAGCGTCTTCGCATTCAATGCCTGGATCCCCACCGCATCCCGCCGGTCACGGACCACACCCACGATCTCTCCAATGGTCTCCCCGATGACGAGGGGATAGGGACCCCACAGGGCGATCTCGATCGATGCCAAAGGCTGCGCCTCGACGATCTCCAGCGCCAGATGGGTCGGTTTGTTGGTCGCGCTCACCACCACCGCGGCTCCCGCATCCCCATACTGAAGCGTCAAACGACCCCGCCCAGCATCCCAGCTCGCAACCGACGGCCGATGCCATTGGCCATCGATCCGCACCTGCAATACCGGCGCAGGTTCACCCGGGGCGACCAGGTTCCTGTCGGTTCCAACCCGGGTGATGGCAGCCATCGAGCCGGTCGAATCGATGGAATACGCAGCTGAGGAGCCGTGGAACCGGACCAGTTCCGCCGGCAAACAGCGGAGGGCCACCAGTAGGAGAGGGAGAAAGAAAAGGGGACGCATGGCGAAACTCGTCCGGACATCCTCACAGGCCTGCGAGGATCCAGAAAGTTGTTTGATCGGACCCCCGCTCAAATTGTTCCATGCGCAAGTCCCGCAGAACAAAATCTTCGCTGCGGTGTCCCAACCCGGCGTCACCACTGCATTCAAGGTCCTGATCGAGAACCATCCCTGATCGCCGCCCAGCCCCAGCCCCAGCCTCCGTTCCACCCCCCGAATGCAGACCACCACCTCCAGTCCCGACGTCGATTCCTCCCCGCAGGCCATCCACCGTCCCCCCTCGGATCCTGCTGCCCGTCTGGTCCCCGTCGATTTCGCCCGCAAACACAACCTGCTCCCCCTCCACACCCGTAACGGCATCCTTCACGTCGCTGCCATCAGCCAGCCCACGGCTGAACTCATCGACGATCTCCGGCTGCTCTCCGGCATGGAAGTGACGGTTGAAGTCCGTTCCCCCGCCGAGATCGCCGAAGGCCTCACCGATTCCTACCAGATCACCGTGGAACGGATGATCGAGGATCTCGACACCGCCCAGGCCGCCGGTGCCGAAGGAAAAAACCTCCACGACATCGAGGTCGCCGCCAACGAACCCACCGTCGTCAACCTCGTCAACGTCATCATCTCCACCGCCCTCCGCGAACGCGCCAGCGACATCCATCTCCTCCCCTTCGAGTCCGCCATCGAACTCCGCTACCGCATCGACGGCATCCTTCAGCCCAAGCCGCCCCCGCCCCGAAACCTTCATGCCGCCCTGGTCTCCCGCATCAAGATCATGGCCGACATGAACATCGCCGAACGGTTCCTTCCCCAGGACGGCCACATCCAGATCCATCACCGCGGCGAACGCGTCGACATCCGCGTCGGCACCATGCCCACCATCCATGGCGAAAGCGTCGTCCTCCGGCTCCTCGCCCGGAACAACCGGCTGCTCGAACCCGAGGAACTCGGCCTGGACGCCCCTCGCGCGCGCCTCCTCAAATCCCTCGTCCGCAAACCCCACGGCCTCTTCCTCACCACCGGCCCCACCGGCTCCGGCAAGACCACCACCCTCTACTCCGTCCTTCAGGGCATCTATTCCCCCGAGAAAAAGATCATCACCATCGAGGATCCCGTTGAGTACGAGCTCAACGGCGTCGCCCAGATCCCCGTCAAACCCAGTCGCGGCTTCACCTTTGCCACCGGTCTCCGCGCCATCCTCCGCCAGGATCCCGATGTCGTCATGGTCGGCGAAATCCGCGACGCCGAGACCGCCGAGATCGCCATCCGCGCCGCCCTCACCGGCCATCAGGTCTTTTCCACACTCCACACCAACGATGCCCCCGGCGCCGTCACACGCCTCATCGACATGGGCATCGAACCATTCCTCATCGCCTCCTCGCTCGACGGCGTCCTCGCCCAACGCCTGGTCCGCCGCATCTGCCCCGCCTGCCGGACCCGCGCCGACATCCCCGCCGCCGTGCGCGACCAGATCGAACGGCTCAATGGTCGTCCGCTCTCCGGCGAGTACTCCACCGGCGCAGGTTGCCCAGAATGTCGTGGGGTCGGTTATCGCGGTCGTCTCGGCCTGTTCGAACTCCTCGTCATCAATCGCGAACTCCGCGAACTCATCCTCCAACGCCGCTCCAGCGCCGAGATCAAGTCCCGCGTCCGTGGCGTCATGACCACCCTCTTCGAAGATGGCCTCGCCAAGGCCGCTGCCGGCGTCACCTCCCTCGAAGAGGTCGTCCGCGTCTGTTCCGCCGATGCCGAGGAATGAACGCCTTCCGCTATCAAGGCCTCCATGGAAATGACCCCGTCACCGGCGTCATCGAAGCCGAGGATCGTCGCGATGCCCTCCGGCGCCTCGGCGAACGCGGCGTGTTCCCCTCGCGCCTCGAATCCGTCTCCGCTTCCCCCACCCCGCCCACCCCGTCTTCGACCGCTTCTGCTCCCCTTCCCCACAACCCTCCCGCCTTCCGACTCGGCTCCGGCATCCGACGCCGCGAGATCACCGGTTTCACCCGCGAACTCGCCGCCCTCCTCGCCGCCGCCATCCCCATCCCCCAGGCCCTCGCCAGCATCGCCGAAGAGGAATCCAATCCCGCCCTCCGATCCGTCGTCGAAGGCATCTCTTCCGAAGTCAAAGGCGGCGTCGCCCTCTCCGCCGCCCTCAGCCGTCATCCCAAGCTCTTCCCACCCCTCTACACCAGCATGGTCCGCGTCGGCGAAGAAGCCGGCGCCCTCCCCCATGTCATGGTCGATCTCGCCGATCTCCTCGAACACTCCGACGAAATCCGCGGCGAAGTCGTCTCCGCCGTTTCCTACCCCCTCTTCGTCCTCGGCTTCGGCTTCGTCACCGTCATCGTCCTCCTCACCGTCGTCCTCCCCAAACTGTTCTCCATGCTGGAGGAAATGCTCGATTTCCTCCCGCTGCCCACCCTGATCCTGCTTCGACTCAGCAGTTTCTTCGCCCAGTGGTGGCCCTGGCTCCTCGTCGCCGCCATCGCCGCCATCGCCGGTCTGGTCACCTGGATCCGCACCCCCGAAGGCCATCTCGCCTGGGATACCCTCAAGCTCCGGATCCCGGTCCTCGGTCCCCTCGTCCGGTCCGCCGCCCTCAGCCGCTTCGCCCGCACCCTCGGCATCCTCCTCAAGTCCGGTGTCTCCCTCCTGCCCTCCCTCCGCATCGTCGAGGCCACCGTCGGCAATACCGTCATCGCCTCCCAGATCGCCCAGGTCGGCGAGGAAACCCGCGGCGGCGATTCCCTCGCCGCCCCCCTTCGCAAACTCGGCCTCTTTCCCCGCAGCGCCGTCCAACTCATCGCTGCCGGTGAGGAATCCGGGAAACTCGACGACATGCTCGCCAAGGTCGCCCAGATCGAGGAACGCCACCTTCGCGCCCGCACCAAGACCCTCATCTCCCTGCTCGCACCCATCCTCATCCTGCTCGTCGGTGGCGTCGTCGGCTTCATGGTCATCGCCATCCTCCTCCCCATCTTCCGCATGAGTCGCGGTATCCAATGACCCTTTCCCAACCTGCACTCCAACCCCTTCACCCACACTTCAACCCAGTCCTTCCATGAACCCCGCCCTTCCCACCCCACGCCGCCATTCCCACGCCTTCACCCTCCTCGAAATCATGGTCGTGGTGATCATCCTCGGCGTCCTCGCCGCCACCATCATCCCCCAGTTCGTCGGCACCACCCAGGAAGCCAAGACCGGCGCCGCCAAGGCCCACATCGCTGAACTCAGCTCCGCCCTCGAACGCTTCTACCTCCACATGGATCGCTACCCCTCCCAGGACGAAGGCCTCGCCGTCCTCGAATCCGCCCCAGCCAATGACGGCGGCAAATGGCGCGGTCCCTACATCAAGAAGCTCCGACCCGATCCCTGGGGTAACCCCTATCTCTATCGGCGCCCCGGAACCCACCTGCCCAACAGCTACGATCTCTGGTCCAAGGGCGCCGACACCGCCGGCAGCACCGAAATCGGCAATTGGTGACCCATGCGGCCCCCCGTCCCATCCCGCTCCCGGATCCCAGGGTTCACCCTGATCGAACTCATCGTCGTCCTCGCGCTCATCGCCATCCTCACCGCCGTCATCCTCCCCGAGATGCGCGGTTCCCTCGAAGAATCCGTCCTGCGTTCCACCGCCCGTTCAGTCGTCGCCGCCTGCAATGCCGCCAATTCCCGCGCCGTCGCTTCCGGCCTTCCCCACCAACTCGTCATCGATCCCTCCGCCCACCGCTATCGCATCGAGCCCACTCCCAACAAGGCCCGCTCCCGTCCCTCCAACGACCCCGCGCCCACCCCGGAAACCAACCCCCTCGACCCCCGGATCGTCGTCGAGGTCCAACTCCTCGAACCACCCCCCGCCAACACCTCCCCGCACACCGTCGAGTTCCATCCCGACGGCACCGTCGATGCCGCCGAGTTCCTCCTTCGCGACCGCTCGGGCTTCGCCATTTCCATCCGACTCAATCCCATCACCGCCCGCCCCGCCATCCGCGAACTGGGTCGCCCATGAAGCTTCGCCCCGCCCATCTTCGATCCGCGTTCTCCCTCATCGAGGTCATGGTCGCCGTCGCCATCCTCGCCGTTGCCCTCGTCGGCCTCACCCAGGGCCTCTCCACCGCCATCCAGTCCAGTCGCGACAGCTCCCTCCATTCCCAGGCCGTCTGGATCGCCGCCGGCCAGATCGAGGAACTCCGCGCCGATCTCATCCTCGAACCCGGCGAAACCGAAGGCGTCTCCGGCAACTTCACCTGGACCCGTTCCATCACCCGCACCGACACCGATGGCCTCTTCGAAGTCCGCGTCGCCGTCAGTCGTTCGTCCGAGTCCGGAACCCTCTACACGCTCACCACCCTGCTCTTCGATCCTCCCATCCCGGGATCGGATCCCGAACAGGAACGTCAACGCCGCCGCGAACGCCAACGGAAGGGAGGCGCAGCATGAAGCCTTTCCCACTCCCGTCCCCACCCCTCTCCCGTTCCTCCGCCTTCACCCTCATCGAACTCGTCGTCAGCTCCGCCCTCATGGCCGTCGTCCTCGGCGCCGCCTACGTCTGTCTCCAGGCCGGCATCGCCACCCGGCGCACCATCGAACCCCGCAGCGATCGCGCACAGGCCGCCCGGATCGCCCTGTCCCTCCTCTCCGCCGATCTCCGCGCCGCCTGTCCCCTCCACAAGGGTCCCGAATTCCTCGGCACCGCCACACCCGGCAATCTGGACTTCGCCACCCACCACTTCACCCCGCGTCGCGAGGGCGAAGGCGACTATTCCTGCGTCAGTTGGTTCATCAAAGCCGATCCCTCCTCCGGCGAATCCGTCCTGTATCGTCGTCGCAATCCGGGGTTCGCCCCGGACCCCCTCTCCGGCGGTCGTCGCGAGGAAATCCTTCGACCCGTCCAGGATCTCACCCTGGAGTTCTACGACGGCTTCGAATGGTTCGATTCCTGGGGCGATCCCAACGGCGAAGCCAAGCAGGCCAGCTCCTTCCGCCCACGCCCCAACCTCGTCGGCCTGCCCACCGCCGTCCGGATCAGCCTCGCCGTCCCCGGCGAATCCATTCCCTCCGCTTCCCCCGGCAACACCCCCACCAACGCCCCACCTCTCGTCTTCAATACCGTCGTCCGTCTCGAAATCGAAACGCCCGCCCCCAGCACTTCAACCCCTTCCACTCCCGACAACTCCGCTCCCAACACCCCACCCAATCCCGCCGGCTTCTGAACCTGCCTCGCTCCAATTCCTGTCCCCAATCCCGCGCCCGACGCCAGGGTTCCATCCTCATCGGCGTCCTCTGGTGCGTCGTCGTCCTCGCCGTCGTCGTCGTCAGTGTCCTCCACACCTCACGCCAGGATCTCCGTCTCGCCCGTCACCAGGGTGACCTCGTCCAGGCCCGCTACCTCGCCCTCGCCGGCATCGAACGCGCCAAGGCCGCCCTGTCCGAAGACCTGCTCCAACGCCGTCGCTCCAACCGTCATTTCTCCGCCCAACTCGAAAACGCACCCCAACTCTTTCAAGACATCCGCTTCGGCCCCGGCCGCTACAGCGTCCTCCTCCCGTCCTCCTCCAATCCCGATCAATTCGGTGTCCAGGACGAATCCGGTCGTCTCGATCTCAACTCCGCCTCCACCAACGAACTGCTCCGTCTCCCCGGCATGACCCTCGACGTCGCCGCCGCCATCGCCGATTGGCGGGATCCCGATTCCCTCGCCGGGCCCGGTGGTGCCGAAGCCGATTTCTACGCGTCCCGCAATCCTCCCATCCTGCCTCGCAACGGTCCGTTCCAGACCGTTCGCGAACTCCTCATGGTCCGCGGTGTCACCCCCGCCCTCTTCAAGTCCGAACCGTCCCGCCCCGGTTGGGATGCCTGGCTCGGTGTCCACGCCGCCGCCCCCAATCTCACCGCCGGCGGCGAGGAGCGCGTCAATCTCAAGACCGCCGACGAACGTGCCCTCTCCGCTGTCCCCGGGTTCACCCCAGAAATCGCCCGCGCCATCATCGCGCGCCGTTCCCAGAACGAATTCAATTCCCTCCTCGATCTCCTCGAAGTCACGCCCGCAGCCCCAGCCAACACCCCCGGCCTGCCCACGCTCCCCGGCCGTTCACCCGGCCAGAATCCCTCCGGCCAACGCCTCATCTCCCAGGACCTCCTCCTCGACGTCGCCGATCTCCTCTCCGTCGGTGACTCCGACCAATCCGCCGGTCGCATCAACATCAACTCCGCCCCCGCCGAAGTCCTCGCCTGCCTCGAAGGCATCGATCTCCCCCTCGCCCAGTCCCTCGTCGCCCATCGCCAAAGCATCGGCGGTTTCACACACCCCGTCGCCCTCCTCCGTGCCCCCGGCTTCGATCTCGACAAACTGCGCCCCATCCTTCCCCGCATCACCGCCAATACCGATACCTGGCGCATCCGCGCCGAAGGCCTCCTCCCCGACCGCGATACCCGCGCCCGGATCGAGGTCGTCGTCCGGATCGAATCCTCTTCCATCACCACCCTCTCCTATCGCGAAGACGCCCTCTGATCATGCCCAACCCCTTCGCCTCTCCCCCAGCCCTCGCCGAGCTTCGCGATGACTCCCTCCAGGTGCATCGTGAAGGTTCCACCGTCACCCACCCCTGGCCGTTCGATGCCTCGCGTCCACCCGATCCCTCCGATCTCCAGGCGCTCGCCAAAGCCCTCGAACCCCTCGCCGGTCGCAAGCCCTGGCAGCCGCGCCCCCTCGTCTGGTGCGCACTCCCCATCCGGGGCGTCGCCCTCCGACGCCTCTCCATTCCCGCCCAGGCCGGCCCCGAACGGCAGCGGCATCTCCAACTCCAGCTCGAAGCCGCCCTTCCCCTCCCCCCAGATGAACTCGTCTGGGGCACCCTCGATTCCCCGACTTCAACCTCCCCTTCGCTCCCCAATCCTCTCCAGTCCGTCACCGTCGTCGCCCTCCGCCGCTCCGCCATCGAACCCCTCGCCCGCGCCCTCACCGATGCCGGGTTCATCCCCGTCTTCACCCTCGCCTGCCTCGTCCGCGATCCCGCCCAACTCTCCGCCTTCTCCGGCACCCGATTGGATGTCGGACCCGGTTCCATCGAACGATCCGATTGGCTCAACGGTTCGCTCGAACGGATCCGCTGGATTCCCTCGGACGCTTCGTCCTGGTTCGCCAACCCGGCCCAGTCAGGCATCGGCCAGTGGGCGGTCCCGCTCGCCGACAATCTCCGGGAATCTCCCCCAACCCACGCCCTTTCACTCAGCGCTCCGCCACCTCTGGACACCACCGACAATCTCCTCCCGGTCTCCGCCGGATTCCCCCCGGAACTGGATCCCCATCGGATCCGTCTCCGCCCCCAGCCCCGGCCCACTGCCACCCAGCCTTCCCCCGCCATCCTGGGCCTCCGTTCCCTGCTCGCGTCTCCCGGCTCCAACCCGCCGCTCCGGCTGACCCTCGACGATTCCCCGGTCCAGGAACCCGCCACCCGCACCGATTCCAGTCCGTCCCGCATCTGGCTCGTCCGCGCAGCCGTGCTCGCCCTCGCCCTGCTCGCCTTCCCCTACGCCGAGGCCTTCATCAGCCGGCCTCTCCTCCGCAAACGTCTTGCCGCCCTCCAACTGGACCGCGACCGACTCGGCGAGATCGATCGCCGCCTCGATTTCGTCCAGCACATCGCCGACAGCCAGCCTCCCTATTTCGACGCCACCTACGTCATCGCCAACGCCGCTCCCCAGGGTACCCGCATCGATTCCCTCTCCATGAACCGACGCGGCGAAGTCACCTTCTCCGGCGCCGTCCAATCCCCTCAACAGGTCGGCAACCTCCGCACCCAACTCATCGATTCAAAATTCTTCTCCCGCGTTGTCGTGGAGGAACAAACCCAGCCCCAACCCGGCAACCCCCGCACCACCTTCCGCGTCACCGCCCAATGGAAGGCCGCCGCCGACCGCGAATCCCTCCAACTCGGTCCCGACCTCCCCAAACCCCCGCCCTCCACCAACGGCGCCCCCGTCCCACCCACCCCGGGTTCCAAGCCATGAAATCGCTCACCCCCTCCGAACGCCGGACCCTCCGCCTCGGATCCATCGCCCTCGCCGTCTATCTCGTCGCCTTCTTCGGCGTCAAATGGGTGCGCGCCGCCAACGCCATCCGGGACGATCATCTCCAACTCTCCCGCACCGCCACCTCGCTCAAGGCCGAAGTCGAACGGTACGAAGTCCGCGCCGAACGTCTCGAACGCCTCATGAACCGCCTTCAGATCGATCCCGCCACCCTCCGCACCAATACCGTCGTCGGCCAAACCAGCGCCGCCCTCCAGAAGGCCGCCCAGGCCCAGGGCCTCCAACTCGGTTCCATCCGCGAATCCCCCTCCCGCACCACCGAACGCGAACTCGGTTCCATCCAGTTCGATGCCACCGGCCCCACCCAGGCCATCCTCGCCTTCCTCGCCCGTCTCGATTCCCTCGGCGTACCCGTCGTCATCGATTCCATCCAGTGCTCCGGCAATCCCCGCGGCCCCGGACAACTCAAACTCCAGCTTCAGGTCATCATCCTCGACTTCGACCAATGGAAACCCAAGGAGCCTTCCCGTGCCTGACCGTCTGAACCCACTCCTCCGCATCGGGTGCATCCTGCTCCTCGCAGGCCTGCTCACCCGGATCGTCCTGCTCGCATTCCGACCCAACCCGCTCGCCGACGTCCGCGTCCCAGCCCTGCCCACCCTCGACGCGCCCACACCCACTCCAACGCCAACCCCCTCTCCCATGCCCCGGCCCCACGGCACCAACCCGCCCGCACCGGGAACGAACATCCCACCCGTCGGAACAAACCTCCCGCCCTCCGGGACCAATTTCCCCTCCGTCGGAACCAATTCACCTTCCCGCTCCTCCAACACCGCTCCCGTCTCCAAAAGCCCAATCCCAACCCGTCCACCGCAATCCCCCGTCATGCCTCCCGGAATGATGGGAATGCCCGGAATGCCCGGGCGCACCCCGGTTCCTCTTTCCCCCCTCGTCCAGGCACGCCTCGACAAGATCATCCAGAGCGAACTCCTCGGCCCCGCTCCCCGACCCCTCCCCATGGCCCTGCTCGGTATCGCCGGCACCAACGCCTTCATCCGCACCCCCCAAGGCATGTCCGGCATGCTCGGCGAGGGCGGTGAACTCGGTGGCATCAAACTCCTCCGCATCGGCATCAACCGCGTGCTCGTCGACGAAGGCGGCACCAATCGCGAACTCACCATCTTCGACGGTTCCGGTGGCCCAAGCCTCCTGCCCCAATAAACCCCGTCCCCCCATGTCTTTCACCCCTCTCCATCCCATGCGCCCGATCCTCCTCGCCATCGCACTCCTCGCCGCCGGCTTCACCCGACTCCTCGCCCAGGCCCCTCCCGTACCCGCGACCAACACGACCAACACGACCCCGCCCGGCGACACCAATTCCATCCAGCTCAGCTTCCAGGGCGCCAACATCGACATGGTCGTCCAGTGGCTCTCCCAGACCACCGGCAAATCCGTCGTCAAACATCCCCAGGTCCAGTGCCAGCTCACCATCGTCGGCGCCGGCAAGATCTCCCAACGCGACGCCATCAGCCTCGTCTATCGCGCCCTCTCCCTCGAAGGCTTCTCCGCCATCGAATCCGCCAACTCCATCCTCATCGTCCCGGAAGGTCGCGAACCCAAGATGGAGCCCGAACTCGTCGATCCCGATGTCGGCACGGTCCCCGCCGGTCGCCAACGCCTCGTCAAGATCTTCAACCTCCGCCACACCACCGCCTCCGATGTCCGCGACAAGATCAAACCCATCCTCTCCGACAAGGCCGCCATCGACATCAATGACCGCGGCAACCAACTCATCATCACTGATTACAACGACGGACTGAACCTCGCCAACGACCTCATCCAGGCCCTCGACACCGATCGCGCCGGTGACCGTACCGTCCGGGTCATCCCGATCCGTCACGTCAGTGCCCAGGACCTCTCCAAGGAACTCACCCCCCTTTACCAGAAGCTCGGCAGCAAGGGCTCCGATACCGTCGAGGTCACCGCCAACGAACGCTCCAACAACCTCATCATCCTCTCCAGCGAAGCCAACTTCACCGCCGTCGAACGGATCGTCCGCACCCTCGATACCGATGACGCCCAGGAGAAGGCCTTCCACACCTTCCAACTCCAGAATGCCGATGCCGAGGATGTCGCCAAACAGATCAAGGACCTGAGCTCGTCCCAGGATGCTTCAAACCGTTACCCCTATTACATCTTCGGCGAGTCCGGCAACTCCGGCCGCTCCAACAAGAAGATCAATGTCGTCGCCGATCGCCGCCGCAACATCGTCGTCGTCCAGGCCCCTCCCTCCGAACTTCCCGGCCTCCAGAAGATGATCGCGTTCCTCGACGAACCCGTCGAAGGCGAATCCCTCACCCCCCGCATCTTCGCCCTCAAGTACGTCAGCGCCGTCGATGTCGAGGACGTCCTCAACGAACTCTTCCTCAAGAAGACCCCCCAACAACGCCCCTACTATTTCTACGACGAACAACCTCCCGAGGTCGCCGACCGCAATGTCGGCCGTCTCTACGGCAAGGTCCGCATCACCAGCGAACCCTACTCCAACAGCATCATCATCACCGCCAATTCCAAGGAAGGCCTCGCCGCCGTCGAGGAAGTCCTCAAACGCCTCGATGCCCCCTCCCAGGCCGGCGAAAGCACCCTCCGCATCACCCTCAAGTTCGCCAAGGCCCCCACCGTCGCCAACAGCCTCAATGTCCTGTTCGCCCGCAATGGCTCTCCTCCCATGCGGCCCGGCAATCCCAACCAACCCCAGAACCAGCCCCAGCCGAACTTCAACCCCAACCAGGGCGATTCCACCCCCGACCGCTCCTTCGAACTCGAACGCGAGAACCAGGAGGAAGCCTACTTCCCCTGGCTCGGTGGTGCCCCGGACACAACCCGCGGCTCCGATTCCAGCAGCGGCCTCCGCCAGGTCAGCGACCTCGTCGGCCGCGTCCGCGTCGTCTCCGACAACCGCAGCAATTCCCTCCTCCTCTCCGCCAATGTCCATCTCCTCCCCCAGATCATCCGCCTCGTCGACGATCTCGATGTCCCCACTCCCCAGGTCATGATCGAGGCCCGCATCATCGAGGTCGCCTCCAACTTCCTCGACCGGCTCGGCGTCCGCTGGTCCCCAGATGGCTCCCGCGTCTTCACCCCCGAGGATTACGACAACTCAATCCTCATCGGCACCAAGGGCCAATACACCAAGGGCTTCGGCGGCATGACCACCGCCAATACCCCCGTCGGCGGCTCCGTTGCCCAAGCCCTCGCCTCCCTCCAGTCCGGCGTGGTCGACAACCGCATCGGCATGGATTTCCTCATCCAGTTCCTCCGCCAGAACGTCGGCGCCACCGTCCTGGCCGAACCCAAGATCACCGTCGGTGACAACGAAATCGCCAAACTCTTCGTCGGCTCCCAGATCCCCTTCATCAAGGATTCCCAAAGCACACAGGTCGGTTCCCTCAACCAGACCTTCTCCTACAGGGACGTCGGCGTGATCCTCGAAGTCGTCCCCCATCTCAATGCCGACGGCGACGTCAACCTCCAGATCCGCGCCGAATCCTCCACCATCCAACCCGGCCAGACCCTCTTCGGCGGCGCCATCCTCGATACCCGCAGCTTCAAGACCCATCTCAACGCCCGCAGCGGCCAAACCCACGTCATCGGGGGCATCATCCAGAAACAGGAATCCGAAAACACCCGCAAGGTACCCGGCCTCGGCAGCATCCCAGGCCTCGGTTGGGCCTTCAAAAAGAAGGATAAATCCATCCGCGAAGTCGAACTCCTCGTCTTCCTCAAACCCACCGTGATCCGCTCCCCGGAGGAAGCCCGCGCCATGGTCGACGACCTCGGTACCCGCATGCCCCTCATCGAAAAATGGGGCCGCGCCACCCCCCCCAATCCCGACGATCCCTCCAGCACCAACACGCCGCCGTCCACCCCATCCGTCCCCCGCAGCCCTCGCGAAACCGTCCCCTCCTCCAATCCCTGATCCCAGGATCCATGGATCCAATACGGACCCACCTCCCCATTCGTACTCGTACTCGTACTCGTACTCGTACTCGGTCTCGTACTCCCCGGTGGTACAGAAGCCGGTGACAGCCCCCGTTGTCCCCTTCCGTACCCGTACTCGACCTCACCCGCCGTCCGTCCTCCTACTCCTGCGACTCCCGTTCCAGCTTCAGGATCTCCCGCGCCTCCGCCTCATTCTCCTCCGCCACCTGCAACCGGACACCGCTCGGCGACAGAAAATGATAGGGCGCAATCCCCGCCGTCATTTCGTCCGGGATGAAGGACGGTATCCCTGCCGACTCCAACGCCATCTTCAGTCGTTGTGCCTCGGTCAGATCGTTGCAATTCGCGATGGTGATCATGGTCTGGAATCCTGCGCCCCAGATGTTGTCTCCTGCTCAACGGGGCTCCCTCCTTTCTACACCCGAATTCCCCCGCCGACCACTCCTGGTTGGGACGGAGCGGCCAGCTCACCTCGCCCCCGGAGCGGCGAGTGCCACTCGCCGTCCCCACTACCCAAAAAAAGCCCCCGCGGAATCCTTTCGGATCACCGCGGGGGCCGGCGAAATCACCGCTTCAGCGATGGAACCAGGTCACTTCTCCGAACCGGTCTGGAAGTCCGGATAGGCGTGGCAACCATGCTCGCCCACGTCCAGACCACCCACCTCTTCCTCGGCACTGACCCGCAGACCCATCACCACCTTGAGGATCAGGAACACCACGAAGGCGAAGATGAAGGTGAACGCCCCGATCGCCCCGATCCCGATGAGCTGGGAAACCAGCTGCTTGGTCCCGGCAAGATTGCCGAACAGACCCACCGCCAACGTTCCCCAGATGCCGCACACCAGGTGGACCGAGATCGCGCCGACAGGATCATCAATGCCGATCTTGTCGAAGAACAACACCGAGACCACCACCACCACACCGGCGATCAGGCCGATCAACATCGATGAGGTCATGTTCATCTGGTCCGCACCCGCCGTGATGCCCACCAGACCGGCCAGGATGCCGTTCAAGGTCATGGAGAGGTCCGGCTTCTTCAGCAGCATCCAGGAGGTCGCCATCGCCCCGACCGCGCCCGCCGCCGCCGCAAGGCAGGTGGTGACCAACGTCAGCGAGACCAACGCAGGATTGGCCGACAACACCGAGCCGCCGTTGAATCCAAACCAGCCCAGCCAGAGGAGGAACACACCGATCGTCGCCAACGGCATGCTGTGGCCCGGGATGGGAACCACGCGACCTTCCTTGTACTTGCCAATGCGCGATCCCAACAGGATCACCCCCGCCAAGGCACCCCAGCCACCCACCGAATGCACCAGCGTCGAGCCGGCGAAATCATAGAACGGCGTCTCCATCTTGTTCAGCCAGCCGTTGCCCCACTTCCACATGCCGGTGATCGGATAAGAGATGGACACAAACAATGTCGAGAACACCAGGAACGTCCCGAGCTTCACGCGCTCAGCCACAGCACCCGACACGATCGTCGCCGCCGTCGCTGCAAACATCCCTTGGAACAGGAAATCGGTCCAATAGGTATAACCCGCGTTATAGACATCCGTCAGGCCGGCCACTTCATCCGGCACCGACACCCCAAACCCCGCAAACCCAAACCACTTGCCCTCAAAATCCCCGCCAGGATACATGAGGTTGAAACCGACAAACGCATAGGTCAGCAGACCAATGCACGGGATCAGCGTGTTCTTGAACAGGATGTTCACCGTGTTCTTGGACCGGGTCAGGCCCGTTTCCACCGTGGCAAAGCCCAGGTGCATGATGAAGACCAGGGCCGTCGCCAACATCATCCAGATGTTGTTCGCCGTAAAAAGGGTGTAGCCAGGAGACTCAGCAAAGGCCGCCAGGTCCTTGTACTTGGGCTCCTCAGCCACCGCTTCGGCAGCCGCAGCCACCGCTCCAGCCGCGTCTTGCGCCATACCCGCCCAGCCCACGGCCATCAGGCCCAGCAGCACGGCGGCAGATTTCATGAATCGATTCATATCAGGTTTTATATTGGTTGGTTATTCGACTCCGACTCACACCGCCGCATCCCCCTTCTCCTCGGTACGGATCCGGATCGCCTCGTCTATCGTCGAGATGAAGATCTTTCCGTCCCCGATCTTCCCCGTCTTCGCCGCCTTCACGATCGCCTGGGTCGCCTCAGCCAGCTTGGCATCGGTCACCACCAGCTCGATCTTGATCTTGGGCAGGAAATCCACGGTGTACTCACTCCCGCGATAGATCTCGGTGTGGCCTTTCTGCCGACCGAAACCCTTCACTTCACTCACCGTCATTCCCTCGATGCCGACGTCGTGAAGGGCGTCCTTCACTTCTTCCAGTTTGAACGGCTTGATGACCGCTTCGATTCTCTTCATGCACAGCGCTCCGACCGGTGCTTCCTCCTCGGAGTACTTCCCTGCCGGATCAGGGAAACCCGTCCACCGGACAACGTGTCCGACGGTTCGGGACGCCGTGAGCAACACGGATGCCATGACTTGGAGCACTCATGTTATGCCATTCACTATCAATGATTTAAACATTCATCCTTCCCATGAATCCCGATTCCACCCACCACCCCCTGTCGCTTTTTGCTCATTTCGCATCACCCCAACCATCCGCTTTTGAGTTCGCTCCACGACTTTTCAAAGGCTTCGCCCGAAGCGGCGCCCCGGCTGGCATTGCGAGTGCTTAGTCATTCGGGAAAGGCGTTGACACCTAGGGATGACTCCCTAAAAGTCGCGCCGCGTTAAGCCCGTCAAATTCACAATAATCCTATGAATCGTCTCCATTCTCAGCGTCGGAGCGCGTTCACGCTGATCGAGTTGCTCGTCGTGATCGCCATCATCGCGATCCTGGCCGGCATGCTTTTGCCCGCTTTGGCCAAGGCCAAGGCCAAGGCTCAACGGATCAAGTGCGTGAACAACGAGAAGAACGTAGGCCTCGCCTATCGTATCTTCGCCACCGACAACAACGGCGCCTTCCCCTGGACGCTCGACACCAATCAGGGCGGTTCCGCCCGCGTCGGCGCGTTCTGCTGGCAGCACTTCGTTGCCGTCTCGAACGAGCTGTCCACTCCCAAGATCATCCTCTGCCCGTCAGACGGCGTCCAACCGGGCACCCCTGCTGACGTCGCCCGCGTCGAGGCCACCAACTGGCTCGCCTTCCCCCGCCTCGTCCCCACCGCCATAGGCAACCGCCACGTCTCCTACTTCGTGGGCCTCGATGCCTCCGAAGAGAATCCCCAGACCATCCTCGGCGGTGATCGCAATCTCTCCCCGGACGTCACGGCCGTCACGCCGACCATCATCCGTAACGGCGGCGCCAACCAGGGTCCCCTCGGGCCTGCCGGCAGTTTCCAGATCCTCGTCCCCGCCGCCAATACCTTCCCGGTCAATGCCGCCACCCGTAACTTCGGGTTCACCGCCCGCACCCATGACGGCGCTGGCAACATCCTCCTCGGCGACGGTTCCGTGCAACAGGTCACCTCGGCCCGCTTCCGTGAGGCCGTCCGGGATTCCGTTGCCACCACCGGCGCTCCCCTCCAGTTCTCACTGCCCAACTGATCGATTTCAGTTGATCGTCAGTGCCTGATTCCAGGGGCGCCTTCGGGCGCCCCTTTTTCGTTTCCCCCTCCCCTGACCCGCGGATGGGGTTCCATCGGACTTTCCAGTAGTCTCCTCCCATGTTCACCCGCCGTCCCGTCCTCGTCGCCTGGCTGGCCTGCCTCTTCTTCGGCTTTCAAAGCCTCGCCCAACTCGAAGTCGCCACCTTCGATTCCGACGCCAATCCCTCCACCGGCTCCAGTCTCGCCTACGATCCCATGCTCGGTTCCGGCGAACTCTCCCTGCGCTGCCGCGGGATTGTCATCCGTGGCTCCGGCGACCCCATCGTCCTCTGCGCCATCGATTGGCTCGGCGTCGCCAACGAATCCCACGACCACTTTCGCGACCTCCTCGCCGCCGCAGCCGGCACCTCCCGCGACCGCGTCGCCCTCCACGCCGTCCATCAGCACGACGCCCCCGTCGCCGATCTCACCGCCCATCGGGTTCTCACCTCGCGCGACATCGCCCCTGGCCCCTTCGACGACGCCATCACCGCCCCGGCCATGACCCGGGCCGCCCGCGCCGTCCAATCCCTCACCAACCGGTTCCGTCCCTGGACCCACATCGGATGGGGCCGCGGCGAAGTACATCAGGTCGCCTCCAACCGCCGCATTCCCAACACCAACGGAACCGTCCGCGCCGTCCGCTACACATCCGCCAAGGATCCCGATCTTCGCGCCGCCCCCGAAGGCGTCATCGATCCCTTCGTCATCTCCCTCTCCTTCTGGGATCACGACGCCCCCTTGGCCGTCCTCACCTATTACGCCACCCACCCCCAAAGCTATTACCGCACCGGCATCGCCAATCCCGACTTCCCCGGCATCGCCCGATTCCTCCGGGACCAGACCCTGCCCGGCACCCTGCATGTCCATTTCAATGGCGCCGGCGGGAATATCGGCGCAGGAAAATACAATGATGGTTCCCCTACCAACCGCGCGGTCCTGGCCCAGCGCCTGGCCGATGGCATGGCGCGTTCCTGGCAGACAACCGTCCGCAAACCGGTCAGGCAATCCGACCTGAAATGGCGATCCATCCCCGTACTTCTGCCGGCTGCACCCCACCTGGATGCCGCCAAACTTGACGCCGCCATCCGCCGTCCCTCTCCGGCCATCCATCTCCAGGCATCCCAATTCGCCTTTCTCCAACGAGCCCAGGCCTCCGCTCCCATCGACATCTCCTGCCTCACCATCGGTGACATCCGCGTCCTCCATCTCCCCGGCGAACTCTTCGTCGAGTACCAGCTCGCCGCCCAGGCCATGCGCCCGGATCTGCACGTCGCCATGGCCAGCTATGGCGATTATGGCACTGCCTATATCGGTACAGAAGCCGCCTATTCCCAAGGCGGATACGAAACCGAACCTTCTTCATCCTCCGTCGCCCCCCAGTCCCAGGGCATCCTCTTTCGCGCTCTCCATCAACTGCTCGACACCCCACCGTCCGCCCGGTAAGCCCTCTCCGCTACCCCGCAAAAAGGCCGTCTCCGATTCCTCAGAGACGGCCTTTTCCTGCTGGCTCCGGATTCGTCCCAGACCCCGGCTTACTCCACCACCCGCGTCCAGGCCGCATTGGCCTTGGACGACTTCACCACCGCCTCGATGAACGCCATTCCCCGGACGCCATCCTCGATCCGCGGATAATCCAGCGCCGGATCGCCCTCGGCCAGTTCGACATTCTCCAACCGCGCCCGGATGTGCCCCGCGAAGTTCTTGTAGATGTTCGCAAACGCCTCGAGGTAACCCTCCGGATGCGACGGCGGCGTCCGTCCCGCCGCCTTGGCTGCCGCCCCCAGGTAACCATTCGCCGTGCGATACACCTGCATCGGCTGGTCCAGCCACTTCACCAGCAGGGTATTGGGTTCCCGCTGATGCCACTCGATCCCGCCCACTTCCCCGTAAACCCGGATGTTCAGGTTGTTCTCCTCGCCCACACTGATCTGGGAACTGTGCAACACCCCCTTCGCCCCACCCTCGAACCGCAGCAGGACGTTGCCGTCGTCATCCAACGCCCGTCCCTCCACAAACGTGCTCAGGTCCGCCGCCAATTCCCGGATCTTCAGGCCGGTGATGTACTCCGCCAGGTTCTCGGCATGGGTCCCGATATCCCCGATACACCCAGCGGCGCCGGACTTGGTCGGATCGGTGCGCCATCCCGCCTGCTTTTGTCCGGATGCTTCCAACCGGGTGGCGAGCCAGCCCTGCGGATATTCGACCACCACCTTGCGGATCTTGCCGAGCTTGCCACTGGCCACCATCTCCCGGGCTTCCTTCACCAGCGGATACCCGGTGTAATTGTGGGTGAGGCCATACAGCAAACCCGTGCGCTCCACCAACCCGGCCAACTCCTTCGCCTCTTCCAGGTTGAACGTCGCCGGTTTGTCGCTCAACACATGGAACCCATTCTCCAACGCCAGCTTCGCCGGCGGGAAATGCATGTGGTTCGGCGTCACGATCGCCACGAAATCCATCCGCTCACCCAACGGCAACTTCGCCTCCGACAGGATCATCTCCTCAAAACTCCCGTAACACCGGCCCGCCGGCAGATACAGGTCTCCCCCGCTGGCACGCGAACGTTCCGGGTCCGACGAAAACGCACCGCAGACCAGCTCGATCTGCTGGTCCAGCGCCGCGGCAATCCGATGGACTGCCCCGATGAATGCTCCTCGTCCACCCCCAACCATCCCATAGCGAATCTTGCGGCTCATAAACGGCTCAAATCGTAGTGTTGAAATCCAATGTCGTGCGGTGACACCAGTTTATAGGTAACCCGCTCCCAACCGGTCAACGTTCCCCGCGTTTCACCCCCATTTCACGCTCCATTCCCAACCCCACACCGGGCATCCTTCCCCCCCTTCATGGCGATTCCCGTCCTCCCAGGTGGCTCCATCGGCGTTCTCGGCAGCGGTCAACTCGGCCGCATGCTCGGTCTCGCCGCCCGTTCCCTCGGCTATCGGTTCCACGTCTACTCACCCGATCCCGACTCCCCGGCCGGCCCCATCGCCGATGTCGAATGCGTCGCCCCCTACGAAGACCTCGATCAGGTCCGCCGCTTCGCTTCCCAGGTCGATGTGGTCACCTTCGAGTTCGAAAACGTCCCCGCCGCCACCAGCCTTGCCGCCGCCGAAGTCGCTTCCGTCCGACCGGACGGTCACGTCCTGCACGTCACCCAGCATCGGCTCCGCGAAAAGACCTTCCTCCAGCAGAACGGTTTTCCCGTCACCCCCTTCCGTCGCATCACCTCCCTCGAAGACCTCGACCTGGCCGCAACCCAGCTCGGTCTTCCCGGAATCCTAAAGACCGCCAGCTTCGGCTACGACGGCAAGGGACAGCAGCTCCTCCGCTCCCCCCAACAACTCCCGGACGCCTTCCTCCAACTCCAGGGCGCCGAAGGCATCTACGAGGCCTTTGTCGGCTTCGACCGCGAGATCAGTGTCGTCGCCGCCCGCTCTCCCGATGGCTCCTTCTCTGCCTTTCCAGTCTTCGAGAACGCCCACTCCAATCACATCCTCGATCTCACCTTCGCCCCAGCCCGCATCCCCCCCGCCCTCGCCGCCCAGGCCCAGGCCCTCGCCCATGGCATCCTCGATGCCCTCCAGGTTGTCGGATTGCTCACCGTCGAACTCTTCGTCACCCACGACGGACGTCTCCTCGTCAACGAACTCGCCCCGCGCACCCACAATTCAGGGCACCTCACCCTCGACGCCTGCGTCACCAGCCAGTTCGAACAGCAGATCCGCGCCATCTGCGGGCTTCCCCTCGGCTCCACCCATCTCCGTTCCCCAGCCGCCATGGCCAATCTCCTCGGCGATGTCTGGATCAATGCCGGCGGCTCTCCCAACTGGTCCGCCGCCCTCTCCGATCCCGATCTCCGCCTCCATCTCTACGGCAAATCCCAGCCCCGTCCCGCACGCAAGATGGGCCATCTCACCGTCACCGCCCACACCGTCGACGATGCCATCCACCGCGCCCGAGCCGCCCGCGCCCGCCTCATCTCCCCGGTCTGACCCCTCTGGCTCCTTGCCGCAGATTCCATCCGATTCCAGTCTCCCCCCAGAAGATGTCCGATCCCTTCCTCGAACTCACCGTTGCCGAACGCCACGGGCTGACCCGGTACCTCAAGCAGACCCCTCCCGCGTTCGCCGAAGAGATCGAAGGTCTCATCTCCGCCCGCTCCATCTCACTCCATCGTCGGGCCATCCCCGGTGACTTGGTCCGCGCCACCGTCAGCCTGGAGGGTAAGACCCTCGCCGTGGCCCTCGACCGGGTCAGCGGTGACCAGTGGGAAGGCGTCTGTTCCTGCTCCACCCTTCCGGATTGCGTCCACTGCTTCGCCACTGCACGCGCCGCCCTCGATATCGCCGGACAATCCGAAATCCCCATCCCCACCCCGCCTCGCAAGGGCCGTTCCCGGAAAGGCTCCCCAAATCTCGCCTCGCTCGTGCCCAAGCCTCCCGCCCAACGCACTTTGCCCGACGAAATCGAGGAGGTCATGGGGCGCAATCTCAACGCCGAAGAACGTTCCTATCTCCTGCGCCTCGCCCGCATCTTTCATCGGGTCAAGCAGACCGGTGTGGTCTTCGGAGAAGACCTCGCCACGCTCTTCCAGAATTCAGAGAAGAGCTCAGGCTTCCGCCACTTCGGATACGGCGGCTTCGACGCCTGGCCTTCCCCCCCACAAAACGCCGTCCAATGCTGGCAGGGCATCGCCCACGCCGTGCGCAACGGGGACTACTCGTACCCAAAGTTCATGGACGAGGTCGCCCGACACTTCCCCATTCCCACCTCCTGGCTCGACGCCTGGCGGGCAGAACAGGTTCAGCATTGGCTCAAACAGATCGAACACCTGAATCACAACATCGAACCTCAGGCCTCTCCAACTCCCGATCCCGATTCCGTCCCCATCGCCCGCCTCGACTTCCGTCTCGTCCTCCTACCAGACCGGCCCGTCATTCAACTGCTGTTCCCGGGTCCGAACCCCACCTGGTCAAACCTCTCCAACACCCAGGTCAAACGCCATTGCGAGGCCCTCCTCGACGGAGCCCTCAACGCTGTCCCCGAAGCCACTTTCATCCTCAGCCCGGTCGGCCGTTGCGTCCTCAGCGGGTGGACCGGTGAATTCTCCTACACCGGCTCCGGCCAGTTCGGCGCCGCCCTCGCCCGTCTCCTCGCCCAACCCTCCCTCCGCTCACGCATCCTCAACTCGCAGTTCCAACCCTTTCCCTACCCACCCGCCTCCGCCTCCTGGCACGTCGAACAACCCGAGTCCCCGGAAGGCGATTATCAGTTCTCCCTCCGTCGCGACGACGGTCTCCCCATTTCCAAACCCTTGTTCAAGCTCCCCGGCGTCGCCCCCATCTGGGTGACCGAATCCGATCTCATCCGGGTCCCGCCCATCCCCCACGGATTTCAGGATTCAGCCGTCACCAGCATCCCCGCCGCCGCCGTCGAAACCGTCGCCGGCATCCAACTCCTCCATAAGATCGGCGCCCCTCTCCCCACCCGTGTCGAAGCCCTCGTCGAACACGCCAAACTCACCCTCTGCCTCGTCCTCACCATCAGCCAGGCCGGCACCTCCGGCCGCGCCAGCGAACGTCTCCACATCCAGATCGAGGCCCGCGATCCCAACGCCAAGGTCATCGAATCCCTCAACAGCATCGGCTGGACGTCCACCCGCCGATATCGCAAGCCCTCCGCAAAAATTGTCCTCTACTCCCGCGAAGCCCTTCAGCCCGCCCCATCCATCATCGAAAACTTCGGCGCCCGTTGGGACCCCGCCACCTCCGTCTGGTACGTCCGCATCACCAAGAACTTCCCCGACCTCTTCATCCTCTGGGTCGAGTCCCTCCCCAAGGACGTCGAACTCATCCTCACCCCCGAGCTCCAATCCCTCCTCGACGCCCCCGTCACCGCCGACCTCGATATCGAGGTCAAACCCGCCGGCGTCGACTGGTTCGACCTCGCCGTCTCCGTAAAGACTCCCGATGTCGATCTGACCCCGGAGGAACTCCAACTCCTGCTCAACGCACGCGGTGGCTATGTCCGTCTCGGCGCCAAGGGTTGGCGTCGCCTCGCCATCAATGTCTCCCCCGAACACGAGGAACAACTCGCCCAACTCGGCATCAGCCCACGCGATTTCTCCGCCCAACCCCAACGCCTCCACGCCCTTCAACTCGCCGATTCCGCCGCCTCCAAACTCCTCCCCCAGGACCAGGCCGACCTCATCCTGCGTCGGGCCGAGGACATCAAGGCCAGCGTCACCCCTCCCATTCCTCCCGAGCTCCAGGCCGAACTCCGCCCCTACCAGCTCGAAGGCTTCCACTTCCTCGCTTACCTCGCCGAAAACCGTTTCGGCGGCGTCCTCGCCGATGACATGGGCCTCGGCAAGACCCTCCAGACCCTCGCCTGGATAGCCTGGCTCCGCAGTCGTCCCGATGCCGCCCGGGGCCGCATCCTCATCGTCTGCCCCAAATCCGTAGCTCCCAACTGGGAATCCGAAGCCAAACGCTTCCTGCCCAACCTCCGCGTCAATGTCTGGCGCGGGGAACGCGTCGCCGACTTCAAATCCTCCCTCGCCGAATGCGACGCCCTCGTCATCAATTATCCCCAGCTCCGCATCGTCCACGAGGACGTCGCCGCCCAACCCTTCCTCGCCGCCATCCTCGACGAGGCCCAGGCCATCAAGAATCCCGATTCGCAAACCTCCCAGGCCGCCCGAGCCATCCAGGCCGACTATCGCCTCGCCCTCACCGGTACCCCCATCGAGAACCGTCTCCTCGACCTCTGGGCCATCCTCAGCTTCGCCATGCCCGGCGCCCTCGGTAATCGCGCCCAGTTCCAACAGTCCTTCGCCAAGGCCTCCGACTCCCTCAGCCGGAAACGCCTCGCCGCCCGACTCCGCCCCTTCCTCCTGCGCCGCACCAAATCCCAGGTCGCCCAGGATCTCCCCCCACGCATCGAAGAGGACCTCATCTGCGAACTCGAAGGGGTCCAGCAATCCCTCTACCGCGCCGAATACAAAAAGGCCCGCGCCCTCCTCCTCAAACTCAAGACCTCCGCCGACCTCGACCAGTTCCGCTTCCACTTCCTCACCTCCCTCCTCCGTCTCCGCCAGATCTGCTGCCACCCGGCCCTCGTCGACGTCGCCCAACTCAAACAACCCTCCGCCAAGGTCGAAGCCCTCCTCGACCTCCTCGAACCCCTGCTCAGCGAAGGTCACAAGGTCCTCATCTTCTCCCAGTTCACCTCCATGCTGGACATCCTCCGGACCACCATCCGTGAGCGTGGCTGGACCGATTTCCATCTCGCCGGCGATACCGAGGACCGCGGCCCGCTCGTCCAGTCCTTCAATGCCCACGAAGGCCCAGCCGTCTTCCTCATCTCCCTCAAGGCCGGTGGATTCGGCCTCAACCTGACCTCCGCCTCCTACGTCGTCCTCTTCGATCCCTGGTGGAATCCCGCCGTCGAAAACCAGGCCATCGACCGCACCCATCGCATCGGCCAGACCTCCACCGTCTTCGCCTACCGCCTCATCATCAAAGGCTCCATCGAGGAGAAGATCCGCGTCCTCCAGAAGGAAAAGCAGTCCCTCGCCCAGGATATCCTCGGCGAGGAACGCTTTTCCCAGTCCCTTTCCATCTCCGATCTCCAATTCCTCTTTTCCACGCCCGAAGCCCCCGTCTGAAGTCCGTCGTCCACCACCTGAATCCCGTCCACGCCCGCCCCGTCCCCCGCTCCGCCATGTCCATCGCGCAGATCCTCCTCCGCAGAGGCCTCGTCACCCCGAAAATCCTCGAGGACGCCCAGGCCCTGCAACGCGCCGAAGGCCTCCGCCTCGACCGCGCCCTCGTCCAGCTCGGTGCCCTCACCGAACGCCAGATCCTCGCCGTCATGGCCGAACACCTCGACCTCCCCTTCGCCGACCTCTCCGAAGTCACCATCGACCCCGAAATCCTCCGCGCCTTCCCCTCCAAGATCGTCTACCGCAAGCGCCTCGTTCCCATCTCCCGCTCCAACGGTTCCCTCAACGTCGCCACCTCCGACGCCTTCGACCTCTACGCTTTCGACGAACTCCGCCTCACCACCGGCCTCTCCATCCAGCCCGTCCTCGCCCCACGCGATGACATCGAGAAGATCATCAAGTCCCACTACGGACTCGGTGGCGATACTCTCGACGAAATGGTCGGCACCGATGACACCAACGGTTCCTCCTCCGGGATCGAGGCCGGTGAAGACCTGCTCGAAGCCGCCCAGGAAGCCTCCGTCATCAAGCTGGTCAACGAGATCATCGTCGAGGCCATCAACGAACGCGCTTCCGATATCCACATCGAACCCTTCGAACACCACATCTCCATCCGCTACCGCATCGATGGCGTCCTCCAGGAGGCTTCCATCCCGCCCCAGATGCACCGATTCCAGGCCGCCATCATCTCCCGCATCAAGATCCTCGCGAACCTCAACATCGCCGAACGCCGCATCCCCCAGGACGGCCGCATCAAATTCAATGTCGGCGGGCGCCAGGTCGATGTCCGCGTCTCCGTCATCCCCATGCTCTTCGGCGAGGGCGTCGTCATGCGTCTCCTCGACAAGGCCAATGTCCTCTTCACCCTCCCCCAGCTCGGCATGGATGAAGACACTTACGCCGTCTTCAAGGGTCTCATCGACCGGCCCCACGGCATCTTCCTCGTCACCGGCCCCACCGGTTCCGGCAAGACCACCACCCTCTACGCCGCCCTCAATGCCATCGTCGGGCCCGGCCTCAAGTGCATCACCGTCGAGGATCCCGTCGAATACCACCTCGCCGGCGTCAACCAGATCCCCGTCAATCATCAGGTCGGCATGACCTTCGAAAAAGGTCTCCGCGCCATCCTCCGTCACGATCCCGATGTCGTCATGATCGGCGAAATCCGTGACCTCGAAACCGCCTCCGCCGCCACCCAGGCCGCCATGACCGGTCACCTCGTCCTCTCCACCCTCCACACCAACGACTCCGCCTCCGCTCCCATGCGCCTCTGCGAGATGGGCGTCGAACCCTTCCTCGTCGCCTCCACCCTCATCGGGTCCATGGCCCAACGCCTCGTCCGTCGCGTCTGCCCCAAATGCAGGGAAATGTACGTCCCCGACCGCGCCAACATCCCCAAGGATCTCCTCCTCGACCCCGGCGCCCAGCTCGCTCGCGGCACCGGTTGCCCGAATTGCCGCAATACCGGTTACCGCGGCCGGACCGGCCTCTACGAACTCCTCACCACCAACGACGCCATCGCCGAACTCATCATCGCCCGCGCCCCTGCCCACCAGATCATCGCGGCCGGTCGTCCCGCCGGCCTCCGTCTCCTCCGCGAGGATGGTTGGGTCAAGACCCGTCTCGGCGTCACCACCCCCGACGAAGTCACCCTCTGCACCGCCCTCTGATCCCTCATCCCTGATCCATGCCCCACTTCTCCTACACCGCCCTCTCCGAAGCCGGTGCCCAGACCTCCGGAACACTCGAAGCCGATTCCCAGGCCGCCGCCCTCCGTGTCCTCGCCGAAAAACGCCTCTTCCCCGTCACCGTCTCCGCCAAGGACTCCAACCCCGACGGCAAACCCCGTCGCCGACGCATCCGCACCTCCGACCTCGGCATGCTCTACGCCCAGCTCGCCGATCTCCTCGGCTCCGGCGTTCCCCTCCTCCGCTCCCTCGATTCCCTCATCAAATCCGCCGTCAATCCCGACCTCAAACAGCTCCTCCGCGAAGTCCGCACCTCCGTCGCCGAGGGCCAGTCCTTCACCGATACCCTCCGACAATACCCCGAGGTCTTTCCCACCCTCCACACCGCCATGATCCAGGCCGGTGAACGCGCCGCCTTCCTCGAAGAAGTCCTCCGTTCCCTCGCCGGCTTCCTCGAACGTTTCGAGGAACTCCGCTCCAAGGTCATGGGCGCCCTCATCTACCCCGCCCTGCTCGCCACCCTCGGCACCGTCGTCATGGTCGCCGCCCTCATCTTCTTCGTCCCCAAGTTCGAACCCCTCCTCGCCTCCGCCAAGAAACCCCTCCCCTCCGAACTCCTCTTCGCCGCCTCACGCATCGTCCGCGGCTATTGGTACGTCCTCATCCCCGTCTTCATCGGGCTCGTCGCCGGCCTCTGGACCGCCATCCGCAACGAAAAACACCGGCGCACCCTCGAATCCTGGCAGCTCCGAATCCCCGTCGTCGGCAACGCCCTCCGCCTCCTCGCCATCACCCGCTTCTGCCGCATCCTCGGCACCATGCTCGCCAATGGTGTCCCCCTCCTCCAGGCCCTCCGCATCTCCAAGGACGCCACCGGCTCCCTCATCCTCGCCGACCGCATCGCCGAGGCCACCGAGTCCGTCCGCGACGGCAAACGCCTCTCCGAACCCCTCTCCGAAGGCGGCTTCATCCCCGAACAGATCCTCGCCATGATCACCGTCGCCGAGGAATCCAACAAACTTCAGGAAGTCCTCGTCCAGATCGCCGACACCGTCGAACGCCGCACCAACCGCCAGGTCGACCAGGCCGTCCGCCTCATCGAACCCGTCATCCTCTGCGCCGTCGCCGCCGCCATCGGCTTCCTCGCCCTCGGCCTCCTCCTCCCCATCTTCACCATGGCCTCCGCCCTCGGCTCCAAATAGCCCCGCCGTTCCCCTCCCCCGTACTCGTACTCGTACTCGTACTCGCACNNGGAACACCGAAGCCGCCCCACGCATTTCAATGGGGTCACATCAAATATCAGCCTCGACCCCATTTCTGGCTACAAGGCACTACCGAGCCCTGAAAGGGCGCCCCATTGCAGCCCGGGGTGAAACCCCGGGGAATTCGCCCCAACCAATCCAAGCCCTGAAGGGGCGACCTACCCGCATTCCCAAACCGCAATTTCACGAATCTTACCGATGGGGATCGGCGCCGACTGATTCTACGCCCCCGGTCCGTTGTTCATCTGAAGGCGATGGCTTTCCTCCGTTTAGACTGATCCCCCGACGCCTGGGAACCGGCATAGAGGAGGATGTTGGTGTCGAGAAAACGCATCTGTTCTCTCACCGGTTGGAACGCTCGTAAATCTCTTCGCGGGTCAACGGCTTCATGGGTCGGGTGTTGCCAGCCTGCAAAGCGGCAATCAGGCGTTGGGCATTCTGTCGGCGCGCTGGATCCGGCGAAGGGGAAACCTGGGCAGTGACCTGTTGAAGTCCCTGCACGACCAATTTCTTGAGCGTGGTCTGATGCTGTGCGGCATAAACCTTGGCCTGCATCAGGAGGTCGTCAGGCAGATCGATCATCGTCTTCACCCCCAATAGTTGCGGTTGCACAGCAGCAGGATCAACCACCTGCCTGCCGCAGCACAGCTTCCAAATATTCGCCGCAAGGATCGAACCGCACCTCCAACCACCTCCGCCAAGCTCCCCCACCCATACAATCCAACGGATGAGCCCTAGACCCGATCCATCCCCCATGATTCAATCCTCAAACACTTAGTTAGGTGGGACTTCATTCCCATCCCGATGAATCTCGCCCTGATCATTGTAGGAGGCGCCGGGCCGGTAGCGTGCGGAGTTCAATTGATCCGCTATTGGCAGAACGTCGATTCTGTCCTTCAGAGGCTTCATGACTCCCATCATCCAATCTGGGAAGCACTCGGGTCTCCAACGGGTTGGCAATGGGCGCCGGCAGGCAAATTGGCTACACCCTTCACCATGTGTACCGAATCCCTTGATTGGCGGGAAAGCGACGAACCTGAGTGGCTGCACAATCTTGAGCCCGACCTGATCACGGACATCCAAAAGCTTAGAGCACAGGGTCGATCCCTTCCCCTATCTATGTCCGTCGGCTTGGTCGGAGGTCTGGTGATGATGCTGGGGATGGCATTGGACTCATAAGAGCCCAATGGGCTCCCATCACACCGACTTGAACACCATCCCGAACAGCACCCACGCCAGCACCAGCGTCCAAAGCACGTTCACCAACTGCCCTCCCAGGAATGCCAGCGCCGGGCGTCCGCCACCCAGCTTCGCCAGATCACCCAGGCGCGTCTCCAATCCAATGCACACGAAGGCCGCCGCAAACCAGATCCCACGCAACCCCTTCAGCGGCTTCTCACTCGCCTTCACCACCTCTCCCGGAAGTGGAGGCAATGGGGTCAGTC
>DITU01000026.1 GCA_002422905.1 Verrucomicrobia bacterium UBA6176
CCCGCCGCCCGCCCCCTCCAGTATGACCCGATACGCCCCGCCATACGCCACTCCCTCCCGCGCCTTCATCGCCCATCCCACCGTCAGCATCGCCGGTGGCCCGGTCACCCACAGGAACCGGCCCAGTCCTCCATTCTTCAACCCTCCCGCCAGCATCACCAACCCAGCCCCCAACACCGCTCCCACCGCCGCCGTCCGCCATCCCACCGCGACCGCCAGAACCAGTCCCGTCAACGGATACGCCCACCGTCTCGACCCCAACCCCTCCCAACCCAGCCACGCCGCTGCACTCCCCAGCAACAACGCCATCATCGCCGCATCCGACATCATCCAGGTCACCCCCTCCATCCAACGCATCCCCAACCCCGCATTCACACAGAAACCCAGGGTCAACCCAAGCGGTGTTCCCAGCCGTCGCATCACCAGGAACGACGCCGCCATCGCTCCCAATGACAGTCCAATGATTCCCCACCGCAACAACGCGAGGTTCTCCGGAAATCGCGGCCACATCCGCCAACCCAACGACAGAAAAAATGAGTGCATCGGCGGATACAGACCGATCGCCGGACGTCCTTCATGGGCCTCGAACCGGTAATCGCCCGACGTCGCCAATGACTCGGCCCCGGCCAGGTACACCGTCGGATCGTGGAAATGACCGAATTCCGTCGACACCAGCAGCCATTGGCCGATGGCGAGAACCGTCAACAGTCCGGCCAGCCAGACCCGGTCCGATATCCGGGAAAGGATCGCCCCAAACGATGGCTGGTGATGGTCGTTGCCCACCCACCCAGCGTGTCCCTTCCCCGATCCCGAAACCAATCCCCGATTCCTGCCGGGAGCGGCGACGTTCGGTCGCCGGCAGTGCGTTGAGGGGACGGTGCGGTGGAACGGCAATATACCGTTGGCGGCCATGCCTCCGGTTCCCGGGTGGGCCCGTCACGGACTCGGCAAGGGCACCTGGCCCGGCCGGCTCAGGTAATACACAAGATCCCGGAACTGCTGTTCCTCCAACTGCGCAATCAATCCCTCCGGCATCATCGAGTTCTCCGCCTGTTCCCGACTCTCGATGTCCGTCAACGTCACCCGCACCACTTCGTTCGCCGTCTGCACCAGCAGGGATCCCCCTTCCTGCCCCTTCACAATCCCGCTGATCACCCGACCGTCCCGCGTCTCGATCAACGTTTGCCGATACTCATTCGGGATCACCGCATTCGGGTACAAAATGTTCTCCAGCAGATAATCGACATCCGTCCGGTTGGCCCCGGTGATGTCCGGTCCCACCGCGCCACCGAAATCAAACAGCCGATGGCACTGCGCACAGACCTGATTGTACACCAACCGACCGCGCGAAGCGTCGCCCGGGGTTGATCCGCCCTTCCAGTAAAGCGCCTTGTACCGCTGGACCTCCCTGGCCATGTCCGGGCTGGTATCGCGCATCACTCCCCACACCTCGCCCACCATCCGGTCCACTTCAGCATTCTTGAGATTCTTCAACTGACGCAGCACCTCCGCCGTCAGGTCCGTCCGCGCCACCTTGCCCGACGCCACCGCCGCCAGCAGCGGCTGCGCAAAGCTCGCCCGCGAAGCCAGCGTGCCCAGTGCATCCCGCCGTTCCGCCGCCGCCAACCGCGCATACTCCCCCAGGATCAATCCCGGCGTCTTCGCCTCATCAAACGCCGCCAACATCCGGATCGCCATGCCCCGCACCGCCCCATCCGTCACCAACCCCTGCAACAACGCCGACATCTGCGGATCCTTCGCCGACATCAATGATTCCAGCGCCGCCCGACGCGCCCCGGCTTCAGCCTGGGCATCCCGGGCGATGCGCCGCAGCGAATCCATAGCCTTCTGACTGCCGAAGGTCAGCGACAACGTCTGCACCAAGGTCCGGACCTCGGCGTTGGCGCTGGCGGACAAACGTTGTTCCACCCCGTCCCAGCCCGCCGGCATCGTCACCCGTTGCTGACCCCGGAACCCCGCGCTCATCCCGCGCAGGATGTCCAATTGCAACTGCGCGTCCTCCGTCTCCACCAACACCGCCGTCAACCGGCCCAATGCCTCCGCCGGTCCCGCCCTCAATGCATCCGTCGCCTGGGTCAACATTCCCGCCGCCACCCACGGTGCCAGCGCCGTCATCGTCTTCGAAATCCACTGCTTCATGTCCATGACTCCTTCGATCGTTCAACCGCTCTTCATTCCGCCTTCGCCACCGTCAATGCCGCCAACCGGCGCGCGATGAACTCACGAACCTTCGGGATCCGGCACGCCTTCAACAACTCCACCCCGGCATCCGCATCCTCCACCACCGTCCCCTCCGCCGCGTACCAGTACATCAACGGCAGATTGTGATCGGTCGCATCCTCGCCATGCCCCACCAACGCCACCAACGTCTCCAGCCGTTTCCCCGCCGGAATCCGCTGCAACAGGCTCGCCACATGCCGGCGCACCACCGGCGATCCATCCTCCCGCGCCAGGTTCGCCAACCCGCCCAACGCCCGCTCCATCCCATCACTCTCCCATCGGTCCTCCGGAAGTGCCGGCAACAACTCACCCAGCAATTGCAGCGTCCACGAGCGCACCCACGGATCCTCATGGCTGAGGAATGGCCCGGCCTCGGACATCGCCAACGGACGCGCCACGTGCATCGCCCACATCGCCCGCAACCGCGCCGCCGTGTCCGATGCCGTCATCACCTGCGACGCCAGCGTCTCGCGCTGGGCGTCATCCACTCCCCGCTCCTGCAACAGGCGCCGCGCATGTCGGCTCATCCACTCGTTCTTCGATCCCACCAACCGGATCAGTTCGTCCGTGCCGGCCCGCGCCAGGTCCACCCGGGTCTTCTTCTGGTCCCCGTACACCACCTTGTAGATCCGTCCGTTGCCGCGGTCGTGCCCGTCCATGTTGTTGTGGTGGCACTGGTTCTTGTCATACCAATCGATGAAATACACCGAGCCGTCCGGGTCATATCGGAAGTTCAACACCTGCGACCAGCGGTCGTTGAAATTGAGGAAGTCCGGCGAATGGATCCCCGTGTATCCCGAGCCCTTCTCCACCGCCAGATCCACGTTGATCCGTTGACCATGGATGTTCCCCATGAAGAGCCCCCCCCGGTACTTCTCCGGCCACGACGTCCCCAGATACACCATCATCCCCGCATGGGCATGGCCCCCGCCCATCTCATCGCTCCTCCCATTCCCCGCATGCGGCCCCTTGTTGCCCGCATAATGCACATGATCACCCGTGGTCTTGATGTCCTCATAGAAATACGGAAACAGGGTCTTGGTCCGGTTGCCGAACTTCTGCTGATGCCGCTGGTTGCGACGCACCTCCGCCGCTCCCACCGCATAATGTTCCCCGCCCTGCCGCTCGTATCGGCCACCCTGCACCAGGTTCCACAGGTGCGGGATCACACACATCTCCGCCCACAACTGGCCCCGCTCATCAAAATCAATCCCCCACGGATTGCTCCCGCCCTCCGAGAAGATTTCAAAAGTGTGCCGCACCGGATGATACCGCCACACTGCGCAATCCACCCATTGACGATCCGCGGGACCCGCCCCCGGCTTGCCCACCCACGACGGACAGAACACCCCGTGACATCCATAGAGCCAGCCGTCCGGACCCCAGTTGAAGGTGTTCAAGGTCTCGTGCGTGTCCGCCGCGTAATCCCACCCGTCCAACAACACCCGCGCCTCGCCCGATGGCTTCGGATTGTCCCAATCCGTCACCGGCACAAACATCAGGTGCGGCGCCGCCCCGATCCATACCCCGCCAAATCCAACCTCCAGTCCGCTGACCAGATTCAACCCCTCCATGAACACCGTCCGCTTGTCGAACCGGTGATCCCCATCCGTGTCCTCGAACACCAGGATGCGGTCGATCCCCTTCCCCTCTTCCCGGCGCTTCGGATAGCACAACCCCTCCGCCACCCACAGCCGTCCACGGTCATCATCACAGAACGCAATCGGCTGCACGATGTCCGGTTCCCCCGCGAATGCATGCATGCGGAATCCGGCTGGTAGCGTCGCCTGCCGTGCCGCCTCGTCCGCCGTCAACCCCGCGAACGGGACATCATCCGCAGGCGGCGGCGCATTCTTCTTCAGGTCCGCCAGGCTCACCGAATTCGCCAACTCCGGCTTTGCCGTGTGAAAGACAAACTCATCGAAATTGATGTGACCCCAGTGCCCCACCTGCTGGTCCACCACCCGAAGGAACACGTCCTTGCCCTGGTGTTCCTTCAAATCCACCACCACCGGCCTCATCGTCTCACTCTCCATCCCGCTCACCTGGAAGATCGGTTTCTGCGTCCCCACATCGATCAATTCCACCCGCGTCGTCGGCCACGGCCCGCCACCCACCCGCAGACTCGCCCACGGTTGCGTGATCCGGAACGTCTCGCTCGTCAACACACCCCGCCGGTCGTCCCCATGCCGCTCATAGCCCCCGATCCAATACTCGCCTTCCTGCCTCGCCGGCTGATCCCCCCGACGCACCGCGGCGGTGTCGCCCCGGACCGGTTGTCCCTCGAAGGCATCCCCTTCCGTCTTCCAGTCGCGCAGATCCCCCGTCTCGAAATTGAGGTTCAACACCCGGCCATCCTTCGCCTTCGGTCGCACCACCTCGGCCTGGATCACCGTCCCAAAACCCAATCCCAGGGAAACGGCCAACACTGTCTGTCGAATCTTCATGGCGTATTCCCCAACATGCTCCCATCGCCGCACCCGACAAAAGCGCGAATTCGTTCCCGCCCCCCGACCTGTGCATCCCGAAGTGGTTGGCAGCTCGGCAACTTCACACGGAGCCAGTTGTGATCCCGGTGGACAGCCAACCGTTTCGGAAGCGTTGTCCCCAACGGGGACCGGGAGTTCAGCCCAGGGCTGAGGGAGCTTGGCGACCGATGCCCTGGGTTGCCCCAATCCCCGGACCCGTGCCCTGAAGGGGCACCGGAACCGTCCCATCGCCCCCCCGCAAAGAAATCAGATCTCCGGCGCCCCTTCAGGGCGCATGGGATTTTCCACCGCGTCACCCGGGGCATCGGTCGTCGAACTCCCTCAGCCCCGGGCTTTGATCCTCCGGCCCTTCAGGCCGACGGGACCGGAATTCGTCCTCAACGGAGACCCGGAATTCAACCCGGCTCTGTGATCTTCCGG
>DITU01000046.1 GCA_002422905.1 Verrucomicrobia bacterium UBA6176
CCCCGGAGGGGTTGAACAGGCTGTGGTGCGCCGGATTGCGGATCACAACCGGGACACCGCGCACTGACGAAGAATCGGAATCGAGATCGAACGGACGACGGAACCGATGCCGATGCCGATGCCGATGCCGAGGGGAGGACGGGTGTGGAATCACGACGGCCATTTGGCGGCCGGGTTCATCTTGTTCAACCCCTCTGGGGTTGGCGGATCTTGTGGGGACCGTTGACCCGGGGTCGCTTCGCACCCCGGGCTAAAGTTGCGTAACCCCTCCGGGGTTGGGGGCGGTGTCAGGATGCACCCTTTCGGCAACCAACGATTCCCCGCCGCAACTCAGGGTGTCAACAGGCACCACTTCGCTATGACCAGACGCTAAGCAGCAAAGGTTTGCGCTACCGAATATTGACGGAGGCCGGGTTGCCAGCGGCGGGCTGGTGGGGAAGCACCCAAGTGTAAGAAGCGAATTCTTGGAATTCCCTCTGCATCAGGAGGCTGGCCGGAATCCGGATTGCCCGCATCACTTCTGCTGGCTGCCAAGCCAGCAGATTCGTTCGCACGCCGAAGAGTGGACGAGGCGCAGATCAACAATCCGATCCATGACGTGTGAACAAGGAGGGCATTGGGGAAGAGGATCCAGCCGGGACGAGCGATGCTGCTGCATGGCTTGGGAACTCACTGATGGATCAATCGAGAAAGGCGCGAAGCAATCCAATTGTTCAGACTCTCCCCATCGCGCGCACTCAACTCGACAAGACGGCGATGGAGCACGGGATCAACCCGAAGAAGGAATCGACCCGAAAAGGGCTTGTCCGGTTGCTCACCCCGCTGTTTGCAGAACTCCAGATAGTCGTCGACGGAGTCCCGGAACGCCTCCTTGAGCTCTTCCACAGTGGTTCCCTGGAAGGTGACCACATCTCGAAGTCCAACCACTTCACCGTGGAAAATCTCGGCATCGGCATCGAATCGCACGGCCCCGCTATATCCCTTGTATGTCATCATGGATTTACTCCCGCTTCGCTCAAAAATCGCCGAACTGACCGGATCGCACCCCGATCTGTTGTCGGCTGTGGATGCGGGCGATGGAAAACAGCACGCACTCCATTCAACGCGACGCGCACCCTTGAGCCCCTTCCCGCCGTGACCTCCGCACCCAGCGCATGGAACAAGGCCTCCACCTCGTTCTAAGCGATGGACGCAAGTACGGGATCCTTGAAGATCCTCGAAAGGGTCTCGCGATGGCGGTTGTTCAAACCGGCTGATCGATACCATTTTTCGATACCATCACAAGCGTTTTGCAGGCCGGGCTCCTTGCAGGAGAGAGGGATGTCGCCAACTGAGTCGCCGCTAGCCCTGGCACAATACTGCTGGTCCAACGCATGCATCGGCATCGGCCCCCGACATTGACCCGCCCCGCTCCGCCGATACCCTCGCCACCATGACACCCCCCGCCCTTGAGCTGAATCAGGTGTCCAAATACTACGGCGATTTTTGCGCCGTTCAGGACCTCTCCCTCTCCGTACCCCACGGTTGCATCTATGGCTTTCTCGGACCCAATGGTGCCGGCAAGACCACCACGCTCCGGATGATCCTCGACATCCTCCGGCCCACCTCCGGCTCCATCCAGGTCCTCGGTTCTCCCTCCGCGCTCCAGGTCCGGCATCGTGTCGGCTATCTCCCCGAGGAAAAAGGCCTCTACAAGAAGATGAAGGCCTGGGCGGTCATCGCCTACTTCGCCACCCTCAAGGGCCTGTCCAAGACCGCCGCCCGCCATCGCGCCCATGAACTCCTCGAACGTTACGGCCTCAAGGACTTTGCCAATGCCCGCACCGAAGCCCTCTCCAAGGGCATGGGCCAAAAGGTTCAGGTCCTCGCCAGCATCGCCCACGACCCCGAACTGGTGATCCTCGACGAACCCTTCTCCGGACTCGATCCCGTCAATCAGGAGGTCCTTGAGGAAATTGTCCGGGATCTCCGGGCCCGCGGTCGCACCGTCCTCTTCAGCACCCACGTCATGCAACACGCCGAACGTCTCTGCGACCGCCTGATCATCATCGCCCAGGGTCGACGCCTCTTCGACGGTTCGGTCGGCGAAGCCCGGCGAACCATTCCGCACCGGGTCCGCATCGAGACTTCCGACGACCCCTCCCGCCTCGAATCGCTGCCTTCGGTCGCCAGCCTTCATTCCGACGGCGCCGACCGCTGGCAGATCCAGCTGCGGGAGGGATCGGATCCCCACGAGATCCTTCGGGCCTGCTTCGAGCTCCCGATTCGCCTCCGTTCGTTCGACGCCGCTGAACCCAGCCTGCATGAGGTCTTCGTGCAGTTGGTGGGGCCCGGGGCCCGGGAGGCCGCATTCCGATGAGATACGTCTGGCTCGTCGCGTGGCGTGAGTTCTGTGAGAACGCCCGCACCAAGGGCTTCTGGATGGGCATCTTCCTGTTTCCCATCATCATCGTCCTTTCCGGCACACTGCCGGTCCTGCTCGCACGTCAGGGGGTCTCCACCCGGCATTACGTCCTGATGGATCTCGACGGCGGATTCGCCCCGTCCATCCGGGCCGAAATGAACCGGCAACGCACCGCCGAACTCGACCAGGAACTCATCGCCTTCGCTCGAACCGCTCCTTACTCCGAACCTTTCTCCTATCACATCCGCAAGAATCCGGCCGGCCTGTCCGAACTGGATCTCGCCGCATGGAAACTGGCGCGCGGGGATCAATACCTCGAAGTACCCGGATTCGTCCCGCCCAAGGCCCGTTGGCTGGAGGTCTCCCTACCACCCGGCATCACCGCCACCAATGACGTCCCCCTCCTCGAAACCGAGCTGAAACCGTGGCTTCGCGGTGAACTCATCCTGCCCCCTTCCACCGCGACCCCGGAACCAAAGCTCTTTGCCGCCGTCATCATCCCCAGGTCCTATAGCCTCACCGGAACCAATGCCCTGCGTTACTGGGGCGAAAACCAAGCCGATACCGAACTTCGCGACACCCTGCAACGCTTCCTCAGCGAGAGCCTGCGCCGACGCGAATATCAGGCGCTCGGCGTCGATCCCGCCGTCATCGCACGCGTCGAATCCCATCGCGCCCCGGTCGTCGATCTCAATCCGCGCAAGGCTACCGGCACTGAAAAGGTCAACATCGCCGACCGTCTCCGGCAATGGGCGCCCAGCTTTTTCGTCTACCTCCTCTGGATCTCGATCTTCGTCGTCTCCCAGATGCTCCTCAATTCCGTCATTGAGGAGAAATCCAACCGGATCATCGAAGTCCTCCTGTCCAGCGTCACCCCGGGTGAACTGATGCTCGGTAAGCTCGCCGGTGTCGCCCTCACCGGCGGTGTCATGCTCGGCACCTGGATCTCCACGCTGGTGGTCATCATCGCCGTCCAGGTCGGTCTCGTCGCCTCCCGGATCGCCTCCGGTGCCCTGCCCGCCTCGTCCCCCATGGCCACCCTGCCCACCGACATCCTCGCCCTGTTCCAATCCTCCAGCCTCCTCCCCGGGTTCCTGGCCTACTTCATCCTTGGCTATATCCTCTATGCCACCCTGTTCCTGACCATCGGTTCCCTCTGCAATACCCTCAAGGATGCCCAGAACCTCATGGGACCCGTCATGCTCATCCTCATGGTTCCCCTGTTCCTGCTCCCGTTCATCCCCCGCGACCCCAATGGCCCCATCGCCACCTTCCTCTCCTGGATCCCCCTCTACACACCGTTCGTCATGATGAACCGGATCACCGCGTCCCCGCCCCTCTTTGATGTCATCGGCACAGGCCTCCTGCTGGTGGTGTTCGATCTCGCCGTTCTCTGGGGATGCGGCCGGATCTTCCGCACCGCCATTCTTAGAACCGGTCAACCACCCCGGATCATCGAACTGTTGCGATGGATCCAGGGTCGTGGGAATTGAACAGGGCCCTCACATCCGGTCGCTGACTTCTATACCGAGGCAATCCAATCCCGTCTTCAGTACCCGCGCCGTCAACTGGCAGAGTGCCAATCTCGAAGAGCGCAGCGGTTCCTCCGACTTCAATACCGGGCAGGCCTCATAGAATCGCGAGGACAGGCCGGCGAGTTCATAGAGGTAATTGCAAAGATAGTTCGGCCGCTGCTCCTCACCCATCGCCGTCAACGCCCATCCAAAGTTCAGAAGATGACGCGCCAGGGCCCGCTCCTCCCCGGTCTCCAGTCGGATCCCCGCTTCCTTCGACCCGCCATCCCCCCCATCCCGCACCAACTTCGCCGCACGCGTGTACTGGTATTGCAGGTAAGGCGCCGTGTTGCCGTTCAATGCCAGCATCTTGTCCCACGAAAAGGTATAGTCACTCTGCCGATTCGGCAGAAGGTCCTGATACTTGATCGCTCCCACCCCCACCACCCGCGCAATTTCCCGCTGTTCCACTTCCATCAGGTCCGGCCGTTTCTCCCGCACCACTCCCAACGCCCGCTCCTCGGCTTCATCCAATAGTTCCCCCAGCTTGATCGTGTCGCCCGACCGCGTCTTGAACGGGCGGCCATCCTCCCCAAGGATCGATCCAAACCAGACATGCACCAACCGGACTCCCGCCGCCGCCTCGGGTCGCCATCGTTTGAAAACCGTGAACACCTGCCGGAAATGGCTCTGCTGACGCCCGTCCGTCACATAGAGGATGTCGCTCGGTGACCAGGTCCGGATCCTATGTTCCAACGTCGCCAGATCCGTCGTCGCATAGTTGAACCCTCCATCCGACTTCTGGATGAGCAACGGTTGGTCCTGCCACTCTCCATCCCGCTGGATCTTCAACGGATCTTCCTTCGCCGGCACGGATCCATCCGAAAACACGGCGATCGCCCCGTCACTCTCCCGCGCCACCCCTTCCAGAACGAGATCCTTCACCAGTCCGCCCAACCACGGATTATAGAAGCTCTCGCCCAAGGTATGATCGAACCGGACCCCCAATCTCCCATACACCGCATCAAACTGGATCTGTGACAACCGGATCATCTCCTTCCAGATCCCCAGATTCCTTTCATCCCCGCCCTGCAACAGCACCAATTCCGCCTTGGCCTGGTCCCGCACTCCTGCCTCAAGCTCACAGGCACGGTTGATCTCCTTGTAGATCCGCTCCAACTCACCGATCGAATCCCGCTCCAATGCAGCCCGATCCAACCGCGTCTTCCATCCCAGCAACAGCATCCCGAACTGGGTTCCCCAGTCTCCGATATGATTGTCCGTGATCACCCGATGCCCCAACAACCTCAGCGTACGGGCCAGCGCATCGCCCAGCACCGTCGACCGGATATGACCCACATGCATGGGTTTGGCCACGTTGGGTGAACTGAAATCAATCACCACGGTCTTCGGATCGGTCACCGGTTCGAAGAAGAGATGTTGACCCCGGTTCGCTTCCTCGAGGACCGCAGCCATCGCGGCCTCCGCCAATCGGAAGTTGAGGAACCCCGGTCCCGCCACTTCCACCGCAGAACACAGGTCCGCCACCTCGAGCCGGCCCAGGATTTCCCCAGCCAATTGCCGGGGATTCTTCCCCGCCGCCTTCGCCAGGCCCATCACCGCATTGCTCTGGTAATCCCCCAGCTTGGAATCCGATGACGGTCGCACCTGTACCGATGCCGGGTCTGCATCCGGCATGACCAGGTGGACCGCTGCCTTGAGACGCGTTTCTAGTAGGATATGGAACATGTTCGGTTTACGGGATGCCCCAAAACCCGGTGCGGACTGGCCCGGAACGGCCAGACAGGTCACCGGGCCGAGGAATGATCGCGGATGGCCTTGAGGATCGATTCCGCATCCTTGGCTGCATCCAAGGCACGCAGGAAGTCTTCACGACGCTGCACCTTGGCAATCCCAGCCAACGTATGCAGATGCTTCTGGAACTGGCCCTGCGGGACCAACAGGAGCGTCACGAGATGCACCGGTTGGCTGTCCAACGCATCGAATTGAACCCCGGCCCGCGACCTGCCAAAAGCCGCCGTCAACTCCGGTACGAGATCGGTTGAGGCGTGAGGGATACCGATACCGAAACCAATCCCCGTGCTCATCGAGGCCTCCCGCTTGCGGACCGCCGCAATCACCGCCTCCCGGTTGCCCGCCTGAACCTTACCCGCCTCCACCAATTGCCCCACCATCTCCTCGATCGCCTGCCAACGGTCTCCCGCCTTCAGGTCGGAGATGATCTGGCTGGGACTGAGTATATCGCCAAGGTTCATGCAGCCGCTTGTGTCGTTCGATTTCGACGGAACACCGCCGAGGTTTCAACCCGGATTTCCAAAAATCAGCAGGCGAGCCACTTCAAGGTCCAGAATCCAAACCATTTCCCGCTCATCCGCTCCATCCTCCCACCAGGTGCAGCACCCTTCCAGTCCGACTCAACACGCAATTCCATGCCGTGGTGAACGACACCCGACCGCTGATCCACGGCAGTGCATGCAGCAGCAGCAGCCCGTGGGTCAATGAAACGATCACCCCGGAAAACACCCATCCTTGCCCCTCAATGTCCGGCTGACGCACCCGCAGGATCCAGAAGGTCAACGTGACGTGAAATGCGTAGGTGATTCCCACTCCAAGATGGAACCAGAAGATCGGCGGCCTTGCCCCGACCAGTCCATGGATCAATTGAAACGCCAGCACCCACAGGGCCGCGTACAGCGGGAAGAAATACGGCGACAGGATCACCAATGGATTGCTCTTGGTCACCACCACGTGTCCACCGCGGGATGTGGCCTTGATCGACTTGACCCGCCCACCAAAAAACATCGCCCAGAGCGCATGCGTCAATTCGTGACCCACCACATACAACCACATGGGCCTCGGTAAACTCGCGAAGATCACCAGCCAGATCGTCACCCCGGCCGCAACGGGAACCCAGAACTCCACCACCGACCCTATCAACCCGACCACGTCCAACACTGCCCATCCCACCCCAACCACCAACGGTAGGAGGATCACTGCCATGCTCCACCGCCAAATCCGGTCCCACACTGTCCTTCGACTTTTCACCTTAGAGCGACATCCCGGCCTGCCATCCCCTGAATCAAGCTCTCATCAACCTTCGCGCCTGCTCCCTGTTATCACCCGAGGCGCCAATCATCCCAACGAGGTCCATCAACCACCGGACTTCCAAACTCCAACCGGTGTCTCCCAAGAAATTGAAAGGCCCGCTTCCAACCCAATGGAAGCGGGCATTGAAATCAACAGGACTCGACGCTCAGTGCGTCAGAGCAATCAGGGACGGCCAGGATCGCCACCACCGTAGACCGACCCGGCATCAATCTGGGTCGGGGGAGTCGCCACCGGGCGGGGCGTCTGATTCACCGTGCCACCGCTGATCGCGGCGGAGGCAGGGGTGGGAGCCGCAACCAAACGACGAGCGCGGCTGGCAGCCATTTCACGTTCAGCGGCCGCCTTCTGGGCCGGAGCCCGCTTGGCGATCGTCGCCACGGCCAAGTCAGACTTGGCAGGGAGAACCTCAGCAACCACACGCACAACCGTCATCCCAGACTCAGGAAGAATGTCGAGGGTGGTGTTGATCAATGCCTCAGCAGATTCAGGAGCGCTCTTCAACGCAACCGTCAACAGTGAGGTAACCGCAGCAGGATGTGTCCGCAGCCCGGAAGCGAGGGCAGCCACCGCGATTTGTTGCTTGTCTTCCTTGCTGGCCTTGGTGACCAGCTTCCCAACCAATGCGGGAGCCTCGACCGCCTTTGTCGCGGCGACCTTCTTGCTGACCGCCTCGACTTGAGCCGCCGTCGCAGCGTTCAAGGTCACCGCAGACAAAACGGAGACCACGGCCAAGGTCACGGAAAGTTTCTTAACAGATTTCATAGGCTAATTCGGTGCTCCAACCAACTCGACACGTTTTGCCCTAACCAACCCGGGCAGTCAACGAATTATTCAGGTGGAATCAGTTTCAATCCTCTCCTATGCCGCCACCTGCGTCGTCTTCCTGCGGATCAACGGCATCTCCTCCCCCATCACCACCCCCCGGTTCACCGTCACCCCAACCACATCCTCCGATCCCGGCACCTCAAACATCACATCCCGCATCAACCGTTCCACCATCGCCCGCAATGCCCTGGCTCCAGTCCCTTTGTCCAGCGCACGGAATGCCAACTCGCGCACCGCATCCGACGTGAACACCAATTCCACGCCATCATATCCCATCAGCTTCGAAAACTGCTTCAGCAACGCATTCCTCGGCTCGGTCAGGATCCTGACCAACTGCTCCTCCGTGAGCTCCGCGAGAACGGTCGTCACCGGCAGGCGCCCCACGAATTCCGGGATGAAGCCGTAACCCAAAAGGTCTTCCGGCTCCACCAAGGCCAAGGTCTCCGAAATCCCGTGCACCGCAGCCGTCTCCACCGTTTCCCGCGAGCCAAAACCCAGGCTCCTCCGCCCCAATCGCCGCTGGATCACCCGGTCCAATCCCACAAATGCACCACCGCAGATGAAGAGGATGTTGGTCGTGTCCACCCGGATGTACTCCTGCTGCGGGTGTTTTCTCCCACCCTGCGGAGGCACGTTGCACGTCGTCCCTTCCAGGATCTTCAGCAATCCCTGCTGCACCCCCTCCCCAGACACATCCCGGGTGATCGAAACGTTCTCTGTCTTGCGCGCGATCTTGTCGATCTCGTCGATGTAAATGATCCCCATCTGGGCCCGTTTCACATCGAAATCCGCGTTTTGCAACAGACGCAGGATGATGTTCTCAACGTCCTCCCCCACATACCCCGCCTCCGTGATCGAAGTCGCGTCCGCAATCGCAAACGGCACATCCAGGAATCGCGCCAGTGTCCGGGCCAACAAGGTCTTTCCCGATCCAGTCGGACCGATCAGCAGGATGTTGCTCTTCTCGATCTCCACCTCTTCCGGCTTCCCGCCCTCCACCGCCGATGCCTCCGTCGACAACACCCTCTTGTAATGGTTGTAGACCGCAACACTCAGGCTCCGCTTCGCTTCATCCTGCCCGATCACAAACCCATCCAGGTGCCGCTTGATCTCCGCCGGCTTTGGCACGCTCATCGAACGGATCTGGCGCGTGGTGTCCTGATCAAACTCCTTTTCCAACACCCCTTTGCACACCGAAACGCATCCGTCGCAGATGTACACCCCGGGACCGGCAATCAGTTTGCGGACCTCGGCCTTCGACTTCCCGCAGAAACTGCACATCGTGATCTGACTTGCGCGCGCCATGGTCCAAACCTTTCAACTCTTGATCGCCCTGCCTACCGGCTTCCCGTCCACCCCCGATCCCGCTCAAGCCTTCGGCGTTTCCGGAGACACCGCCGACGCCGGAAGATCGCGCCGGGTCCGCACCACCTCATCCACCAATCCGTAAGCCTTGGCCTCTTCGGCACTCAGGAAATTGTCGCGGTCCGTGTCCTTGGAAATCTGCTCGACCGGCCGACCGCAATGATGGGCCAGGATCTCGTTCAACCGGTCCCGCAACCGGAGGATCTCCCGGGCCTGGATGCTGATGTCCGATGCCTGCCCCTGGGCTCCACCCCACGGCTGATGAATCATGATCCGTGAGTTCGGGAGGGAAAACCGCTTGCCCTTCGCCCCACCGGACAGCAGCAAGGCCCCCATGCTGGCGGCCTGCCCGATGCAGTACGTGTTCACGTCGCAACTCACCCATTGCATCGTGTCGTAGATGGCCAGGCCTGCCGTCACACTGCCGCCCGGCGAGTTGATGTAGAAATGGATGTCCTTCTTGGGATCCGCCATCTGGAGGAAAAGGAACTGGGCAATGATGACGTTCGCCACCATGTCGTTGACCTCCGTTCCCAGGAACACGATGCGGTCGATCAACAGCCGCGAGTAAAGGTCATATCCGCGTTCGCCGCGGCCGGTCTGCTCAATGACAGTGGGAATGGAAAATCCGTACATAAGTGGGAACCCCTGAGGGCGCGCGCAGGCTAGGAGCACCCCCCGGATAGGTCAAGGAATGGGCCGGTCCAGAACCCAACCGATCGCCTCGGCCCACCACTCCTCAGGGCGTTGGACCGCTTCCCAATGATCCTGGTCTGGAACCTCCCAGATCCGCTTCCTCCCGCCATATCGCTCGTAAAGGAGTCGCCCCAACCCTGGCGGCACCACCCGATCCACCCCGCCCACCACCACTCCCACCGTCCCCCCATACCTACCCAACCACTCGTCTGTCGGAAACCGATCCCGAAGGATCCAACGGACCGGAATCCACGGATAATGATGCCGGGCCGCCGCCGTCAGATTGTTGAACGGCGTCAACAGGATCACTCCAGCGACCCGCTCCCGCCCCTGCCCTGCTCCATACGCCGCCACTGCGCTCCCCAGCGATTCCCCTACCAACACCAACGGCTTCCGATCACCCAGCACCGCCATCGCCTCGTCCATCGCCGCCAACAACCCCGGCTCCTCCAACTCCCCCGGCCGCCCCCCAAAACCGGGGTATTCCAGCACGAAAACATCCACCGACACCCCCCTCTGGATCGGGTCCACCAGGTATTCGCGACCCGCCGCTGATCCGGCATTCCCGTGCGTGATCAGCACCGTCGCGACCGTCGGCGGACGATCCGTGGCACGCATCCAACCAATCCGCTCCCCCATCCCATTGGTCCAGGCCCCGAAACCAGCCTCCCGCGCTTCTGCCGCCAGCCTGCCCTCCGGATCCGGCGCCGGATGGTAAAGCAGCTTCCTCTGAACACATCCCACCCACCCCACCAACGCCCCATAGATGACCAATGCCCATGCCGCCATCCGCCCAACTCCCCGCCAACCCGCCCAGCGCGATGACTTTTTCACGACGGATTCAACGGCGCTTCCATCCCCGCTCCAGCCCTCATCCGTAGCAGGGCCGACTGCGCAGCCGCACTCTCCGCCGTCTTCTTGCTCCGCCCCAGTCCACGCCCCAACTCCATTCCCCGATGGTAAACCGCGCACTCGAAGTTGCGGTTGTGATCCGGGCCGGTACTCGATTTCACCTCGTAACGTGGCGGCTCCGGCGAGGTCGCCTGAAGCAACTCCTGAAGTTCGCCCTTGGGATTCGACAGGTTGGGGAGCACCTCCAACTCGCCCAGGACATCCTGGTACAACCCCAACACCACGTCCCGGGTCGTCGGGTAGTCCGAGTCCAGGTAGATCGCTCCGATCAACGCCTCGAAGGCGTCTGCAATCGTCGAGGACCGTGAACGTCCCCCGCTCGTCTCCTCACCCCGGCTCAGGACCAGGTGGGAGCCCAGGTCGAGTCGCCGACCATGCTGCGCCAGCATCGCCCGATTCACCATCTGGGCCCTGGCCTGGGTCAGCGAACCCTCCCCCAGATCCGGAAACTGCCCATAAAGCCGGGTGGTGATCACCAACTGGAGCACTGCATCCCCCAGGAATTCCAGACGTTGGTTGTGCTGTTGCCCCCCACCCATCTCATGGGCCAGCGACGGATGCGTCAGCGCCAACCGCAACAGCGCAGCATCGCGGAACTGGTATCCCAGCCCCGCCTCCAGATCGGCAGTGGTTGCCATGGTCGATTTCCTAACTGTGGCGTGCTGCCGGTCGTGGAGGACCGCCGGCAACACGCCGGCGGCCGTCCGCGTCCGGCAACTCATGCCGGTACCAATGTCGTCAGTTCACTCGGTGCATTGAACGGCTCTTCCACCGGTCCCATGTCCGCCCCCCCCGTCGACTCCAACTCCGGAATCCCCTGTTCCAGCAGTTGCGCCACGTCCCGTTGCACCGACTCCAGCTGGGACAGCTGAAGATCGGGATCGGTGACGGCAAAAATATCCCCGGTCTTGGGCTGCTCATACAGCAGCACCCGCTTCCCCCCCTCCTTCGTCTGCCCCTTCATCCTCAACAACCGCTTGCGCTCCAGCATCACCGCAAGAATGAAGGCCGCCGCTCCATACCGGGCATCCTTCCGCTCCAGCAATGCCCGCAACAAACTCTCCGCATCGTCCCGCCGGATCGCTTCCGGCGGAGCCGCCGCCGGCGGTTGGTACGTCCCCATCCAGTGCGACACAAATCCCGGCCGTGCCCCGATCTCCGCCCCGTGTTCCTTCCACGCCGCCGCCGCCAGATCCAACCGCTCAAAGCCATTCCGGGTCTCCAACAGGACCGTGTGATACGACTCACCCTCCACAAAGTGGTGATGGGTAAAATGGCAGGTGTGCGCCCGCGACTGGATGTTCCATTCAAGCATGATGTCGGTCCGAGTCCCCGATTTACCGGCTTCCCATCCGCCACTGCAACAGGCTTTTCCCCATTCCCAACCCTCCCATTCCACGTCCACAGCCTTGCCGCGCCGGTTCGAAGCCGCTGAAATCACACCGTGCCGCACCTCATCGATCCGCCCCCGGCCACCCCTTCCCCACGCCACCCCATTGCCTGGTGGCCCGCCGCGGTGCTCCTCGGTTTTGTCAGCGTGACCCTCGCCCTCACCCTGCTCGATTCCTCCCGCTCCTTCCAACAACGCAACCTCACCTTCCTCGCCATCACCATCGGTTACACCCCGCTCTTCCTCATCTGGTGGGGTATCCTCTCCGATGCCCCCCGCTCCTGGCGCCTCGGCGGCGTTCTCTCCGCCTTCACCCTCGTCGCCCTGATCGCCGCCTCCTTCCGCGTGACCGGCGTCAGTGGCGATCTCCGTCCGATCCTCGAATCCCGTTGGAAATCCACCCCCTCCATCGCCCCGATCACCACCCCCACCCAAGGTCCCGGCAACAACACCAACGCCGCTCCCAAACCCGCTCCCAACTCCTCCTTCACCCATTTCCTCGGCAACCAACGCGATGTCGCCGTCCACGGAATCCGCCTTGATCCCGACTGGATCAACCGCCCGCCTTCCATCCTCTGGCAGCAAACGGTCGGACCCGCCTGGTCCGGGTTCACCATCGCCAACGGCCTCGCCTTCACCCAGGAACAGGACGGCGATCAGGAAGTCGTCGCCGCCCTCTCCCTCGAAACCGGGCAACGCGTCTGGCAACAGAAACACCCCGGCCGTTACGCCACCACCATCGCCGGGGAAGGTCCCCGCTCTTCCCCCACCCTCGACCAGCAACGCGTCTTCACCCTCGGCGCCGCCGGCACCCTGTCCGCCTTCAACCAATCCGATGGCACCCTCCTCTGGCGCGTCTCCCTCACCGAACTCGCCGGCTCACGCGTCCCCGAATGGGGCTTCGCCTCCGCACCCCTCGTCGTCAGCAATCGCGTGATCGTCGTCGCCGCCGGTGCCAAACCCGTCTGGGCCTTCGATGTCGCCACCGGCAAACCCGTGTGGTCTTCCGACGAAAACGGTTCCAACTACGGATCCGTTTCCCTCGTCGAACTCTCCGGCCAATCCCAGCTCGTCCACTTCGGTTCCCGCTCCGTCGTCGCCCTTGATCCCACCGACGGCCGCCTTCTCTGGAAACATCCCTTCGGCACCGGGATGCCCCTCGTCGCCAACCCCATCGTCATCTCCTCGAATCGCCTCGCCATCAGCGCCGGCTATGGCGTCGGCGCCGAACTGATCGAAGCCACCCCCAACCCCGACTCAGGCTGGGATGTCCGCCAGATCTGGTCCTCACGCCGGCTCAAGGCCAAGTTCGCCAATCCCATCCGCATCGCCGACGCCCTCTACGGCCTCGACGACGGCATGCTGGCCGCCATCCGTCTCGACACCGGTGAACCCCTCTGGAAAGAGGGCCGCTGGGGCCATGGCCAGGGGCTTCGGGTCGGCGATTCGTACCTGCTCATGGCCGAATCCGGTGAACTGCTCCTGCTTCAACCCACTCCGGACGGTCCCAATCTCCGCGCCCGATTCCCCGTGTTCACCGACAAGACCTGGAATCCCATCGCCCTTGCCGGAGACCTCCTCCTCGTGCGCAACGACCGGCTCGCCGCCTGCCTGCGGCTTCCCCTCGTCCCCTGATCCCGTCCACCCCTACAGCGCCCGCAGGTAGTCCCACAAACCCTTCAGATCCGGATCCACCAGAGCATGCTGGATGACCCCGTCCCGTTGCCCGACCTTCATGGATCGTTCCAGCCAGCGGATGGCATCGTCCACCCGCCCCAGCTTCATGCAGTAGCAGGCCAGGTTGTACGGGAACGCCGCCACCTTCGGATGATCCCCCATCACCGCCTCCACCGCCTCACACGCTTCCTGCGCCCGATCCAGCCAGAACAGGGCGTTCCCCCGGTTCATGTGACCGCGGAACTCATCCGGGAAACCCTTCACCTGCCGCTCCGCCACCTTCAGTGCCTCAGGATGCCGCCCCAACCGCGACAACACCTGGAACCGCATCTCCAGAACATCCGAACACCCCCGGTACTCCTTCCGTATCCGACCCAGCTCCGCCTCCGCCTCCGCCACATCCCCCAACGCCAGCCAGCCCCTCGCAAACTGCAGATGCAGGGAATCCGGCACCGGTGGCACGCTGTCGATCACGCCCAAAACCTGCCCTCGTAGCCCCCACCGCCGCAACCCGCAGTTTCAACTCTCATCCCCCGTCTTCCTTTTCATCCCACTTTCGCCCAACCTATCCCCCGCCTGTTGCCGGCCCCTGCCGGTTGCCCGGGCAAATCCCACTGTGTTCACGCTCAGCGACATCTCCAAATCCTACGGCGCACGCCAACTCTTCGAGGGCGTCAGCCTCACCATCAACCGCACCGACCGACTCGGTCTGGTCGGACCCAATGGTGCCGGTAAATCAACCCTGTTCCGCATCCTGCTCGACGAGGAAGAACCCGATTCAGGCACGATCGCCCGTCAACGCGGCGCCACCGTTGGGTTCCTTCCCCAGGAATCCGCACCGACCGGCGAGGAAACCGTCCTCGAGATCGCCACCTCCACCGAAGCCCATTGCCATCCCGACGGCCAGGCCGTCGCCAAGGCCAAACGGATCCTGCGCGGGTTGTCCTTCAAGGAATCCGATTTCGACCGGCCCGCCCGCGAACTCTCCGGCGGCTGGGTCATGCGCACCCACCTCGCCCGGCTTCTGGTCGAGGAACCCGACCTCCTCATGCTGGACGAGCCCACCAACCATCTCGACCTCGAAACCCTCATCTGGTTCCAGCAATACCTTCGCAACTACCCAGGCGGCATCGTTGTCATCTCCCACGACCGCGAATTCCTCAACCAGCTCGTCACCGGCATCCTCGAACTCCGCAGCTCCCGGCTCTGGCGTTACACCGGCAATTACGACGCCTACCTCGACCAACGCGAAGCCCAGGAGGAACAACAGGCCGCCGCCTTCAAGAACCAACAGCGCGAGATCGGCCGCCTCATGGACTTCGTCAGCCGCTTCCGCGCCAAGGCCAGCACCGCCACCCGCGCCCAGGCCAAACTCAAGCAGATCGACCGCATGGAAAAGGTCAACGCTCCCGACGCCGCCGCCTCCACCGTCGATTTCGCCTTCCCCCAACCCGAATCCTCCGGCCATCGCGTCGTCACCCTCCGCGGTGTCGACTTCGCCTACGGCTCCCATTCCATCTACCAGAATCTCGATTTCGAATCCGTCCGCGGCGACCGCATCGTGCTCGTCGGCCCCAATGGCGCCGGCAAATCGACCCTCATCAAACTCCTCGCCGGTGTCCTCGAACCCACCGCCGGCACCCGCGACCTCGGGCTCCGCGTCAAACCCGGCTACTACTCCCAGTACCGCACCGAAATGCTCCGGACCGACCGCACCGTCCTCGCCGAAGCCCTCGATACCCCCGCCCGCGTCACCGAACTCTACATCCGAAGTCTGCTCGGCTGTTTCCTGTTCCGCGATGACGACGTCTTCAAACCCGTCAGCGTCCTGAGCGGCGGCGAGAAATCACGACTCGCCCTCGTCAAACTCCTCCTCGATCCCCCCAACCTCCTCCTGATGGACGAGCCCACCACCCACCTCGACATCGCTTCCATCGATGCCCTCGTCGCCGCCCTCTCCGAATACACCGGCACCCTCATCTTCATCTCCCACGACGTCTATTTCATCCGGGCCGTCGCCTCACGGGTCGTTCATATCCATTCGGGCCGGATCACGCCTTATGCCGGGGATTACGACTATTACCTCGAGAAATCCCGCGCCACCTCCGCCCGCTCAGCCTTGACCGCCCCGGTCCCCGCCGCCCAGACCGCCCTCCGCGACGCCCGCGCCGGGCAGAACCGCCCCGCACCGAAACCCGCACCCGTTCCCGCCCAGAAGCCGGCGCCCAAACCCGCCCCACAACGCCCCCACCAGAACGCCACTGCGGTCGCCGAACCTCAATCCTCCCAGAAGGATCGACGCCTCCTCGCCTCCGAGGCACGTCGCCAGATCTCCACCCAGAAACGGCGCGTCGCCGATATCGAATCCCGCATCGCCACCCTCGAAAAGGAACAGGGCAAGCTCGCCGCCGAACTCGAACTCCCCACCACCTACTCCACTCCCGGTCGCGCCGTCGCCATCAACGAACGCCTCCGCGCCATCGTCCGCGACATCGGCTTCTCCACCCACGACTGGGAAACCGAAGCCTCCCGCCTCGCCGAACTCGAAGCCACCGCCAAGGAATCCTGAAGCACCCCACCCCGACCACCCATGCTCCCCCATCCCGGCCTGCCAAGGCTCCTTCCCTTCCTGGCCGGGGTCCTTGCCCTGCTGCCCTGCCTCCGCCCCGCCTCCGCCCAGTCCGCCCTCAACTGGCACCCTGCCGCATCCCTCACCGTCGAAGGCCGGGGTTGGCCCATGCCGGATACCCCCTTCCAACGCCTCCCCACCCACCTCCGCGAACAGGTCCCTCCCGCCGTCTGGGATCTCTCCCGTTCCTCCGCCGGCATCACCGTGCGGTTCAACACCCGCGCCGACCGCGTCGACATCCGCTGGTCCCTGACCAGTCCTTCCCTCGCCATGCCGCACATGCCGGCCACCGGAGTCAGCGGCATCGACCTCTACCTTCGCGATCCCGGCACCCGAACCTGGCAGTTCACCCAGAACGTCCGCCCCTCCCGCCAACACACCAATGAGGCAACCCTGCGCCTCGGGAACCCGTCGACACCCCACGAATGCCTGCTCTACCTCCCCCTCTACAACGGCGTCACCCAACTCGAACTCGGGGTCGACCCGGCATTTGATCTCGCCCCTGCCCCGGATCTCCCACCCGACCAACGCCGCCCCGTCGTCCTCTACGGCACCTCCATCGTCCAGGGTGGCTGCGCCTCCCGCCCCGGTCTGGCCTATCCCGCCGTACTGGGTCGCCGCCTCAATCGCCCCATCATCAATCTCGGCTTCTCCGGATCCGGCCGCATGGAACCCGGCGTCGTCCAGGCCCTCACCGAACTCGACCCCGCCCTCTTCGTCATCGATTGCCTCTGGAACCTCAGCGGCGAGACCCCGGCCGAAATCGAACATCGCGTCACGGAACTCGTCGGCATCCTGCGACGCAAACACGCCCAGACTCCCCTCCTTTTCATCGGGCAATCCAACCTCCGTTCCGACCGTCATCCCACTCCCGCCACCCAGGCCCAGGAACGCGCCGTCCAGGCCCTCATCCGATCCGGCGTCCCCGCCCTCCACCTGACCCCCGGCCATCTCCTCCTCGGATCCGACCAGGAAGGCACCGTCGACGGCGTCCACCCCAACGACCTCGGCATGATGCGCCACGCCGACATCCTCCATCCGATCCTCCAAGCCCTTCTCCCCGGCGCCTCCCCACCTCCGTCCCGACCGTAGCCCGCCGCCAGTCCGTACCGGGCCTATACCGCTCAAAACAGCCCCATCCACATCAACTTTCTGTTGCAGGTGCAACAAGAGTTTGAGCTTTGCCGAAGTGGCAAACCGGGCCCGGGCGATATCCCAACCCGCGTGGCCCGGAGCCTCATCAACTTCTCAAGGGACAGGCTCCCCAAGATTCACCCCGGTCTCGCGACGGGCTGGGAGCTGGGATGGAGCCTGTCCCCAGGGAAGCCCCAGTCCCCAGGGAGGCCCTCACATTCATCGGCGTTCAACAGCACGACGAACAGCCAGTCCACAAAGGGACAGCCACCAGAAAAAACTCCGGAATCCTCCTTCCGGTTGCCCCCTGTCCAACCCCACGGATCAGGGTCAGGGTGTCCCGCATGAAACGGTGGCGCCCGTCAAAATCCATCGCCATCAAGCTCACCACCCTCCTCTTCAGCATGTCTCCATTCGCCCAGGCCCAGGAAGGCGTCATCCTCCTCCACGGACTCGCCCGGACCCACCGCAGCATGCAACCCCTCGCCCGCACCCTCGAATCCGAAGGCTATCGCGTGGCCAACGTCGATTACCCGTCCCGCACCGCCCCCATCGAAATCCTCGCCACCGACGCCATCACCACTGCCCTCGCCCATGAATCCCTGCGGGACTGCACCCGCCTCCATTTCGTCACCCATTCCCTCGGCGGAATCCTCGTCCGCTTCCACCTCGCCCGGCATCGGGTCCCCCACCTCGGCCGCGTCGTCATGCTCGGCCCGCCCAATCAAGGCAGCGAAGTGGTCGATCACCTCAAGGATTGGCGCCTGTTCCACTCCATCAATGGCCCCGCCGGCCAACAACTCGGCACCGGCCCGCTCGATCCACCCCACACCCTCGGCCCCGTCGACTTCGAACTCGGCGTCATTGCCGGAAACCGTTCCATCAACTGGATCAACAGCCTGATGATCCCCGGTCCCGACGACGGCAAGGTCTCCGTGGAACGAACGCGGGTCGAAGGCATGAAGGAACATCTGGTCCTGCCCGTGACCCATCCCCTGATGATGCGCGATCAACGCGTCATCCAGGCCACCCTGCGGTTCCTCCAACACGGCACCTTCCAACCCGCCTCATCCTGACACGCCCCCGGAGCGGCGAGCTCCGTTCGCCGTCCGTTGGCGCGTGGAAGGGATTCTCCCCATTCCACGACGATCTGCGCCATCAGCGGACAACCCACCGTACCCCGGCTCAGTTGAACCCCAGCAATTCCACCTCGAACACCAGCGTCGCCCGCGGCGGGATTGCGCCGGGATAACCGCGCTCTCCATAGGCGAGGTGATAGGGAATCGTCAGGCGCGCCTTCTCTCCCACCTTCATCTTCGCCACTCCCTGATCCCAACCCGCGATCACCTGGCCCGTCCCCAGGACGAACTCGAACGGCTCATCCCGATCCACCGAACTGTCGAACTTGGTCCCGTCGGTCAACCAACCCGTGTAATGGACACTCACCACGGAACCCTTGCCCGGGTTCGCGCCGCTGCCCGGGGTCAACACTTCCACCTTCAATTCCTCATTGGCCATGCCCCAAGGCCATCACGCCCGACCGGACCGGTCAACCGTCCGGCTCTCCCACGACATCGACTGGGCGCTGTTCATGCAGGCCCCGGTTGTGCTTTCCTCCCCGTCTGCAATGGACAAGACCGCATTGTTGTTTGCCGGACAGGGCGCCCAGGTGGTGGGCATGGGCCGTGATCTCGCCGAACTTTATCCCGCCGCCCGCGCCCTGTGCGACCGGGCCGGGGAGATCCTCGGATACGACCTCGCGCGCATCTGTTTTGAAGGCCCGGAATCGGAACTGACCCGGACCGAGAACGCGCAACCGGGCATTTACCTGGTGAGTTGGCTGGCTCTGGCCCTGCTCAAGGGTGAACTCCCCGGCCTGACCTTCGAAGCCACGGCCGGGTTGTCCCTCGGTGAATTCACCGCGCTCGCCGCCGCCGGCAGCATGACCTTCGAGGACGGCCTGCGCGTGGTCCGATTGCGTGGCCGCTTCATGCAGGAAGCCTGCGAAGCCACCCGCGGCGCCATGGCCGCCATCATCGGCCTCGACGAACCCACCACCCGCGAAGTCTGCGCCGCCACCGGCGTCACCCTCGCCAACCTCAATTGCCCCGGCCAGATCGTCATCTCCGGCGATGCCGACCGGATCCCCCTGGCCATCGAACTCGCCCGCACCCGCGGCGCCCGCAAGGCCATCCCACTGCCCGTTGCCGGCGCCTATCACTCCCCCCTCATGGCGTCCGCCCAACCCAAGCTCGCCGCCGAACTCGCCCGCATCCCCCTGTCCACCCCGCTGATCCCCGTCATCAGCAACGTCACCGCCGCCGCCCATGGTGAACCCGCCGACATCACCCGCCTTCTCGTCGGGCAGGTGACCGGTTCCGTCCGTTGGGAGGAATCCATGCGCGCCCTCATCGCCCAGGGCTTCACCCGCTTCATCGAACTCGGCCCCGGCACTGCCCTCAGCGGGTTCCTCCGTCGCATCGACAAGTCCGTCTCCGTCTTCCAGGTCTCCGACGCCGCCAGCCTTGCCGCCACCGTGACCGCCCTCCGGACCTGATCCCCTCGGCATTTCCACCTCCGTTTCCATGGCAAAAACCGATTTTGTTGAACTCCCCGGTGGGATCCCGGTGCCGATCCTTTACGAGGACCGCAGCGTCCTGGCCATCGACAAACCAGCCGGTTGGATGCTCGGGCCCGAAGACGAGGAACACGCCCGTCGCAACCTCCACCTCGGTCTCACCGCCGGAATCGATGCCGGCGAATGGTGGGCGCGTTGCCGCAACCTCAAGTATATCCGCTTCATCCATCGTCTCGATGCCCCCACCACCGGCATCCTGCTCATGGCCAAGAGCCCCGGTGTCATCCCTCCCTTCACCCGTCTCTTCGCCTCCCGCAGTATCGGCAAGGTCTACCTCGCCATCACCGATGGCATCCCGCCGCAGGCCGAGTGGCGATGCGACCTCCCCCTTGGTCCTGAACCGGGCTATCCCGGACGGCATCAGGTGGATCCGGTCGAGGGCAAGGAAGCCTCCACGCTTTTCAAGGTCCTCGGCACCCGCGGTACCCACGCCCTCGTTGAAGCCCGTCCCCTCAGCGGGCGCACCCATCAGATCCGGTTGCACCTCCTCGCCGCCGGTTGCCCGGTCACTGGCGACATCCTCTACGGACGTCATCATCCCGCCGGTCTCGGACTGCGCGCCGTCGAGATGACCTATCAGGATCCGTTCACCCGGAAACCCGTCCGGATCCGCGCCCCGCGCGAAGGTTTTTCCGAAGCGTTCGGCTTCGCAAAGAACCAGGTCCTGATTCCCCCGGGCACCGCCCCGGTCAACCCGCCCAAGCCGGGTGCCCAGCCCATTCCCGTCCGCCCCCAACCGACCGGCCCAGGATCTCCGACAGCCATCACAAAAAACCCGGCCCAGCCGAAGCCGGTACCGGGTCTGAAATCAGGAACGGAAAGCCGGACGCCCCAACCCAGGGCTCCCGCAGCGAGGAAGCCTATTTCTCCGCCAGCAACTTCTCCACCTTCCCGACCAGGTCCTCGCGGGCGTTGAGATCGCGCAGGTTGCCCTGCTTGTCGATCAACCACATGGCCGGGATGGACGCGATCCCAAAGTCCGCTCCGTACTGGTTGCCCCAGCCCTTGCCGTCAAAGTACTGGGCCCACGGCATCTCCTTCTCCTTCACGAACTTTTCCAGGGCCTCCTTGTCTTCGTCGAAGCTGATTCCCACGATCTCAAATCCCTTGGGATGCAGCTTTTCGTACGCGGCCTTGACCGTCGGGATCTCGCGGATGCACGGGCCGCACCAGGTCGCCCAGAAATCAACCAGCACCACCTTCCCCTTCATCGCCGTCAGATCAATCGCACGGCCATCCAATGCCGTGAACCGGATGGGAAGCGGCTTGCCCAACCGCTCGTACTTCTTGCGGATCCCGGCCGCCTGCTGCTTGAGCGACGGTTCGGTCTTCGCCTCCTCGATCTCCCTGGCAATGGCCAACGCCTTTTCCGCGGGCAACCCTTCACACACCTCCAGCAGGGCCGCGTAGATCTCCGGCCGATCCGGGAAATCCTTCTGCAACGCACGGATGCCCCGTTCGAACTCCCCGAACACCGCCGGCAATCCCTCCGACTGCTTCTTCATGGCGACCCCGGCCGCTTCCTGAAGCTTCTTCATCAACTCATCCTGCGGACCCGACTCACCCTGCGGGTCCGGTGCCCCACCTGCCGCCTTCAATGCCTCTGCGCGGTCGGTCACCCCGAGGTTCACCGCCGCCGCCAGCATCCGCCGCTCATGATCCTTCGCGGTCGCCGCCTGGGCGTGCTCCGGGAACCGGGTGTGGAATTCCTTCGCCTTGTCCGCCGCCACTCCGGCCGCCTTGCCCATCTCCAACTTGAACTTCCCGATCTCTTCCGGGCTCGGCTGCTTCTCGTTCCACTCCTTCGGTGGCGTCGGCGGATTCAACGCCTTCTGCACCTCCGCCCACGCCGCATCCGCGTCGTCCGGCAACAGCTTCGGCACCGCGACTGCGGGTTTCGTCGTGTCCTGTGCGCACACGACGCCGGACGGGGAGGCCAGCAGGCACAAGGCCGCCAGCACGGGAATGATTCTTGATTTCATGAATGCCAGGGGATCGACCACCATTTCGCAAATTCGTTCCCGACACATCCGGTCACGGGGTCTCAACCCTCGCCCGGTGCATCGACGACTGCCGGCAATTCCGTCCGAAGCCGGTCGAGAAGCAATTGGAAACGCCGCGGATTCGAAGGAGACGCCAGGTCCCCTTCCCGCGCCCCCTTTTCCAGCGGCGCCACAGCCGCCTTCTCCAATGCCGCCAACAGGGTCGCCGATTCACCCGCACCCAACCCCAGCATCTGCCGATCTTCCATCCCCAGCTTCATCGTGCGCCTTCCGAACTCCAGGGCGATGGCACACGGCTCCAGACAAGGAATCCTTGAGGTCGCCTCTTCGCGGTCCGCAGCCAATCCCGGCACCTGCCACAGCCGCTGTTTCAGGCAGAATCGCGGTGCACAACAGGCCCCAAACGCCAATGCCGCCTGCGCTTCCGTCAATCGCTGCGCCACCCGGTAAATCCCTGTCTGCCGGCCGAAATACTCCCGGAAACTGGTCGCTGCACCGGGTTCATGACGCGCCACCCACCAGTCCGCCACCGATCCCGGATACAACACCTCCAGCGCCGTCTCCAATTCCGTCGCATCCGTCACCCCGCAGTGCCAACCCGCCCGCAGGTTCGGCGCCGATTTCAACGGCCGGAACGCCCCGTTCACCGCTTCATCCGCCCAATCCCGCAATTCTCCAACCTCCAACTTCCTCAGGCTCCCCACCGGCGTCTCCCGATCCCGCACATGCCGCAGGTCGAAGCCGGACGGGGTCCGTTCAACCCAGACCTGCGCCCAGGACCAGCCCTCGCCTGATTCCGCCAACAACTCCGCCATCGCCTGCGCCACGCCGCTCATTATGCCCCGACCCTACCATCGATACTCCGCCACCTGAAGTCCGGCCCACCGACTTTCCGGAACTCCTCGACAAGGACTCCTGCGATCACACCCGCCTTCCCTCCCCCTCGTACTCGTACTCGTACTCGCACTCGTCCCCCTGCCTCCGCCCTCCCCCCATCCCCCGCCCCCAGCCTTGAGCCCACCCCTTCCTTCCATGAACCCTCCCGCCGTGTTACCGGACTTCACCGCATGGGAATGGGCTCTCGCCGCCCTCGCCGCCCTCGGCATCGGCATCTCCAAAAGCGGTCTGCCCGGAGTAAGCCTCCTCCACGTCGTCCTCTTCGCCCACCTGTTTCCCGGGCTCCGCTCCACCGGTGTCGTCCTCCCCATGCTCATCGTCGGCGATCTCGGCGCCGTCCTCCTCTTCCGTCGCCATGCCCGATGGCCCTACGTCCTCAAGACCCTGCCCCCGGCCCTCGTCGGCGTGGCCCTCGGTTGGCTCACCATGCGTACCTGGCCAACCCTCGCCTGGAATCCGATCATCGGGGCCATTGTCCTCCTCCTCGCCCTTCTCCAACTCCTCCGCAACAGCAAGCCCAACCTCCTCGCCCAGGTCCCCCACTCCCACGCCTTCGCCTGGCTCATGGGCCTCATCGCCGGCATCACCACCATGGTCGCCAACGCCGCGGGCCCCGTCATGGCCCTCTACCTCCTTGCCGTCGCACTTCCCAAGGATGCCTTCGTCGGCACCGCCGCCTGGTTCTTCCTGCTGATCAATCTCCTCAAGGTCCCCTTCAGTCTTCAACTCGGATTCATCCTCCCCCAGACCCTCCTCTTCAATCTCCTCCTCGTCCCCCTCATCGTCGCCGGCCTCTTCGCTGGACGCGCCCTGGTCACCCGCATCCCCCAGAAGACGTTCGACACCCTCATCCTCCTTTTCGCCATCGCCGCCTCCATCAAGCTCATCGCCTTCTGACCTGCCACCCCCTGAATCAACACGCCCGCAACAAAACACCAGCCAACCCACGCCCCCTCCACTAACCTCCCACCCATGCCGGTCGCCTCCCGTAAATCTCCCGCCCCTTTCCTGGGCGAGGCCGCCACCTGGCGAGCCGTCGGCGCCAGCTGGCGCCAGTTGTTCGGCGATTTCCGTTGTCTCGGCGTCAGCTTCGAATGGCACGAGTTCACCTCGCGCGACACCTTCGACTGGTCCCGGAGCTTTCATCCGCAAAGCGTCGAGATCTGCCTCAACCTCGCCGGCGCAGCCGAAGTGGGCCCGGTCGGAGCCCCCGTCCGGTACGGCCCCTGGACCGCTGGATTCTATCGCCAGGGCAATTCTCCGCTCCGCGCCATCCGTGCCGCCGGCGAGCCCCACCAGTTCATCACCGTCGAACTCTCCCCCGCCTTCCTCACCCGTCACCTGGGAGATTCACCGGCCGACCTTCATCCCCTGATTCTTGCCGCGCTCCAGGATCCCGGCAGCGATTCCGGGGCCGGCCCGGTCACCGCGTTGAACACCCGGCAACGCGAACTCATCGCCACCCTCCAGCAACCTCCCGTCCTCGCAAGTGCCCAGACCCTTTGGTTCCAGGCCAAGGCCATCGAACTGATGGGTGAATTCTTCTTCCAACCCTCCTCCCAGGAAGAGTTCTTCTGTCACCGCCAACAACGCGTCGCACGCGACCGCGTCGATGCCGTCCTGGCCATCCTCCGACGCAACATCGCCCAGACCCCGCCGCTGGAGCAGATCGCCCGCGAGGTGGGTTGCAGCCAGTTCTACCTCAGCCGCACCTTCTCCAAGGAAACCGGCCAGACCATCCCCCAGTACCTGCGCCAACTCCGGATGGAAAAGGCCGCATCACTCCTTCGTACCGGACGGTTCAATGTCACCGAGGTCGCCCTCGAAGTCGGCTACAACTCCCTCAGCCATTTCAGCCAGACATTCCACCAGACCTACGGATGCTGTCCGGGGCTTTACCCCATGGCGCTTCCCGCCCACGCGCCCGCCTATTCAACCCGGTAAACCCCGCTCCGACTCCGCAGGATCAACGCGTTGTCCACCACCGCCGGCGACGCCATGAATCCGTCACCCAACTGGTTTTCCGCCAGCTTCAGATACTCCCGCTTCGCCGCCACCACCGTGGTCTTGCCCTGTTCACTGCAAAAATAGATCCGCCCACCCGCAATCACCGGCGACGCCGAATAATTCCCGCCCACCCGCTCGTTCCACAAGGACGTCCCCGTCTTCGCATCCCAACACGTCGCCACCCCGTTGTCGTCGATCCCGAACAACAACCCGTCCTGCAACAGCAACGCCGGTTTCTTCGGCACATTGCGCTTCGAACGCCACACCAGCTTCAACGCGCCCGATTCCGTCTCCGTCCCGTTCACATCCAATACCTCTCCCGCTCCTCCCGGACGCAACGCCAGCACCTGGCCCTGCGACCAACCCGTCGGGATGTACACCATTCCGTCCCCCACCACCGGACGCGTCCCCGCCGAATGACTGGTCCGCTCCTCCACCCGCCACAACTCCTTGCCCGTCACCGGATCATACCCATAGAACCCCTTCGCCCCCTGGCTCAACAACTGGGTCACCCCCCCGAACTCTGCGATGTGACACGTGGTATACGCCTTGCGCCAATCGCCTTCGCTCTCTGGCTTCCCATCCGCACCCAAGTCCTTGTAGTCGATTGACCGGTTGACCTTCCAGATCGTCCGCCCGGTTGCCGCGTCCAACGCCACCACATATTGCAGGTCGCTGCCGTCGAAATTCAGATACAACCGGCCCTCGTGCAGGATCGGTGAGGAACCGGATCCCCGGTAATGGTTGCACTCCAGATCCCGTCGTTCCCACAGCACCTTGCCGGTGGCCGCATCCAGGCAGGCCGTCCCCGGCGACCCAAACGTCACCCAGACCCGATCCCCCGCCGCCACCGCTGTCGGCGACGCCGCTGAATTGAAGGCGTGGATGAACTGCGGATTCGGGACGTCAAACAGCTTCTGGTCCAGCAACACCCGCCCCGTCGCAGCATCCAGCGCCACCACAAACAACTCCGTCCCCTTCTCCGTGGCTGTCGTCACCCAAACCTTCCCCCCACTCACCACCGGCGAGGACCAGCCTCTCCCATGCACTTCCCGGAACCATTTCACGCCCCGGTCCTCACCCCATTCCACCGGCGGGTTCGCCCCTGCCGCAATGCCATCCCCACGCGGCCCCCGAAACTGGGACCAATCCCCTGCCAGGACACTTCCAGCCAACAAGACAGCGCTCACTCGGATCATGGGGGAAACGGTACCGACTCCAGTGAATGAGGGAAAGAAGTGGAAGAGGGACTGGTGGGACCTGTGGGACTTGTAGGACTTGTGGGACGTGAGGCCTGTGGGACCACGAGGTGGGTCTGGGTCCTACTGGTCCCACAAGTCCTACAAGTCCCACCAGTCCCACTCCCACACCCCACACCCCACCCCTACCCACCCCTCCTTTGCCTTCTCACCTTCGTCATCCTCTCCCTCAATCCCCCTTCCCTAACAAAGTCCTCCTCCAATCTTTGCAACTGTCGGCGCAGGAGGTACGTGGCTTGGTGCACCAGGCAGATAGTGAGGTTGGCCACCACTTCGCCTGACCGGGTCTCCACAAATTCCCGTACCCGTTCATAGCCAAAGTCCCGTTCACAACCCATCCGCCTCACGTATTGCGCCTCCCTTGAATCCGCTTCCCACACCCGCAGATCCCGAACCCGCAGGTAGTCCCGGTAATCCTCCAACAACTCCTCCAGACTCGCCTTCGCCACGTTCGTCAGCTTGAGCTCCATCTCCTTCGATGTCCCCGATGCACAACTCCCCTCCAGGATGTTCTGCTTCCCGGACCTCGCCGCCTGCACCATCTGGTCCCGCGTCCGGTCGCCCCTTACCAGGAAACGATCCACAAAACGCACCGTCACATCGTAGATCACCACCGCCTTCCGATACGAAAGCAGTTCCTGATAATGGCCGTGGGGAGGGATGAATCCGGGATCATCGGTCATGGGTTTGCCCCATGACCCTCGTCAACCACCCATCCATCCGCCAGCGCCAGACTGTTCCCCCTTACTTCGCCAATTCCGCCCGCGCCGCCGTCGCCAATTTCTTCAATCCCGCCGCCGACTTGGCCTCCAGATAACACCGGATCAACGGCTCCGTCCCCGATGCCCGGAATGCCACCCATTCATCATCCGGCAACACGAACTTGAACCCGTCCGTCGTGATGAACTGCTTCACCGGTTTCCCCGCAAACCGGTCCATCCCACCCGCCAACCGCTTCAACAACGCTTCCTTCCGATCCGCCGGCACCGCCACGTTGATCCGATCCGTGTGAAACTCCCCCGCCTGCCGCGCCAGATCCGCCAACACCTTCCCCAACGGACGACGTTCCACCGCCACCAACTCCGCCATCAACAGGCACGCCAGGATCCCATCCTTCTCCGGCACATGCCCCTTCACACTCAATCCCCCCGACTCCTCACCACCCACAATCACCGCCTCCGATTCCATCAACGCCCCGATGTACTTGAAACCCACCGGCGTCTCGTGCAACGGCACCCCCAACAACCGCGCCACCGCATCCACCTGATGACTCGTCGGCACTGTCCGCACCACCGACCCCGTCCATCCCCGGTTCTTCTTAAGATGATACAATGCCAGCGCCAGGATCTGGTTCGGCGTCAGCCAGGTGCCGTCCTGATCCACAATCCCGAACCGGTCCGCATCCCCGTCCAATCCCAACCCCAACTGCGCCTTCCCCGCCAGGATCGCCTCGCGCGCCTCCGTCATCCCTTCCGCGTTGGGCTCCGGATGATGCCCTCCAAACAACGGATTCAACTGGTCATGAAACCGGATCACCCGTGCTCCACCATCCTCCTCCAGCAAGGTGTCCAGGTAACCCCGACCCGTCCCGTACATGAACTCCACCGCCACCTTCAGCTTCGCCTTCCGGATCGACTCGAAATCAATCAACCGGCGGATCTGCTTCAGATAGGCCGGAGCCGGATCAAACGATTTGCACCCGTACGTGCCCACGATCGCCGCCGCAAAACTCCATCCCGATTCCTGCCGCTTCCGGATGTTGGTCTCGACCTGCCGCGTCACCTCAGGGGGTGCGGCCGCTCCGTTGCTCACTGAAAACTTCAACCCCTGATACTCGGCCGGATTATGACTCGCCGTCATGTTGATCCCGCCAATCGCCTTCTTCACCCGGATCGCATGCGCAATCACCGGCGTCGGCGCATCCCGCTCGCACAACAGCGGTATCAATCCGTTCGCCGCCAGCACCTCCGCCACTGCCAACGCAAACTCCCGACCCAGGAACCGCGTGTCATGGCCCAGCACCACCACCGGCTTGCGCCCATGGATCTCCGAACCCGGCCGGTCCAGTTCCGCCCGCCAGTAATCCGCCACCCCCTGCGCCGCCACCCGCACATTCTCGAAGGTGAAATCCCGGGCGATCAATCCCCGCCAACCGCTGGTGCCGAACTTGATGTTTGTGGACATGATCTCTGAACGTTGGTTGTCGAATCGTGGTTCCCTGCCCTGCTTTTCCCCTCCCCACCGGACCCTCAATGGCGCCAGTCAAACGCCTTCTTCTTCACCGCGTACAGGTAACCCACCAGCAGGATCCCCATGAACGAAAGCATCCCTCCCAGCACCAGGCCCGCCTGCTCCTTCACCATCTCCCGGTACGTCACCGCCCACGGATACATGAACACCACCTCGATATCGAAAAGGACGAACAACAACGCCACCAGGTAGAACTTCACCGACAACCGCGCCGAGCCTTCCCCCTCCGGCAACATCCCGCATTCATAAGGCGAATCCTTCACCTTCGTCCTTCGCCCCAGCTTCCCCGCCACCACCGAGAATGCCAGTGTCCCACCCGCGAAACCAATCACCACCAGAAGCAGGATCAGAACCGGAAAATACTGCTGAAGTTGCGAACTCATGCCCGCGCCAAGGCTACGGAGCATCCTCCCCATGGCAAGCCGCTTCCCCATGCCTCTCGCCTCCACGCGCACGGGGCGGCAACATCCTGTCGCCGGTGGGACAGAAAGAAGGAAATGGCCCCAGACGTTTGCCATCCATCCTTCGGTTTCTTTGGTGGGGTCCGTGTCGGTATTCGCCCTGCTCGCCAACACTGGGCAGGTTCAACGGCATGGATACCAACGGCACCTGGACCCTCCAGGTCCTCGCCGCCGCAGCCCTCCTTATCACCGCACTCCTCCTGCGGAAACGCTCCGACCGGTGACCCGGACAATCCGCCCCGCCTCCGCCCCGCCCTTCCTTCGTCCCTTCGTTGTTCATTCCCGCCCCCGCCTCCATCCCTTTGCTGTCCCTTCCCCCGGCAATTCGCCGCTGGCGTCTCCAGACCCGCCACGGTTGGATCGCTCCGTTGTCGCGCGACTTCCGCCCCCGTACCGGCAACTCCCCCCTGACCCTTCGGATGAACGCTTTCCATTCCATCCTCCAGCAGCAACCCGTCGCCCACGCGATACTGGTCCTCGCCATCGTGGCCGTGATCGGCCTGCTCATCGGCTCCATCCGATACCGCTCCCTGAGCCTCGGCACTGCCGGTGTCCTGTTCGCCGGCATCGCTGCCGGCCATTTCGGGATCCAGATCGAGGAATCCATCCGCGACTTCGTCAAGGAATTCGGCCTCATCCTCTTCGTCTTCACCATCGGACTCCAACTCGGCCCCGGTTTTTTTGCCTCCCTGCGACGCGAAGGCCTCCGGCTCAACCTCCTGGCCGCAGCCATCGTGCTGGGAGGCGCCGTCGTCGCGTTGGTCGCCGCATGGCTCGGACTCGATCCCTTCGCCAGTCTGGGCCTCTTCTCCGGCGCCACCACCAACACCCCCTCCCTCGGCGCGGCCCAACAGACCCTCGCCACCCTCCCCGGTGTCACCCCCGACCAACGCGCCATGCCCGCCCTCGCCTACGCCGTCGCCTATCCCGTCGGCATCGTCGGCATCATCACCAGCCTGCTCCTCCTCCGGATCCTCTTCCGCATCGATGTCCCCCGCGAAGTCGCCGAGTTCGAAACCCAGCAACGGCACGGCATCGAACCCCTCATCCGACGCACCCTCGTCGTCACCAACCCCAATCTCGACGGACTCGCCCCCACCGCCCTGCCCGGCCTCCGCGAAACCGGCGTCGTCATCTCCCGCATCCAGTCCCGCGACGGCATCGTGCGCCCAGCCAATCCCGCTGCCCGGGTTCAGGTCGGCGACCTGCTCCTCGCCGTGGGAACCCGGTCCGGCCTCGACGCGGTGCAGCGGGTGATCGGACACGAAACCGATGCCGACCTCATGCTCGCCCAGGGTCCCGTGACCCATCGACGCGTCGTCGTAACCCTCCGCACTGTCCTCGGTCGCTCCCTCGCCGAACTCGGCCTCGAACACCTCTACGGAGTCATCGTCAGCCGCGTGTCCCGCGCTGATCTGGAAATGACCGCTGTCCCGGATCTCCGACTCCAGTTCGGCGACGTCCTCAACATCGTCGGTGAAGCCAGTTCACTCGAAAGGGCTTCCGAAGCCCTCGGCAACTCGGCCCGCGCCCTTCATCACACCCGCTTCACCCCCTTCTTCGTCGGCATCGCACTGGGTGTCCTCGCAGGCCTGATCCCGGTCGCCGTCCCCGGACTCCCCGTCCCCGTCCGACTCGGCCTCGCGGGCGGCCCGCTCATCGTCGCCATCCTGCTCAGCCGGCTCGGCCATTTCAGCGGCCTGGTGTGGCACATCCCCGCCGCCGCCAGCGTCGCCTTCCGCGAACTCGGCATCACCCTGTTCCTCGCCTGTGTCGGATTGAAGGCCGGCGAACACTTCGTCCCCACCGTCCTCACCCCGGCCGGGGCATCCTGGATCGGCATCGCCGCCCTGCTCACCCTGGTTCCACTCCTGATTGTCGGCGTGTTCGCCCGGGTCGTGTTCAAACTCAACTACATGACCCTGTGCGGACTCCTTTCCGGCAGCATGACCGATCCCCCCGCCCTCGCCTTCGCCGGTGCCCTCGCCCGATCCGACGCCCCCAACGTCGCCTACGCCACCGTCTATCCCCTCACCATGCTCCTCCGCATCGTCACCGCCCAACTCCTCGCCCTGATCCTCGCCGGACGCCTGTAGTCCCGACGATGTCCTTAGATACCAACCCACACTTTCGTCTTCACTAACCACCCATTCCTAGCAGCAATGGCTGAACCAGTCGGCATTTGACTTCACCGACTGTTTCACCAATGCCTGCGCCCATTCTCGATGGAAACCTCAAGGTCACCGCTGCTTCCGTTCGTCCCGCCGTTCCTGCTTCTGGATGCTTGGCGAGGCGCAGCGGCGCTCTGGGTGGTAATGGTCCACTCCTGCTTTCCCTACCTCTACAACCGCCAACCGGAACTGGCGGACAACCCCCTCTACTCCTTCAGTCTCCTCGGTCAGCTCGGGGTCGTCATGTTTTTCGTCATTTCCGGATACTGCATCACGGGCGCCGCATGGAACTGCATCGCAAGAAACCGACCCGTCACTGGTTATCTTGTGGATCGATTCCGACGCATCTACCCCCCCTACTTCGTTGCAATCGCCCTGGCCGTCGGCGTCACCTTCTTCACCCAGTTCCTCCAGCAGGCTCAACTGCTTCCTCAGTCGAATCATCCTCCGCATAATTTTCCCACCGACCTCGCCACCTGGTCCGTCAATCTGACCCTTGTCCAGATGCCCCTCGGCCAGCACTCCATCCTCCCCGTTGCCTGGAGCCTTTCCTATGAGGTTTTCTTCTACCTGATCATTGGCGCCTTCCTGTGCATCGGGCTGCCCCGGACAGGCCTCCAACCCCGACATCGTTTCACCCTCCTCTCCATCGGGGCAGGTTCCATCACCATTCTCTCCCTGTCATGGCTCTGCGCCGTCCCTTCAACCACCCTCTTTCCCTTCGACCTCTGGTACCAGTTTGGTCTGGGCTCCCTCCTGTTTGCCCACGCCACCACCCGCTTGCCGGGTAGCGGACGGCTTTTTGCCCGCACCATCCAGATCCTTCTCGCCGTATCAATCGGCCTGACGCTCCTCTACGCCTACCGACAACCTTCCCAAGTCACCCCCGGGAATGACCACGTCATCTCTAATCCTTCCATCTCGACCCAGGCATTGACCGCAGCCGCATTCACCCTCCTGCTCCTCGGACTCGGGTCGGTACACATCCCTTCTCGAAGCCAGCAATGGCTCCAGCCCCTCTCTTGGATGGGAACCATCTCGTACAGCGTTTACCTCACCCACCTTACCGTCATCCCCTTTCCAAGTGGGGCTCTCCGCCGCCTCGGATTCCTCGACGACCGCTACTGGGTGACGTTCCTCGGGCAAATCTTCGTGGCGTTCGCATTCGGCTGGATCTTTCACCGCTTCGTGGAGCGGCGCTTCCTTTCTCCGCGTCAAAGAAACCATGGTGCCATCCAGTCACCCCCGAGCACAGTTTCTCCTCCAGCCTGATCAAAACAAATCCCCCTGCACCGGTCCCGCCTCCGAACCCGGTTCCTCCCCCAGTTCCGCCAACAGGCTTCTAAAACCCCAACCCCGGTACATCTCACGCAATCGCGCCACGTCCGGCGCCTTCCGTTCCAACGCCCCCAACTCCGGTCCATCCGGCAGGTCACAGCGCAATCGCACCATCCGTTGATTGCGCCGGACATCCTCCGCCGCACCCAGCAACGCCGCCCGCAGCTTCTCCGACTTCACCTCGGCCGCCCGTTCCAGCACCGCCTCCGCCGTTCCATAACGGTTCAACAGATCCGCCGCCGTCTTCGGCCCAACCCCCGACACCCCCGGAATGTTGTCCACCGCATCCCCGATCAACGCCAGCCAGTCCGCCACCTTGTCCGGCGTCACCCCCGTCTTCGCCACCACCTCCGCCACCGTCCAGATCCGGTCCACCTTGTCGTTCGGATTCAGGATCCCGATCCGTTCATTCACCAATTGGAGGAAGTCCTTGTCCGGCGAAGCCACCACCACCTGCCAACCCGCCGCCTCCGCCCGGCGCGCATAGGTTCCGATCCAGTCATCCGCTTCGGTCCCGTCCCGCTGCAATTGCGGCCAACCCGCCGCATCCAGCCATTGCGCCAGTTGCGGCAACTGCCGTTCCAATCCGTCGGGAGTCGGCGCCCGATTGGCCTTGTACCCCGGCAGATCCGTCATGCGTCCCTCGTCGAGGCCCCCATCCCAGATCACCAGCACATGACTCGGCCCCACCTGGGCCACCATGCGATGCAACGCCTTGATAAAGCCGAACAGGGCGTTGGTCGGCGATCCATCCGGGGCGTTCAACGACCGGATGGCGTGGAACGACCGATAGGCATACGCATGGGCGTCCACCAGAAGCAGGCGATGCGACATGGCCCAAGGTTCGTCCCCCGCCACGCCGCCGGGCGAGGGAAAACATCCGGGTCCGCTCCCGTTCCATCCGTGTTATCGGTGAAATCCGTGGTTCAATTTGCCTTTGTCTTCCCCCCAATCCCCCGGCAATCCCGCCCCATCTCTCCGCGCCACCCGTTTTGACTTATCAACCCGCACTGCCGTACGGTGGCCGCGATGAACGTAACGCGTCATACCGACGCCAATTTCGAGGAGCAGCTGGCCTTGGCGGCCGCCGGTTCAAGCCTGTTCGATCCCACCATCGAGGAACGCACCCGCGCCATCGTCGAGGCCGTCCGAGCCAAAGGCGATGCCGCCCTCATCGAATTCACCGAACGATTCGACGGCGCACGCCTCTCCCCCGCCGCCCTTCGCGTTTCCCCGGAGGAAATCCAGAAGGCCGTCGATCAGGCCGATCCCGCCCTCCGCGCCGCCGTCGATGATGCCCATCGCAATGTCGCCGAGTTCGCCCGCCGTTCCCTCCGCGAGAACTGGCAGTGCCGAAATCATCACGGCGCCGCGGTCGGTGAAAAGTTCGACCCCTTCCAACGCGTCGGCATCTACATCCCCGGCGGCACCGCACCCCTGGTCTCCACCGCCCTGATGACCGTCACCCTGGCCAAGGCCGCCGGCTGTCCCGAGATCGTCGTCGCCACCCCGTGCGGCAAGGACGGAACCGTCAATCCCGCCCTCCTTTTCGCCGCCGCCACCGCCGGCGCCACCGAGATCCATCGCGTCGGCGGCGCCCAGGCCATCGCCGCCCTCGCACTCGGCACCGCTTCCATCCGCCGCGTCCAGAAGGTGTTCGGCCCCGGCAACGCCTATGTCGTCGCCGCCAAACGCCTCCTCTTCGGCTATGTCGCCGTCGATCTTCTCCCCGGCCCCAGCGAGGTCCTCGTCCTCGCCGATGATTCCGCCAACCCCAAGTTCGTCGCCGCCGATCTCCTCGCCCAGGCCGAACACGACACGGCGGCGCAGTCGATCCTCGTCACNNGATCTCCTCGCCCAGGCCGAACACGGTTCCGGTCACGAACGCGTCTGGCTCATCACCACGTCCGGCAAACTCCTCAAGGCCGTCACCAAGGAGATCACCCGCCAGCTTCCCAAGCTCTCCCGTCGCGAATTCATCGCCAAGGCCCTCGAAAAGAACGGCTGGCTCATCCACGTCGAGGAACTCGATCACGCCCTCGAACTCACCAATCGTCTCGCCCCCGAACATTGCGAGATCATGACCGCCCACGCCCGCGACGTCGCCCAGCGCGTCACCACCGCCGGCGCCATCTTCCTCGGCGATTACTCTCCCACCGTCCTCGGCGATTATGTCGCCGGTCCCAGCCACGAACTCCCCACCGGCGGCGCCGGTCGTTGCTTCGCCGGCCTCACCGTCGACCAGTTCCAACGCCGCACCAGTGTCGTCGAATACGGCAAGGGCGCCCTCAAACAGGCCCTCGCCTCCATCCAGAAATTCGCCCAGGTCGAGGGCCTCGATGCCCACGGCCGCTCCGCCACCATCCGCGCGGACAAGTAATCCCCCGTCCGTCCCCATCCCCCCATGAGTTCCAAATCCCCCAAGGGAATCGCCCGCCTCGTCCGTCCCCTCGTCCGTCGACTCCATGCCTATGTCCCGGGTGAACAACCCAAGGTCCCCGGCCTCATCAAGCTCAACACCAACGAGAATCCTTACCCCCCCGCCCCCGCCGTCCTCCGCGCCATCCGCAAGGCCGTCGATCCCCGTCTCCGACTCTATCCCGACCCCGCCGCCACTCCCCTCCGCCAGAAACTCGCCCAACTCCACAACTGTTCCCCCGCCCATATCTTCGTCGGCAACGGCTCCGATGAAGTCCTCGCCCTCCTCATCCGCGCCTTCGTCGAACCCGCCGCCGCCGTCCCCGCCTCCCGCCGCTCCCGCGCCACCGTCCAGTATCTCTGGCCCTGTTACTCCCTCTACCCCGTCCTCGCCCAGACCCACGGCGCCCTCGCCCGCCCCGTTCCCCTCCGCAAGGACTTCGATCTCCCCACCCCGGACGAACTCCGACGCGGCCGCCGCTGGGATTTCAAGGCCGCCCTCAGCTTCATCACCACCCCCAACGCCCCCAGCGGTCGGGGCTACACCACCGACACCCTCGAGGAACTGTGCCGCGCCCAGGACGGCATCACCGTCCTCGACGAAGCCTACGTCGACTTCGCCGAGGCCAACGCCGCCGAACTCGCCCTCCGCCATCCCCACGTCGTCGTCACCCGCACCTTTTCCAAGGCCTACTCCCTCTGCTTCCAACGCGTCGGCTATGCCATCGCCCATCCCGAGGTCGTCTCCGCCCTCGATACCATCCGCGACAGCTACAACGTGAATGGGCTCGGACAACTCGCCGCTGAGGTCACGCTCGATCACCTGCCGTATTACCAACGCAATTTCGCCCGCATCATCGCCTCCCGCGAACGCCTCCATCGCGAACTCGCCGGCCTAGGTTGGCGCGTCCTCCCCAGCCAGACCAATTTCCTCCTCGCCGAACCTCCCGGCCCGCCCGCCAGGGAATGGCTCGAACGCCTCCGCGAAAAACTCATTCTGGTCCGCTGGTTCCCCACCCCACCCCTCAATCGTTACCTCCGCATCACCATCGGTTCAGACCCTGAGATCGATGCCCTCCTGAAGGCCGTCCGTTCGCAGACCAAGCCCTGACCCGGCCCAGGATGCTCCCCGGAGATCCCGTCAATTTCGCCGCACCGGTTGCCCCGCAGCCCTGGGCATTCCTCGATGCCGGCCCGTGTGAACCGGCCTGGAACATGGCCTTCGACGAAGCACTTCTCGAATCCGCCGCCCAGGTCGGATTCCCCGTGCTGCGCTCCTACGCCTGGACCTCCCCGGCCGCCACGTTCGGCTACTTCCAATCCCATCAGGACATCGCCAACTGGACCCGCATCCGACCCCTGCTTCGTCGCCCCACCGGCGGAGGTCTGGTTCCCCATCTCGCCGACTGGACCTACGCTTTCGCTGTTCCGCCCGGTCACGAATGGTATCGGCTCCGCGCACCCGACAGCTACCTGCGCATGCATCGTTGGCTCCAGTCCGCCTTCGCCCAATGCGGGCTTCCCACCTTCATCGCCCCCTGCTGCGAATCCTCCGGCCCCGGCCAATGCTTTGTCGGTTGGGAGAAATCCGATCTGCTGGTCGATGGCCGTAAACTGGCCGGCGCAGCCCAACGTCGGAACCGTTCCGGCCTCCTCATCCAGGGCAGCATCCAACCCGTTCCAACCGGCATCGACCGAGCCAACTTCTTTCAGGCCCTCCGGGAAGTCGCCACCCGCGACTGGGCCGTCCAGTGGACCGCATCCGACCCGGCATCGTGGATCCCCACCGCCAACCAACTCCACGACTCCCGTTATCTCCACGAGTCCTATCACCGGAAACGGTGAAGTGTGTTCTGACCGGGGTTGGAGCTTTGCAGCAGGGAGGGAAGTGGCGCGCCGCAGATTCCTTCGCAGGCTGGGGCGTGGGCAAAGAGTATATCCCCACTGATCTGTAAGTCGCCAAGAACGAAGGATCTCAGCCAAAGAGCAGCGAGAGTCCGGCCAAACGAGAAACCGGGGACATGCCATTCGCGCGATCGGGCGCCGGTTGCATTCTTCCCCGGTTCCTGGCTTGTCCCGGATTCCAACAACACCACGGTCTCACCCATGCCCGTTGCTCCGCCCTCCATGCCACCGGTGGTCGTCCGCCTGATCTGCGAGAACTGGCCTTCGGATGGGTTCGCCTGCTTTGGCGGTCGACAGGATATCCGGGTGGAGTTGTCGGAGACCCAGGTGACCCGCCTGCTCCAGA